>JBFKQC010000051.1:0-29470 GCA_041627895.1 Rhodobacter sp.
CCCCCCCCCCGCCGGGGGGCGCTGCCCCCCCCGGGACCCCCCCGGAGGTATTTCCGGCCAGATGAAGGAGTTTGTCAGATGTCGTGGCTGTCGAGGTCTTCGGCGATGGATACCGGGCCGGGAAATGCGCCCGCCGCCGCGGCGAGCGCGGCGGCGCGGTTGGCCCCGGTGTCCATGTGCGCGCGGAAATGGGTGAGGATCAGGCGTTTTGGCGCCGGTACGCGCGGCCATGGCGGCGATTTCCGAAGGCGTGGGGGCGAGGCGGGCCATCTCTGGCTGCGCCGCCTCGCCGTCGAGGCGGTAGCACCAGTGCAGCAGCAGGTCGGTGCCCTGCGCCATCGCCTCGAGGTCGGGGCAAAGACCGGCGTCGCCGGAATAGGTGACGCTCTTGCCGCCGTGATCGACGCGGAAGGCGAGGCAGGACAGCCTGGGCTGGGCGTGCGGCACCTCGCAGGCGGCGAGCCGCCAGGCGCCGGTGTCGAGGGTAAAGCCGGGGGCGATTTCGGTGATCTCGGGCGCCGGCCAGGGCCGTGGAAGCGTGCCGCCGCGGGCGACCCAGACGTCCTGGCTGGGCTTCAGCTGCGTGCGCGCGGCCAGGTCGAAGGCAAAGACGCCGTCGGGGCCGAACAGCCGCCGGGTGATATCGGCGACCGGCGCCGGACCGTAGACCTGCAGCGGCGGGCCGTTCTGGTCCCACCGGGCGTGGACCAGGCGGGCATAGTCCATCATGTGGTCGGAATGCAGGTGGCTGAGGAAAAGCGCGTCGATCTCCGAGGGGCCGAGCCCGGCCGCGAGCAGCCGGTCGAAGACGCCGCCGCCGCAATCGAACAGCAGCCGCCGGCCGGCGACCTCCAGCAGGTAACCCGACGAGGCGCGGCGGGGATGCGGCTCTGGCGAGCCGGAGCCGAGGATCGTCAGCCTCACGGCGCGATTTCGGGCGGCGGGGTCGCGCCGGGGGCGCCGAGCCGCAGCGCCGCCTCGCGCCCGCCCATGCGCTCGACAAGCGCGGCCTGCTCGGCGAAGGCCTGCGCGTCGGTCGCCTTGGGATCGCAGATCGCGCGCAGTTCGGCCCTGGGCTCGGCGCGAATCCCGGCATGGACGGGGCTCTGGCCGAGGTCGCGGGTTTCCTCGGGGTCGTCGGGGAGGTCGAAAAGCTCGGGCGGAAAGCCGACGTAATGGTTCAGCTTCCAGCGTCCCCTGCGCAGCATGAAGGCGCCCGAGATCGCGCCGGCGGCGTGGTATTCGCTGAACACCACGCGGTCGGGGTCGGGCGGTTCCGCGGCGATCGCCGACAACGGGCGGCCGTCGCCCGCCAGGTCGCAGCCGAAATGCGCAGCGATCTCGTGGCTTAGGTCCAGCAGGCTGACCGGGGTGTCGCAGGTGCCCGGGGCGATGCCGGGGCCGGCCATGATCAGCGGCGCGCAGACGGATTCGCGGTAGGGATTCGACTTGCCCCAAAGCCCGCGCGCACCGATGTTGTCGCCGTGATCCGATGTGTAGACCGCGCGGGTCGACTGCCCGAGGTCGGCCTCGTCCAGCGCGGCGAGGATGCGGCCCACGTTATGGTCGAGCCACGAGCAGAGGCCGTAATAGGCGGCGATGGCCCTCTGGCGCTCGGACGGGTCGGCGAACCTGGCCTCGCTGTCCATCATCGCGTTCTGCTTCTCGACCCAGGGATGGCGGGTCTAGCCGGTCGCGGGGTGCAACCTGGGTTCGGGCAGCGCGTCCGGCGGGTAGAGGTCATAGAATTCCCGCGGCACGACCAGCGGGAAATGCGGCGCGACGAGGCCGACGAACAGGCACCAGGGGCGGTCGTCGCCGCCGGCGGCCCGGTCGAGGAACCATTGCCTGGTGCGCTGCACCACCGCCTCATCGTACTCGGTGTACCTGCTGGTGCCGGGCCCGATATGGTCGCCGAGCATCCGGCCCCCGGCGATGCGGCGCTCGTCCTCGCGGCGGATCGAGGCCCAGACCATGCCGATGCCGCCGGCGACATGCATCGGCAGGTGCTCGGCGTCGAATCCGGCCGGGTCGGCGGCGTCGCGATAATGCAGCTTGCCGACCGACTCGACGGGTACGCCGGCGGCCCGCAGCGCGTGGCCCCAAGCCGGGCGGCTCGCCCACATAGGGCATCGCGTTGTCCCAAAGCCGGATGCGGTGCACATAGCGCCCTGCGGCAAAGGCGGCGCGGGCGAGGACGCAGATCGGCGAGGGGGTCGAGGCGTCGGTGAACCGCAGCCCGCGCGCGGCGAGCGCGTCGAGATGCGGGGTTTGCGCGATCTCATGGCCGGCGCAGCCCATCGCCCTGGCCTGATGCTCGTCGGACATCACGACCAGAAGGTTCCGGCCTGTCACGGGGCGAACTCTGTGCGTTCAGACGCAGCCTCGAGCTTGTCGAGGGCGGAAATCAGTGCGTCGCGCTCCTCGGCCGTGATCGTCGCCCGCAGCGCGGCCTGGCGGGCCTGCATCGTCGGCCAGGTCCGGTCGAACAGCGCCTGGCCCGCGTCGCTGAGCGACAGCAACTGCACCCGGTTGTCGCGCTCGTCGACCTGCGCGACGACCAGCCCGGTCTCGACTAGGGTCTTCAGCTTGCGACTGAACTGGCCCTTGTCGAACTCGGCGGCGCGGGTCAGGTCGGCCGACCGGGTGGGGCCGTCGCCGGACGCGTTCCCGATCAGTGCGATGATGCGCCATTGCGTCAGCGACAGCCCGGCGACCTCGCGCAGGATGCGCGTGGCCTGCGCGTTCAGCTTGGCCTGCACCCGTGCCAGCCGGAAGGTCAGGAACTGGTGCAGGTCCAGCCCCGATCCGTCGGCCTCGCGATTCAGGTCGTCCTTCATGGGCCTTACCTAGGGCAGATTAGTTGACCAATCAACGTTCTTGTTGACCTATCAATTTCACTTTGTCTGTCCGGTGCATACCGGGAAATCAAGGGAGGAGTCCCGGTGATACGCGTTCTGACCGCTGCCGTTGCGGCGCTGACCCTTTCCGTATCGGCAGGCGTGGTGCTGGCGGCCGATCGGACTCCGCCGGGGCCGATCAAGCTGATCATCGCCTTCGTCGCGGGCGGCGGTGCCGATACCCAGGCCCGGCTGATCGCCGAGTCGCTGGAGGCAAGGCACGGCTGGAACATCATCCCCGAGCAGGTCCGCCGGGCATGGACTCGGCCGCGCGCGATGCCATCGCCGCCGCCATTGCCGAGGCCGTCGGCGAAGACGGCAGCAAGGTGAACGGCTTCATCACCAAGGGTTTCGGCGGCCCTGTGCTGATCGCGGGAGCCGATCTGGAGCCCCTGGTGCAGGACGCTATCGAGTCCGCCGGCAAGCTGATCGCAGCAACGCGGTGACCCCGCGGCGGGCCGCGCCCGACCGGCCCCGGCCAGATGACCCGCCCGAATGCCATCCGCGGCGCCGTCTGCGTGCTGGCCGCGGTGCTGGTCGTGCTTGTCTGGGCCCCGGTCGACACCGACACCGGCATCGTCGTCGGCGCCACGCCGGGGCTGGGGGGCGTGATCGCGATGGCGATCAGCGTGCCGATCCTGATCTCGGTCTTCGGCTTCACGCCGGATGCGCTGTTCCGGTGATGGGGTTCCTGATCGGGGTGATGAAGGGCGCGACCGTGGGCGGCACGGTGCCGGCAATCCTGTTCAACACGCCCGGCACGCCCGACAGCTACATGACCACGCTCGACGGCTACCCGATGGCGCAGCGCGGCTATGCCCGGAAGGCGCTGAAGGTGTCGCATTTCGCCTCGGCCAGCGGTCACACGTTTTCCGACATCGTGCTGTTTGTCTGCGCGCCGTTCCTGGCGATCCTGGTCGAGGCCTATCTGGATCTGCCCGAAAAGGCGGCGCTGCTGATCCTGTCGCTCAGCTTCATCGCCGCGGTGGTGGGCGGCTCGGCGGCCAAGGGGCTGTTGAGCGCGGGGCTGGGCCTTTTGGCGGTGTTCGTCGCACGGGCGAGGATTTCTATCCGCGGCTCTCGTTCGGCACCGAGACGCTGAGCCGGGGCATCCCGATCACCACGGCGGTGATCGGCACGCTGGTGCTGGGCGCAGTGTTTACCGAACTTGAGGACCTCTGGACCGAAAAGCGCGCAAGCGGGGCCATCGCCGCGGCCCCGCAGGCCGCGGACCAGCGGCTGCACTGGGCCGATATCAGGCGCATCCTGCCGTTCATCGGGCGCTCGGCCGTGATCGGCACGGTGATCGGCGCGCTGCCCGGCATCGGCTCGACGCTGGCCGCGACGCTGGGCTACACGCTGAACCGGCGCCGGCGCGCGCCTCGATCCTGACCGGTCAGCTTTGCCGAACGCATGGCGTGCATGACAACGGCATCGACCTGGACCCGGCGGTGGGCGAACGGGGCTTTGCCGGCGCGATGGCGGCGGCGGGCTATCAGACCGCGTTCTTCGGCAAGGCGCATTTCGCGACCTATCACACGTTTCAGCCCACCGGCACGCCGGAATGCCTGCGGTCCTCGGCGGACTATCCGGCGGACTGGTACGGGCCCTACATGGGGTTTTCCCATGTCGAGCTGATGCTGGTCGGCCACAACTGGTTCCTGCCGGAAAAGCCGCCGCGCGGGCAGCATTACGAACGCTGGTTCCATGCCGACGGGCGCGGCGACGAAAGGAACCGGATGTACCGCGAGAACGCGGGGGACACCCGGGGCGCGGCGCAGACCTGGCATTCGCGCCTGCCGGTGGCCTGGCACAACTCCACCTGGACCGCCGACCGCACGATCGAGTGGCTGAAGCATGGCCGCGACGGCTCGCAACCGTTCTGCACCTGGGTCAGCTTTCCCGACCCGCACCACCCGTTCGACGCGCCGGAACCCTGGTCGCGGCTGCACGATCCGGCCGAGGTCGACCTACCGGAAGACCGGGTGCGCAGCTTCGAGGGCGACGGCGCCGAGGTGCGCAAGACCTAAAGCCGCATCCAGCCGCAAAGCGACGCGCAGCTGCGCGAGATCATCCCAAACACCTACGGCCAGATCGCGCTGGTCGACCACAATGTCGGCCGCATCCTGATCGCGCTGGACGAGGCGGGGCTGAACCGGAACACCGTGGTGATCTACGTATCCGACCACGGCGACTGGCTGGGGGCCATGGCCTGATCCTGAAGCGGCCGATGCACTACGAGGGGCTGCTGCGCGTCCCGATGATCGTGAAGGGCCCCGGCGTGCCGGCAGGCAAGGTTGTGCGCGATCCGGTCTCGACGCTCGACCTGGGGCCGACCTTCTGCGACTGGGGCAAGGCCGATCCGTTGCTGGCCCAGCACGGCGCCAGCCTGCGGCCGATGATCGAGGGCGGCGCAGGCCGCGACTTCGCCCTGAACGAGTGGGACCTGCTGCCGGGGCGCACCGGCGTCCGGCTGAGCCTGCGTACGGTGCGGACACGCGACCACAAGCTGACCGTCGACCTGATTTCGGGCGCGGGCGAGATGTACGATCTCGCCGCCGATCCGGGCGAGGCGCGGAATCTCTTCGGCGATCCCGCCCATGCCGGCCTGCAGGCGCGGCTTCAGGGTCTCCTGAACCGGCGACCCGACGACATCGGGCCCGAGCCCCGGGCGATCGGCATGGCCTGAACCGCGGGCCCGGCCGGCCGCGGGCGCGCGCTATTCGGGGCGGATGCTGGTCGTGACGTAGTTCACGCTCAGGTCGCGGTCCGAGATCGACCAGGACCAGGCGAGCGGGTTGAACACCATGCCCTTGCGGTCGACCGGGTCCAGCCCCGCGGCCCGCAGCATCTCGAACAGCTCGTCCGGCGTGATGAACTTCGACCAGTCATGGGTGCCCCTGGGCAGCCAGCGCATCACGTGCTCGGCGCCAATGATGGCCAAAAGAAAGCTTTTCGGATTGCGGTTCAGCGTCGAGCACACCATCAGCCCGCCGGGCCGCAGCAGCGCGCGGCAGGCCGCCAGATAGGCCGCCGGGTCGGCCACGTGCTCGACCACCTCCATGTTCAGCACGGCATCGAATTGCTCGCCGGCCTCGGCCAGCGCCTCGGCCGTCGTGTGGCGGTAGTCGATCGCCAGCCCCTGCCGTTCGGCGTGGATCCGCGCCACGGGAATGTTGCGCTCGGCAGCGTCGGCGCCCACCACGTCGGCGCCCAGCCGCGCCATCGGCTCGCTGAGCAGCCCGCCGCCGCAGCCGATATCCAGGATGCGCAGACCCTCGAACGGGCGCGGCGCGGCCCGGTCGCGCCCGAACTCGGCCGCGATCTGCGCGCAGATGTATTCCAGCCGGCACGGGTTCAGCATGTGCAGCGGCCGGAATTTGCCGTTCGGGTCCCACCACTCGGCGGCCATCGCCTCGAACTTGGCAACCTCCTGCGGGTCGACGGTGGTCTGCATGGTCCTGCCTTCCGATCAAGTTTTCCCGCCATGCCCCGTGGCGGCGGCGTCCACGTCACTATATAGAACGGTTATGGACAAGGTCAGAGGCCGGCGAAACAGCGCACAGTACCTTTACCCGCCGATCGACCCGTTCGATCAGCGGGTGATGGATGTGGGCGACGGCCACCGGGTCTATGTCGAGCAATGCGGCAATCCCGACGGCATTCCGGTGGTGGTGCTGCATGGCGGCCCCGGCGGCGGATGCAGCCCAGCGATGCGGCGCTATTTCGACCCCGACGCCTATCGCGTGGTGCTGTTCGACCAGCGCGGCTGCGGCCGGTCCCGGCCCCATGCCAGCATCGAGGCCAACACCACGTGGCACCTGGTGCGCGACATCGAGGCGATTCGCGCCGCGCTGGGCGTCGAGCGCTGGTTGATCTTCGGCGGCAGCTGGGGCGCGACGCTGGCGCTGATCTATGCCCAGACCCATCCCGACCGCGCCGCCGGGCTGATCCTGCGCGGCGTGTTCCTGATGACCCGGGCCGAGCTAGACTGGTTCTACGGCGGCGGCGCCGGGCAGTTCTGGCCCGAAATCTGGGCGCGGTTCACCGGGCTGGTGCCCGAGGACGAACGCGGCGACCTGATCGCCGCCTATAACCGGCGGCTGTTTTCCGGCGAGCTGATGCTTGAAACCCGCTATGCCCGCGCCTGGGCAAGCTGGGAGAACACGCTGGCCTCGATCGACAACGAGGGTCCCGGCGGCGAAAGCCCGGCCGAGTATGCCCGCGCCTTCGCCCGGCTGGAAAACCACTACTTCACCAATGCCGGGTTTCTCGACGAAGACGGGCATATCCTGAACCGGATGCACCTGATCCGGCACGTGCCCGGCGTCATCGTTCAGGGCCGCTACGACATGATCTGCCCGCCGGCCTCGGCGTGGCGGCTGCACAGCGCCTGGCCGGGGTCCGAACTGAAGATGGTCGGCCGTGCCGGGCACGCGCTGTCGGAACCCGGGATCAGCGCGGAATTGGTGCGCACCATGGACCGGCTGAAGGCCGAGGCCGCGACGCAGATGCTGGGCGCGCCGGCGCTGCGCCGAGCGGACCTGACCTGACGTAACGCCAGCGTCGACTATCCAGGGTTTACTTGTGACAAGCCTTTGTTAACGTGAACCTGCGTTACGGACGCATCGGGGAGCTTCACGGTTTGGGATCAGTCCTGCGGATCATCGTCCAGCGGCTGCTGCTGGGACTGCTGACGCTGCTCGTCGTCTCGGTGGTGATCTTCGTGGCGGTGAACCTGCTGCCCGGCGATTTCGCGCAGGCGGTTCTGGGCCAGGGCGCGACGCAGGAGGCGATCGAGGCGATCCGCCGTGACCTGGGACTGGATCAGCCGTTCTTCCAGCGCTATTTCACCTGGCTCGCGGGCATGCTGCGCGGCGATCTGGGGATCAGCTTTGCGCAGATGAACTTCGCCTCGAACATGGGCGGCACGCAGCTCAAGACCGTGGCCGAGCAGATCGCGCCGCGGTTCGCGAACACCATGTTCCTCGCCGGTGTGACGGCGGCCATCGCGGTGCCGTTCTCGATCACGCTCGGCGTGATGGCCGCGCTTTACCGCAACTCGGTCTTCGACCGGGCGACCAACATCGCGACGCTCAGCTCGATCTCGAGCCCCGAGTTCTTCCTCGCCTACATCCTGATCCTGTTCCTCGCCGTGCTGAACCCGATCTTCCCGTCCCTGTCGAACATCTTCGAGGGCATGGGCTTCGGCGAGCGGCTGACCCGCACGATGCTGCCGGCGCTGACGCTGACGCTGGTGGTCACGGCGCACATGATGCGGATGACCCGGGCGGCGATCATCAACCTCTTGGCCTCGCCCTATATCGAGATGGCGCGGCTGAAGGGGCTGAGCCCGATGCGGGTGATCGTGGTGCACGCGCTGCCGAACGCGCTGGCACCGATCATCAACGTGATCGCGCTGAACCTGGCGTACCTGGTGACCGGCGTCGTGGTGGTCGAGGTGGTGTTCGTCTATCCCGGCATCGGCCAGCTTTTCGTCGACAGCGTCAAGCTGCGTGACATCCCGGTGGTTCAGGCCTGCTGCCTGATCTTCGCCGGCGCGTACATCCTGCTGAACCTGACAGCGGATATCCTGTCGATCGTCTCGAACCCGCGGCTGAGGCATCCGAAATGACCTGGTGGCTGTGGATAATCCTGGCGCTCGTGGCGATCGGCGGCCTGGCCTGGGCGTTCCGCTACGCCGGCCAGACGGCCACCGGCAACGCGCCGCGGTTCCGCGACATGCCCTACGGCGTCGCCTACGGCTATGTGCTGGGGGCGCTTCTGCTGATCGGCGCGGTCTGGTTCTACTTCCAGCCGGTCGAGGCGAACGGCGTGCCGCGCGCCAGCGTGATCTTCTTCCGCTGGGCCGTGCAGGGGCTGGTGCTGTTCGGCGTCGCGGCGCTGGTCTTCCGGCTTGCCGGCACGTTCGTCGGCACCCGCGCCACGCGGCGGCTGTTCCGCTCGATGCCGCTGACGGCGTCGTTCGGCATCCTGACGATCCTGATCTACGCCGTCGTCGCCATCTTCGCCGGCCTGATCGCGCCCTACGGGCAAGAGGAAGTGCTGGCCAGCGCCAACATCGTGCCCGGCGGCAACCCGGCGATGGGCGGCAACCCGGATTATCCGCTGGGCACCGACCAGATCGGCCGCGACATCCTGAGCCGTCTGATCTACGGCGCGCAGAACACCGTGGGAATCGCATTCGCCACCACCTGCCTGGCCTTCTTCCTGGGCGGTACGTTCGGGTTTCTCGCCGCGACGCTGGGCGGCTGGCTCGACCAGGTGCTCAGCCGCTCGGTCGACGTGCTGATGGCGATCCCGGCGCTGATCTTCGCGCTTCTCCTGATGACCATCGCCAGCGTCTGGGCGCCGAGCCTGGGCATTCCGCTCACCGTGTTCATGGTGATCATCATCGCGGTGATCGATTCGACCCGGGTCTACCGGCTGGCCCGCGCGGTGGCGATGAACATCGTGGTGATGGACTACATCGAGGCGGCGAAGCTGCGTGGAGAAGGGCTGGCCTATCTGATCTTCCGCGAGATCCTGCCGAACGCCACCGCGCCCCTGCTGGCCGAGTTCGGGCTGCGCTTTTGCTTCGTGTTCCTGACCATCGCGTCGCTTTCGTTCCTCGGCGTCGGCATCCAGCCGCCACTGGCGGACTGGGGCACCATGGTGCGCGACCTAAGCCAGTTCATCAACTTCGCCGCCTTCGCGCCGCTGGTGGCCACCGCGCCGCTGCTGGCTGCGGGCGCCATCGCCTTGCTGACGGTGGCCGTAAACTTCGTGGTGGACTGGATGCTGCACAAGTCGTCGGGGCTGAAGGAATGATCCCGTTGACCCAGCCGAACGCCATCGGCCCGGCCGTGATCGGCCCGGCTTGCCCCATCCCTACCGCCCTCGATCCTAGGGCGATTCGGTTTAGGTTCGGTGAAGCGGCGGCAGTGGTATGCAGGGCCGCGACCCATACGAAGCGCCGGAGGGCAAGCCGATGAGCGACAGCCAGGTGCTGGTCGAGATCAAGGACCTTTGGATCGAGGGCCGGTCCGACGAGGAATGGCTGCCGATCATCAACGGCGCCAGCCTGACGCTCAACAAGGGCGAGGTTCTGGGCCTGATCGGCGAATCCGGCGCGGGCAAGTCGACCCTGGGGCTGGCCGCCATGGGTTTCACCCGCGACGGGGTGCGGATCAAGTCGGGCAGCGTCACCTTCGACGGCATCGACCTGATCAACGCCTCGGCCGCGGTCAAGCGCGACCTGCTCGGCAAGCGCATCGCCTATGTCGCGCAATCGGCGGCGGCGAGCTTCAACCCGGCGCACAAGCTGATCGACCAGCATGTCGAGGGCCCGGTGCAGCACGGCGTCTCGCCGCGGTCCGACAGCGTGAGCGACGGGGTCGAGCTGTACCGCCGCCTGCGCCTGCCGAACCCCGACGAGATCGGGTTCCGGTATCCGCATCAGGTCTCGGGCGGGCAGTTGCAGCGGGCGATGACGGCGATGGCGATGTCGTGCCGGCCGGACCTGATCATCTTCGACGAACCCACCACGGCGCTGGACGTCACCACCCAGATCGAGGTGCTGGCCGCGATCCGCGACATCGTCGAACAGTTCGACACAGCGGCGATCTACATCACCCACGACCTGGCCGTGGTGGCGCAGATGGCCGACCGGATCAAGGTGCTGCTGAAGGGCGACGAGGTCGAGGAATCCGACACCCGCACCATGCTGTCCGATCCGAAGGAGGATTACACGAAAAGCCTCTGGGCGGTGCGCAGCTTTCAGCGCCCGCAGAAACCGCCGGCCGATCCAGGCGCGGTGCCGGTGATCAGCGTCAGGAACGTCACCGCCGCCTATGGCTCGATCCCGGTCCTGCACGACGTCAGCTTCGACATCCACGAGGGGCGCACCGTCGCCGTGGTGGGCGAATCCGGGTCCGGCAAGTCGACCGCGGCGCGCTGCATCACCGGGCTTCTGCCGCCGAAGTCGGGCCATGTCGAGTTTCGCGGCGAGGCGCTGCCGCTGGATTACCGCCGGCGCAGCAAGACGCAGCTGCGCCAGGCGCAGATGATCTATCAGATGGCCGACACCGCGCTGAACCCGCGCAAGCCGATCGGCGAGATCATCGGCCGGCCCGTGCAGTTCTACATGGGACTTCACGGCGCGAAGAAGCGCGAGCGGGTGCGCGAGCTTCTGAACGAGATCGAGATGGAACCCGACCAGTTCATCGACCGCCTGCCCTCGGAACTCAGCGGCGGGCAGAAACAGCGGGTCGGCATCGCCCGCGCGCTGGCCGCCGAGCCCGATTTCATCATCTGCGACGAGGTCACGTCGGCGCTGGACCAGCTGGTCGCCGAGGGCATCCTGAAGCTGCTCGCGCGACTGCAGGACGAGCTGAAGCTCAGCTACATGTTCATCACCCACGATCTGGCCACGGTGCGTTCGATCGCCGACGAGGTGGTGGTGATGAAGGACGGCCGGGTGGTGGAACAGGGGCCGAAGACCGAGATGTTCCGCCCGCCGCACCATGCCTATACCGACCTGCTGCTCAGCTCGGTCCCGGAGATGGATCCGGACTGGCTGACCAATCTGCTGGCCGAGCGCGGAGTTGATAACATCGGCGATGCCGCAGTTGATAGAATGTAGGCGAATCGCTGTATGACACCCTGCACGACGGGCGGCCGGTGCGCCGCCTGAACAGAGAAAAGACATGATGGGAGGAATGAACATGTCTCGATTCACACGACGCGGTCTGCTGAGGACCGGCGTGGCCGCCGGTGTGCTGGCTGCCACCGGCGTCCCGACCTTCGCCCAGCCCAAGCGCGGCGGCACGCTGCGCCTCGGCCTCGCGGGCGCCAACACCTCGGACAGCTGGGACGGCCGCACGCATTCCGACAGCTACATGATCAACCTCGGCCACGGCGCCGTGTTCGACTGCCTGACCGAGGTCGGCGCCGACGGCCAGCTGCATGGCGAGCTTGCCGAAAGCTGGGAGGCCACCCCCGACGCCAAGGTCTGGACCTTCAACCTGCGCCAGGGCGTCACGTTCCACAACGGCAAGGCGTTCGGCGCCGACGACGTGATCGAATCGCTGAACATGCATACCGCCGAGGGCGCCAAGTCGGCGGCCAAGCCGATCGTCTCGGCGATCACCGAGATGAAGAAGCTGGGCGATCATCAGGTGCAGTTCACGCTTGCCGCCGGCAACGCGGACTTCCCGTTCCTGCTTAGCGACTACCACATCCTGATGTACCCGGCCGGCCAGGTCGACGAGGCCATCGCCAAGGGCATCGGCACCGGGCTTTACAAGGTCGAGGCGTTCGATCCCGGCGTGCGCACCGTGTTGAGCCGGGTGGACGGGCACTACAAGGACGGCCGCGCCGGCTGGTTCGACTCGATCGAGGCGATCGCGATCAACGATGCCTCGGCGCGGATGAACGCGCTGATGACCAACCAGGTGGATGCGGTGAACCGGGTCGACTTCAAGACCGAGCCGCTGATGCGCGCCAACCCGAACGTGTCGATCTTCGAGGTCACCGGCAACCAGCACTTCACCTTTGCGATGCTGACCCAGACCTCGCCCTTCGACAACGTGCATATCCGCCGGGCGCTGAAATACGCGATCAACCGGCAGGAGATGGTCGACAAGATCCTGCTGGGCCACGGCCGCGTGGGCAACGACACGCCGATCGGGCCGGCGAACCAGTACTTCAACGCCGACATGGAGCAGCTGACCTACGATCCGGACAGGGCCAAGTTCCACCTCAAGGAGGCGGGGCTCGATTCGTTCGACGTCAACCTTTCGGCGGCGAACGCGGCGTTCACCGGCGCGATCGACGCGGCGCAGCTGTTCCAGGCCTCTGCCCGGGACGCCGGCATCAACATCAGCGTGGTGCAGGAACCCGACGACGGTTACTGGTCGAACGTCTGGCTGAAGAAGGGGTTCAGCGCGGTCTACTGGTCGGGCCGCCCGACCGAGGACTGGATGTTCTCGACCGCCTACGAGGCCGGCGTGCCGTGGAACGACAGCCAGTGGAACGATCCCCAGTTCCAGGAGCTGCTGTACAAGGGCCGCGCCGAGCTCGACAGCGACAAGCGGCGCGAGATCTACTACGAGATGCAGGAGATCCTGCGCGACCGCGGCGGGGTGATCGTGCCGATGTTCGCCAACTTCGTCGATGCGGCCTCGGCGAAGCTCGCCCACGGCGAGAAGATCGGCAACAACTTCCAGATGGACGGCAGCCGGATCGCCGAGCGCTGGTGGTTCGCATAGGCTGACGCCGGATTACGGACAGGAACGCCCCGCTTCGGCGGGGCGTTTCGTTTCGGCCGGGTCAGGTCGCGGCCCTCACCTCGCGCTCTACCGCCGCCATCGCGGCGCGCACGTCGTCGCAGGTCGTGCGGTGGTTGACGATGGCCGCACGCAGGCAGGCGCGGCCGTCGATCGTCGTCGTCGAGAATACCGCCTCGCCCGAAAGCTGCAGCGTCGCGGCGATGCCGGCGGGGTCGCCGGCGCGGGGGGCGAAACAGCAGAGATTCGAGACCACCGGATGCGCGAGGTCCAGCCAGTCCGACGCCGCGGCCAGTTCGCCCATCAGCGCGGCCTGCCGGCAATTATCGGTGATCGCGGCGCCCAGCGCCCCGGTCCCCAGCGCCTCGATGGCGGCCCAGACCTTCAACGCCCTGAAGCCGCGGGAAAGCTCGACGCTGTAATCGGTGAACCAGGTATCGCCGCCGGCCAGCCCGGCGGCCTGCCCGGCCAGGTATTCCGGCCGCGCCGCGAACGTGGCGCGGTGCGCCTCGCGGTCGGCGATCAGGCAGGCGCCGCAATCATAGGGCACCCCGATCCACTTGTGGAAATCGGTGGCGATGCTGTCGGCCCGGCCGATGCCCCGCGCAAGGTCGCGCCAGGGCGCATCCGCCAGGATCGTCCACAGCCCGAAAGCCGCGTCGGCATGCAGCCAGATGCCGCGCCCGGCGCAGAAATCGGCGAGGCCGTCGAGCGGGTCGAAGCTGCCGGTGTTCACCGATCCGGCGGTGCCGACGACGGCGAGCGGGACGATCCCTTCGGCGCGGTCGATGTCTACCGCGTCCGCAAGCCGGTCGAAATCCATCGCGCCGCCCCCGGTCAGCGCCACGCGGAACACCGCGTCCGAGCCGTGGCCCATCACCTCCAGCGCCTTGGCGACGCAGGAATGCCCGCCCTCGGCGATGTAGACCCGCACCCGCGGCAGGTCGGCGATGCCCTGCGTGCGCACCTTCGGATAGAGCCGCCTGCGCGCCGCCGAAAGCGCCAGGATTGTGGCCTGCGAGGTGCCGCTGGTCATCAGCCCGAAGGCGCCGGCGGGCATTCCGATCAGTTGGCAGAGCCAGGCAATCACCGCCTTCTCCACCTCGATTGCGCCGTGGTCGCGCCCGCCGAGATTGCTGTTCATCGTCGCGGCGACCAGCTCGGCCGCGGCCGAGACCGGCAGGCCGGTGCCGTGTACCCAGCCCCAGAACCGCGGATGGGTGTTGCCGGTGGCGTAGGGCATGATCTGTTCCGCCATCCGCGCCATCACGTCGCCGCCATGCCCCGGCGCGACGGTCCGGGCGTAGCCCTCTGGCACCGGCTGCCAGGGCAGGTCCCGCGCCCCCTGCATCCGGTCGACGCAGGCGTCCAGCAACACGTGGAAGCGGCGGCGGAAATCGTCCCAGTCGGGCGGGTCGAGCCGGCGGCCCTCGCCGTTCACGCGGTCCAGCCCCGGTCGCGGTGGGTGCCGTCGCAATAGGGCTTGTTGCCCGACAGGCCGCACCGGCACAGCACGAACTTGGCCTTGGTCGCGCCCTCGCCCGGCACGTCCGCGGCAATCTCGGCGCCGGTGATCCAATAGGGGCCGTCCTTCTGCACCTCGACCGTCGCCCGGTCGGGCAGCGCGTGGGCCCGCCCCTCGATCCAGAGCGCGCCCGAGGGGCAGGCGCGCATGACCTTTTCGACGCCGTCGAGGTCGCGGTCGGGCTCGATCCAGGGCCGTCGCCTGGAATCGAACGCCGCGGGCGCGATCCGCGCGCATTCGGCGGCGTGCGAACAGACCCGTGGGTTGAAGTTCACCGTCAGCGTCTCGCCCTCGTAGCGAAGCACCCGGTCCTTGCCGGCGGGGTCTCCGCCGCGGCTCTGGAACCCGTTCTTCTTGTGGGTGCCGTCGCAGAACGGCTTGTTGCCCGATCCGCCGCAGCGGCAAAGCGCCATCACCTCCTTCACCTCGATCTCTTCGCCGTCGGGGCCGATCATCCGCGTCGCGCCCTTGACGACCAGCGGCCCGTTCTCGCGTTCCTCGATGGTCGGTCGGTCTGCCATGGTCCTGCTCCTGTCGCTGCCCGCCGAGGCTAGAGCGCGGCGCAGCGCGGCGCAACGGGGCAGGGGCGGCCGGGGGCGGCCAGGCGCGGACGGGGGCTGAAGGGGGGCCGGTCAGGTGGCGGGCGGTCCGCCCCGGCGTCGCCGATGACCCGAACCGCAAACAGCCCCCTTGCGGACTCCTCCGTCAGCGCGTATATGCCCCTCAACAGCGGCGTTTCGGCTTCCACCCCCGAGGCTCCACCGGAAAATCCGACGGGCCGCTGGCCCGTTTTTTTGTGCCTGACCGAATGTCCGACCTCGTTGCCAAAGCCCAGATCGACCGGCGCCTCGCCGAAATCATAACCCCCGTCATCGAAGGCATGGGGTTCGAACTGGTGCGCGTGCGCTTCATGGGCGGCAGGAAGGCCACCGTGCAGATCATGGCCGAACGCCCCGGCGGCGGGATTGAGGTGGACGACTGCGCCGAGATATCGAACGCGGTTTCGGCCACGCTGGATGTCGAGGACCCTATCGAGGATGCCTATACGCTCGAGGTCTCCAGCCCCGGCATCGACAGGCCGCTGACCCGGCTGAAGGATTTCGAGGCCTTCGAGGGCTACGAGGCGCGGCTGGAGACGGCGGAACTGATCGACGGGCGCAAGCGGTTCAAGGGCGTCCTGGCCGGGGTCGAGGGCGACGAGGTGCTGATCAACGTGGCAGAAGGCACGATCGGGCTGAAATTCGGCTGGCTGGCCGACGCCAAGCTGGTGCTGACCGACGAGCTGATCCGCGAAATGCTGAAAAGCCGCAAGGCCGCCGGCGTGCTGAACGAAGCCGATTACGATGAAATAGAGACCGAAGAGGCGTCTCAGGAGGACTGACATGGCAATCACATCCGCCAACCAGCTTGAACTGTTGCAGACTGCCGAGGCGGTGGCGCGCGAAAAGATGATCGACCCGGGCCTGGTGGTCGAGGCGATGGAGGAAAGCCTCGCCCGCGCCGCCAAGTCGCGCTACGGCGCCGAGATGGACATCCGCGTGTCGATCGACCGCAAGACCGGCAAGGCGACCTTCACCCGCGTCCGCACCGTGGTCGAGGACGAAGAGCTGGAAAACTACCAGGCGGAGCTGACAGTCGAGCAGGCGAAACAGTACCTCGACGATCCCAAGGTCGGCGACACCATCGTCGACGAGGTGCCGCCGGTGGAAATGGGCCGGATCGCCGCGCAGTCGGCCAAGCAGGTGATCCTGCAAAAGGTGCGCGAGGCGGAACGCGACCGCCAGTTCGAGGAATTCAAGGACCGCGCCGGCACCATCATCAACGGCGTCGTCAAGCGCGAGGAATACGGCAACGTCATCGTCGACGTGGGCCGCGGCGAGGCGATCCTGCGCCGCAACGAGAAGATCGGCCGCGAAAGCTATCGCCCGAACGACCGCATCCGCTGCTACATCAAGGACGTGCGCCGCGAGCCGCGCGGCCCGCAGATCTTCCTCAGCCGCACCGCGCCGGAATTCATGGCCGAGCTGTTCAAGATGGAAGTGCCCGAGATCTACGACGGCATCATCGAGATCAAGGCCGTCGCCCGCGACCCGGGCAGCCGGGCCAAGATCGCCGTGGTCAGCTATGACAACTCGATCGACCCGGTCGGCGCCTGCGTCGGCATGCGCGGCAGCCGGGTGCAGGCCGTGGTCAACGAGCTGCAGGGCGAGAAGATCGACATCATCCCCTGGAACGAGGACGCGCCGACCTTCCTGGTGAACGCGCTGCAGCCCGCCGAGGTCTCGAAGGTGGTGCTGGACGAAGAGGCCGAGCGCATCGAGGTCGTCGTGCCCGACGACCAGCTCAGCCTCGCCATCGGCCGGCGCGGGCAGAACGTGCGGCTGGCGTCGCAGCTGACCGGGCTGGATATCGACATCATGACCGAGGAAGAGGAAAGCCAGCGCCGCCAGGCCGAGTTCGCCGCGCGCACGAAGCTGTTCATGGAAACCCTCGACCTGGACGAATTCTTCGCCCAGCTTCTGGTCGCCGAGGGCTTCACCACGCTCGAGGAAGTGGCCTATGTCGAGCTGGACGAGTTGACCGTGATCGACGGCGTCGACGAGGACACCGCGACCGAGCTACAGGCCCGCGCCCGCGACTTCATCGACGAACAGAACCGCAAGGCGCTGGAACATGCCCGCGAACTGGGGGTCGAGGACAGCCTGGTGAACTTCGAGGGGCTCAGCCCTCAGATGATCGAGGCGCTGGCCGAGGACGGCGTCAAGACGCTGGAAGACTTCGCCACCTGCGCCGACTGGGAGCTTGCCGGCGGCTGGACCACGGTCGATGGCGAGCGGGTCAAGGACGACGGCATCCTGGAAAAGTTCGACGTGTCGCTGGAAGAGGCGCAGAACATGGTGATGACCGCGCGGATCCAACTCGGCTGGGTCGATCCCGCGGACCTGATCGCCGAGGAAGAGGACGAAGACGGCGAGGACGGCGGGGAAACCGCCGAAACGGCGGAGGCCGGGGCCTGATCCCAGGCCCCGTTCTGGCGCATGACCCGCGGCGGTCGTGACAAAGAGCGCAGCCAGCCGGAACGGCGCTGCATCGCGACCGGCGAGGTCAGGCCGAAGGCCGGGCTGATCCGCTTCGCTGTGACGCCCGACGGGCAGGTGGTGCCGGATCTGGCCGAAAAGCTGCCCGGCCGCGGCATCTGGGTTGCCGCCGACCGCGCCGCGCTGGACGCCGCCGTGAAGAAAAGGCTCTTCGCGCGGGCCGCACGGCAGCAGGTGACGGTGCCGGACACCCTGGCGGCCGATGTCGAGCGGCTGTTGTGCGCGCGGGTGATCGAGCTTATCTCTCTGGCACGCCGGGCGGGCCAGGCGGTGGCCGGTTACGAAAAGGTCAAGGCGTGGCTCGACAGCGGCGAGGCAGAGATGCTGATCCAGGCCTCGGACGGGTCCGAGCGGGGCAAGCGCAAGCTGCACGCGCCGGCCGGAAAAGTTACGTATATCGGGGTTTTGACCGCCTCGGAATTAGGTTTGGCATTCGGGCGCGAAAGTGTGATACATAGCGCGCTCTCGGGTGGCGGACTCAGCAGACGTGTAGTAGAGGAAGCCGCGCGGCTGACCGGCCTGCGGGCAAATGACGGCGGATACGCCGCCGGAAAGGGTACGAAGACCATATGAGCGATACGGACGGCAAAAAGACCCTCGGCCTGCGTGGCGGCCCCCGTTCGGGGCAGGTGAAGCAAAGCTTCAGCCACGGCAGGACGAAGAACGTCGTTGTAGAGACCAAGCGCAAGCGCGTCGTCGTGCCCAAGCCCGGCGCGGCGAAGCCTGCTGCCGCGTCTCCGGCGCCGGCCCCCGCCAGCGATCCTTCGAAACGCCCCGCCGGCATCAGCGAGGCCGAGCTTGAGCGCCGGATGAAGGCGCTCGCCGCCGCCAAGGCACGCGAAGAGGAAGAGGCCGAGCAGCGCGAGGCCGAGGAAAAGGCCCGCGCCGAAGAGCGCGAGCGCCGCCGCGCCGAGGCCGAGGCCAAGGAGCGCGAAGAGCGCGAGCGCGAAGAGGCGTTGAAGGCCAAGGCCGAAGAGGAAGAACGCCAGAAGCGCGAGGCCGCCGAAGCAGAGCGCCGCGCCGTGGCCGAAGCCGCCGCGCCCAAGACGGCGGCGGCGCCGGAACCGCGCCCGGCGCCCGCGGCCAAGCCCACTCCGGCGCCGCAGCGCAAGGCCGAGCGCGAGCGCGAGGAACGCGGCCGCAGCGTGCGCGGCCGCGACGACGCCGGCGGCCGCCGGTCCGGCAAGCTGACGCTGAACCAGGCGCTTTCGGGCGAGGGCGGCCGGCAGAAGTCGCTCGCCGCGATGAAGCGCAAGCAGGAACGCGCGCGCCAGAAGGCGCTGGGCGGCAACGAGCCGCGCGAGAAGATCGTGCGCGACGTGCAGGTGCCCGAAACCATCGTCGTCTCGGAACTGGCCAACCGCATGGCCGAGCGTGTCGCGGACGTGGTCAAGTCGCTGATGCAGAACGGCATCATGGCGACCCAGAACCAGACCATCGACGCCGACACCGCGGAACTGATCGTCGAGGAATTCGGCCACCGGGTTCAGCGCGTGTCCGACGCCGACGTCGAGCAGGTGATCGACACCGTCGAGGACAAGGCCGGGGACCTGAAACCGCGCCCGCCGGTGATCACCGTGATGGGCCATGTCGACCACGGCAAGACCTCGCTGCTGGATGCGATCCGCAAGACCAAGGTCGTCGCGGGCGAGGCCGGCGGCATCACCCAGCATATCGGCGCCTACCAGGTCGAGGTGAAGGGCCAGCCGCTGACCTTCCTCGATACGCCTGGCCACGCCGCGTTCACCTCGATGCGCGCGCGCGGGGCGCAAGTGACCGATATCGTGGTGCTTGTGGTGGCCGCCGACGACGCGGTGATGCCGCAGACCATCGAGGCGATCAACCACGCCAAGGCGGCGGGCGTGCCGATGATCGTGGCGATCAACAAGATCGACCGCCCCGATGCCAACCCCGACAAGGTGCGCACCGATCTTCTGCAGCACGAGGTGATCGTCGAGAAGATGTCGGGCGAGGTGCAAGACGTCGAGGTCTCGGCGATCAACGGTACCGGGCTGGACGATCTGCTGGAAGCCATCGCGCTGCAGGCCGAGATCCTGGAATTGCAGGCCAACCCGGACCGCGCCGCGCAGGGCGCCGTGATCGAGGCGCAGCTTGACGTCGGCCGCGGCCCCGTGGCCACGGTGCTGGTGCAGAACGGCACGCTGAAGCAGGGCGACATCTTCGTCGTCGGCGAGCAGTGGGGCCGGGTGCGCGCGCTGATCAACGACCAGGGCGACCGGGTGCAAGAGGCCGGGCCGTCGGTGCCGGTCGAGGTTCTGGGGCTCAACGGCACGCCCGAGGCCGGCGACGTTCTGAACGTCGTCGAGACCGAGGCGCAGGCCCGCGAGATCGCCGAATACCGCGAAAGCGCCGCAAAGGAAAAGCGGGCCGCCGCGGGCGCCGCCGCGACGCTGGAACAGCTGATGGCCAAGGCCAAGGAAGACCAGAACGTCGCCGAACTGCCGATCCTGGTGAAGGCCGACGTGCAGGGCTCTGCCGAGGCGATCGTGCAGGCGATGGAAAAGATCGGCAACGAAGAGGTGCGCGTGCGCGTGCTGCATTCGGGTGTCGGCGCGATCACCGAAAGCGACATCGGCCTTGCCGAGGCCAGCCAGGCGCCGGTCTTCGGCTTCAACGTCCGCGCCAACGCGCCCGCGCGCAACGCGGCGAACCAGAAGGGTGTCGAAATCCGCTATTACAGCGTGATCTACGACCTGGTGGACGACGTGAAGAAGGCGGCCTCGGGGCTGTTGTCGGCCGAGGTGCGCGAGAACTTCATCGGCTACGCCGAGATCAAGGAGGTCTTCAAGGTCTCCAAGGTCGGCAACGTCGCCGGCTGTCTGGTGACCGAGGGCGTGGCGCGGCGGTCGGCCGGCGTGCGGCTTCTGCGCGACAACGTGGTGATCCACGAGGGCACGCTGAAGACGCTCAAGCGCTTCAAGGACGAGGTCGCCGAGGTCCAGTCGGGCCAGGAATGCGGCATGGCCTTCGAGAACTACGAAGACATCCGCAAGGGCGACGTGATCGAGATCTTCGAGCGCGAAGAGGTCGAGCGCACGCTAAGCTGACCGCGCCCGTGCCGCGCATATCGGCGGGGGCGCGCCGCAAGGGCGTTCCCGTTCAACCCGGTCCTGCGGGCGGCCGTTCAGGCCGCCTTGGCCTCTACCGGATAGCCCGAATAGATGCGGTCCCCGACGCGGACGACGATCTGTCCGTTCGGCAATTGCCGGACAAAGCTGCCCTGGACCGACACGCAACTGCCGATCATGATGGTGCGAAGCATAGTGCGTTAAACCCCCAGACCCTAACGCGCTGGGTTCATATATAATCGAATTGCGGAAAATTTCACCAGTATTTTGGCCGGGTTCGCCGGAAATCAACCGGACCCGGGATCGCCGCGGTCAAAGCCAGTCGCGCAGGATCGGGATCAGCGGGATGTCGGCGGGGGGCATCGGATAGGACCGGAGGTCGCGCGGCGCGACCCATTTCAGCGCCTGGCCCTCCTTGGAATGCGGCGTGCCCTGCCACTTGCGGCAGGCGAAAAGCGGCATCAGCAGGTGGAACTCGGCATAGGCGTGGCTGGCGAAGGTCAGCGGTGCCAGGCAGCTTTCCCAGGTGTCGATGCCAAGCTCTTCGTGCAATTCGCGGATCAGCGCGTGTTCCGGGGACTCGCCCGGTTCCACCTTGCCGCCGGGGAATTCCCAAAGCCCGGCCATCGACTTGCCGTCGGGCCGTTGCGCCAGCAGCACCCGGCCGTCGCGGTCGATCAGGGCGACGGCCGCGACCAGTACCAAAGGCGGGGCAGGATGGGTGGCATCCCCCATCCTAGGAACGGTAATCCGCGTTGATCGAGACGTACTGATGCGTCAGGTCGCAGGTCCAGACCGTCGCCGTGCCCTCGCCGAGGCCGAGGTCGACGCCGATCACCAGGTCCTGGCCCTTCATGTAGGCGGCGCCGTCGGCCTCGCGATAGCTTGCCGCGACCCAGCCCCGTTCCGCGACCCGGATATCGCCGAACCGGATCGACAGTCGGTCGCGGTCGGCCTCGGCGCCGGACTTGCCGACCGCCATGACGATGCGGCCCCAGTTCGGGTCCTCGCCGGCGATCGCGGTCTTGACCAGCGGCGAATTGGCGACCGCCAGCGCGACCTTTTTCGCATCCGCGGCGTCGCGCGCGCCGGTCACGGCGACCTCGACGAACTTGGTCGCCCCCTCGCCGTCGCGCACCACCTGGTGCGCGAGATCCAGCAGCACGTGGTTCAGCGCCGAAACGAAGGCCGCATCGCCCGCCCCGACCGGCACGCCCGAGGCGCCGGTCGCGGCGAGCATCAGCGTGTCCGAGGTCGAGGTGTCGCTGTCCACGGTGATCCGGTTGAAACTCGCCTCGGCGCCGGCGGTCAGCATCGCCTGCAGAACCGGCTGGTCGACCGCCGCGTCGGTGAAGACATAGGCCAGCATGGTCGCCATGTCGGGCGCGATCATGCCCGATCCCTTGGCGATGCCGGCGATCCGAACCCGGCCGGCGCCGGTCTCGACCTCGGCGAAGGCGCCCTTGGGGTAGGTGTCGGTGGTCATGATCGCGCGCGCCGCGCCGGCGATGCCGTCCGGGCTGAGCGCCGCCTTCAGCTCGGCCAGCCTGGCGGTGATCCGGTCATGGCGCAACGGCTCGCCGATCACGCCGGTGGATGCGGTGAAGACCCGCGCCTCGGGCACGCCGAGGGTCTCGGCCGCCATGGCGGTGATCGCCGAAACCGCCTGCGCGCCGTTCGACCCGGTGAACGCGTTGGCGTTGCCCGAATTCACGATGATCGCCGCGCCGCCCGCCGCGCCGCCGCCGATCTTGGCCTGGCAGTCCAGCACCGGCGCCGACCGCGTGGACGAGCGGGTGAAGACCCCGGCGACCGTGCTGCCCGGCGCCAGGTCCGCCAGCATCACGTCGGTGCGCCCGGCATAGCGCACGCCCGCCGCCGCGGTGGCAAATCGCACGCCGCCCACGGGCGGGATTTCGGGAAATGCCGCCGGAGCGAGCGGCGAGACGGGAAGCGGAGCCTTTGCCATCGCCGTCCCGTCAGTTCTCGACCAGGCCGGGGTTCAAGAGAACCTGCGGGTCGATGCCGGACAGGTCCATCCGGTCGATCTCGGCCGCCTCGACCAGCGCGGTGATCTCGGCGCGCAGCTTCTCGGACCAGACCTCCTGTTCCAGTTCGCCCTGCATCTCGCCCAGTGTCGGCACGCCGGGTTCGCGGGTGTCGTTCAGGATGATCACGTGCCAGCCGAACTGGGTCTGCACCGGCGCCGAGATCTGGCCCTTTTCCAGCGCCGTCACGGCGGCCTCGAAGGGCGGCACCATGCGGCCCGGGCCGAACCAGCCCAGTTGCCCGCCATTCGGCCCCGAGGGGCCGGTGGACCTGGCCATCGCCAGCTCGGCGAAATCGGCGCCGGCCTCCAGCTCGGCGACCAGCGCCTTGGCCTCGTCCTCGGTCTCAACCAGGATGTGCGAGGCGTTGTATTCGGTGGGCGGGGTGAAGTCGGCGAAGCGCCGGTCATAGGCGGCCTGCACCTCTTCGGGCGACACCTCGATCTCGACGGCGAGTGCGTTGACCACGTCGCTGGCGATCAGCGCGCGGCGTTCGTTTTCCAGTTGCAGCTCGGTCAGCCGGGCGACGGTGTCCTGCGACTGGCTGATCGCCTCCTGCTGGATCAGCCGTTCCAGGATGCCCTCGAACAGCACCGGCAGGGGCAGCTGGCGCTGGTCCTGCGGCAGCGCGCCGAGCATCGCGATCATGTGTCCGATCGTGATATCGGTTCCGCCCACCGTGGCGACGACGGTGCCGGCGGTCACGTCGGTGGCGGCCGCATGGTTTTCGGCCGCGAGCGGCCCGGCAAGGCCAGCACCAAGCAGGGCGGCCAGCATCAGGGCTTTGGGTGTCGGCATGATCGGGTCCTTCCTGGCATTGATCGGTTGGCCGCGACCGGGCCGCGACGTTGACACTAAACAAGCGGCCCCTTACATCGCCTTGAGACGTGAGAGGCCGCGCTCTGGCCCCTGTTCTTATGGGGCGGCAGACGGGCGGGCAATCCCTCGTTCGACACGTTGACGTCAAATCGCATCCGGGCGGAGTAAGCATGCTGGGTATCGGAACACTCGCCAAGAAGGTCTTCGGCACGCCCAACGACCGCAGGATCAAGGCGACCCGCCCGACCGTCGAGAAGATCAACGCGCTGGAACCCGAGTTCGAGGCGCTGAGTGACGCGCAGCTCAAGGAAAAGACCGCCGAATTCGTCGCGCGCGTGGCCGAGGGCGAAAGCCTGGAATCGATCCTGCCCGAAGCCTTCGCCAATTGCCGCGAGGCCGCCAAGCGGGCGCTGGGGCTGCGCGCCTTCGACGTGCAGCTGATGGGCGGCATCTTCCTGCATCAGGGCAACATCGCCGAGATGAAGACCGGCGAGGGCAAGACGCTGGTGGCGACCTTCCCGGCCTATCTGAACGCGCTGACCAAGCGCGGCGTGCATATCGTCACCGTCAACGACTATCTCGCCAAGCGCGACGCCGACTGGATGGGCAAGGTCTATGCCGCGCTGGGCATGACCACCGGCGTGATCTATCCGCAGCAGCCCGATGCCGAAAAGCAGGCGGCCTATGGCTGCGACATCACCTATGCGACGAACAACGAGCTGGGCTTCGACTATCTGCGCGACAACATGAAATCCGAGCTTTCGGAAATGTACCAGCGCGACCACCATTTCGCGATCGTCGACGAGGTCGATTCGATCCTGATCGACGAGGCGCGCACGCCCCTGATCATCTCGGGTCCCGCGCAGGACCGGTCCGAGCTGTATATCACCATCGACAAGCTGATCCCGGAGATCCGCGAAGAGCACTACACGCTCGACGAAAAAACCCGGAACGTGACCTATACCGACGAGGGCAACGAGTTTCTCGAGGAACGCCTGCACGCGCTGGGCATCCTGCCCGAGGACCAGACGCTGTACGACCCCGAGTCCACGACGATCGTGCACCACGTCAACCAGGGGCTTCGGGCGCACAAGCTGTTCACCAAGGACAAGGACTATATCGTCCGCGACAACGAGGTCGTGCTGATCGACGAATTCACAGGGCGGATGATGGCGGGCCGGCGGCTTTCGGACGGGCTGCACCAGGCCATCGAGGCCAAGGAAGGCTGCGCGATCCAGCCCGAGAACGTGACGCTCGCCAGCGTGACGTTCCAGAACTATTTCCGGCTGTACGAGAAACTCGCCGGCATGACCGGCACCGCGGCGACCGAGGCCGAGGAATTCCAGGAAATCTACAAGCTTGGCGTGGTCGAGGTGCCGACCAACCTGCCGGTCGCGCGCGAGGACGAGCACGACGCGGTCTATCGCACGGCCAAGGAGAAATACGCCGCCATCGTCGAAGAGATCAGGAAGGCGCACGACAACGGCCAGCCGGTTCTGGTGGGCACCACGAGCATCGAGAAGTCGGAATTCCTCAGCCAGATGCTTCAGTCCGAGAAGCTGAAGCACAACGTCCTGAACGCCCGCCAGCACGAGCAGGAGGCGCAGATCGTCGCCGATGCCGGCAAGCTGGGCGCGATCACCATCGCCACGAACATGGCCGGGCGCGGCACCGACATCAAGCTGGGCGGCAACGTCGAGTTCAAGATCATGGAGGCGATCGCCGCCAGCCCCGACCGCGACCCCGAGGATATCCGGGCCGAGATCGAGGCCGGCCACGCCGCCGACGAGCAGGCGGTGAAGGATGCCGGCGGGCTCTTTGTGCTGGCCACTGAGCGCCACGAAAGCCGCCGCATCGACAACCAGCTTCGCGGCCGCTCCGGTCGGCAGGGCGACCCGGGCAAGTCGGCGTTCTTCCTGTCGCTCGAGGACGACCTGATGCGCATCTTCGGGTCGGAACGGCTGGACAAGATGCTGCAGACGCTCGGCATGAAGGAAGGCGAGGCGATCGTTCACCCCTGGGTCAACAAGTCGCTGGAAAAGGCGCAGGCCAAGGTCGAGGGCCGCAACTTCGACATCCGCAAGCAGTTGCTGAAATTCGACGACGTGATGAACGACCAGCGCAAGGTGATCTTCGGCCAGCGCCGCGAGGTGATGGAGGCCGAGGACCTGTCCGACGTGGTCGAGGACATGCGCCACCAGGTGATCGACGATCTGGTCGACGACTACATCCCGCCCAAGTCCTATGCCGATCAGTGGAATGCCGAGGGGCTTTATGCCGCGCTTCTGGAAAAGGTCGGCATCGACAGCGGCGTGATCGGCTGGGCCGAGGAAGAGGGCGTCGACGACGAGGCGATCCGCGAGCGGCTGTACAAGCAGGCCGACGAGATGATGGCCGCCAAGGCGGTGCAGTTCGGCGCCGAGAACATGCGCTCGATCGAAAAGCAGGTGCTGCTGCAGACCATCGACGCCAAGTGGCGCGAGCACCTGCTGACGCTGGAACACCTGCGCTCGGTCGTGGGCTTCCGCGGCTATGCCCAGCGCGACCCGCTGAACGAGTACAAGTCCGAGGCGTTCCAGCTATTCGAATCGATGCTGAATGCGCTGCGCGAGGACGTGACGCAGAAACTCAGCCAGATTCGCCCGCTGACCGAGGAAGAGCGCGAGCAGATGATGAAGCAGCTTCTGGCGCAGCAGCAGGCGGCTGCCAGGGCGCAGCCGGCCGCCGCCAAACCACAGCCGGTGCCCGCGGGCGCCGGGGGCGAGGGCGCGGCGCAGGCTGCCGCTGCCGCCGAAGGCTTCGACGAGACCGACCCCACGACCTGGGGCAACCCGGGCCGGAACGAGCCCTGCCCCTGCGGCTCTGGCAAGAAGTTCAAGCACTGCCACGGGCGGCTCGCCTGATCCGGCGCCGCCGCCCCGGCCGGCGCCCGCGGCGGGCCGGATGCGGGGCGGTTTTTTCTTGATTGTTTCCGGATGGCGACAGGTTTTTGCCTTGTCGCCACACCTTTTCCTCATTTGCCCGCCATACAAATCCTGACCGCACGAGGGGACGGAGACGGGTATGAAGAATCCACGCAGGTATATCACGGCCGGGCTGACGCTCGTGGCGGCTGCCGCGACGGCGCATCTGATGCAGTCGGGCGGCGGCACGCCCGGCAGCGCGCCGGTGCCGATGGCCGCCTCGGTGACCCCGGTTCCCGGGGGCGCCGCGCCTGCGCCCGCCGCCAATCCCGAACGGCCGCCGAACGAAGTCACGATCGGCGCCGCGGTGGCGAACGCCGGTTCCGGGGCACCCGCGCCGGCCCCGGTGGAGGATGGCCTCGCGCTGGGCGACGATGCGCTGACCGAGCGCGACAAGCTGTTGAACGCGCTCGCGCCCGAGTACGATGCCGAACCCGCCGGCCCCGCGCCGGTCGAGATCGCGCTGGCCGAGACTGCCGCGCCGGAGCGCCACGAAGGCGCCGCCGGGCTGCAGCAGGCCGGCGACCTGCCGGTCCCGCCGCGCGACATGCTGATGCCGGCGCCGCTGCCGCAGGTCGGCGGCGATTTGCAGAACCGCATGGCGGATACGGCGGATCCGGCCGATCCGCTGGCGGAAGAGCCCCCGCGCAGTGCCTTCGGCCTGGCCTGCGGCCCGATCCTGTCGGCCACCGCGCAGGACGCCGCGATGGTCCGCCTGACCGTCACCGCGCCCTGCCGCGGCGAAACGCCGATCACCGTGCGCCACGGTGCGCTGGAATTCGCCGCACGCCTCGACCATCTGGGCAGCTACCGCGCCGACGTGCCGGCGCTGGCCAGCGACGCCGGCTTTGCCGTGGTCTTCGCGGACGGCACCGAAATCGCGACCGAGGCCGAGGTGCCCGGCGCCGAGGCGGTCGAGCGCGTCACGCTGATGTACCGCGGCAAGTCCGGGCTGCAGATCCACGCGCTGGAATTCGGCGCCGATTACGGCGAGGACGGCCATGTCTGGACCGGCGCGCCGCGCGATGCGGCCGCAGCGCGCGCCGCCGGCGGCGGGTTTCTGCTGGAGCTTGGCGATCCCGGCGTGACCGGCGGACAGCGCGCCCAGGTCTACACCTTCCCCGACAGCACCCGCGACCGCGACGGCGTGGTGCGCCTGTCGGTCGAGGCCGAAGTGACCGCGCTGAACTGCGAGACCGAGGTTGCCGGCCAGACCCTGGAACGCGACGCCGAGGGGAGCCTGTCCGCGGTGTCGCTGACCGTCTCGATGCCGGATTGCATGGCGATCGGCGAATATCTGGTGTTGAAAAACCTGCTGCGAGACCTGAAGATCGCGTCGAACGACTGATCCGGGCGCCGAGCATCTATGAGACCCATGCGTGCGGCGGCTTTCGCCGCACTCTTTCTTTGGGCCGCCCCCTGGGGCGCCGCTGCCGAAGATGTCACGCTGACGTCGCGCGACGGCTCGGTCGAAATCGTCGGCACGCTTCTGGGCTATGACGGCGAGTTCTACCGCGTCGACACCGTCTATGGCGTGCTGACCGTCGACGGCAGCGGGGTGAACTGCGACGGGCCGGGATGCCCCGACCTGCAGGCCTTCGTCGCCGAATTCACGATCTCCGGCGCGCGGACCATCGGCGAGGTGCTGATGCCCGCGCTGGTCGAGGCCTTCGCGCGCGAGAACGGCTATGGCGTGGCGCGGCTGGTCTGGGACGACGCGCATTTCCGCTACATCCTGACCGACAACGCATCCGGCCGGGACGCCGCGCGGATCAGGTTCCGCGTGACCTCGACCGCCGAGGGCTTTGCCGACCTCCTGGCGAACGAGGCCGATGTCGTGCTGTCGACGCGGCCGGTGGACCGGGCCGAGGTGCAACTGGCAAGCGAGGCCGGGCTGGGCGATCTGTCCGGGCCGCGGCGCAGCCGGATCGTGGCGCTGGACGCGCTCGTGCCGATCGTTGCGGCGCGCAATCCGCTGCAAACCGTGACGCCCGAGACGCTGGCGCGCATCTTCGCGGGCGAGATCGCCAACTGGGCGGAGCTTGGCGGGCCCGACGCGCCGGTCGCGCTGCACCTGCGCGACCCGGCCTCGGGGCTGGCGGGCGAGGTGCGCCGCCGGGTGCTGGCGCCCGCGGGGCTGGCGCTGGCGGCGGGGGTGATCCGGCACGGCGACAACGCCTCGCTGTCGGATGCGGTGGCGCGCGACCCGCTGGCGATCGGCATCGGCGTGCTGAGCGAACTGGGCAATGCCCGCGCCCTGGCGCTCGAGGGCAGCTGCGGCCGCCGCGCGCGGGCCGGTGCCGCCACGCTGAAGGCCGAGGATTATCCGCTGACCGTGCCGCTTTTCGTCTACACGCCGGAACGGCGGTTTCCGGTGCTGGCGCGCGAGTTTCTGGCCTTCATCCGCAGCCGCGCCGCGCAGCCGGTGATCGAGCGGGCCGGCTTCACCGATCTCCGGCTTGACGCGATCCCGGTGGCGCGGCAGGGCGAGCGGCTGGCCGGCGCGATCGCCGCGGCGGGCGAGGAGGTGCCGGTCGCGGAATTGCAGCGCATGGTGGCGCGGATGTCGGGCACGGCGCGGCTGGCGCTGGGGTTCCGGTTTGAATTCGGCGGCACCGGGCTGGATGCGCAGTCGCGCTCGAACGTGGAGATACTGGCGCAGTATCTCGAGCGCGGCGAGTTCGACGGGCGGCGGCTGATCTTCGTCGGGTTCAGCGACGGCGCGGGCGCGGCAGCGGC
>JBFKQC010000052.1:0-28582 GCA_041627895.1 Rhodobacter sp.
CCCGGCGGGCTGTACAAGGGCAATGACGCCGACGTCGAGACCTTCGGCGTGAAGGCGACCTTCGTGACCTCGGCCGACGTGCCCGAGGACGTGGTCTATACCGTGGTCAAGGCGGTGTTCGACAACTTCGACCGCTTCAAGGGCCTGCACCCGGCGTTTGCCAATCTCAAGGAAGAAGAGATGATCGCGGACGGTCTTTCGGCACCGCTGCATGCCGGGGCCGAGAAGTACTATCGCGAGCGCGGCTGGATCCAGTAGGCGCCCGATCCTTTGACGCCAAACCGGCGGCCCCGTTCCGGCGGGGCCGCGCGGACCCGGGGTCAGGGTCGTGACCCGAGGACCCGATTGCGACAAGTACGGCGGGGGGCCGACAGATGAGCGACGACAAGCAGTTTCAGGCCGCAGCGGTCGAACAGGCGGCAGCCGGCAGGGCCGGGCTGAGCCAGGAAGAACTCGACGAGCTCGTCGCATCCTCCGACACCGGCGGACGCTCGCCGGCCGGGGTGGTCGGCAAGCTGCTGCTGGTGGTCGCGCTCTGCTGGTCGCTGTTCCAGCTTTGGATTTCCTCGCCGGTTCCGTTCATGGTCGGCTGGGGCGTGTTCAACGACACCGAGGCGCGGTCGATCCACCTGGCCTTTGCGCTGTTCCTGGCGTTCGCGGCCTATCCCGCGGCGCGGAGCACCGGGCAGCTGGTGCTGGCGCTGGCCGTGCCGGCGCTGCTGACGTTCCTTTTCATGTACGGCGCCAAGGCCGGGGTGCCGGTCTGGTGGGTGCCGATCTTCGGCGTCGCGGTGGCGGCGGCGATCCTGCTGGGCTCGCCCAAGGACCATATCCCGGTCTGGGAATGGGGCCTGGCGCTGGTCGGCGCGGCCGCGGCGCTGTATCTCTACGTGTTCTATGACGGCATCGCCGGCCGCGTGGGCGCGCCGATCCTGCAGGACTACGTCGTCGCGGTGATCGGGCTGATGCTGCTTCTGGAGGCGACGCGCCGCGCGCTGGGCCCGGCGCTGATGATCGTGGCAACAATGTTCCTGGCCTATACGTTCCTCGGCCCGCTGATGCCGTCGATCATCGCCCACAAGGGCAACAACCTTAGCGAAGTGGTGAACCACCAGTGGATCACCACCGAGGGCGTGTTCGGCATCGCGCTGGGCGTCTCGACCTCGTTCGTGTTCCTGTTCGTGCTGTTCGGCTCGCTTTTGGACAAGGCGGGCGCGGGCAACTACTTCATCCAGGTCGCGTTCAGCCTGATGGGCCACCTGCGCGGCGGGCCGGCCAAGGCCGCCGTTGTGTCCTCGGCGATGACCGGGCTGATCTCGGGCTCGTCGATCGCCAACGTGGTGACGACGGGCACCTTCACGATCCCGCTGATGAAGCGCGTGGGCTTTTCCGCCGAGAAGGCCGGCGCGGTCGAGGTCGCCAGTTCCGTGAACGGCCAGATCATGCCGCCGGTGATGGGCGCGGCGGCGTTCCTGATGGTCGAATACGTCGGCATCCCCTATTTCGACGTGGTCAAGCACGCCTTCCTGCCGGCGGTGATCAGCTATATCGCGCTGGTCTACATCGTGCATCTCGAGGCGATGAAGGCCAACATGCAGGGCCTGCCGCGCGCCTACGAGCCGAAGCCCATCGTCCAGCGCCTGATCGGCATCGCGTTCGCGATCATCGTGGTCTGCGCGCTCAGCTTCGCGGTCTATTACGGCATGGGCTGGATCCGGCCCGCGTTCCCGGCGACCGCCGGCTACATCGTCTTCGCGCTGCTGGTCGCGGTCTATGTCGGGCTTCTCTACGTCGCCTCGCGCGAGGCGCCGCTGGAGATGGAGGACCCGGACGCGCCGGTGACCAAGCTGCCGCTGCCGGGGCCGACGATCCGGTCCGGCCTGCACTTCCTGCTGCCGGTCGTGGTGCTGGTCTGGGCGCTGATGGTCGACCGCCTGTCGCCCGGCCTCTCGGCGTTCTGGGCGGCTTCGTTCATGGTGTTCATCCTCCTCACCCAGCGCCCGATCCTGGCGATCCTGCGCGGCGGCGGCGACACCGGCGCCGCGATCCGCGAGGGCATCATCGACCTGTTCGACGGCCTCGTCGCGGGCGCGCGCAACATGATCGGCATCGGCATCGCCACGGCGACCGCCGGCATCATCGTCGGCGCGGTCAGCCAGACCGGCGTCGGCAGCGCGCTGGCCGACGTGGTCGAGGTGCTGTCGGGCGGCAACATCATGGCGATCCTCGTCCTGACCGCGATCCTCAGCCTGATCCTCGGGATGGGCCTGCCGACAACGGCGAACTACATCGTGGTCTCGGCGCTGCTCGCGCCGGTGATCGTGACGCTCGGCCAGCAGAACGGGCTGATCGTGCCGCTGATCGCGGTGCATCTGTTCGTGTTCTACTTCGGCATCATGGCCGACGTGACGCCGCCGGTGGGGCTGGCATCGTTCGCCGCGGCGGCGGTGTCGGGCGGCGACCCGATCCGCACCGGGGTGGTGGCGTTCTTCTACTCCTTGCGAACCGCAGCGCTGCCGTTCCTGTTCATCTTCAACACGGATCTGCTGCTGATCAACGTGGGCTGGGGGCAGGGCATCTTCGTCTTCATCGTGGCGACGATCGCGATGCTCCTGTTCGCGGCGGCGACGCAGGGCTGGTTCCTGGCGCGCAACCGCATCCACGAGACGGTCGCGCTGCTGCTGGTCGCGTTCACGCTGTTCCGCCCGGGGTTCTGGATGGACATGGTCGCGCCACCCTTCGAGAACGTGCCGCCGGCCGCGATCGAGCAGGCCGCGATGGCGGCCGGGGTCGGCCAGACCCTGCGGCTGCAGGTCAGCGGGCTGAACGCGGTGGGCGATCCGGTGACCTTCACCGCGCTCTTGCCGGTGGGCGAGGGCGAGACCGGGGCCGACCGGCTGCTGGCCTCGGGGCTGGAATACATCGTCAACGGCGACGAGGTGGTGATCGACAACGTCGCCTTCGGCAGCGCTGCGGCCGAGGCCGGGTTCGACTGGGACCAGAAGATCGAGCAGGTTCTGGCGCCGGTGTCGCAGCCGACGAAGTACCTGATGTTCATTCCGGCGCTTCTGCTGCTGGGGCTGGTGGTGATGCTGCAGCGCGGGCGCGCACGCCCGGAACCGGCCGCGGCGGCCTGAGGGAGATCGAGACATGTTTGACAAGATCCTGCTCCCGATCGACCTGAACCACACCGAAAGCTGGAAGGTGGCGCTGCCGATGGCGCGGCGCTGCGCCGGGGCGAACGGCGAGATTCACCTGCTTGGGATCGTGCACGACCTCGGCGTGGCGATGGTCGCCTCGTACCTGCCGGAGGGCTTCGAGCAGAAGGCGATGGAAAAGCTGAAGGCGGCGCTGACCGAGTTCGCCGGCAGCGAGTTGCCCGCCGGTGCCAGGGTCGCGGTCCATGTGGGCCACGGCCACGTGCCCGAGACCATCCTCAGGATCGCCGGCGACATCGGCGCGGACCTGATCGTGATGGCCTCGCACCCGCCGCACGATTTCCAGACGCTGCTGGTCGGCTCGAACGCCGACAAGGTGGTGCGGCACTCGGAAATCCCGGTGCTGGTGGTGCGATGAACGACATTCAAGAACGCGCGCCCGGCCCGAACCGGGCGCCGACCACGAAACCAACAGGGTCCACCCCATTCCTGACGGAGACCCCATGACACCCTTCGCCATCGCCGGCGTGCAGATGCACGTCGCCGCCCTGCACTCGAACGTCGAGGCGATGCGCCACAGGATCGAAATCCTGATGGCGCGCTTTCCCTGGACGCAGATGGTGCTGTTTTCCGAGCTTGCGCCCTACGGCCCGCTCGACCGTTTCGCCCAGCCGTTCCCGAACGAGGCGCTGGGCCTGTTCCAGGAGGACGCACGGCGCTACGGCATCTGGCTGATCCCCGGGTCGATGTTCGAGAAGGCGCCGGACGGGCGCATCCTGAACACCTCGGTGGTGATCAACCCCGAGGGCGAGATCGTCGCCAGGTACTCGAAGATGTTCCCGTTCCGGCCCTACGAGGCCGGGATTTCCGCCGGCACCGAGTTCTGCGTCTTCGACGTGCCGGACGTGGGCCGGTTCGGGCTGTCGATCTGCTATGACATCTGGTTCCCGGAAACCACGCGGCAGCTGACCAGCCAGGGCGTCGAGGTGCTGTTGCACCCGGTCCTGACCGGCACCACCGACCGCGAGGCCGAGATCGCCATCGCGCGCGCCACGGCGGCGCAGTTCCAGTGCTATGTCTTCGACGTCAACGGTCTGGCGGCGGGCGGCGTGGGGCGGTCGCTGGTGGTCGACCCCTCGGCGCTGGTGCTGCACCAGTCGGCCGGGCAGGAAGACATGTTCCCGATCGAGATCGACCTGGACCTGGTGCGCCGCCAGCGCGAAACCGGGCTGAAGGGTCTTGGCCAGGTGCTGAAGAGCTTCCGCGACCGCGAGGCCGAGTTCCCGGTCTATGACCGCGCCAGCGGGGCGGATGCCTATCTGCACACGCTCGGCCCCCTCGAGATGCCGCGCAAGGGCGCGCCGTCGGGCGTCAGCGCCGCGGACCCGCGCACCGCGCTCGGCTATTCCGAGCGCCCCGGCGGGCCTGCCACCAACATCGCCGCCTTCAAGGGGAAGACCGGCACGGACTGAGCGCCGCGCCGGCGCGGCGGCTTGCAACAGGAAGGGACTGCCCCATGAACGTTCATGCGAGCGACAGCAAGATTCCCTCGATCGGCGACTATTACAGCGCGACGCAGCTGCGCGCCGACCGATGGAGCGCGCTGCGCGAGACGGCGGAATCGCTGCACGTGCACGGGATCGAGGGGCGGCAGGGCAAGAAGCTTCTGGCGACGGCCGAGACGCTGTTCGAGGCGCTGGCGCCGATCGAGCTTTACTGGGCGTTTCCCGGCGCGCGGTCGTTCGAGCATCTGCGCAGGCTGCTCGAACACCGCAACATCGAGGATCTGTCCAGCGAGGTGCGCCGGGTCTCGCGGGCGCTGACCTCGGGCGCCTACCGCCGCCGCGCGATCCCGATCGGCGCCGACGATCTGGACGGCGACGATTTCGAGGACGAAAGCACGCTGCCGCCCGAGGCGCGCGCGCTGGGGCGGCCCTATTTCGAGGTGCTGATCGTCGACAACGTGACCGAGCACCAGGAACGCTTTCTGCGCAACAACCTGAACCGGATGCGCCGCCCGGAGGACCCGTTCATCTATGAGCCGGTCGTGGTGCCCAGCCTCGAGGATGCGCTGATCGGCATCCTGTTCAACCACAACGTCCAGGCCGTCGTGGTGCGCCCCGGGCTGACGCTGAAGTCGAAGAACGACCTGCCGATCCTCAAGCAGTACCTGAACCGGGTCGGCGAGGAAGAGGATGTCGACGGGCTGGAACCCAGCGACTACGGCCCCGAGGCCTGCCGGCTGATCGCCAAGGTGCGGCCCGAACTCGACGCCTACCTGATCACCGACCGTTCGGCCGAGGACATTGCCGGGCTGGACCTCGGCCGTTGCCGGCGGGTGTTCTACAACCAGGAGGATTTCCTGGAACTGCACCTGAACATCCTGCGCGGCGTGAACCGGCGCTACAAGACGCCGTTCTTCACGGCGCTGAAGGAATATTCCAGGCAGCCCACCGGCGTGTTTCACGCCATGCCGATCAGCCGCGGCAAGTCGATCAGCCGTTCGCACTGGATCCAGGACATGGGCGCGTTCTACGGGCCGAACATCTTTCTGGCGGAGACCTCGGCGACCAGCGGCGGGCTCGACAGCCTGCTGGAGCCCCGCGGCCCGATCAAGGAAGCCCAGGACATGGCGGCGCGCGCCTTCGGCGCGAAGCAGACCTTCTTTGCCACCAACGGCACCTCGACCTGCAACAAGATCGTGGTGCAGGCGCTGGTGCGGCCCGGCGACATCGTGCTGATCGACCGCGATTGCCACAAGTCGCACCATTACGGCATGGTGCTGGCCGGCGCCAACGTGGTCTACATGGACAGCTATCCGCTGCACGAATACTCGATGTACGGGGCGGTGCCGCTGCGCGAGATCAAGCACACGCTGCTGCAGCTGAAGGCGGCCGGCAAGCTGGACCGCGTGCGCATGGTGCTGCTGACCAACTGCACCTTCGACGGCATCGTCTACAACGTGCAGCGCGTGATGGAGGAATGCCTGGCGATCAAGAACGACCTGGTGTTCCTGTGGGACGAGGCCTGGTTCGCCTTTGCGCGGTTCAGCCCGACCTACCGCCAGCGCACCGCGATGGGCGTGGCGAACACGCTGCGCGACAGCCTGCGCACGCCCGAGGCCGCGAAGGCCTATGAAAAACAGCGCAAAGAGCTGGAAGGCGCGGACGAAGAGACGCTGCTGAACACGCGGCTTCTGGCGCCGCCCGACGCCCGGGTGCGGGTCTATGCCACGCAGTCGACGCACAAGACGCTGACCTCGCTGCGCCAGGGCTCGATGATCCACGTCAACGACCAGGACTTCAAGGGCGAGGTGGAGCAGTCGTTCCACGAGGCCTACATGACCCACACCTCGACCTCGCCGAACTACCAGATCATCGCCTCGCTCGATGTCGGGCGGCGCCAGGTAGAGCTGGAAGGCTTCGAGTTCGTGCAGCGCCAGGTCGAAAGCGCCATGGCGATCCGGCGCGCGGTGTCCAGCCATCCGCTGTTGCAGAAGTACTTCCGCGTGCTGACGCCCGGCGACATGATCCCCGAGGAATACCGCGAAAGCGGCATCCAGGCCTATTACGACGCCGAACAGGGCTGGTCCGACAAGTGGGATATCTGGTCGCGCGACGACTTCGTGCTGGATCCGACGCGGGTGACGCTGGCCGTGGGCGGCACCGGCTGGGACGGCGACACGTTCAAGACCAAGATCCTGATGGACAAGTACGGCATCCAGATCAACAAGACCTCGCGCAACACCGTGCTGTTCATGACCAATATCGGCACCACGCGATCCTCGGTCGCCTACCTGATCGAGGTGCTGGTCGAGATCGCCAACGACCTTGACGACCTCTTGGACGACGCCTCGAAGATGGAGAAGCGCTCGTTCGAGAACCGGGTCGCCGGGCTGGTCGAGCACGTGCCGCCGCTGCCGGATTTCAGCCGGTTCCACGATGCGTTCCGCGGCGGCAAGGACACGCCGGAAGGCGACATCCGGCAGGCGTTCTTCCTGGCCTACGACGAGGAGAAATGCGACTACCTGCCGCTCGACGATGCGCTGATGAAGCGGCTGGAGGCGGGGGAAGAGCTGGTTTCGTCCTCGTTCATCATCCCCTATCCGCCCGGCTTCCCGATCCTGGTGCCCGGCCAGGTGATCAGCCCGGAAATCCTGTCATTCATGCGCGCGCTCGACGTCAGCGAGATCCACGGCTACCGCCACGACCTTGGGCTGAGAGTGTTCACCAAGGACGCGCTCAAGGCCTTGAAGACCTGAAGAAAGCACCAGAAGGATACAAAGATGCCCAAGAAGACGCTGAAGAACATCTCGGAAATCCGCCGGTACTTTCACACCAACAAGGACCCGGTCTATTTCGTCTCGGCCACGAACTTCAACCTGCTCGGGCTGGACGAGTGGGTGAAGAATTTCAAGTACATCTGCTATATGGACTGCTTCGACGGCCGGCACCCGAACGTGCTTTGCCCGTCCGAGCTGCCGCATGACGAGTTCCAGTCGATCGAGGACATCAACAACTACCTTCTGCAGCACAAGGAGGTGGTCGATTACGTCAAGGGGCGCGGCGGCAAGCCCAAGTTCGTGTTCCTGATGTTCGACGAGAAGACCGAGAAGCTGGCCAAGGAACTTGGCGGCGAGGTCTGGTTCCCGAAGGCCAAGCTGCGCCAGTCGATGGACAACAAGATCGAGACCGTCCGCGTCGGCAACAAGGCCGGCGTGCCGTCGGTGCCGAACACGCTTAGCGAAGTCGAAAGCTGGGAGCATCTGGTCGAGGTCGCCGAGGGCGCGGGGATCGGCACCGACCTGGTGCTGCAATCGGCCTTCGGCGACAGCGGCCACACCACGTTCTTCATCAAGTCCGAGGCCGATTTCCGCAAGCACGAGCACGAGATCGTCGGCGAGGGCGAGATCAAGATCATGAAGCGGATCGACTGCCGCGGCTCGGCGATCGAGGCCTGCGCCACCAGCCAGGGCACCATCGTCGGCCCGCTGATGACCGAGCTTGTCGGCTTCAAGGAACTGACGCCGTATCGCGGCGGCTGGTGCGGCAACGAGATCTTCTCGACCGCGTTCTCGCCGAAGCAGCGCCAGCAGGCGCGCGAGCTGACCTTCAAGTTCGGCGAGCAGCTGCGCAAGGAGGGCTATCGCGGCTATTTCGAGCTGGATTTCCTGATCGACAAGAAGAACAACGACATCTGGCTGGGCGAGCTGAACCCGCGGATCACCGGCGCCTCGTCGATGACCAACCACGCCGCGTTTGCCCATGCGGATGCGCCGCTGTTCCTGTTCCACCTGCTGGAGTTCTCGAAGAAGCCGTTCAAGCTGGACGTCGACGAGCTGAACGCGCGCTGGGCCGACCCGGACATGATCGACCAATGGTCGCAGATGGTGATCAAGCACACCGACGACAACGTCGACATCATCACCCACGCGCCCGAATCCGGCATCTACAGGATGCTGCCCGACGGCCGCGTCGTGTTCGACCGCTTCGACTATCACCGCCGCGCGGTTGAAAGCGAGGACGAGGCGTTCTTCCTGCGCATCTCGAACGTGGGCGATTATCGCTACGAGGGGGCCGACCTGGGCATCCTGGTCACGCGCGGCCGGTCGATGACCAAGAGCTTCCAGCTGACGTCGAAGTCGAAGCGCTGGATCGACGGCATCAAGAACGGCTACTCTGCCCGCCCGCTGCCCTCGGCCCATGCCTTCGAGGACCCGGCGTTCAAGATCATGTAGGTCGGTGGGCCACGCTCCGGCGCCGCATGGGACCGGCGCCGGGGTCGGAAGGTGCGGGCGTCACCCGGACGAGCCTGGCTCGTCCAGGATCAGCGGCACCATGAGCTGCGCGAAGGTCACGACGCCCAGATCGCCGGGCAGGGCGCCCCAGGTCTTGCCGTCGGCATGCCAGGCGGCGGCCAGGCCCGTCAGGGTCTGCGTGCCGGTCAGTTCCAGGCAGGGCTCGAAGCTGGCGCTGTAGGCTGCATCGCCCTTGGCGTCGGCGTGGAACGTCGCCTGCGACCCGTCGCGCGCGCCGAGCGGGAACATGATCGTCTGCCAGGGATCGGTCGGCGGCTCGGCGTCGATGAAGTTCCACATCGTGTAGACGCCGCCGGGCACCAGGCCCGCAAAGGCGATCTCGACCGTCGCGGTGCCGTCGTCCATGCACATGTAGCGCCCCTTGCCCGAGGCGCCGAGCCATTCGCCCAGCGTCAGGTTCAGCTCGCGCCCCCTGGGATAGCGCGCGTCCGGCGCCAGGTTCAGCGGCTCGAACGGCGGCGGGGCTGTGGTGCCGAAAAGCGCGGCGTCCTGCAACGCGGCGACTTCGGCGAAGGGCACGCGCCGGACGGCGTCGGCGCCGTCGGCGACGAACACGTCCTGTTCGACCATGCCCGCGGCGGTGAAGCTGACGAAGTCCAGCAGGATGACCGGCCCCTTGATGCCGCCGGCCGGGACCGGCGCGGCCAGCAGGGCCAGCGCGGAAACACAGGCTGCAATGCGTCGCATCGGATGAACTCCTCTTGAAAATGCTCCGATGCAACGGACCTTAGGCAACGCGCGGCCGGTGCCGCATCCCCCGAACGGGTGACGCTCAGTGCCGGTTCGCCGGAAGCCGGCCGAGCAGCGCGGCAAGCTGCGCCTGACGGCGCGTCCCGGTCTTGGCGAACACCGCCCGAAGCTGGCTGCGCGCGGTTTCGATGCCGATCCCCAGTGCCGCGGCGGCGGCGGCCAGCCCGTCGCCGCCCGCGACCGCGCGGGCAAGCCGCGCCTCGGCCAAGGTCAGCCCGAACACGGCCCGCAGCGCCGTCTCGCCCGGCAGTCGGCGGTCGGTCAGGTCGGTGAGGATCAGCAGGCTGTGGCCCGAGGCGAAGACATCGGCGACGGTCGAGGTGACCGGCGCCGCCTCGACCGCCAGCCAGGGCGCGCCGTCGCGGCAGACGACGACCGGCGGCAGGGCGCGGGTCACGTCGGGCCGGCGGCGGACCAGGTCCCTGATCAGCGCCCGCAGCCGCGCGCAGCTAGGCCGGTCGCGCGCCCCGAGCCTGCCGCGGGTCAGCGTCAGACCCTGTTCGACCAGGTGCCGGGCGCTGTCGTTGAGGTATCGCGCGCGCCCCTTCCAGTCGATCAGCACCACCGCCCGGCCGATCAGGTCGAACGACCTCAGCCCGTCGATGACCGCCGCCTCGGCAACGGTCTCGGCGACCTCGAACAGCCTGCTCAGCGGCGGCGCGAGCCGGGCCAGCGCCTGCGCCTCGGCGGTATCGAACGGCCCCGCCGCCGCGTTGCGGTAGAGCGGCAGGTACCAGGAATGCCGTGCCGTCTGAAACCCGATCTGGGCCCACCACGGGCGATCGCCGTGCTCGGCGATCTCGCGGTAATAGGGCATCCGGGCGCGTTCCTCGTCGCTGGAAATCTGATGTTCGACCACCACGACATGGCCCCGGCGCCGCAGCGGGCCGGCGCGTTCGCAATGCGGGTCGGGGGCGCCGTCGACACGCTGCAGCCAAAGCTCGGTAAACGCGGCATGCGCCGAGGAATCGACGGCGCTCAGGTCCATTTCCCGCACGTTGAAATCGCTTCGCCGCACGACGCAGCTTGTCGCCCCCTGCGCGTCCGCAAGCCGTTGCAGGGCGCGCGGCCACTGCACCGGCTCGAAGAGCGCGGCATAGCAGTCCTCGATCGCGCTTTGGGCCGCGGGGGTCATATGCTGGCCTCTCAACGCGGCCAGCCTAGCAGAATTCGCGCCGGTCGCCTACGGCCCCGTATCCGCGCGGGCCGGGCCGGGCGGCGGCGCCGGCCCGCGGTCGCCCAGCCCCTTGCACCGGCCGCGATTTCACCCCATGACACCGCCATGACCCTGACCTTCCGCGCCATCGCCGAGGACCGGCCGGGCCCGAAATGGGCGCGGCTGTTCCGCGAATACTGGCCGGCCTATTCGGACTGGTGGGCGCGCGAGGGGCTGACCGGGCGGCCGACCTATCTGGAATGCCGCCGGGCGCTCAAGCGGCACATGCCCGAGCTTGTCGGGCTTTACGACAGGCTTTGCGAGCTTGCCGGCGGCGGCGACATGGAATCGCGGTTCCTGTCGTTCTATTGCCCGCCGCGCTATCTGGCCGGGTGCAGCCAGGCGGTCTGGCCCGGCGACGAGCCGCTTCTGGTCCGGAACTACGATTACAGCCCCGACGCCTTCGACGCGGTGGTGCTGCGGACGAAATGGGGCGGGCGCGGGGTGATCGGCACGTCGGACGGGCTGTTCGGGCTGGTCGACGGGATGAACGACGCGGGGCTTGCGCTGTCGCTCACCTTCGGCGGGCGCCGCGCGGTCGGCGACGGCTTTGGCGTGCCGCTGATCCTGCGCTACGTGCTGCAGACCTGCGAAACCGCGCGCGAGGCCGGCGAGGTGCTGGCGCGCGTGCCCTGCCACATGAGCTATAACGTCACCGTGCTGGACGCCGAGCGGCGCTATCTGACGGCCTATCTGGCGCCGGACCGCCCGGCGCTTCTGACCCGCGCGGCGGTGGCCACCAACCACCAAGAGCGGGTCGAGTGGTCGAGCCATGCGCGGTTCACCGCCACGGTCGAGCGCGAGCGCTACCTGCTGCAGCGCCTGACGCTGCATCCCGAGACCCAGGACAGGTTCATCCATGCCTTCCTGCGCGCGCCGCTTTATTCGACGGCGTTCTCGTCGGGCTTCGGCACGCTCTACACCGCAGCCTACCGGCCGCGTGCGAAGTCGCTCGACCTCGCCTGGCCCGACAGGGTATGGCACAAGAGCTTCCGGTCCTTCGAGGAGGACACGGTGCGCGTCTCGTTCCCGCAGGGCGTCGCCTGACTGTGGCGCGCGCCCTCGGCGCCGGGCGCCCCGGGCCCGGGCCGGGACCGGCCCCGGCCGGACTGTGATGTCAGGCCCCGCAGGCGCGGGCGGCTGGACCGGGCCTTCGGTCTCAGTCCTCGTGGATGCCGCCGCCGCAGAACCCGCCGCCGTGGTACAGCGCGTTCACGTCGTCCGCGGCTGGCGGGGGCATTGCGGCGTCGATCTTCGCGCGGAACGCCTCGGCATTGTCCTGTGGCTGCCATCCGAGCCAGGCGACCCCGCGGTTGTCCCACCACGACGCGCTGTTGGCCGAGGCGCCATAGACGATCGGGCAGCCGAGCCGCGGCACCATGAAAATGCGCTCGATCAGCCGGACGAAGTCGTCATGGCTTAGCCAGGTCGACGGCGTCCGGTGGTTCGTCGGCTCGGGCAGGCATGAGCCGATTCGCACGCAGGCGGTCTCGATCCCGAACTTGTCGTGGTACATCCGCGCCAGCGCCTCGGGCGCGCCGCCATCCTGCATCGACCCGACCCAGAACCGGCCCTGCGCGTCGGTCGCGCCGTCGTTGAAGCGGTAGACGGTGCCGGCCGGATATCGACCCACCAAAGCACGCCCTCGCGGTCGTCCCAGACCGCGGCTTCGCCGATTTCGCTGCGGGTCGGCGCGACGCAGGTGATCTCGATCGCCATCCGTTTCCCCCCCGGAACACCCGCCGCCCGGCCCTCCCTGCAGGCGCCGGGCCGGGTGTCAGCCGCCGGCCTGCGCGCGCCAGTGCTCGATCCGCTCCAGCGCGCCGCGCCGCAGGATCGCCACATCCACGTCGACCGCGGTGAAGGTGCAGCCGGCGGCGATGATCTTTTGCAGGAACGCCTGGTCGAGCGTCAGGAATCCCGCGGGCTTGCCGATCTTCTTCAGGCGCGCGATCCCGTCGAGACAGGCGGCCTCGACCTCGGGGTGCCCGGGCTCGCCGGGATGGCCCATGCTGGCGGCCAGGTCGGCCGGGCCGATGAACACCGCGTCGACGCCGTCGACCGACGCGATGTCCTCGAGCCTGGCCAGCGCCGAGACCGTCTCGATCTGCACGATCAGGCAGATCTCGTCGCGGGCGTGTCGGTGATAGCCGGGGATCGCGCCGAACCGGCTGGCCCGGGTGATCCCGGCAACGCCGCGGACTCCGTCGGGCGGATAGGTTACGGCGGCCGCCGCCAGCCGCGCCTCTTCCGGTGTCTGGACATAGGGCACCAGGATCGACTGCGCGCCGCAGTCCAGCAGCTTCTTGATCTCGGCGGGGTCCAGCGCGCTGGGCCGCACGATCGCCTGCGTCGGGTAGGGCGCGATCGCCTGCAGCAGCGGCAGCACGGCAAGCGGGTCCATCGCGGTGTGCTCGGTGTCGATCATGATCCAGTCGAAACCGCAGCCGGCAAGCATCTCGGTCGTGGCGCTGTCGTTGATCGACGACCAGAGGCCGAATTGCTGCCGGCCCTCGCGGATGGCGGCCTTGAAGCTGTTTCTGGGTAGGTCCATGGTGCTCTCGCTAATACTCGATCCGCGCCAGTCTGCGCAGGTCTTCGGGCGTTGTCACGGGCAGATCGAAGAATTCCAGATAGGCCGGGATCTGCTCGAACAGCATGTCGGTGCCGACCTGGGTGTCGCAGCCGCGGGCCCGCGCGGCGGCCAGGAACGGCGTTTCCTCGGCCTTCATCACCACCTCGCCGACAAAGCTGCCCGGCGCGATCCGGTCGGTGTCCAGCGGCATCGGGTCGCCCTGGTTCATCCCCAGCGGCGTGGCGTTGACCACGATGTCGTAGCCTTCGGGGTCGTTCGAGCCGGTGGCGATCGCCAGCGCCGGGTACTGCCCGGCCAGGCGCCCGGCCAGGCGCTCTGCCGCGGCGGCGTTGCTGTCGCAAAGCCCCAGCCGCGCGGCGCCCGCGCCCGCGAGCGATGCCGCGATCGCCGACCCGACGCCGCCCGATCCGACCACCAGCGCCGCGGCGCCCTCGACCCGGCGCCCGCGGCGCAGCACGCCGCGCACGAAGCCCTCGCCGTCGAACATGTCGCCGATCAGCCGGCCGTCCTTGCCGCGCCGCACCGCGTTGCAGGCGCCGCAGACCCGGACCGCGGTGCTGGCCTCGTCCAGAAGGCCGACGACCGAGACCTTGTGCGGCATCGTCACCAGCGCGCCGGCGATGTTGCGCAGCCGGAACACCAGCGGCAGGAAGGCCGCGAAATCGGCCGCCTCGCAGCCCATCGGCACCACCACGCAGTCAATGCCGCGGTCGGCGAAATAGGGGTTGTAGATCATCGGCGCCTTGAAGCTTTCGGTGGGCACGCCGAGATGCGCGATCAGCCGGGTCCGGCCAGAGATCAGGCGGGTCATCCGGCACCCTTCGGAAGGCGGCCTTCGAGCTTTTTCTGCAGCGCCGCTCCGGTCCGTTCGATGTGCTCGGCCAGGCGCGCGGCGGCGGTGTCCGCCTTGCGCCGCACCGCCGCTTCGGCGATCGCGGTATGCTCGGCGGCCAGGTCGCGCTGTTCGCTGCCCGCCGCCAGGAAGATGCGGCGGTAGCGCTCGTTCATCACCATCAGCACCCGCCGGAACCGCATCAGCAGCGGCATGTCGCAACGCGCGACCAGGCTGTGGTGAAAGGCGTTGTGTGCGGTCTCCCAGGCTTCGAGGCTGTCGGGGTCGCCGGCGTTTCGCGCCGTGTGGTTCAGCCGGTAAAGCGCCGCCATCACGTCGGTTTCCCAGTCGAGCCCGCCATTGGCGATGGCGGACCGCAGCGCCAGAGGTTCCAGGTCCATCCGAAGCCGCGTCACCTCGGCCAGATTGGCGGCAGAGACCGGCGCCACGCGGTATCCGCGCTGTTCCTCGACCGTGACCAGGCCGTCGGCGACGAGCCGCGTCACCGCCTCGCGCACCGAGGCGACGCTGACCTTCGATTCGTCGCGCAGCCGGTCGAGGTTCAGCCTGGCGCCCGGCGCCAGGTCGCCCGAGACGATGCGGGCGCGCAAATCCTCGGTGATCCGCCCGGCGATGGTCGGTTTCGAGGATCGGATTTCGGGTTCGAAGAGCAAGCGGCGCATCCCTTGTCTGTCGTGGTGCCTAGCAGATATGGGTTCGTTTTCAATCCAAAAAATCGTTTTCTGAAAATAATACCGTTTTATGTGGACATAGTCGGTTTCTTTGCTAGGACTCCCATCGCACGATTCGCAGGCGCGGCACGCCGTTGCCGCGCGCAATTCCGAAGGGAGGACTATCCATGCCGTTCACGATCACCCGGCGCACGCTTCTGGCGACGGTCGCCGCCCTGGGCCTGGCCCTGCCGGCCGCCGCGCAGACCGTTACGCTGCGCATGTCGACCCCGGCTTCCGAAACCGACCAGCGCTCGGTCGCGCTGGCCGAAATCTTCGCACCGGCCGTGGCCGGGTTTGCCACCTACCAGCCGCATTACAACGCCTCGCTGATCGCCCAGGGCTCGGAGCTGGAGGCCATCGCCTCGGGCGACCTGGAAATGTCGATCGCCTCGGCGCAGGAACTGGCGACATTCTTCCCCGAGTTCTCGATCTTCGCCACCGGCTATGTCCACCAGGACGCGGCGCACCAGGTCGCGGTGTTCAACGACCCGCTGATGGAGCCGTTCAAGCAGAAGGTCGAGGACGAGCTGGGCGTGAAGCTCTTGTCGGTGATGTATCTCGGCCGCCGCCACGTGAACTTGCGCCAGTGCCGCAACGAGGTCGACGTCAAGACCCCGGCGGACCTGGCCGGGGTGAACCTGCGGATGCCCGGCACCGACGCCTGGCAGTTCCTCGGCAAGGCGCTGGGCGCCAACCCGACGCCGATGGCCTTCACCGAGGTCTACACCGCGCTGTCGACCGGCTCGGTCGATGGCCAGGACAACCCGCTGCCGACCGTGGTCGACGCCAAGTTCTTCGAGGTGACCTGCCAGATCGCGCTGACCTCGCACCTGGTCGACCTGAACTATGTCGCGTTCTCCAAGGCGGTGTGGGACGGCCTGACGCCGGATCAGCAGGCCACCGTGCAGGCCGCCGCCGACGCCGCCGCCGAATCGGGCCGCCAGAAGCAGCTTGCCAAGGAGGAAGAGCTGGTTTCGTTCCTGCGCGAGCAGGGCCTGGAAATCTACGAGCCCGACCTGAAGGCGTTCCGCGAGCACGTGCAGGCGCAGTATCAGGGCACCGAGTTCGCCGCCTCGTGGCCCGAGGGCGTGCTGGACAAGATCAACGCGCTCGGCAACTGATCGCGAAACGGCGCCGCGGGGACGGACATGAAACAGTCGCTGAACTGGATCACCCGCGGCGCCGAATTCCTGGCGGCCATGATGATGGCCGCGATGTTCGCGACCTTCATCCTGCAGGTCACGATCCGCTACACCGCCCGCGCCGAATGGATCGCCGAGGCGGTGCCCCTTCTGGACCCGTCGCGCTATGGCTGGACGCTGGAATTCTGCCTCGCGCTCTGGGTCTGGATCGTGTTCTTCGGCTGCGCCACCATCGTGCGCGAACGCGATCATGTGACCTTCGACATCCTCTATGCCGCGGTGCGGCCCGGCATGCGGCGCGTCTTCGCGCTGATCACCTGCGCGGCGATCTGCATCGGGCTTCTGTGGTCGCTCGAGCCGACCTGGGACAAGTTCCACATCCTGCGCCTGAAACAGACCGCCACGCTGAAGCAGCTTTTGGGCGACTGGATCCGGATGCGTGACGTCTATTCGGTCTATGCCTTTTTCCTGATCGTGGTCTCGCTGCGCTATGCCTGGCGGGCGCTGCAGGTGTTCCGTCACGGGGCCGAGGCCGACCTGCACCACTACGAGGACCTCGCCGAGGAGATGGGCGGCGATTATCACGGGGCCGACGACGCATGAGCCTCGAATTCACGCTCTGCCTGATCTCGCTGTTCTTTCTCGCCGGGATCGGAACCCCGATCGCCTATGCGATCCTCCTGGCCGCCTTCGTCTATCTCACCACGAGCGGGCAGGGCGTCGGGGTCGCCGGCAAGGTGCTGATGGACGGGATGTACCAAAGCTTCATCCTGCTCGCGGTGCCGCTGTTCATCGTTGCGGCCAACATCATGAACGCCGGCACGATCAGCGACCGGCTGCTGCGGTTCTGCGTCGGGCTGGTGGGGCGCTTCAAGGGCGGGCTGGGGCACGTCAACGTGGTCGCCTCGCTGATCTTTTCCGGCATGAGCGGGTCGGCGGTGGCCGATGCCGCCGGCATCGGCAAGATCATCATCGAGATGATGACCAAGTCCGGCCACTACACGCGGGGCTATGCCGCGGCGATCACCGCCGCCTCGGCCACGATCGGCCCGATCATTCCGCCGTCGATCCCGATGGTGCTGTATGCGCTGGTCTCGAACACCTCGATCGGGTACCTGTTCCTCGGCGGCATCGTGCCGGGGCTCTTGATGGGCGTGGTGCTGATGGCGATGAACTGGTTCATCTCGCACCGCCGCGGCTTTCTGACCGAAGAGGCGGTGCCGCTGGGCGAACTGCCGGGGCTGACCTTCAACGCCTTCCCGGCGCTTCTGATGCCCGCGATCCTGCTTTACGGCATCTATGGCGGCGTGACCACGCCGACCGAGGCCGCCGCCGTCGCCGCGTTCTATGCGCTGATCCTCGCGGCGCTGTTCTACCGGGCGCTGAGCCTCGGCAACTTCTACCGCATCCTGGTCGAAAGCGCCCGGTCCTCGGCGGCGGTCGGGCTGGTGATCGGCGGCGCGCTGATCCTGAACTTCATCGTCGCCTCGGAAAACATCCCCGGCCTGGTCGCCGGCGCGCTGGTGGGGCTCGAGGTGTCGCCGGTGACGTTCCTGATCGGCGTCAACGTGCTGATCCTGCTTCTGGGCTGCGTGCTGGACGCGACCACGATCATCCTGGTGATCATCCCGCTGTTCCTGCCCGCCTGCCGCGAGCTTGGCGTGGATCTCGTGCATTTCGGCGTCGTCGCCGTCGTCAACTGCATGATCGGCCTGATCACGCCGCCCTACGGCATTCTCTTGTTCGTGATCAACGCCGTCACCAGGATCCCGCTGGGCGAGATCATCCGCGAGGTGCTGCCGTTCCTCGCCGTGCTGATCGTCGCGCTGCTGGTGATGATCATGGTTCCAGACATCGTGCTGTTCCTGCCCGGGCTTCTGGGCTACCGGGGATAGCCCGGCCGCGGCCACGGCCCGCCGCCGCCCTTCCTTTTTCGACCAGCCGGACAGCGCCGCGGCTTGACCTTCGCGCGCGTGACGAAAACACTCCGACCGCACGCCGGGACGCAGACCGAGAGGACGCCGATGCAATTCGCCACCTATCCCAGCCTCTCGGGGCGCAGCGTCTACGTCACCGGCGGCGCGTCCGGCATCGGCGCCGAAATCGTCACCGCCTTCGCCGCGCAGGGATGCCGGGTCGGTTTCGTCGATCTCGACGCGGAAGGCAGCGCAAGGCTGGCCGAGACCGCCGGCGGCGAGATCGCCCACGAGACATGCGATCTGCGCGACATCGGCGCACTCCGCGCGGCCTTTGCCGCCCTGGCGTCGCGCATCGGACCGGCGCAGGTCCTGGTCAACAACGCCGCGCACGACGACCGGCACGACTGGAAGGGCGTGACGCCGGAATACTGGGACGAGCGCATGGCGACCAACCTGCGGCACATGTTCTTCGCCATTCAGACCGTGGCCCCGGACATGATCGCGGGCGGCGGCGGGTCGATCGTCAACATCGGATCGAACTCGTGGTGGGAGGCCGGCGGCGGCTTTCCGGCCTACGCCACCGCCAAATCGGCGGTCCACGGCCTGACCCGGACCATGGCGCGCGACCTTGGCGGCCACCGCATCCGGGTCAACACCGTGGTGCCGGGATGGATCATGACCGAGCGGCAGAAAGAGCTGTGGGTCACGCCCGAGGCGATCGAACGGCACCGCGCCCGGCAATGCCTGCCCGACCTGATCGAGCCGGCATATGTCGCGCGGATGGTCCTGTTCCTGGCCTCGGACGACGCCGCGATGTGTACCGCGAACAACTACATGGTCGAGGCGGGTTCGATCTGAAGGGGAATGCCCATGGAACTGCGTCCAATCGGGAATACCGGGCTTGCCGTGACCCCGCTCTGCTTTGGAACCTCGGGGCTCGGCAACATGCCCGACACCTACGGCTACGAGGTCGGCGAGGCCCGGGCGAGGGACACCCTGCGCGCGATCTTCGACGGGCCGGTCAATTTCCTCGACACGTCCAACAATTATGGTTTCGGACGCAGCGAGGAACGCATCGGCGCCGCCCTGCGCGAGCGCGGCGGGCTGCCCGATGGCTTCGTGCTGTCGACCAAGCTCGACCGCGACCTGAAGACCGGCCGGTTCGACGCCGATCGGGTGCGGCGGTCGGTCGAGGAAAGCCTGTCGCGGCTGGGCCTCGACAGGATACCGCTGTTGCACCTGCACGACCCCGAGCACGCGCGCGACCTTGCCGAGATCACCGGGCCGGGCGGGGCGCTCGACGAGCTTGTCCGGCTCAAGGAAGAGGGCGTGGCACAGGCGATCGGTCTGGCCATGGGCCGGATAGACATCATGTTTCCGATTCTGCGCGACCGGCCCTTCGACGCGCTGATCAGCCACAACCGGTTCACCCTGCTGAACCGGTCCGCGGACGCGATGTTCGACTATGCGCACGGCGCGGGCATCGCCATCCTGAACGCCGCGCCCTATGCCGGCGGCGTTCTCGCCAAGGGCAGCGCCGAGATGCCGCGAGTGACCTACCAGGAGGCCGGCCCCGAGGCGCTGGCGCCGGTGCGCGCGATCGAGGCGATCTGCGCCCGCCACGGCGTTGCACCGGGCGCCGCCGCGCTGCAGTTCTCGATGCGGGACAGCCGGATCACGTCCACCATCGTCGGGGTGTCGAAACCCGGGCGGGTGGCCGAGACGCTTGGCTGGGCGGCCGAGGCGTTGCCGCAGGACGTCTGGCGCAAGCTCGGCGCGTTGCCCTTTTCTTCGGACGACCCCGAGGCCGACCGCGACTACCGGCCGGGTTGAGGTATTTCCCGGCCCACGCGATCCGCGCGGTGCGCTGCCTGCCGAGGGCTCGGCCGGTCGGGCGCAAGGCCTTCATGGCGGACGGCACGGCGTCCATTGATTAGGTGATTTGGAGCGGGCGATGAGATTCGAACTCACGACCCTTACCTTGGCAAGGTAATGCTCTACCCCTGAGCTACGCCCGCGTCCATTGGGTGGGCGTCAGATATAAAGAAGCGCTCCGGACCGCAAGGGGAAAAAACGGGCTTTGGCACATTGCGCCTCTGACCTTAGGGTGGTTCCCGCAAGACCCGGTCCGCGTTCAGAAACGTGCGCGTCGCAGAATAAGAGGAGGGGCGCAGCATGAAGATCGCGGTCATGGGGGCGGGGGCGATCGGCGGCTATATCGGCGGGCGGCTTGCCGCCGCGGGGCACGATGTGTCCCTGATCGCGCGCGGCAAGCATCTGGAGGCGATCAGGCAGGACGGCCTGCGGATCGAGAGCCCCAGGGGCGATCTGCATCTGCGCGGCATCCGCGCCACGTCGGCGCCTGCCGAGATCGGGCCCGTGGACGTGATCCTGTTCACCGTCAAGAACGCCGATGTCGAGACCGCCGCCGAGGCGATCCGCCCGATGCTGAGTGCCGACACCACGGTTGTGACCTGCCAGAACGGTGTCAGCGCGGCGGACCGGCTGGCCGCCGTCATCGGCGCGCGCCACGTGGTGCCCGGCGTCGCCCGGTTTCCCGGCGACATCCGTGCGCCTGGCGTGATCCGCCACGCCTCGGATTTCGACATCCTGATCTTCGGCGAGGCCGATGCGCGCCCCAGCGCCCGCTGCCAGGCGTTCCACGAGGCGATGGCCGGGGCCGGGATGAGCCCGGAGATTTCGGACAACATCGGCCACGAGTTGTGGGGCAAGTTCGTGATGCAGGCCTCGCTGGCCTCGATGACGGCTCTGACCCGGCTGAATCTCGGCCCGCTGCGCCAGACCGCGGCCACGGCCGACCTGTTCCGGCGCTCGGCAGAGGAAACCGCGGCGGTGGCGCGCGCCGAATTGCCGGACCTGCCCGAAGACCTGGCCCGCCGGCAATGGGACTTCGTCAACCGGATCATCCCCGCCGATGTCCACGCCTCGATGCTCGATGACCTGTTGCGCGGCAAGCCGATCGAGAACGAGTGGCTTAGCGGCGACGTCGTGCGCTATGGCAGGAAGCACGGCGTTCCGACGCCGATCCACGAGGTCTTTGCGGCCCTCCTGGCACCATTTGAGGCGGGCGCCCCCGGCTGATGGGCGGCCTGCCGGGGCGCTGCGGGTCCCGTCCCTTGGCGGCCGTCGGCGGCGATCTATGCCGCCCGTCGCGCACGCCTGCGCGCCGCGCGCCACAGGTTCAGCGCCTCGACCGCGCCGGCGAATACCATCGCGGCGTAGATGAAGCCGCGCTCCACGTGCACGTGGAAACCGTCCGCCACCAGCGCCATGCCGACCATCACCAGGAAGGCCAGCGCCAGCATCTTGGTCGAGGGGTGCGACTCGACGAAGCCCGCGATCGGTTCGGCCGCGACCATCATCACCAGGATCGCGATCACCACGGCGGCGACCATGACCTCGAGGTGCTCGGCGATGCCCACGGCGGTGATCACGCTGTCGATCGAAAACACGAGGTCCAGGATCACGATCTGGAAGATCACTGTGGCGAAGGTTGCCGCGGCGACGCTCGCCTCGTGGTCCTCGCCCTCGACCTCGGCGAAGATCTCGGTGGTTGCCTTGTAGAGCAGGAACAGCCCGCCGGCGAACAGGATCAGGTCGCGCCAGCTGACCTCTTGCCCGAAGGCGGCAAAGATCGGTGTGGTCAGCGAGGCGATCCAGGCGATCGAGAACAGCAGCAGCACCCGCATCACCAGCGCCAGCGCCAGGCCGACGATCCGGGCCGAGCGGCGCTGTTCCACCGGCAGCCGCGCGGCGGTGATCGAGATGAAGATGACGTTGTCGACGCCGAGCACGATTTCGAGCACCACGAGGGTCAGGAAACTCGCCCAGACGGCGGGGTCGGAAAGCAGTTCGAGCATTGGGGATCACCGCATGTGGAACGAAGCGCGCGACCTGAGCCTGCACCGCGAAAGGCCGCGATGCGCCGTCGGCCGGATGGCGTATTGCGGCTGGCGGGGTGTCGGGGTCGGGCCGGAGCGCCTTGGTTGCGACGGAGCCCGCACCCGCCCGGCCGTTCCGGCGCGGCAGCGCGGGGCCGCGGTCTTGGCCTGTGGCTTGGGCATGATTGGGTGTCTCCGTCCGGCTCTGCGACCGAGCTAAGCCGGCCGGGGCGTCAATGCAACGACAGCCGGCCGGCAGGGGAAGAAACCCCGGTTCCGATGCAGGAATGCGGCGCCGGCCCGGCGCCACGGTCCGGAACAGGCGACGCCTGCACAGGCCGGATCGAGCCAAAGGCAATGGCGATGCTGGACGTGCGGTGCACCGGGAAACCGGAGGACTGGGAGGCCGGGACTCCGGGTATCTGCGAATCCGGATATCCGGACAACCGGATAACCGGATAACCGGATAACTGGATAACCGGATAACCGGATAACCGGACAACTGGATATCCGGATATCCGGACAATTGGTAACATATTGTAATTCATGGAAAAGTTATCCGAACCACGTTTACCCTTCGTTCATCCGTTGACGAAAGGTAAATGCCGCGGCGGTTCTCCCTGTTCTCGGAACTACCGCTCGACCGCGCAGCCGACGCCGGAGTTCTGCAGGAATTCGCGGCTGGTCTGCTCCAGCTCCTTCAGGAGCGCGTTGCAGCTCGTGCTGAGGTCGCCGTACTGGTGCGCCACGTCGTCCCGGTCTTTCAGCCGGTCGGCGAGGCGCTTGTATTGCCGGGTGAAGGTCGCGCGGTCGGTGACCGCGTATTCCTCGCGGATATCGGCGGGAATAGATCGGTCGAAGCAGGATTCGTAGGCGGACCTGGCGCGGTCGGCCTGCGCCTTGTGCCGCGCGACCGCCGCGTCCCAGCCCGACAGGCCGACATGGCAATAAAGCCGCAGGAACTCGTGCCGGTTCGAGGCATAGTCGTTCCACTCATCACCGCATGACCCGCCCGCGGAACGGGGCGGGTTGTCGTTGCCGTCGAAGCGGCATGAATAGGGCGAGCGGCTGTTCGCCAGCACTTCGCCGCGCAGCCCGGCGATGGTCTCGTTCAGCCGCCGGAAGCTGTCGCGCCAGTCGAGGATGGTTTCCATGCCGCGCCGGTAGCAGTCGATCAGCGCGGCCTTCTCCAGGTCGGTCGACGCGGGGTTCCCGGCGCGGCAATCCGCGGCCAGCGACGCCGCCACCCCGGGCCCGGCGAGCGCCGCCGCCAGCAGGGCCGCCAGCGCAGCGATCCCAGGCCGGCCCCGCACCGGTCAGAACTCCTCTTCCACGTCGCCGATCTCGCCAAGGTCGGGATCGGCCCATTCGATCACCAGCGTGCCGCCGTCGCCGGCATCGCCCGGCGCGATCGCGCGGGGCGACAGCACCACGCTGCTCAGGTCGGCGGCGATCGGCGGCGGCATGCTGATCGGCACGCAACTGCCGTCGCCCGGCATGCCCAGAAGCCCGGGACTGGGCATCATGCCCTCCGGGCAGGACTGCGCCGACGCCAGGCTGCCGGCAAAAAGCTGGATCGCGACAAGGAAACCAGCGCGCATGTCAATCGCCCCCCGCTGATCGACGTGCCTCGGTCAAAAAAATAATACCACCGGAGGCCCCGAAAGGCCATGCGGCGGGGCGAAGCGGGCCGGGGCGCGGCTATTCCAGTTCGACCAGCAGGTCCTTGGCGTCGATCTGGCTGCCGGCCGTCACGTGCACCGCCTTGACGGTGGCGTCGCGTTCGGCGTGCAGGCCGGTCTCCATTTTCATCGCCTCGATGGTCAACAGCAGATCGCCCTGCTTCACCACGCCGCCCGGCACCGCGGCGACGGTCGCCACCACGCCCGGCATCGGCGCGCCGACGTGGTTCGGGTTGCCGGTGTCGGCCTTGGGGCGGACCTCAATGCTGGCGGTGGCCTTGCGGTCGGCCACCCGGATCACCCGGGGCTGGCCGTTCAGTTCAAAGAACACCCGCACCGAGCCGTCGTCATGCGGCTCGCCCACCGCCTGCAGGCGGATCTCCAGCGTCTTGCCGGGGTCGATCTCGGCCGAGATCTCCTCGCCCGGCTCCATGCCGTAGAAGAAGGTCTTGGTGGGCAGCGTCCGGACCGGGCCATAGACCGCGTGGCGTTCCATGTAGTCGGTGAAGACCTTGGGATACATCAGGTATCCGTTCAGATCCTCGTCGTCGATCGCGACGCCGAGCCTGTCCGCCAGCGCCGTGCGCTCGGCCTCCAGGTCGGCGGGCTTCAACAGGGACCCGGGGCGCACCGTGATCGGCTTTTCGCCCTTCAGAACCTTCTTCTGGATCGCCTGCGGGAAACCGCCATGCGCCTGGCCCACATTGCCCTTCATCAGGTTGATCACGCTGTCGGGAAAGCTGACCTCGGTCTTCGGGTCCAGCACGTCCTCGACCGTCAGCCCCTGGCTGACCATCAGCAGCGCCAGGTCGCCCACGGTCTTGGCGATCGGCGTCACCTTGATCACGTCGCCGAACATGCGGTTCACGTCGGCATAGGTCTGCGCCACCTCGTGCCAGCGCTCTTCCAGCCCCATCGAGCGCGCCTGAGCCTTGAGGTTGGTGAACTGCCCGCCCGGCATCTCGTGCAGGTAGACCTCGGACGACGGCGATTGCAGCCCGCTCTCGAACGCCAGGTAGTGCCCGCGCACCGCCTCCCAGTAGTTCGACATCGTGCGGATCGCGGCGACATCCAGCCCGGTCGGCCGGTCGGTCTGTTTCAGCGCCTCGACCACGGTGCCGAGCGTCGCCTGGCTGGTGTTGCCCGAAAGCGCGTCCATCGCGCAGTCGACCGCGTCGACGCCGACCTCTGCCGCGGCCAGGATCGAGGCGCAGGCGATGCCGGCGGTGTCGTGGGTGTGGAAGTGCACCGGCAGGCCGGTTTCCTCTTTCAGCGCGCGGATCAGCACCTTGGCGCCCGCGGGCTTCAGAAGCCCGCCCATGTCCTTCAGCCCCAGGATATGCGTGCCGGCGGCCTGCAGGTCCTTGGCCATCCGGACATAGTATTTCAGGTCGTACTTGGCGCGGTCCGGGTCCAGGACGTCGCCGGTATAGCAGATCGCCGCCTCGAGCACGCGGTTCGCATCCAGCACCGCATCCATCGAGACGCGCATGTTCTCGACCCAGTTCAGCGGGTCGAAGACGCGAAACACATCGATCCCGGTCTCGGCGGCCTGGCGCACGAAGGACTGCACCACGTTGTCGGGGTAATTGGTATAGCCGACGCCGTTCGATCCGCGCAGCAACATCTGCGTCAAGACGTTCGGCATCGCCGCGCGCAGGTCGCGCAGACGCTGCCAGGGGCATTCCTGCAAGAAGCGATAGGCCACGTCGAACGTGGCCCCGCCCCAGCATTCGACGCTGAACAGCTGCGGCAGATCGTGGGCATAATTCGGCGCGATCCGGATCATGTCGAGCGAGCGCATCCGGGTCGCCAGCAGCGACTGCGGCGCGTCGCGCATCGTGGTGTCGGTGATCAGAACATGCGGCTGGTCGGCCAGCCAGTCGGCAACGGCCTGCGGCCCGAACTGCTCGAGTATCTGCTTGGTGCCCGGCGTGATCCCGGCCGCCTTGGGTTTCGGCGGCTTCGGCAGCTTGATGTCGGCGGGCGGGCGCGGGCGGCCTGCGACCTCGGGATGGCCGTTCACCGTGATGTCGGCGATGTAGGTCAGTATCCGCGTGGCCCGGTCGCGCCGGGTCTCGAACTGGAACAGCTCGGGCGTCTCGTCGATGAACTTGGTGTGGTACTCGTTCTTCAGGAACGTCGGGTGGCGCAGCAGGTTTTCCACGAAGGCGATGTTGGTCGACACCCCCCTGATCCGGAACTCCCTGAGCGCCCGGTCCATCCGCTTGATCGCTGCCTCCGGCGTCGGCGCCCAGGCCGTGACCTTTTCCAGAAGCGAGTCGTAGTACCGGGTGATCACCGCGCCGGAATAGGCGGTGCCGCCGTCCAGCCGGATGCCCATTCCGGTGGCGCCGCGATAGGCGGTGATCCGGCCGTAATCGGGGATGAAGTTGTTCGACGGATCCTCTGTGGTGATCCGGCACTGGATCGCGTGGCCGTTGAGCTGCACGTCGTACTGGCTGGCGGTGCCGGTGGCCTCGACCAGCGACTTGCCCTCGGCGATCCTGATCTGCGCCTGGACGATGTCGATCCCGGTGACCTCTTCGGTCACGGTATGCTCGACCTGGACGCGCGGATTGACCTCGATGAAGTAGAACTCGCCGGCGTCCATGTCCATCAGGAACTCGATGGTGCCGGCACATTCGTAGTTCACCGCCTCGGCGATCTTCTTGCCGAGATTGCACAACCGCTCGCGCTGCGCGCCGGAAAGATAGGGCGCGGGCGCGCGTTCCACCACCTTCTGGTTCCGGCGCTGGACCGAACAGTCGCGTTCCCACAGGTGATAGATGCTGCCCTGCTTGTCGCCGAGAATCTGCACCTCGACATGCCGGGCCCTGAGGATCATCTTTTCCAGATAACCCTCGCCGTTGCCGAATGCCGCCTCGGCCTCGCGTCGGCCCTCCTTGACCTTGGTCGCCAGCTCGTCCGGGCCCATGATCGGCCGCATGCCGCGCCCGCCGCCGCCCCAGGACGCCTTCAGCATCAGCGGATAGCCGATCGCCTTGGCTTCTTTCGCGATCGCCTTCATGTCGCCGCCCAGGACCTCGGTGGCCGGGATCACCGGCACGCCGGCCGCGATCGCGACCTTGCGGGCGCTGGCCTTGTCGCCGAGCTTGCGCATGGTCTCGGCCTTCGGGCCGATGAAGGTCAGCCCGGCGGCCTCGCAGGCCTCGACGAAGGCGGGGTTCTCGCTGAGCAGCCCGTATCCGGGGTGCACCGCGTCGGCGCCGCAGTCGCGCGCCACGCGGATCATCTCGTCGATCGACAGATAGGCCGCGACCGGCCCCATGCCTTCGCCGATCAGGTAGGCCTCGTCGGCCTTGAAACGGTGCAGGCTGAGCTTGTCCTCCTCGGCGTAGACCGCGACGGTGCGCTTGCCCAGCTCGTTCGCCGCGCGCATCACGCGGATCGCGATTTCGCCGCGGTTGGCGATCAGGATCTTCTTGAATTCCGGCATCGGCGGCGCCCCAACTTTCGCAGTTGCAGCATTGATAGGGAGATTCCGGGGCAGCGTAAACAGGATTGGCCGGGCCGTGACCCGATGCGGACGGGCCGCCGGGCGCCGCGATCAGGTGCCGCGATCGGGCAGCGGGCGCAGCCGGCCGGCCAGCCCGGAATAGTCGGCCAGCCCCATCTGCCCCAGATTGGCCTTCAGGTCCTCGCGCAGGATCTGCACCACGTGCGCCGCGCCCTTCGCCCCGAAAGCGGCGAGCCCGTAGTGGAAGGCGCGGCCAAGCATCGCGAAATCGGCGCCCAGCGCCAGCGCGCGCAGGATGTCGAGCCCGCCGGCGACGCCGCTGTCGAAGATCAGGGGATAGCCCTTTCCCACCGCCTGGCGGATCGCCGGCAGCACCTCGACCGGGGCCGGCGCGGCGTCGAACTGGCGGCCCGCGTGGTTCGAGACCCAGATGCCGTCGACGCCCTCGGCCTTCAGCCTTGCCGCGTCCTCGGGCACGAGCACGCCCTTGACCACGAGCGGCCCGTCCCAATGCTCGCGCAGCCACCTGAGATAGTCCCAGTCGGGCGAGGTGCGGATCAGGTAGCCGACGTGCTCGGTCGAGCCCAGCGCGCCCCTGCGGCCGGTGTAATCCTCGATCAGACGCGGCCGGGGCAGGCCGGCGCGCAGCATGCCCAGCGCCCAGGCCGGGCAGAGCGCCGCCTGCGCCAGGATCCGCGGGGTCATCGCCGGCGGCGTGCGCATGCCGCCCTTGCGCTGGCGTTCGCGGCGGCTGGCGGCCGGGACATCCGCCGTCAGCGCGAGGGTGTGAAACCCCGCCTCGCGCACGCGCCTCAGCATGTCGCGGCGAATCTCGGGATCGCGCGGCGGGTAGAGCTGGAACCAGCCCTGGCCGCCGATGTCCCGCGCCAGGTCCTCGGGTCTTTGCGCCGCGACGCTGGACAGCGTGTAGGGAATGCCCTCGGCCGCGGCAAGCCGGGCGAGGATGCGCTCGGCGCCGGGCCAGATCGCACCCGACATGCCGACCGGGGCGATGCCGAAGGGCAGGGGATGGCGGCGCCCGAAGAGCGTGACCGAGAGGTCGGGCGTGACCTCGCCCGCCAGGATCGCAGGGTCGAACAGGATTTCGTCCAGCCCGGCGCGGTTCCGGCGCAGCGTCGCCTCGGTGCCGGTGGCGCTGTCGAGATAGTCCCAGACGAAGCGCGGCAGGCGGCGGCGCGCGCGGGCACGCAGATCGGCGATCGAGGGGTGCGACTGGTCGAGGTCCATGCCGCCATCTCTAGGCCCGCGCACGGAAAACGCAATCGCCCGGGGCAAAGGGTTTCGCCGCGCGTTGCGCGGCGATCCATGCGGGGGGCGCTGCCCCCCGCACC
>JBFKQC010000053.1:0-27517 GCA_041627895.1 Rhodobacter sp.
CGCGATCTGCCCGGCGGCGGCCCTGGGGCGATCCGGTTCCAGCCCGGCCCGGCAGCCATCCGGCGGCACCCCCGTGCAATGGAACATGCGGCGGCGCGATCTGCCCGGCGGCGGCCCGGGGTCGATCCGGTGCCAGCCCGGCCCGGCACCCATCCGGCGGCACCCCCGTGCAATCGAACATGCGGCGGCGCGATCTGCCCGGCGGCGGCCCTGGGGCGATCCGGTTCCAGCCCGGCCCGGCAGCCATCCGGCGGCACCCCCGTGCAACGACAAATTCGACGGCGCAATCCGCCCGGCGGCGGCCCTGGCGCGATCCGGTGACAGCCCGCCTCTGCAGCGATCCTGCGGCACCCCGGCGCAACCGACCAAGCGGCGGCACGATCCGGCCGGACGCCGCCTCCGCAGCGATCCGGCGGCGGCCCGGCGCAACGCAACAAGCGGCGGCGCGATTCGCCCGGCCCGCGGCCGGCGATCGGACCTTCCCGGCGGGAAGTCCCGCCGCACGCCTCAGAGCGTCTCGTAGATCCACAGCGCGTCTTCGGCGCTGCGCAGCACCGCGTCGACCGACGCCGCGACGGCGGAAAGATCGTCGTGGCCGGGCGTCGTGCCGCCCGCGGCCTCGAGAAACCGCGCGCGAAGCGGCTGCCACAACGCGGCGACCTCCCGGAACTGCGCGACAAGCGTCTCGTCCGGCGCCGGCATCAGGCGCAGCGCGTCGCTGCCCTCGATCAGCCCGTCGAGATGGCGGTCGAACAGCGCCACCGTCTCCGCCAGCGCGGCGCGGTTCGACGCCGGGTCGACGCCCGCCGCGATCAGGCAGTATTCCTTGGCCGCGCGCTGGGTCAGCATCCGCTGCCAGCCCGCGAGATTGATCGCCTGCGCCAGGTCGTCCGGCACCGCGGCCACCCCGTCCGACGACCGGATCGCGCGGGCCACCCGGTCCGATGCGACCAGGACCGGCAGGACGTGCATGTCGAGATCCGCCAGCGCCTGCCTGTCGGTCGCGGCGGCGGACAGGGCCGATTCGTACCCCGCCCAGATCGCCGCGAGCTTGCCGAGCGCGGCCCTGACCCTTGGGTCTGCTGCCGGGCCGATGCCGTGCCGCGCGCTGCCGTCCAGCAGCGCGTCGATCCCGGCGCCGAAATCGCCGCGCGCCGTCACCAGCATCTCGGCATGGCGCTGCGCGGCAATGCCCATGGCGTGATAGCAGGCCGCCCGCGCGATCCGCTCGGACAGGACCAGCTGATAGCCCGCCAGGCCGATCCGGCGCTTGGCCTCCTGCGCCCCGGCCCCTGCATCGGCGGGCCCGGGCGCTGCGGCGAGGCAGGCGGCGAGCATCGGGACGAGAAGGACGAGGCGCAAGGCCGATCTCCGGAACCGTGGATGTGACGCGTCCGTCCTAGCACCCGAAGGTTGCCGTCCGGTGAATCGCCCGCCGGCGGTCGACAAACCGGGCCCGCCCGCTACAGTCGGCCGGGACCGCGAGGGGGACACCATGCCCAGGCTGATTTTGTACCACGCCCATCCCGGGCAGAGATTTTCCCACGTGAACAAGGCGATGTACGCCGAAGCCAGGGCGGTCGAGGGGATCACCCGGGTCGATCTCTACGCGGAATATCCGCGCTTCGACATCGACGTCGACCGCGAGCAGCAGCGACTTCTGGACCACGACACGATCCTGTTCCAGTTCCCGATGTTCTGGTATTCGACGCCGTCGATCCTGAAGGAATGGCAGGATCTGGTGCTGGAACACGGCTTTGCCTATGGCCGCGACGGCACCCGGCTGGCCGGCAAGCGGATGATGCTGGCGCTCACCGCGGCGGGACCCGAGGACGCCTATCGTCCCGAAGGCTATCAGCAACACCACCTGCGCACCTTTCTGACCCCGCTGGAACAGACCGCCAGGCTTTGCGGCATGGTCTTCCTGCCGCCCTACGTGCTGTACGGCGCGCTGAAGGCCCCGGGGCAGGGGCGCGTCGGCCCCCATGTGGCGGGGTTCCGGCGGCTGCTCGAAGGGCTGCGCGACGGCCGCTTCGACGATTACCAGGCCGGCCGGCACGAGGTGCTGACCCACGACACGCTGCCGCTCTGGCAGGAGGCGTGACATGGATTTCCTCTCGCTCGCCTTCCTGTTCCTGATCGCCGGCGTGATCGCGGTTCCGCTGGCGACGAAATTCGGCCTGGGCTCGGTGCTCGGCTATCTGATCGCGGGCATCGCGATCTCGCCCCTGCTGGCGGCCTTCGAGGTGGACGTGATCAGCCTGCAGCACTTCGCCGAGTTCGGCGTGGTGATGATGCTGTTCCTCGTCGGGCTCGAGCTGGAGCCGCGGATCCTCTGGCAGATGCGGATGCGGCTTCTGGGGCTCGGCGGGCTGCAGGTCGGGCTGACCGCGCTTGCGGTCATGGGGATTGCCGTGGCGCTTGGCCAGGTCTGGACGGTGGCGCTGGCGATCGGCCTGATCTTCGCCTTAAGTTCGACCGCCATCGTCTTGCAAACGCTCAATGAAAAGGGCCTGATGAAATCCGACGGCGGGCAGGCGGGGTTCTCGGTCCTGCTGTTCCAGGACATCGCGGTGATCCCGATGCTGGCGCTGATCCCGCTGCTGGCGATGCCCGACCTGATCCATGCCGCGGGCTGGGGCGCCGACACGCTGATCGGGGCCGGGACCGATGCCGCCGACGGCGGGCATGCCGTGGCCGGCCCGCTCTGGATCGAGACCGTTCCCGGCTGGCAGCGCTTTGCCGTCACCGTGGCCGCCATCGCCGCGGTGATCGTCGGCGGGTCCTACCTGACCCGTCCGGTGTTCCGCTTCATCGCGCTGGCGCGGCTGCGAGAGCTGTTCACCGCCACCGCGCTGATGATGGTGATCGGCATCGCGCTTCTGATGACGCTGGTCGGGCTGTCGCCGGCGCTGGGGACGTTCCTCGCCGGGGTGGTGCTGGCCAATTCCGAATACCGCCACGAGCTGGAATCCGACATCGACCCGTTCCGCGGCCTGCTTCTGGGGCTGTTCTTCATGACCGTCGGCGCCGGCATCGACTTTCCCCTGCTGTTCGGCAACATCGCGTCGATCCTGGCGCTCACGCTCGGGCTGATCGCGCTGAAGGCCGCCGTGCTGCTGGCGCTGAGCCTGGTGTTCGGCATCACCGGATCGGACCGCTGGCTCTTTGCGCTCGGGCTGGCGCAGGCGGGCGAGTTCGGCTTCGTCCTGCTCAGCTTCACCGTCGCCAACCAGGTGATCCCGCCGCCGCTGGCGGACCGGCTGCTCTTGGTGGTGGCGCTGTCGATGCTGCTGACGCCGGCGCTGTTCATCGCCTATGACCGGCTGATCGCGCCGCGCTTTGCCGAGGCGCAGGCGCGCGAGCCGGACACGATCGACCACGACGCGCCGATCATCATCGCCGGCCACGGGCGCTGGGGCGGCATCGTCAACCGGATGCTTCTGGGCGCGGGCTACCGGACCGTGGTGCTGGACCACAGCGCGGCGCAGCTCGAGATGCTGCGCGCCTTCGATTTCAAGGTGTTCTACGGCGACGCCACGCGGCCCGACCTGCTGCACGCCGCCGGGATCGAGGCCGCCCGGATGCTGGTGGTCGCCATCGACGACCGCGAACAGGCGACCGCACTGGTGCACCACGTCAGGCAGGCCTATCCGCAGGTCCACGTGATCGCCCGCGCGCGCAACCGCAACCACGTCTACGAGCTGTATGCCGCGGGCTGCCGCGACATCGTGCGCGAGACCTTCGACAGCGGGGTGCGCGCCGGGCGCTCGGCCTTCGAGGCGCTGGGGGTGCACCCGTTCGAGGCCGAGCGCATGGCGCGCGGCTTCGTCGACCACGACCGCTATGCGCTTCGCGAGCTGGCGCGGCTCTACCGCTCGGACATCCCGCTGCACGAGAACCAGCCCTACGTCCGGCGCGCGATGGAAATCCGCGCCGAGATGGATGCCGCGATGACCGGCGGCATGACGGCCTTTTCCGCGCGGATCGACCGCGGCTGGTCGCCGCCGAGCGTCGGCGACGTGGAAGAGGAAGAGCGCAAGGCAGGGGCATAGGCCGCGGCGGATCTGCGCGGGTGGTCCATTCCCGCCGCCCCAGCCCGAAGCCGCGCCATCGCCGACCCGCGGGGTGGCGAGCCGACGGCGGATCGGTGCGCTTTATCCCGCGGCTCCCGCGCAACTTTGAAGCTATGCACGAACATCACCCGATCGCCGCCCCGGGGGGCGGGTCGGCGATGGCGCGGCGGCCTGCGGCCTTGTCCCGCGTCCGGCAGACCCTGAACGCCCGCCTCAGCCCCGAACCGCCGCCCGCTTCCGTCCGCCGCCGTCCCGCGCTATCACCCCGCATCATGCCGTTCCGCCCCGCCACGCTCGCCGAAATCTACCGCGCGCCGTTCGACGACCTGATCGACGTGCGCTCGCCCGCCGAATTCGCCGAGGATCACGTCCCCGGGGCGATCTCGCTGCCGGTGCTCTCGAACGAGGAACGCGCGCGGGTCGGCACGATCTATACCCAGGAGGCGCCGTTCAAGGCGCGCAAGATCGGCGCCGCGCTGGTCGCCCGCAACGCCGCGGCGCATCTCGAAGGCCCGCTGCAGGACCGCGACGGCGCCTGGAAGCCGCTGGTCTATTGCTGGCGCGGCGGGCAGCGGTCGGGCGCCTTCGCGTCGATCCTGGCGCAGGTCGGCTGGCGCGCCGACACGGTCGAGGGCGGCTATCGCAGCTATCGCCGCCTCGTCGTCAAGCTGCTGCACGACGATCCGCTGGCGCACCGTGTCGTGCTGCTCGACGGCGATACCGGCACCGCCAAGACCGAAGTGCTGGGCCTCGTCGCGGCGCGCGGCGGGCAGGTGCTCGACCTCGAGGGACTGGCGGCGCATCGCGGCTCGGTCTTCGGCGCGGTCGACCGGCCGCAGCCCGCGCAGAAGGGCTTCGAAAGCGCGCTGGCGCGGGCGTTCCACGATCTCGACCCGGCGCGGCCGGTGCTGGTCGAGGCGGAATCGAGCAAGATCGGCGACCTACTGGTGCCGCCCTCGCTCTGGGCCGCGATGCGTGCCGCGCCGCGCATCCGCCTGACGGCGCCGGTGCCGGCACGGGCGCGCTACCTGGCGCGGGCCTATGCCGACATCGCCGGCGATCCGGCGGTGCTCGAGGCGGTGCTCGACCGGCTGGTGCCCTATCACGGCCGCGCCCTTGTCGCCGAGTGGAAGGCGCTGGCGGCGGCGGGCGAGATCGTGCGGCTCGCCGGCGATCTGGTCGCGCGGCACTACGACATCCGCTATGCGCGCGCGCGCGTCGCGCGGGACGGCGCGGCGCTGGCCGAGGTCGCGCTGCCCGCGCTCGAGCCCGATGACCTGACCCGCGCCGCCGACCGGATCGCCGGGCTGCTGGCGGGGCAGGCCGCGGGCGCGGTGGCGACCTGACGCCTGGCCGGCATCTGTGCGGATTTCCGCACAGTGAGCGCTCACGGATGTGTGAGTTTCCGCAGGGTCAACGGCGCCAGGGGCAGAGGCGGACATCAACATGACAACGCAACCATATGATAACAGGTGATAAACCATCCGCGACCTTACGCCCCGAATCTTTCGCTTGAGATGCCGCGCCGGCTCGGTTCTTATCCCGCCGACGCCCGGTTCCGGGCGCTCACCATTAACCGATCGAACCTGAACGGGAGGAAAACGATCATGAAATTCCTGACCACCGCCGCCGCCGCCGCCGCGCTGACGCTTGGCGCGCAGGCGGCCCTCGCGGCCTGCGAAGACGGCGAGATCGTCGTCAAGTTCGCCCACGTCGTGAACGAGGCCACCCATCCCAAGGGCATCGCCGCGAGCCTGCTGCAGGAACGCGTGAACGAAGAGATGAACGGCACCATGTGCATGGAGGTCTTCCCGAACTCCACGCTCTACAACGACGACCAGGTGCTCGAGGCGATGCTGCAGGGCGACGTCCAGCTTGCCGCGCCGTCGCTCTCGAAGTTCGAGGTCTTCACCAAGCAGTTCCGCATCTTCGACCTGCCGTTCATGTTCAAGAACGTCGAGGCGGTCGACGCCTTCCAGAACTCCGAGACCGGCCAGGCGATGAAGGCCTCGATGGCCCGCCGCGGGCTTCTCGGCCTCGAATTCTGGCACAACGGGATGAAGCAGTTCTCGGCCAACAAGCCGCTGGTGTCGCCGGCCGACGCGGCCGGGCTGAAATTCCGCGTGCAGCCCTCGGACGTGCTGGTCGCGCAGATGGAGGCGCTGAAGGCCAGCCCGCAGCCGATGGCGTTCTCCGAGGTGTACGGCGCACTGCAGACCGGCGTCGTCGACGGGCAGGAAAACACCTGGTCGAACATCTGGGGGCAGAAGTTCTTCGAAGTGCAGGACGGCATCACCGAAACCAACCACGGCATCATCGACTACCTGGTCGTGACCTCGGTCGACTGGATCGACAGCCTCGACCCGGCGGTGCGCGACCAGTTCCTGACGATCCTGAATGAGGTTACAGTGACACGGAACGGCGAATCGGAATCGGTCAACCTGGCGGCGCGGCAGTCGATCCTCGATGCCGGCGGCGAGATCCGCGAACTGACGCCGGAACAGCGCCAGGCCTGGGTCGACGCGATGCGGCCGGTCTGGGACCAGTTCGAGGGTGACGTCGGCGCCGAGAACATCGCCGCCGCGCAGGACATCAACGCGTCGATGTAACGCGTCGGGCGGGGACGCGCGGCACCGCCGCCGCCCCCGCAACACCGAACCGAACCGGCCGGCCCGTCCGCGGGCCGCCCGGACCGCCGGCCCCGAACGGCCGGCCCAGGAGGGGGAGAAAGCCCATGAGCGGGCATACCGGGTACCAGCCGCACGGCATGCTGGGCCGCATCGTCAATTCCATCGAGGAAACCGCCATCGCCCTGATCCTCGGGCTGATGACGGTGGTGACCTTCATCAACGTGGTCCTGCGCTACGGCTTCAACTCGTCGCTGATCTGGGGGCTCGAGGTCACGCTGATCCTGTTCGCCTGGCTGGTGCTGTTCGGCATCAGCTACGGCTTCAAGGTCACCGCGCATCTGGGCGTCGACGCCGTCACCCAGCGGCTCGCCGCCGGGCCCCGCAAGGTGCTGGCGCTGATCGCCGCGGCCTGCTGCCTGGCCTATGCCTTCCTGCTGCTCAAGGGCGCCTGGGACTACTACGCCCCCTTCGCCGCGCTGCAGCCCACCACCGGGCGCTGGTTTCCCACGGGCATCGCCGAGGGGGTGCGCGACCGTGCCTTCTACGTCACCGACCAGGTGCCGATGCTGGGCATCTTCCGCTGGCTCGAGGACGCGATCAACTATGGCGAAGAGTACGAGAAGCTGCCGCGCGTCGTGCCCTACTCGATCCTGCCCTTCGGGGCGCTGCTGATCCTCTACCGCGTGATCGAGGCCACGATCGGCATCTGGCGCGGCAACCGCGAAAGCCTGATCGTCAGCCACGAGGCCGAGGAAGCGGTCGAGGAAGTCAAGCGCGGACATTACGAGGAATAGAAAGCCATGGACGTCGCAATTCTCTTCATCATGGTGATCGGCCTCCTGCTGATCGGCGTGCCGATCGCCGTGTCGCTGGGGCTCAGCTCGATCATCTTCCTGCTGGCCTATTCCAACACCTCGCTCGCCTCGATCGCGCAGTCGATGTACCAGGCGATGGCCGGGCACTACACGCTTCTCGCGATCCCGTTCTTCATCCTGGCCTCGTCGTTCATGTCGACCGGCGGGGTGGCGCGGCGGATCATCCGGTTCTCGATCGCCTGCGTCGGGCACCTGCCGGGCGGGCTGGCGATCGCCGGGGTCTTCGCCTGCATGCTGTTCGCCGCGCTCTCGGGCTCGTCGCCGGCCACCGTCGTGGCGATCGGCACCATCGTGATCGCGGGGATGCGCCAGGTCGGCTATTCCAAGGAATTCGCCGCCGGCGTGATCTGCAACGCCGGCACGCTCGGCATCCTGATCCCGCCGTCGATCGTGATGGTGGTCTATGCCAGCGCCACCGACGTCTCGGTCGGCCGGATGTTCCTGGCGGGCGTGATCCCGGGGCTTCTGGCGGGCTTTATGCTGATGGCGACGATCTACATCATCGCCGTCACCCGCAACCTGCCCAAGGGAACCTGGCAGGGCTGGGGCGAGGTGATGACCTCGGCGCGCGAGGCGGGCTGGGGCCTCTTTCTGATCGTGATCATCCTCGGCGGCATCTACGGCGGCATCTTCACCCCGACCGAGGCCGCCGCCGTGGCCGCGGTCTATGCGTTCTTCATCGCCTCGTTCGTCTACCGCGACATGGGGCCGCTGGCCGCGAAGAACCAGCGCCGCGCGCGTTCGCTGTCGGCGGCGGCGGTGTCGGACGCCGCGGACGGCCCGAGGGTTCGGGCCACGCTGCTGCAGAAGCCCTGGGCGCTGCTTACGGCCTTTGTCCACAAGGACACCAAGGACACGCTGTTCGACGCCGGCAAGCTGACGATCATGCTGATGTTCATCATCGCCAACGCGCTGATCCTGAAGCACGTGCTGACCGACGAACAGATCCCGCAGCAGATCGCCGCCTCGATGCTCGAGGCCGGGTTCGGGCCGGTGATGTTCCTGGTGATCGTCAACGTGATCCTGCTGATCGGCGGGCAGTTCATGGAGCCTTCGGGGCTGATCGTGATCGTGGCGCCGCTGGTCTTTCCGATCGCCATCGAGCTGGGGATCGACCCGATTCACCTCGGGATCATCATGGTGGTGAACATGGAGATCGGGATGATCACGCCGCCGGTGGGGCTGAACCTGTTCGTGACCTCGGGCGTGGCGGGGATGCCGATGATGGCGGTGGTGCGCGCCGCGCTGCCGTTCCTGGCGGTGCTGTTCGTGTTCCTGATCATGGTGACCTATATCCCGTGGCTCAGCACCTTCCTGCCGATCACGTTCATGGGGCCGGAAATCATCACCAACTGACGGCCGCAGGCCGGCCCCTCCGGGGCCGGCCGTTGCCGAAATGTGCGCTTCCGCGCGCTCTTTTCCCGCAAGCGGCCAGGCGACGCCCCGTGTCCGGCGTCGCGCCCGCGTCAGGTACGCCTGCGGCGCCGGTTGCGGCGGTGGGGCGCCGGGCGATCCCCGACCCGGTCACGACCCGCGGTGGCGCTTCTCGAACCTTGGCAGCATCGCGGAGAAGTCGCGCCCCGCGCCGTCCTCGTGCTCGACGAACTGCTCGTAAAGCCGGGTCGCGGCCAGGCCCATCGGCGTGTCGGCATCGGCCGCCTCGGCGGCCTGCTGGCTGAGCCGCAAATCCTTCAGCATCAGGTCGGCGGCGAAGCCGGGCCTGTAGTCGTTGTCGGCGGGGCTTTTCGGGCCGATCCCCGGCGCGGGGCAATAGGCTTTCATCGTCCAGGAATAGCCCGAGGACGTGCTGACCACGTCGAACATCGCCTGGCGCGAAAGCCCCAGCTTGTCGGCCAGCGCGAAGGCCTCGCAGGTGGCGATCATCGTGACGCCGAGGATCATGTTGTTGCAGATCTTCGCGGCCTGGCCGTTGCCGGAGGGCCCGCAATGCACCGCCTTCTGGCCCATGACGTCGAACAGCGGTTCTGCCTTGGCAAAGGCCGCCTCGCTGCCGCCGGCCATGAAGGTCAGCGTGCCCGCCGCGGCGCCGCCGACCCCGCCCGAGACCGGCGCGTCGACCGGCAGGAGGCCCGCGGCCTCGGCGTCCCGGGCCACCGCGCGGGCGCTTTCGACATCCACGGTCGAGCAGTCGACGAAGGCCGCGCCCGCGGTCATCGCGGGGATGACCTCGGCGGCCACGGCGCGCAGGATCGCGCCGTTCGGCAGCATGGTGATCACCACCTCGGCGCCCGCCGCGGCCTCGGCGGCCGCGGCCGCGGCGGTGACGCCCTCGGGGCAGGGCGCGGCGGTGTCGTAGCCGGTGACGTCGTGGCCCGCGGCGGCGAGGTTTCTCGCCATCGGGCTGCCCATGTTGCCGAGGCCCACAAATCCGATCTTCATGGCTCTACTCCTCCCATCTCAGGTCGTTGTCGCCCAGCGGCGCCAGCATCGCGGCGGCGTCGTCCGGGGTGACGCTGTCCAGCCTGTGTTTCCAGCGCGGTGCGCGGTCCTTGTCGATGATCGCCGCGCGGATGCCTTCCAGAAAGTCGCCCCTGTCGCTGGCCCGCCAGGTAAAGCGGTATTCCTGCATCAGCGCCTCGCGGATCGCCGGCCTGGCCCGGACGCGGGCGATCAGCTGCAGCGTGCAGGCCATCGACAGCGGCGAATTGCGCTCCAGCGCCGCGCGCGCGCCGGCGAAATCGCCCTGGCCGAGCGCGGCATGGATCGCGGCCAGATCGCCCGCGCCGAAGGCCGCGTCGATCGCGTCGAGCGGCAGGGACGAAGGCGCGGGCTTCAGCGCGGCGCGCGAGGCATGCGAGGCGTCGCCGGTCTCGGCGAGCAGCGCGGCGAGGTCCGGCCACCGGTCTTCGGGCAGGTAATGGTCGGCAAAGCCCGCCAGGATCGCGTCCGGGGCAACCATCCGCGCGCCGGTCAGCCCGAGATACTCGCCGAGCCGCCCCGGTGCTTTTGCGAGAATCAGCGAGCCGCCCACGTCCGGCACCAGCCCGATGCCGCATTCCGGCATGGCGATGCGGCTGGTCGCGCCCACCACCCGGTGCGCGCAGTGACAGCCGATGCCGACCCCGCCGCCCATGGTAAAGCCCTGCATCAGCGCCACGGTGGGCTTAGGATATTCGGCGATCTTGGCGTTCAGCCGGTATTCGTCGCGCCAGAACTGCCGGCCGAAGCCGAAATCGCCGGCGCGGCCGGCCTTGTAGAGTTCGGCGATGTCGCCGCCGGCGCAGAACGCCTTGTCGCCCTCGGCGTCGAACAGCACCAGCGCGACCGCCCGGTCGCCGCGCCAGGCGTCGAGCGCCGCCTCGATGGCGCGCAGCATGTCGTAGGTCAGCGCGTTCAGCGCCTTGGGGCGGGTGAAGGTGATGCGCCCGGCACGGCCCTGGGTGCGGATCCGGATGCCGGTCATCCCCGCTCTGCCAGCATCGCGCGCGCCACGATCAGCCGCATGATCTCGTTGGTGCCTTCGAGGATCTGGTGCACGCGCAGATCGCGCACGATCTTCTCGATGCCGTAATCGGCGAGATAGCCATAGCCGCCGTGCAGTTGCAGGCACTGGTCGGCGACGCGGCTGCCGGCCTCGGTCACGAACTTCTTCGCCATGGCGCAGAACTTGGTGGCGTCCGGCGCGCGCCGGTCCAGCTTCCACGCCGCCTGGCGCAGGAAGACGCGGGCGGCCTGCAACTCGATCTCCATCTCGGCCAGCCGGAACTGCAGCGCCTGGAACTGGTCGATCGGCTGCCCGAAGGCGCGGCGCTCGCCCATATAGGCCAGCGTCGCCTCAAGCCCCGCCTGCGCCGCGCCGAGCGAGCAGGCCGAGATGTTCAGCCGCCCGCCGTCGAGCCCGGCCATGGCATAGCGGAACCCCGCACCTTCCTCGCCGATCAGGTTTTCGGCCGGCACCCGGCAGTCGTCGAACTGGACCTGCGCGGTGGGCTGGCTGCGCCAGCCCATCTTGTCCTCGAGCCCGCCGAAGCTGAGCCCCGGCGTGCCGTCCTCGACGATCACCGCGCTGATGCCCCTAGGCCCGTCCTCGCCGGTGCGCACCATGGTGAGGTAGGCATCCGAATAGCCGCCGCCCGAGATGAACGCCTTGGTGCCGTTGAGCGTATAGCCCTCGTTGCTGCGCACCGCCCGGGTCTTCAGCGCGGCGGCGTCGGACCCCGAGCCCGGCTCGGTCAGGCAATAGGAGAACACGGTTTCCATCGCGACCGCGCGGGGCAGGACGCGCGCCTTCAGCGCGTCCGAGCCGAAGCGGTCGATCATGCCGGCGCACATGTTGTGGATCGACAGGAACGCCGCGACCGACGCGCAGGACCGGCTGAGCGCCTCGAAGACCAGCGTCGCATCCAGCCGGGTCAGCCCCGACCCGCCGCAGTCCTCGGAAACGTAAAGCCCGCCAAAGCCCAGTTCGGCCAGACGCGGCCACAATGCCTTGGGGATCGTGCCTTCGGCCTCCCACTGCCGGGCGAAGGGCGCGATATGCTCTTCGCCGAAGGCGCGCGCCATGTCGAATATGGCGACCTGTTCCTCACTCAGCGCGAAATCCATGGGACCCTCCCGCGGCCGGAATTGAACACTCGTTCACTTACCTGCCGCGGGGCGCCTGTGCAAGGAAAACGCGGCGCGTCAGATCAGCCGCACCTGGGTGCCCACCGGGGCCAGCTCGAAAAGCTCGGCGATCTTCTCGTTGTAAAGCCCGATGCAGCCCGAGGACGACCGCCGCCCGATCTTGCGGGTGTCGTGGGTGCCGTGGATCAGATAGGCCGGCCAGTCGAGATAAAGCGCGTGGGTGCCCAGCGGGTTGCCGGGGCCGGCGGGCATGAACTCGGGCAGGGTCGGGTCGCGCTCGCGCATCTCTGCCGTGGGCGTCCAGGACGGGCCGACCTTCTTGCGCACCACTTCCGTATAGCCGCGCCTGGTCAAATCCTCGGTCATCGGGACCGAGGTCGGGTAGACGCGATAATCGCCGCCGTCGGCGCTCCAGTAATGCAGCGCGCGCGATCCGGTGTCGGCGACGATGGTCGCAACGCCAAGCCGGTCGAAATGGTCGCGCCAGTCCTGGGTGCGGAACGACGAGATGTTGTTGCGCGCCGTCGCGGGGCCGCGCAACTCGGGCAGGGCGGCCTGCGCCGACAGGATGCGCGGTGCGGCCAGCGCGCCCGCCAGGGCGGCGGCGCCGGTCAGAAGGCCGCGGCGGCCAAGTCTGTTGCCCGTCATGGAAAGCTCCTTCGCGAGGGGACGCGGCGTATATGCGCGCCGCTGCGGCAAATGCCAGAGGCAGGATTGCCGCAGCCGGTCACGTCGCCGTGATCGGCGGAATCCGGCGCAGAACGCCTGCGCCGGACCCGCGGGACCCGCCCCGGCGCCGCGCTCAGAGATCGGCGGTGAATTCCTCGATCAGCATCGCGACGACGGCGCGCATCGCCTTCTTCTCGTCGCCCGACATCTCCAGTTCGGCGGCGCGCATCGCGCGCTGGCGGTCGGCGCTGTTGCCCTTCTTCAGGATGTCGCGCGCGCCCTCGACCTCGGCCACGCAGCCCAGCGCCTCGGCGTCCTGCGCCACCAGCGCGATCAGCTCTTCCAGCAGGTCGGCATAGGGCACAACCTCGCCGCGGCCGAAGTCGATCAGCCCCTCGGACATGCCGTAGCGCTGCGCGCGCCAGCGGTTCTCGCCCACCAGGAACTCGTCGTAGATGCGCCAGCGCTGGTTCATCACCCTCAGCCGCCAGAGCATCCGCATCACGCATTGCGTCAGCGCCGCGATGGTCAGCGCGTGTTCCATGCGCGGGGAATTGTCGCAGATCCGCGATTCCAGCGTCGGGAACCGGCCCGAGGGGCGCAAGTCCCACCAGATCTTGGTCGAATCCTCGATCGCCCCGGTGTCGATGATCGCCTGCACCGAGCGTTCGTATTCCGCCCAGCTGTGAAAGATCGGCGGATGGCCGGTGCGCGGCACGTTGTCGAAGATCGTCAGCCGGTAGCAGGCCAGCCCGGTGTCCTGCCCCTGCCAGAACGGCGAGGAACAGCTCAGCGCCAGCAGGTGCGGCAGGAAATAGGCGAACTGGTTCATCAGGTCGATGCGCAGGTCCTTGTCCTCGATCCCGACATGGACGTGCATCCCCGAGATCAGCAGCCGCCGCGCCACGCCAGCCAGGTCGCGGTCGAGCGCGTTGTAGCGCTCCTTGTCGGTGTGGTGCTGGTCCTTCCAGTCGGCGGTCGGGTGGCAAGACACCGCCAGGGGCGCCATGCCGTAGCGCCCGGCGATCTCGGCCACGGTGCCGCGCAGCCGCTTCAGGTCGGCGCGCGCCTCGGTGATGTTGGCGCAGACCCCGGTGCCGATCTCGACCTGGCATTTCAGGAATTCGGGCGACACCTGGCCGCCCAGCGCCTCGGCGCAGGCATCCATCATCTCCTGCGGCGCCTCGGCAAGGTCCAGCGTGTCGCGGTCGACGAGAAGGTATTCCTCCTCGATCCCCATGGTGAAACTCGGCGCCGTAACCATCGCACCCCTCCGGCAATCCTCGCGAAGAAAGCAGAGCGCCGCGGGGCTGGCAAGCGAAAGCGCGCCGCGGCCGCGCGGGCCCGCGGGGTTTGCGGCACCGATGTGGCGGCCGCGCCCGCGCGGCCCGAAATTACAGACTTTCCGGCCCAGTTTGGCCATCTTCGGCCCGCAGGCTGCCGGGCAATAACCGACAAGAATGCGGTGCGGTATGTTGACGAGAACTCGAAACGAGGCAGACGGGCGCGATCCGTCGTCCTGGCGCTCGGTCACGCATCAGGGCGAGGCGGCCGGCTATTCCGTCTTCGAAAGCGAAGACCGGTTCTGGCGCGAGCGCGCCGCCGAGGGCGTGCTGCGGATCGTCGGGGTGCTGGCGATCCTGGCGGGATACGTGCAGTGGTTCCTGCCGGCCGAACTGCTGGACGGCGATCCGATCATGGCCCGGATGGGGCTGTCGGCGCTGTTCATGGGCGTCGGCTTTGCGCTTTACATTTTCGCCTCGCGCGGGTTCCGGATGATGCTGAACGTCGACCTGACCCGGCGCCGGATCGGCTGGGCGCGGCTCAACGCCCGCAACCTCAGCCCGGTGCGCCGGACCTATCCGATGGACCGGGTCGAGGGCTTCTTCGTCCAGCGCGGCGGCAGCGGCCCGCAGGCGATGGCCTCGCTGCGGCTGCGGCTGAAGGGCGGCTTCGGCCCGGTCGTCCTGCTGCACGGCGAGGCGGCCGAGATCGAGGCGCTGCACCGCCAGATCGTCGAGGACATGCACACCGCACTGAACTGCGCGCCCAAGCGGGTGCAGCGCCGGCACCGTTTCGCGGTGCAGCACGCCAGGGCGCGCCCGAATCGCCGCCGCCGCCGCGTCCGGTCTGCGGACGCGGCGACCTGAGAAGGGGCAGGGCGGGGGCCGGCGCCGCCGGCCGCCCGGCGGGTCAGTCCATCGCCTTGAAGTGGAACTCGCCGCCTTCCTTGATGCCCGAGAACCAGCGCGCGGTAACGGTCTTGGTCCGGGTGTAGAACCGGAACGCGTCGGGGCCGTACTGGTTCAGGTCGCCGAAGGCGGATTTCTTCCAGCCGCCGAAGGTGTGATAGCTGAGCGGCACCGGGATCGGAAAGTTGATGCCGACCATGCCCACGTTCACCCGGCTGGCGAAATCGCGCGCGGTGTCGCCGTCGGCGGTGTAGATCGCGGTGCCGTTGCCATAGGGGTTGTCCATGGTCAGCTTCAGCGCCTCTTCGTAGCTGCCGGCGCGCACCTGGCTGAGCACCGGGCCGAAGATCTCCTGCTTGTAGATCTCCATGTCGGGCGTCACGTTGTCGAAAAGCGACGGGCCGATGAAATAGCCGTTCTCGTAGCCCTGCAGCGCAAAGCCGCGGCCGTCGACCACCAGACTGGCGCCCTGGTCCACGCCCGAGTCGATCAGGCCGAGGATGCGCGCCTTGGCCTGGGCGGTGATGACGGGCCCGTAATCCACGTCCTCGCCCGCGGTATAGGGGCCGACCTTCAGCTTCTCGATCCGCGGCACCAGGCGTTCGACCAGGGCGTCGGCGGTCTTGTCGCCCACCGGCACCGCCACCGAGATCGCCATGCAGCGTTCGCCCGCCGCGCCGAAACCGGCGCCGACCAGCGCATCCGCCGCCTTGTCCATGTCGGCGTCGGGCATCACGATCATGTGGTTCTTGGCGCCGCCGAAGCACTGCGCGCGCTTGCCGTTCGACGCCGCGCGGCCGTAGATGTACTGCGCGATCGGCGTCGAGCCGACGAAGCCCACGGCCTGCACCGTCTCGTTGTCGAGGATCGCGTCGACCGCTTCCTTGTCGCCGTTCACGGCCTGCAGCACGCCGTCCGGCAGGCCGGCCTCCTGCAGCAGTTCGGCCAGCATCAGCGAGGTCGAGGGCACGCGCTCGGACGGCTTCAGGATCATCGCGTTGCCAGCCGAGATCGCGGGGGCGAGCTTCCACATCGGGATCATCGCCGGAAAGTTGAACGGCGTGATGCCGGCGACCACGCCGAGCGGCTGGCGCATCGAATAGAGGTCGATGCCCGGCCCGCCCGAATCGGTGAACTCGCCCTTCAGCATGTGCGGCGCGCCCATGCAGACCTCGACCACTTCCAGCCCGCGCTGGATGTCGCCGCGCGCATCCGGCAGCGTCTTGCCGTGCTCGCGGCTGACCGCCTCGGCCAGCTTGTCCATGTCGCGGTTGATCAGCTGCGCGAAGGCCATCATCACCCGGGCGCGGCGCTGCGGGTTGGTGGCGCCCCATTCGCGCTGCGCCTCGGCGGCGCCGGCCACCGCGGCATCCAGTTCGGCCTTCGAGGCCAGCGGCGTGCGCGCCTGCACCTCGCCGGTGGCGGGGTTGAAGACGTCGGAAAAGCGGCCCGAGCCGCCCTTGACGTGTTCACCGTTGATCCAGTGGGTAAGCTCTTGCATGGCGTCCTCCGCGCGTCGAAATCGGGGTTTCGGTTCGGGCGGCACTCTAGCCTTGCAAAACAGGGCCGAAAAGGGCCAGTTTCTCAAAGGGATTTTGCAAATACGCATGGGGTGGACGGAACATGCACTGGGACGATCTGCGCATCTTTCTCGCCGTGGCGCGCGGCGAAAGCCTGAGCGAGGCGGGGCGCCGCCTGAAGATCGACCCGGCCACGGTGGGCCGGCGGATGCAGCGGCTCGAGACGGATTGTGGCGTGCCGCTGTTCGCGAAGTCGCCGCAGGGCTACAGCCTGACGGCGGACGGCCAGCGCCTGCTGGCCCATGCCGAGCGCGCCGAGCAGGCGGTCGACGGCGCGGCGGAAGAGATCGGCGGCACGCCGGGGCAGTTGCACGGGCTGGTCCGGATCGGCGCGCCGGACGGCTGCGCGAACTACCTTCTGCCGCAGATCTGCGCCGAGCTTGCGGCGGAAAACCCGGAGCTGGAATTGCAGATCGTCGCGCTGCCCCGGGTCATCGACCTGTCGAAGCGCGAGGCCGACCTGGCGATCGCGGTCAGCCCGCCGAAATCCGGCCGCCTGACGGTGCAGAAGATCGCCGGCTACCGGCTGAGCCTGGCGGCGCACCGCAAGTACCTGCGCGACGCCCCGCCGCTGGACCGTCTCGCCGATCTCGGGGCGCACAAGCTGATCGGCTACATCCCCGACATGATCTTCGACCCGGAACTGGACTACCTGGCGGAAACCGGGGCGCAGCGGGTGATGCTGGCCTCGAACTCGGTGCCGGTGCAGCTGAACCTGATCGCGCGCGGCGCGGGAATCGGCATCGTGCACGATTTCGCGCTGGGCTACGTGCGCGGGGTGGAACGGGTGCTGGCCGACGACTTCGCGCTGACCCGGGGCTTCTACCTGGTGCGCCACGCCGACGACCGCAACGTTGCGCGCATCGCCCGGGTCGCCGAGGCGCTGGCGGACCGGCTTCCGGCCGAGGTTGCGCGGCTCGAGGCCGGGGCGGCTTGACAGATGCCGGGAACCGGGGTGAGGCTGACCACACGCAATCGTGATCTTTCGGAGGACCGGGCATGTTGGTGCATCAGATACTGAAGGCGAAATCAGACGACGGGGTCGTGACGATTCCGCCGGGCACCACGGTCAGTGCCGCGGCGGAACTGCTGTCGAGCCGTCGGATCGGCGCGGTGATCGTCTCGGCCGACGGCAAGGCGCCGCAGGGCATCCTGTCGGAGCGCGACATCGTGCGCGAACTGGGCCGCCGCGGGTCCGGCTGCCTGAACGAACTGGTGGACGAGATGATGACCAGGGACCTGGTCGGATGCGCGCGCGACGACACCGCCGACAGCGTGCTGGCGAAGATGACCGACGGCCGGTTCCGCCACATGCCGGTGATGGAAGAAGGCGAGATGGTGGGCCTGATCTCGATCGGCGACGTGGTGAAGGCGCGGCTCAGCGAGCTGTCGATGGAGAAAGAGGCGCTGGAAGGCATGATCATGGGGCACTGACCCCGGCCGCGCGCGGCCGGCCGGAATGTGCGCATCCGCGCGCTCTTCTTTCGGCCAGCGGCGAGGCGACGCCTTGCCCCGGCCGCGGCGCGGGCCGCGGCGGCGGGTTCGCGTATTTCCGACGAGAAGAAGCCCGGACCCGGTTGCGGGGCTTGCATCGGTGCGCGCAATATAGTTGCGTGAGGCCGAACGAGGGGGACAGACATGCGCACCGGCCTTTACGCGGGCACCTTCGACCCGCTGACGCTTGGGCATCTCGACATCATCCGCCGGGCGACGCATCTGGTGGACCGGCTGGTGATCGGCGTGGCGGTCAACAGCGACAAGCGGCCGCTGTTCTCGCTCGACGAGCGCGTGGCGATGGTCACCGCCGAATGCGCCGATCCGGGGAATTCCACCGAGATCGTGGTGCATCCCTTCGAAACCCTGCTGGTGGACTGCGCCCGCGAGGTCGGCGCCTCGGTGATCGTGCGCGGCCTGCGCGCGGTGGCGGATTTCGAGTACGAATACCAGATGGTGGGCATGAACCGGGCGATGGACGCGTCGATCGAGACGGTGTTCCTGATGGCCGAGGCCAAGTACCAGGCGATCGCGTCGAAGCTGGTCAAGGAAATCGCGCGGCTGGGCGGCGACATCTCGAAATTCGTGACGCCGGACGTGCGCGACGCGCTTTACGCCAAGCTCGGGCGCCGGGGCTGCGCCTGAGGGCGCGCGTCGAAACCGGACCCAAATCATGGTAGTCTGAACCCTTCGTAGACGGTTTTCACGGTCGATTTCCGAAAATCGAAGAGGGGTGGAGACATGCCCAGCACGGCAATCAAGGACCGCGCCGGAGCGCCGGTCGAACCACCGGGTTCTTTCGTGTTGGATCAACTTATCAAAAGATTTGAATAGCTTAGGGATATTAGCTTTCGCCGGGCTGAGGGGTTCAAATGTTTCGGTTGATCCACTGGGTCCGGTTGCGTCGGCGGCGCGCCGGCGCCGAAACGAAACGGGCCGGCGAAGGTGCCGGCCCGTCAATCCTGTTTTGGCGCGGTGTCTCCCGCTGGTCCGTCTGCTCCGCCCGGCATCGCTCAGCGCCCGTAGACGGCGCGGCGGGCGATGGCGCGGGCGTCGGCGCGGTCGATGTCGAGATCCAGCGCCACGTCGTGCGGGATCGCCCGGATTTCGCGAACCGTGCGCCAGTAGGCCGCGTGCTTGCGGGTGGCGGTTCTGATGTTCTGGTAAAGGCTGGGCATGTCTGCCTCCTTCGGTCTGATCGCCGGATCGGTCCGGCGCCCTGAACCTATGCCACCACGCCCGCCGGGCAAGGCATTATTCTGCAGTGCAGCATTGCGCCGGGCGCATGGCGCGCAAGGCAGGTCAAGTCATTGATGCAAAAGCAAAGGGCGCCCCGCCGGGGGCGCCCTTGCGGTCACGATCCGATGAGGTCAGAGCAGCTTGCCCATCGCCACGGCGGTGTCGCCCATCCGGTTGGAAAAGCCCCATTCGTTGTCGTACCAGGTGAGAATCCGGCACATCCGGCGCTCCATCACCTTGGTCTGGTCCATGTGGAACACGCTGGAATGCGGGTCGTGGTTGAAATCCATCGAGACCAGTTTCTCATCCGTGTAGCCGAGGACGCCGTTGAGCGGGCCGTTGCCGTCGGCGGCCTCGCGGATCGCTGCGTTGATCTCGTCGACCGAGGTGTCGCGCGCCGCCTCGAAGGTCAAATCGACCACCGAGACGTTCGGCGTCGGCACCCGGATCGCCACGCCGTCGAGCTTGCCGTTCAGTTCCGGCAGCACCAGCCCCACCGCCTTGGCGGCGCCGGTCGAGGTCGGGATCATCGACATCGCCGCGGCGCGGGCGCGGTAGAGGTCCTTGTGCATCGTGTCCAGCGTCGGCTGGTCGCCGGTGTAGGAGTGGATCGTGGTCATGAAGCCCTTCACGATGCCGATCTCGTCGTTCAGGACCTTGGCGACGGGGCTGAGGCAGTTCGTGGTGCAGGACGCGTTCGAGACGACGATGTCGTCCCTGGTCAGCGAGCCGTGGTTGACGCCGTAGACGATGGTCTTGTCGGCATCGGTGCCCGGCGCCGAGATCAGCACCCGCTTCGAGCCGTTTTCCAGATGCGGGCGGCACTTTTCCTTCGAGGTGAAGAGGCCGGTGCATTCCAGCACGATGTCGACGTCGCCCCAGGGCAGGTCGGCGGGATTGCGGATCGCGGTGACGCGGATCGGGCCGCGGCCGACGTCGATCGTGTCCTCGGTGGTGGTGACCGTGGCCGGGAAGCGGCCGTGCACGCTGTCGTAGCGCAGAAGGTGCGCGTTGGTCTCGACCGGGCCGAGATCGTTGATCGCGATCACCTCGATATCGGTGCGCCCCGATTCGATGATCGCGCGCAGGATGTTGCGACCGATGCGTCCGAACCCGTTGATAGCGACTTTGACGGCCATGATGTGGTCTCCTTGATCGGTGATACCGCTCCCGCCGCGGCGCGGCAGGCCTTGACGCGCTAGGAACGGGATTCAGCCGGAAAGGTCAACCGGGTCGGCGGCCTATCGCCAGAACGCCGTGTACTCGATCAGGTCGAGCATCTTGCGCCCGAGAAAGACAGACATTTCCCAACGGAAGGCGATGAAGTCCACGGCGAGAAAGCCGAGGATGAAGACACCCAGCCAGAAAGCGAGAATATTCGTCATCGTTACAACACCATGCCCGCCGCGCCCCTGGCGGGCCTTGGCTTACGTTAACCATCCGCGGTGCGCAGGCCAAGCGCATTTCCCCGCGGTCAGCCGCGCAGCGACACATTTACCGCGAACGGCCCCTTTTCGCCGTCCATCAGGCTGAATTCGAGGTCGCTGCCCAGGTCCAGCCGGTCCCAGTCGTCGCCGATCACGCTGTCGCGCTGGAAATAGACCTCGCCGCCGGCGGGCGTGCGGACGAAGCCGTAGCCCTCGTCGGGAAACAGCCGGACCACGGTGCCGTGCTGGCGTTCGGGATGCGACTTGACGTGCACGCCGCCGATCTTGCGCACGTGGTCGTCAAGCTGGCGCCGCGCGGCGTTGAAGCTGTCGCGCAGCGCCACGCGGACATCCTCGTGCGCGCCCGTGTCGCCGGGCTTGCGGTTGACGATGATCGCGCCGCCCGGCACCTCCAACTCGACCGCGACCTTGAAATGGTGGCCCTTTCGGCCGCGCCGGTCGGTCTTTTCGATGGTGACGCGGCACGAGGTGATCCGGTCGTAGGACCGTTCCAGCACGGCGATCTTGTCGTGCACCAGCCCGGTCAGCGCGGGCGAGGCGTCGAGGCCGCGAAACACGATCTGCGGGTCGGTCTGCATGGGCGAAGGCTCCTGTCTGGCGATCTTCGGTTCAGCCTCGGCGCAAGGGGGGCGGGGGGCCATGATCTGCGTCAAGGGCTGCCGCATGACCCACGTCAAGGTGCGGCAGGCAACGCTGCGCCAGACTGGCGGAAGATGAGCGGGAGGATAGCATGAGCGCGTATGGCCTGAAAATCATCGACGAGTCGGTCCAGGCGGCGAATCTCTGGGTCAACGAGGTCAACGCGCGCACCGGCTGGGACCACAAGCAGCGCGCCTACCGCCTGTTGCGGCAGGTCCTGCACGTGGTGCGCGATCACCTGAGCGTCGACGAGGCGGCGCAGTTCGGCGCGCAGCTTCCGACGCTGATCCGGGGGATCTATTACGAGGGCTGGAACCCCTCGAAGACCCCGGTGAAGGAGCGCAGCCGCGACGGGTTCGTCGCGCGGGTGCAGGCGGCGTTCGAGCCCGATCCGCTGGGCGACGCGCCCGAGGCGATCGCGGCGGTGATGGCGGTGCTGGGCGCGCATGTCTCGGAAGGCGAGATGCAGGACGTCCGGCGGACATTCGCGGCAGAGATCAGAGAGCTGTTCTGACCGGCCGCGGCGGGGCGTCGCGGCGGGCCCGACCCGGCGCCCGGCAATGCCCGCACGGCGGCGCCGGGCATCGCGTGCCGGTCCGGTTCGTCGCGAAATCTCGCCATGGTCGCCGGTGTCCGGCTTCGCGTGCGTCGCAAGCAGGGTGGCGGCGCCGCCAATCGACATATCCCGGGGGCCAATGCCCCTGTGGCCGGGCAGCGCCAACGCATGCCCTGGCAGATCCTGGCCGTCCCCGCACCCGGCAAGCAGGTGGTCCCGGGGACCGGGTCGTCTGGTACACGCGAGGCGCAGGCCCCGCGCGCAACACCGGCGGGCCGGGGGCGCCCGGGCGCGCCCCCGCTTCCGGTCAGTTCGAGGTGCAGGCCACCGTCTTGAACTCGATCTCGTCGCCGGCCTCGTAGGCGAAGTCGCACATCATGCCCATCGCCAGGTCGCCGCGTTCGGCGGGGTTGCCGTTGACCGTGACCGCGGTGCGCGAGCCCGAGATCTCGCCCATCATCTCGCCGCCCCCGGCCATGAAGGTGACTTCCTTGTTGCGGTCGGCGAGGCCGAGTATTTCCGACGACACTATCATCATTGCCGCCTCCGCCGCCATCGCCTCGCCCGCGCAGGCGATCGCCTTGAACTCGTTGGCCTCGTGGTTCGGGTCGTACTCGATCTCGCAGCGCATGCCGACGGCGAGGTCGCCGCGCTCGGCATCGGCGCCGTTCAGCGTGACCTTGGTGCGCGAGCCCGAGATCTCGCCCGTCACCTCGGCGTCGCCGGACATGAAGGTGACCTCCTTGTTGCGGTCGGCAAGCGCGAGGATGTCGCTGGTGACCTTGATCGTCGGAATCTCCACCGCCAGCGCGGCCGAGATGATCGCCACGGTGTCGGGGCTCTGGTTCAGCGCCGCCTGCACCAGCGTGGCCACCTTGTCGCCGCGCGCGGGCTCGATCGGCAGGCCCAGCTTTTCGGCCTCGGCCAGGAAGGCGGGGTCTTCCATCACCGCGATGTAGGCATCGCGCAGCTCTTCCAGCACGGCCCCGTCCACGCCCGGGGGCGCCGCCGTCAGCCGCCCGAGCGTCGAGAGCGCGTCGATCAGGCTGACGATCGAGCGGCCCTTGTCGGTGTCGGCATAGTCGATCGCCCTCGGCGTCGCGTCGCCGCCGATCCCGAGCGCGAGAAACCCGTTGCCCGCGTCGATGAAGGGTTGCAGCGACGAGAGCGAACCGATCTGGCCCACGACCTCGCCCCTGAGCATCGCCATCTCGCCCTCGTTGCCCTGGAAGCCGGGGATCATCTCGATGTTCAGCTCGAGCCCCTCGGCCAGCATCCTTGTCTCGTTGTAGGATGCCGAGCCGATGCCCGAGGCGGCGAACAGCACGCGGCCCTCGGCGGTCTTCAGGTCCTCGAAGCTGGAGAGACCGGAATTGTCCGACAGCACCATCACCCGCGGGTCGGCGCTGGCCTTGCCGATCCAGGACATCTTGCCGAGGTCGAAGGCGACGCCGTCCTGCTGCAGGATCTGGGCGTAGATCAGCCCGGTGTTGAAGGTGCCGATGGTCAGCCCGTCGGGGTCGGAGGCGTAAAGCGTGTTCGCGCCGATGATGTGGCCCGCGCCCGGCAGGTTCTTGAAGATCACCTTGTCGGCGCCGAGCTTGTCTTCCATGAAGCGGCCGATCAGCCGGCCATAGGCGTCATAGCCGCCGCCGGGGTTGGTGGCGATGATGTAGGTGACGGTCTTGCCCTCGAAATAGCCCTGGGCGAACGCGGGCAGGGCGGTTAGGCAGGCCAGCGCGGCCGCGCCAAGCAGTCGTTTCATGTGTCGTCTCCCTGTGTTGGCGGGGACGAGGCTCTTGCGGCTTCGCGCCCCGCAAATCGCGTGTCTATTCGTCGGCGGGCGGCACCCAGACGTCCTCGAAGCCCTCGGCGGGCTCGAGCTGGTCGAACCAGTCCAGCCCGATCGCCTTCATCACCCGGCTGTTGCAGACGATGACGCGGGCCTCGATCGCGCTGGTGTTCAGCCGCTTGTGCGCCACGTAGGGCGGGATGTAGATGAAATCGCCCGGCCCCCAGTCGTAGGTCTTGGGCGTGGTGTCCCAGGTCCATTCGAATTTCTCGGCGCATTCGAAATGCACGTCATAGTGCAGATCGCGCCCGGTGCCCTCGATGACGAAGGCGATTTCCTCGGACAGGTGCCGCGAGGTGCCCGTGGCGCCGCCCGGCGGAATGAACTGCATGTAGATGTCGATGCAGCATTCCTTGGTGTCCATCCGCTCGTTGACGATGTGCTTGATCAGCCCGTCGGCCGAGCGTTCCATCGGCATACGGTCCCACTTGACCACGTTGACGCGGTCGTCGTACTCGGCGCGGAATTTCTGCGATTGTTTAAGGGCTTCGCGGTAAAAGCTCACCTCGGGCGCGCCCTTGCGCGCGCGCGCGCGCTCGGTGGCGTCGGCGAATGTGCTGGGGTCCAGTCCCATCTCGGTCTCCGTCTAGAGGCTCGCGGGGGGCGCGTAGTCCTCGTGCCCCGGCACCGGATCTTCGGGCGGGAATTTCACCATCTTCTGGAAGATCATGTGCATGAACAGGAACAGCGGCTTGGCCTTCAGCACCAGGACGAAGGTCTCGTCGTCGCTGTCGTTGAGGTGCTGGTGCACGCAGGCATTCTCGACGATCAGCGCGTCGCCGGCTTCCCAGTCCAGCCGGCGGCCGTCGTGCACGTCGTGGCCCTTGCCCTTCAGCACGAAGAACACCGCCGAGTTCATGTGGCCGTGGATCTGGCCGTAGCCTTTGGGCGCGAAGGCGTCGATATGGGCCTCGATCGACTGGGCGATGCGGTTGGCCTGCGGGTTGATCACCTTCTTGCCGAAGTTCTGCGGGCCGCCCTTCCACTTCATGTCGCCGGTCCGGTAGACCCGCGGCTGGTTGTAGAGTTCCTCTTTCAGCTGGCCGTAGGTGCCTTCGAGCGCGCGCACGAAGGTGCGCTTTTTCGTCCAGCGCTCCCACACCACCTTTTCGCGTTTCTCGCTGTTGTGCCCCGGGCCCGCGTCCGGTGCAGAGGTCTCTGACATCCGGTCTCCTCCGTGATCCGATACCGGTTTCGGAAAAGCGTAGCCCTGGCCCGCTTTCCCGTCAACGGTACGCCGTTCTGCATGGCGGAACGCGCCGAGGCTCCCGCCCGCGCCGCGATCAGCGCTTGGCGGCGTAGTAGGACACCCGGCGTTCGAGATAGGCCAGCAGTTCGGAAATCGTGAAGGCCAGCGCGAACAGCACCACGAGGACCGCCCAGAAATGCGCCATCAGGAAGTTCGCCGAGTAAAGCTCGAACAGGGCACCGAAGCCGACGATGGAAATCAGAAGCTGGCCGATGATCACGCCCTTCACGGCGCGGATCACGCCGATCCGCACGCCGCCCAGGATCTCGGGCAAAGCGGCCCAGAAATAGACCTTGTAGAAGGCGTCCCACGGGCTGGCGCCGAAGCTCTTGGCCATGTCCACCAGCGAGCGGTTGATCTGCATCACGCCGGCGCGCGCGTTCAGGATGATGATCCAGATCGCGAAAAGCGTCGTGGTGATGATGATCGACTTCATGCCGAAGCCGAACAGCACCATCAGGACGGGCACCAGCGCGGTCAGCGGCGCCGAGAGGAAGATGTTGACCCAGGGCAGCAGCAATTCGTCGATCAGCCGGTTCTTGCCCATCAGGATGCCGGTCGGGATGCCGATGACGACGGCGAAGAACACGCCGGCGATGAAAGCATAGGCGGTTTCGTAAAGCGCTTTCTGGAAGGCGGGCGAGCCGATGATCTCGAACAAGGTCGCGATCACCTCGCTGAGCGGCGGCACGAAGAAGGACAGCCCCGACCGGCCGACCAGTTCCCACAGCAGCCCCCAGATGATCAGCGAGGACATGCCCGGCAGGCGGTATCCGAAAAGCCTCATCGCCGGCTACTCCACGTAAGACCGCAGCTTGGCCCAGATCTCGTCGACGATATCCAGGTATTCTGGGTCGCGGCGGATCGTGGCAGGGTCCTTGTCGCGCAGGCCCTCGGGGCGGATGATGTCGGAAACCCGGCTGGGCCGCGGCAGCAGGATCGCGATCTGGTCCGAGACATAGACCGCTTCCTCGATCGAGTGGGTGACGAAGAGGAAGGTTTTGTTTTCCTGCGCGACCAGCGCCAGCAGATCCTCCTGGAACTTGCGCCGGGTCTGTTCGTCGACGGCCGAGAACGGCTCGTCCATCAGCAGCACCTCGCTGTCGACCGCCAGCGCGCGCGCCAGGCCGACGCGCTGGCGCATGCCGCCGGACAATTCGTGCGGAAAGCTTGCCTCGAAGCCTGCCAGCCCGACCTGGGCGATGTAGTTCGCGGCGATCGCCTCGCGCTCGGATTTCGCGACGCCGCGCAGTTCCAGCCCGAAGGCCACGTTGCGCAGCACATTGGCCCAGGGCAGCAGCGCGAAGTCCTGGAACACGAAGGCGCGGTCGGGGCCGGGGCCGGTGACGGCGCGGCCGCCCACCTCGACCTCGCCGGCAGTGGGGTCCAGCAGCCCGGCAATGATCTTCAGAAGCGTGGTCTTGCCGCAGCCGGACGGCCCCAGCAGCGACGTCAGCTGGCCGCGCGGGAAGTCCAGCGTCAGGTTCTTCAGCGCCTCGACCGCGCCGTAGTTCTTGGAGATGTTGCGCACCGAGACGGCGATGTCGGCCGCGCCGGCGGCGCCGGCCCTGCCGAAGGCGGCCCTAGTCTGAGGCATAACCACGGATGTTTCCTTCGAAGAGGTAGAGTTCGAGCTTTTCCAGCAGGTTCAGGAACAGAACCGCCAGCAGGATGATCGAGAAGATCGCGGCGTACATGCTGGCGTAATCCGCGATCGAGCGGCTGAAGGTGATGATGTCGCCGACGCCGGTCGGCGTGATCTTCAACTCGCTGAGGATCGCGCCGATGAAGCCCGCCGAGACGCCGAGCCGGAGCCCCGAGAAGATCACCGGCGAGGCCGAGGGGATGATGATCTTCAGGATCACCTCGGCGCGGTTCGCCAGGAACGATTCGCCCATCTCGACCAGCGAGGACGGCGTGTTGCGCACCGCGCCGGCGGTGTTCAGCACGATCACCGGCATCGCCATGATGCAGACCACGAAGACCTTGGACGTCAGGCCGATGCCGTAGATCATCACCAAGAGCGGGATCAGCGCGGCCAGGGGCGCGGCCTGCATCACGATGAAGATCGGCGAGAACAGCCAGTCGAACCAGTTCGACAGGCCGATCCACAGCCCCACGGCGATGCCGACGAAGGCCGAGATCGCGACGCCCACGATCAGCGGTTTCAGCGTCTCGCCATAGGCCTGGAACAGCGTGCCGTCGAAGGTCATCGCGGCCAGCGCGGCCATCGATTCGAAGAAGGTCGGGAAGGCATAGTTGACCGGAATTCGGCCGGCGATCTCCCAGGCGCCGAAGACGATCACGGCGGACAGGAGCTTGAGCAGGAGCGAGCGGTTCGGCATCGAGGGGACCCCGCGGGGCGGCGCCGCCCCGCGCGGGGCCGGCACCGGGTTGCATCAGTTCATCGTCGCCTTGTCGAGCGGCGCCA
>JBFKQC010000054.1:0-26969 GCA_041627895.1 Rhodobacter sp.
CGTACACGATCAGCATGATCGAGGGCGGGATCAGGATGCCCAGCGTGCCGCCCGCGCAGATGACACCGGAGGCGAACTGCTTGTCGTAGTGCGCCTTGGCCATGGCCGGGAACGCCAGCAACCCCATCAGCGTCACCACGGCGCCGACGATGCCGCTGGCGGTCGAGAACACGGCACAGGTGATCAGGGCCGCCACCGCCATCGAACCGGGCAGGTTGCGCGCCGCGAGCTGCAGCGAGAAGAACAGCCGGTTGACGATGTCCGCACGTTCCACCACGTAACCCATGAACAGGAACAGCGGAATGGCGACCAGCGTGTCGTTCTCCATCACCGAGTAGGTGTTCTGGTTGAGCAGGTAGAAGATCCGGTTGCTGAAGGCGTCCGCGATGGTCTGCACGCTGCCGGCTTCGTAGTAGGCGTAGTAGCCAAAACCCACACCCATCGCGACCAGCGTGAAGGCGACGGGGAAGCCGAACATCACCAGCACGATGAACAGCGTCAGCATCAACAGCGCAACTTCGGGGTTGGTCATCGAACTCGATGCTCCGTGCGGCTGTGGCCGTGGGGCCCGCGGGTGGGTGTGTTCACGCCTACTTGAACTCGGGGCCCGACTGCTGCCCGACCAGCATCTGCTCGGTCTCGCGGGCGTCCTCCATGCGCGCCGGCCAGGCACCGCTCTTCATGGCCAGGAAGCAGCGCATGCACTCCGAGACGCCCTGAACGATCAGCAGCCCTCCCGCCAGCGGGATCAGGGTCTTGAAGAAGTAGATCTGGATTCGCGCGGGGCTGTTCCAGCTGACTTCCTTGTAACGCCAGGAGTCGGCCGCGATCTCCCAGCCGAACCAGAACAGGGCGAGCATGCCCGGGAAGAAGAACAGCACGTACAGCACGAAGTCGATACGCGCCTGCCAGCGCACCGGCAGCAGCCGGTAGACCACGTCGGCGCGCACGTGGCTGTCCTGGGCCAGCGCGTACGGCCCCGACATCAGGAACAGCGCGCCGTACATCTGCACCATCATGTCGAACGCCCACACGGTCGGCGCGTTGAGCACGTAGCGGACGAACACCTCGTAGGACACCGAGAGCGTGAGGATCAGGATGCACCAGCCGAAGGCGCGCCCGATCCAGATGTTGAGGCTCTCGATGGCGTGGATGACGGATTTCATGGCGATTCCCCGCGCAGTCAGGCCGGAGCGGACGTCCCACTGGAGGGACAGCAGACAGCGCTGTCCCTCCAGTCCGGCTCGAGACCGCATCTCCGGTGAGACACGGCAACCGACGGCTCAGCCGAAGTAGTGGTCGTAGGCGAGCTGGTAGTTGGGCTGGTTGAGGTTCAGGTAGCCCATCACCTTCTTCGCGTACGCACGCTGTGACTGCACCACCTTGGCGAAGAACGGGTCCTCGCCCTCGATGCGCGTGATGACGACGTCCCACGCCTCGAGCTGCTTCTTCATCACCGAGTCGGGCGTGCGGTAGACGTTGACGCCGTCCTTTTCCTTGAGGTTGATGAGGTCGTCGGCGTAACGAAGCGTGTTGTGCCAGTAGAAGTTGGAGTTCTCGGCCTCCGACGCGATACGCAGGATCGCCTGGTGCTCGGCCGGGAGCGCCTCGTAGGTCTTCTTGTTGAAGGTGATCTCGAAGCACTCCTGCGACTGGTGGAAGCTGCCGAGGTGATAGTGCTTGGAGACGTCCTGCATACCGAAGTCGCGGTCCGAGGTCGGGTTGTTGAACTCGGCCGCGTCGATGAGACCGGACTTCATGGCCGGCTGGATCTCGCCGCCCGGAAGCTGCACCACCGACATGCCCATCTCCAGCAGCACGTCCGCCGCCAGGCCGACGGTGCGGTACTTGAGGCCGTTCATCTGGTCGGCGCCTTTGATCTGCTCCTTGAACCAGCCGAGCGGCTGCGCCGGCATCGGCGAGTTGAAGAACGACACGACGTTGAGCCCGAGCGAGGCCATCAGCTCGTCGAACAGCTCCTGCCCGCCGCCGTAATGCACCCAGCCCAGAACCTCCTGGCTCGACCAGCCGAAGCACGGGCCGGTGCCGAACAGCGAGGCCGCCTTTGACTTGGAATACCAGTAGGCCGGCACGTAATGCGCCGCATCCAGAACCCCGCGGTGCACGGCATCCTGCATCTGGCTGGTCTTGACGACCGAGTCGACCGGCAGCAGGTCGATGGTAAGCGCCCCGCCAGACATCTCGTTGACGCGGTTCACATAAGCCTGCGCGTTCTCCAGGAAAATCCCGCCGCCCCAGGCGGCCTGCATCTTGAGCGTGGTTCCGTGGTTCGCGGCGATCGCCGGCGTGGCCAGAGTGGCGGCGCCCGCAAGCGCGGTTCCGCGAAGGAATTTCCGACGGCTAACTGACTTGGTCATGTTCCCTCCCATGGTTAGACCGATATCAGACGGGAGCGTGATCGAGGCTGCGTGGCTCATCGGCGGCTGCGGGCCACGGCTGCGCCCCTCCCGGCGCATTCGCGGCGGCGATAGCTCATGAGTCGCTCAGCGCCCTCCTACTCCCAGATCGGGGATATATGAGGACGTCATGGCCTGTCCAGCGCAAATTGGACAGGAAACTTGACCAAAATGACGCAGAAGCGGCGGCGACGGCCCCGGTGCCTCGTGGGCGATCGGCCGCAAGCGGCCATGCGCGGCCGGCCGGACAGGGCCGTGCCGATCTGATATGCTTTCCTGGCCGGCCAGCGCGACCCGAACGCATTACGCCAGCCGGGCTGGAATAGAGGAGGAGACGCCATGAAGACCGCAGTGACCGTGACATGCCTGACGCTGCTTGCCGGCGGGGCCTTCGCCGGTTCGCCCGAGGTTCCGGGGCAGAACGGCGACTTCGTCGATTTCGCCAAGGATTACTGGCAGGGCGCCGCCGACCACCCGAGCGGCTGGGGCAAGATCGTCAGCGCGGAGTCGCGCGGCGTCGGCCCGCTGGGGCTTGGCAAGCTCGGCGGCTTTCTCAAGAACGGCCCGCTGACCGCCGACGGCCGCCCGGACCCGGGCAACGACAACGGCGCCGGCAACGACTGACCGCCGCCGGCCGGGTTCGTGCCGGTCCGTCGCGGACGGCAGGTCACAAAACGCGGGTCTTGTGCGCCGCACCGCGCTATCCTGCCGAGGATGGCGCGTTCTGCGCCGCACCAGAGAGGGTCCGCGACGTGGAACTTGCCGGGAAATGCGAAGCTGCAACCGCGATCGCTGCGGAAGCCGGGCGGTTCGCGCTCGACTATTTCCGGCGGCCCGAAAGCCTGCGGATCGACCGCAAGGGGCATCAGGACTTCGTCAGCCAGGCCGACCGCGAGGTCGAGCGGCTGGTGCGGCGCGAACTGGCAAGGGCGTTCCCCGACGACGCGATCGTGGGAGAAGAGGACGAACCGCGCGCCGGCAGATCGGGCTTTACCTGGGTGATCGACCCGATCGACGGGACCACCAACTTCATCAACGGCATCCCGGCCTGGACCGTCGTGCTGGCCGGGGTTTCCGGCGGGCGCACCCGGATCGGCATCGTGCACGATCCCTGCCACGGCGAGACCTTCGTCGCCGCGCGCGGCGGGGGCGCGACCCTGAACGGCGCGCTGCTGCAGGTGCCCAAGGGGCTGCGCCTGAAGGACGGGACGACGGGCGTGGGGTTTTCCAACCGGGTCGGCACCGACGGCGTGCAGCACCTGATGCGGGGGATCCTCGACGCGGGCGGGGTGTTCTTTCGCAACGCGTCGGGGGCGCTGTCGATCGCCTATGTCGCTGCCGGCCGGCTCTTGGGCTACGCCGAAGAGCACATGAACGCCTGGGACTGCCTCGCGGCGCAGCTGGTCGTCGCCGAGGCCGGCGGCGGGGTCGAGGACCAGGATGCCGGGGAGATGATCGAACGAGGCGGCCGCGTGGTGGTGGGCGTGCCAGGGGTCTTCGATGAACTGGTCCGCCTGGCGGATGCGGCGTTCGAGTGAACCCGGCGCGGCGCAGGTGCGGCCCCGTCTGGGCCGCACGGGATGCGGATGGCCTGAAAGAGGCGTTTGGTTTCTCGCTGAGGCGCGGGACAAGGCCGCAGGCCGCCGCGCCATCGCCGACCCGCCCCCCGGGGCGGCGATTGGGTGAGGTTAGCGCATAGGTCCGAAGTCGCGCGCGAACCGCGGGATAAAGCACGCCGAACAGGCGTCAGTTCGCCACCCCGCGGGTCGGCGATGGCGCGGCTTCGTTCCCGAGACGGCGCGGCCACGCCAGGCCAAAGGCCCACACCCGCACTGCGCGGGGATTCCGACCGCTAGGCCGCCTCGCGCGGGATCAGCACCGGCCCGGCCGACTTGAAACTCACCTTCACCTTGCTTCCGGTTTCCAGCGGGCGCTGCACGTCGTCCTGCACGGCGAACATCGAGCCGAACGACGTCGTCAGCGAATACTCCATCCGCACGCCGACATAGGTCGCCTTGGCGATCGTCGCATCGAACCCCTCGCCGCCTCCCAGGTCGATGCGCTCGGGCCGGACGGCCAGTTTCGCCGGGCCCGCCGCAAGGCCGCGGGACGCCAGGCGATAGCGGTAGCCGTCGACCGAGATCTCCGCGGTCTCGCCCTCGACCGCCTCGATCCGGCAGGGGATCAGGTTCGCCTCGCCGATGAAGTCGGCGACGAAGGCGTCCGCCGGGGCGTCGTACAATTCGCGCGGGGTGCCGATCTGGGCGATCGCGGCATTGCGCATCACGACGATCTCGTCACTGACCGCCAGCGCCTCTTCCTGGTCGTGCGTGACGTAGACCACCGTCAGCCCCAGATCCTGCTGGATCGCGCGGATATCCTCGCGCACCTGGCGGCGCAGCTTGGCGTCGAGGTTCGACAACGGCTCGTCGAACAGCAGCACCTGCGGCTCCAGAACCAGGGCGCGCGCCACGGCGACGCGCTGCTGCTGGCCGCCGGACAGCTCTGACGGCAGCCGCTCGTCATAGCCCTTCAGCCCGACCAGATCGAGACCGGCCTGCGCCCGGGCGCGCGCCTCGGCCTTGGCGAAGCCGGAAAACCCCAGGCCGTAGCTGACGTTCTCCAGCACCGTCATGTGCGGAAACAGCGCATAAGACTGGAACACCATGCTGACGTCGCGGTCGGTGGCCGGCAGCAGTGTCACGTCCTTGTCGCCGATCAGGATCTTTCCAGTCGTCGCCATTTCCAGCCCGGCGATCATGCGCAACATCGTGGTCTTGCCGCAGCCCGACGGGCCCAGCAGCGTCACGAGTTTTCCCACCTCCACATCCAGGTCGATCTTTTCGACGGCGACAACGTCCTTGCCAAACACCTTGCTGACGCCCCTGAAGCTGACCGGGGCGGCCTTTCCGGTGATCCGGGTTTCAGCCATCGCTCATCTCCCCGTCACGAACTGGGTGCGCCGGCCGATCTGGGTTCGGCCGACGATCAATTGCAGGAACGCCACCGCCGCCAGCATCACGAAGATCAGCGTGGTGGCATAGGCGATGGCGAGGCCGTAGTCGTTATTCTCCACCCGCCCGATGATATAGCTGGTGGCCATGTTGTATTGCGCGGAAACGAGAAAGATCACGGCGCTGATCGCTGTCATGGCGCGCACGAAGCTGAAGACCAGCGCGGCGAGGATGGCGGGGCGCAAGAGCGGCAGGATCACGCGGCGGAAGGTTTGCCAGGAATTGGCGCCGAGGGTCAGCGAGGACTCATCCAGCGATTTGTCGAGTTGTGACATGCTGGCAATGCCCGCGCGCACGCCCACCGGCATGTTCCGGAAGATGAAGCTGACGATCAGGATGATGCCGGTGCCGGTGATCTCGATCGGCGGGACGTTGAAGGCCAGGATATAGCTGACACCGATCACCGTCCCCGGGATCGCGAAGCTGAGCATCGTGCCGAACTCGAAAGCGTTCTTGCCGGCGAAGGTCTGCCGGGTCAGCAGGTAGGCGGTGACCAGGCCCAGGGCGGCGGTCAGCGGCGCGGCGGCGGCCGCGATGTAGATGGTGGTGAAGAAGCTGTCCCAGGCAGAGCCCGACCAATGCAGGCCGTGTTCGGTCCAGCCGACCGAAAAGGCGGTGATGTAGTGCTTGAAGGTCAGCGTGTTGCTCACCCCCCAGAGCTCGACGAACGAGCCGAAGACGATCATGCCGTAGACAATGACCGTGAAGGTGCCCCAAAGCCCGGCGATGATGAAAACCGGCCAGGCCAGGCGGCGCGGCATCAAGGGATGCACGCCGGAGTCGCCCTTGCCGGTGACGGTGGTGTAGCTTTTCTTTCCCAGCCAGCGGCGTTGGGCGAAAAACGCCGAGAGGGTGAAAAACAGCAGCACCATGGCCAGGACGGCGGCGCGTCCCTGATCGTACTGCGCGCCGACGATGGCGAAAAAGATCTCGGTCGACAGCACATCGAAATTCCCGCCCAGCACCAGCGGATTGCCGAAATCGGCCATCGACTCGATGAAACCCAAAAGGAAGGCATTGGCGAGCCCGGGGCGCATCAGCGGCAGCGAGACGGTCTTGAAGGTCTGCCATCTGTCGGCGCGCAGGGTCTGGGCGGCTTCCTCCATCGATGGGCTGACGCCCTCGACCACGCCGATCAGCACCAGGAAGGCGATGGGCGTATAGGCCAGCGTCTGGGCGATCATGACGCCCGGCATGCCATAAAGCCAGCGCGTGGGCTGGGTTCCGAAGAGGTCGGCGAAGAACGTGGTGACGGTGCCCGAAAGGCCGAAGAGCAGGATCAGGGCAAGGCTGATGACGAAGGGCGGCGTGATGATCGGCAGCACGGTCAGCGCCCTGAGCGCGCGGTTGAAGCGAAATCCGGATCGGGTGACGATCAGCGCAAAAGCCAGGCCCAGGGACGTGGTGATGGTGGCAACGCAGACCGCCAGGAAGAACGAATTCAGGGCCGCGCCGCACCGGGCACCCCAAAAGCAGCCGATACCCCAGAGCCGGTCGTCGAAGAATTTCGAGAAGAAGACGCCCATGGAATAGCCGCCCTCGTCGGAAATGAACGCGGCGAAGAGCATGCGCGCGATGGGGAAGAAGACGAAGGTGGCGACAACGACGATGACGCCGCCGATGGCGCTGACCACGAACACGTCGCCGTTGATCGCGCCGCGGGCGGCGATGCCCTGGGTGAACAGGAACAGGAACGACGAGGCCAGGACCAGCGCGCCATAGCCCATGCCGAACTGGCGGTCGCCCAGTTCGCCGAAGACCGCGTTCAGCCAGTCGTAGGTGAAGCCGCGGATGCCGATGCCGAAGCCCTGCGCGATCAGCCAGGCAAAGCCGAAGCCGCCGGCGACAATCAGAACCGCCGAATAGGGCGCATCGGACTTGCGGCGGCCGAGGACGAACAAGGGCGCGATCAGCGGCAGCAGCATCGGCGACAGCCACAGCTTTTCACCCTGCGCGATCAGGAAGGCGGCAGGCGCGAAGTCCTCGTCGAACGGATAGCCGTCGAAGAGCCAGCCGAAGGACAGGAATCCGTCCTCGACCCCGTACCAGGGCAGAAGAAAAAAACCGACCCACCCGGCAGCGATCCAGAAGATCAGAACCGGGTGGGTGGTCGCCTCGGATGCGGCTTTTCGCACGGATTATTGCGGCAGGGTCGAGACCTCTTCGTCCCACTTCTTCAGCAGCCGCTTGCGTTCGTCGCTCGAGCCGTACTTGCCGAAATCGTAGTCGATCAGCTTGATCGTCGCGAGATCGGGCGCGTCGGGCGAGGTTTCGGCGGCCTTGTTCGACGGAACCTGGTAGGATTTCACCTTCCACGCCTCGGACTGCACCTCGGCGGTAAGCGCCCAGTCGTAGAACCGCTTGGCTTCGTCGAGGTTGCGCGCGCCGTTGATGATCGACATCGAGCCGATCTCGTACCCGGTGCCCTCGCAGGGCGCGACCGGGACGACGGGGAAGCCCGACGCCGCCTGCTTGACCGCGTCGTGCAGGAAGACGATGCCGATCGTGTTCTCGCCGCGGCCCGCCGCCTTGATCGGGGCCGATCCGGACTTGGTGTACTGGTTGATGTTGGCGTGCAGGCCCTTCATGAACTCGAAACCTTCCTCCTCGCCGAACAGCTGCACCATCGTGGCCAGTGTCGTGTAGGCGGTGCCGGACGAGTTCGGGTTCGCCATCTGCACGTGGCCCTTGTATTCGGGCTTCAGCAGATCCTTCCAGCAGGCCGGCACCGGGAGGTTGTTGGCCTCGAGAAGCTCCGAATTGTACCCGAAGCCGAGCGCGCCGGAATAGATCCCGATGGTCTTGTCGTCGGCGGAAGCCGCCTGGCGCAGCGCCCAGTCATGCAGCTCGCCGCGCATCGGCGACACGTAGGGGATACTGAGCCCCTCTTCGGCGGCCTGCAAATGCGGATCGCCGGTACCGCCCCACCAGACATCGCCCCTGGGGTTCGACGACTCGGCCTTGACCTGCGCGAAGGTTTCGCCCGAGGACTTGCGCGTCATGTCGACGTCGATACCGGTGGCCTCTTCGAAGCCGCGCGCCATGACCTGGCACCAGTCCTCTTCGGCGCTGCAATAAAGCGTCAGCTTGTCGGCCTGCGCCGCGCCGGAAGAAACCCCGATCGCAAGCATCGATACGCCCAGAGCATATTTCATCGTGTTCATCCCATCCTCCCCGGATTTGCAATGATTTGGTGTGGACAGGTTATGGGGTCGCCTGCCCGGTAGCAAACGCAATCTCAAGGCCGGTCGAACCCGCCGCACCGCTTTTGCGCCGGGCGGCCGCGACATCCGGCCGGACGCGGGACAGGGGACCCTGCCGGCCGCCCCGCACAGTGCCGCGCAGGCGAAATCCCTGCGGGATTGCAACCGCTGATCGGTTTCCGGCGCTGGCTGGCGGACATGCCGTGGTCGGTGGTGCCGCAGAAGGGACTCGAACCCCCGACCCCATCATTACGAATGACGTGCTCTACCAGCTGAGCTACTGCGGCGCCGTGGACGGTCCTTTAGCACCCGCGTCTGGGCGAGGGTAGCCCCTAATTGACCGTTTTCGTCGACGTCCCGGGGCCGTCCAGGGCGGGCTCGGGCGCCTCGTCCAGGTTGGCCGGGTCGTCCGTGGTGCTGTCCGCCGGATGCGGCACCGCGGCCTCGCCCATCGCCTCGGCCAGTTCCGCGGGTGGCAGGTCCGGCTTGCCGACGATCAGCGGCAGCATCTCGGTCGAGCCCGGCATCGCCACCTCGCCCTCGGCCGGCACGCGCCAGCTCATCGTGTCGAAGCCGGCGCAGTTGGCGCAGATCGGCGCCCAGTGCGTGTGCACCGTCTGGCAGTTGTCGCAGACCCATTGCGGCCCGCGCGAGGCGGTCAGCGCCTTGGTCAGCCAACCGCGCACCACGGCGTCGTCGGCGCCCTCGCCGCGCTCGATCGCCGCCATCAGCGTCAGCGACCTCGCGGTCGGCTGGTCCGTGGCCAGATCGCCGATCGCGCGGCGCGCGGCGGGGAAATCCTCAGCCGCGATCTGCAGTTCGGCCAGCAGCATCCTGGTTTCCGGGTGATCGGGCTTCAGCCGAGTCAGCGCCGCGAACCGCTTGAGCCGCGCGGCGGCGCTTTCCACCGGCACGATCTCGGCAAACGCGGCGGCGAGGTCGGGATGCGGCTGTGCCTCCCAGGCCTTCTTCAGCACCTTGGTGGCATAGCGCGGCTTGTCCTGCGCGATGTAGCTGCGGGCCGCCATCACCGCGGCCGGGATCAGGTCGGGCGACAGCCGGTTGGCCTCGATCGCCTCCATCCGCGCCTCGATCGAGACGTCCTCGTCCAGCAGCGCCTTCGCCTCGCTCAGCGCCAGAACCGCGTCGCGGCGCCGGTGCACGTCGCGCGGCAGCGTGCCGCTCGACAGCTTCGCGGCCAGCGTCTTGCGCGCGCCCCTCCAGTCGGCCCTTTCCGCCTGAAGCCTGAGCAGGATGTCCTGCGTCTCTTCGTGCCTGGGCTTCAGCGCAAACGCCTTTTCCGCCAGCTTCAGCGCGGTCTCGGTGTCGCCGTCGGACAGCCGCTGCTTCATGATGCCGCGCACGCCCACGAACCGTGTCGCGTCGTCCTCCAGCAGCTTCTTGTAGACGGTTTCGGCCTTGCGCTTGTCGCCGGCCATCTCGGCGGCCTGCGCGGTGACCAGGTTGGTCAGTTCCGGTTTGTGCAGCAGCCGCTCGGCGCGCTGCGCCTTCGACATCGCCACGCGCCCTTCGCCCGAGGCCAGCGCCAGCAGGCTGTCGGAAAGCGCCTGATAGCCCTTTCTTTCGCGGTTGCGGTCGAAATAGCGGGTGATCGCGGTCTCGTCGCCGTTGAGGAACCTGAGCGTCGCGACCAGCAGGCTGAGCAGTTTCAGGAACAGCCAGACCGCGACCACCAGCGCGATCATCGCGATCACCGCCTGCAGCGGGCCGAGGTTGAACTCGGTATTCGCCACCGACACCCGGATGCCGCCGTCGGTTTCCAGCAGATACCCGGCGCCGAGCGTCAGGGCGGCGACAATCGCGACGAACAGGACGATCTTTATCAGGGACCAGAGCATCGGCGGCGTCCTCAGTTGGTCTCGTATTCGGCGGCCAGCGCCTGCGCGGCGGCCAGCGCGGCGCGGCGGGTCTCGGCCCGGGCCACCCAGGCGGCCATGGCGTCCTGCCCGATCCGGGGCAGGGCGGCGATCTCGGCCAGCGCGGTGTCCAGATCGCCCTTGCCGAGCGCCGCCTCGGCCCGGCTCAGCACCGCGTCGGGGTCGTCGCCCTCGCGCGGCGACAGCGACCTTGCGCCAAGCTGGGTGCGGACGAAGGCCTGCCAGGGGCTGACCGCGCCGCCTTCCGCCGCCTCGCGGGTCGACACGGCAAGCGCCTCGCGCGCCGCGCCCGGAAAGCTCTGCTGCAGGCTCGCCAGCGATGCGACGCCGGTTTCGGCAGCCTCCGACAGCGCCGGCGGCACCTCGACCCCCTTGACCTCGCGAAGCGTGCCCAGCGGTTCGGCGAACCCCGCGCCGCTGTCCAGTGCCGCGACGATCCGCGCCAGCGCGCCGCGCGCCGCGGCGGCATCCGCGGCGCGGGCGGCGGCGTCCTGCGCGGCGGCGGCGGCGGACTGCGCGGCCTCGATCGCCGTCAGCTTGTCGCCGATCTCGGCCGCAAGCGTCGCGAAACGGCCGTCCTGCTCTGCCAGCATCGCCTGGAACCGCGCGTCGACCGACGCCAGCATCTGGGCCAGCCGCACCTCGTAGGCGGCGGCGATCTCGGCCGGAAGGTCGGCCATGGGAATCGGCTGGGTCTCGACCGCGGCCAGCCGCGCGTCGGTCGCGCCCAGCCGGTCGCCGAGCGCTTCCACTCCGGCGGCGATATCGGCGATCTCGCGCTCGATCCGCTGGTCCGCGGCGGCCAGGTCGCGCGCGGCGTCCGTCACCGGCGCAATCCCGGCCAGGCCGTCCTGCAGGGCGGCGATCTCGGCCGTGGCGCCGTCGAGCGCGCCCCGCAGCCGATCGACCTCGGCGGCGAGTTCTTCCGTGCCGCTGCCGATCTGCACCCAGCCCTGCCGCTCGGCGAGATAGAAGGCGACGGCCCCGAGGATCGCGGCCGCGACCCCGCCGGCGACCAGCGGCCAGAATTCGCCCCGCGGCGGCGCGGGCGGCGGCGCGACCGCGGTCGCGACCGGCGGCGCGGCGGGCTCGGGCCCGGGTTCCGCGGCGTCCGTGCCGGCCGGCGGTTCGGCCGGCGTATCCGCCTTTGCCGCGGCCTTCGCCGGGTCTTCCGCCCCGGTCGGCGCCTTTTCCGCGGACGCGTCCCCGCGCGCCGACGCATCCGCCGCGGCGTCGTCCTCTGGCGCCTTCGGCTTGGTGTCCGCGTCCGCCCGGGTCTCGCCGACGACGACCGCGTCCTCGACCGCGTCCTTCGCGCCGGGCTTGGCGCCGGGCTTGGCGCCGCGGTTGGCCTTGGCGCGAGCGGTTGGTGGGGTCTTCAGTTTGCGAGGTTCCGCCACTTGGTCCGGACCTTTCGAATCAATGCGCTGCGCGCCGACAGGGCGCACCACGGCCGAGACTAGCCCGCGGGGGGACCCGCCTCAAGCTGACGAGCCGGGGAAAAACCGGGTGATCTTGTCACACATGCCGCCCGCATCGGGGCGCTCGGCGATCTCCAGCCGCTTCGGCGCCGGCCCGCTCCAAGCCTCGGCCACGGCTTTGCTCAGCGCCACGACGATCAGCGGTGCGGCGGCATTCCGTGCCGCCTCGCCCAGCAGGGCGGCCGAGCGCGGCGAGAACACCGGCAGCACCACCGGCGCGTCGCCGGTCAGCAGCGCGCGGGCCTCGCGGTCAAGCGCCCGCGGCACCTGGTCATAGACCACCGCCTCGCGGGTCTCGATCCCGAGGGCGGAAAGCCGCGCCGCCACGCCGCCCCTGGTTTCCGCCCCGCGCGCGTGCAGAAGCGGGCCGGCCGGCCGCCGCGCCGCCAGCATCGCGACCAGATCGTCGGCATTGCCGTCGGCCGAGACCGCCCGCATCCCGGCCGCGCGCGCGGCCTCGGCCGTGCGCGCGCCGACGCACCAGGCCGCCAGGCCCGCCAGCCCCGCACGCCCCGACAGCGCATGCACCGCGTTCTCGGAGGTCAGCACCAGCGCCGCGATGCCCGCCAGGTCCACCGCCCCGCCGCGCGGCCGGATCTCCAGCACCGGCGAAATCACGATCCGCGCCCCGGTCCCGATCCGTGCGGCGCAGAGCGCGGCGAACCGCTCGGATTGCGGGCGCGGGCGGGTCAGCAGCAATGTCGGTTTCGCCTGCACCACGCGCCCTCTGCCGGGATTGAACGGGGTATCCAAAGGGTGTTACCTGCGGCACCATTCGCTTGCAACCGGCGGGGCCATGGCCGACCACCTCACCGTCCTCGGGATCGAAAGCAGCTGCGACGACACCGCCGCCGCCGTGGTGCGCCATGCGGCCGGACGCGCGCCCGCGATCCTGTCCTCTGTGGTGGCGGGCCAGGCAGAGCTGCACGAGGCGTTCGGCGGCGTGGTGCCCGAAATCGCTGCGCGGGCGCATGTCGAAAAGCTCGACCACGTGATCGAGGCGGCGCTTGTGCGGGCCGGCCTGCGGCTGGGCGATATCGACGCCATTGCGGTGACCGCCGGGCCCGGGCTGATCGGCGGCGTGCTGGCCGGCGTGATGTGCGCCAAGGGGCTGGCCGCCGCCACGGGCAAGCCGCTGATCGGCGTCAATCACCTCGCCGGCCACGCGCTGACCCCGCGGCTGACCGACGGGCTGGGCTTTCCCTACCTGGCGCTGCTGGTCTCGGGCGGGCATTGCCAGTTCCTGATCGCCGAGGCCGCCGACCGCTTCGCCCGGCTCGGCGGCACCATCGACGACGCGCCCGGCGAGGCCTTCGACAAGACCGCCAGGCTGCTCGGCCTTCCGCAGCCCGGCGGCCCCGCGGTCGAGGCCGCGGCCAAGGCGGGCGATCCGGCGCGCTTCGACTTTCCGCGTCCGCTGATCGACCGGCCGGATTGCGACCTGTCGTTTTCCGGGCTGAAGACAGCCGTCCTGCGGGCGCGCGACGCGCTGGTCGCCGAAAGGGGCGGGCTGACCGGGGGCGACCGCGCCGATCTCTGCGCCTCGTTCCAGAACGCGGTCGCGGATCTGCTGGCCGCCAAGTCGCGCCGCGCGCTCGACCTGTATCTGGCAGAGGCACCGGCGGAACCGGCCTTCGCCGTCGCCGGCGGCGTTGCCGCCAACAAGGTGATCCGCGCCGCGCTGCAAGACGTCGCCGCCGGGAACGGCACCCGCTTCGTCGCGCCGCCGCCGGCGCTGTGCACCGACAACGCCGCGATGATCGCCTGGGCCGGGATCGAGCGGTACCGGCTTGGGCAGGTCGACGACCTGACGCTTTCCGCGCGCCCGCGCTGGCCGCTCGATCAGGCAAGCCCGGCGATGCTGGGCGGCGGCAAGCGCGGGGCCAAGGCATGAGCGCGATCGGCGTCTTCGGCGCGGGCGCCTTCGGGACCTCGCTTGCGATCGCGCTGGCCCGCGCCGGGCAGCCGGTGACGCTTTGGGCCCGCGACGCCGGCCACGCCGCCGCGATGCGGGGCGCGCGCGAGAACGTCCAGCGCCTGCCGGGCTTTGCCCTGCCCGGGGCGCTGTCCGTCACCGGCGACGCCGCCGACATGGCCCCCTGCGAGACGGTCCTGCTGGCCGTGCCGACCCAGGCGCTGGCCGGCGCGCTCGCCGCGCACGGGGCGCATCTTTCCGGCAAGCCGCTGGTCGCCTGCTGCAAGGGCATCGACCTTTCGACCCTGCAGGGGCCCGCCGAGGTGATCGCCGCCGCGATCCCCGACGCCACGCCCGCCGTGCTGTCGGGCCCCAGCTTTGCCGTCGACATCGCCGCCGGCCTGCCGACCGCGCTGACGCTGGCCGCCGCCGACGCCGCAACCGCCGAGGCGCTGCAGCGCAGTCTGTCCACGCCGGCGCTGCGGCTCTACAGCAGCACCGACGTCGCCGGGGTCGAGATCGGCGGCGCGCTGAAGAACGTGATCGCGATCGCCTGCGGCGTCGCCATCGGCGCCGGGCTGGGCGAAAGCGCCCGCGCCGCGCTGATGACGCGCGGCTATGCCGAGATGGTGCGCTTTGCGATCGCGCACGGCGCGCAGGCCGAGACGCTGGCGGGGCTTTCGGGGCTCGGCGACCTGGCGCTGACCTGCAATTCCGCGAAGTCGCGCAATTTCGCCTTCGGGCTGCGGCTGGGCGATCGCGGCCAGGCCGACCCCACCGTCACCACCGAAGGCATCGCGACCGCCGAAGCCGTCGCCGCGATCTCGCGCAAGCGCGGCATCGAGATGCCGGTCACGCTGGCCATCGCGGCGGTGCTGTCGGGCGCGATCACCGTGGCGCAGGCGGTCGAACGCCTGATGGCCCGGCCGCTGAAACCCGAATAGGCGCTGCACGCCAGATCAACGACAAGGACCGACGCAAATGGCATACTGGCTTTTCAAATCCGAACCCTCGACATGGTCCTGGGACGACCAGGTCGCCAGGGGCGAGGCGGGCGAGGAATGGGACGGCGTGCGCAACTACCAGGCGCGCAACAACATGCGGGAAATGCAGCTTGGCGACCGCGGTTTCTTCTACCATTCGCAGACCGAGAAGGCGGTGGTCGGGATCGTCGAGGTCTGCGCGACCAGCCACCCTGACAGCACCACCGACGACGAGCGCTGGGACTGCGTCGACATCAAGGCGGTGCAGCCGGTGAAGACGCCGGTGACGCTGGAGATGTGCAAGGCCGACCCGCGGCTGAAGGACATGGTGCTGGTCAACAACACGCGGCTTTCGGTCCAGCCGGTGACGCAAGCGGAATGGACCGCCGTCTGCGACCTGGCGGGGGTCGATCCCTGAAGCAGTTCCCAGCGAAGCCGATCCGGCGAAGCGTCGCGAAATTGCGCCCGGACAAAGGGACGGTGCGCATTCCGTGGATCGAAGATCGCGGAATGCGCGCCAGGGCCGGGACGCCCGGCGCGGCCCGCCGTCAGGCGCAGGCGGGCATGTCGTGCGGCAGCGCCTGCAGCCCCAGCCAGTCCAGCGCCTCGGCGCGGTCGCGCGAGACGAAGGCCTCGGCCTGCCCGGAATTGTTCAGAAGCGTCGTGTACATCCGGCCCATCCCGTAGCCCAGTTCGGTCGGCGCATGGCAGGACAACCGCAGCATCCGCCCGACCGCGCGATAGGCGCCGACCGCAATGTCGTGGACACCGGCGACCTCGGCAAAGCCCAGCGCAAAGCCGGTCACGGCCTCGAAATCGACGAACTCGAGCCCAGCAAGCGGCAGCCTGCGGTCGATGTAGATCTGTTGCGTGATGTCGGCCAGGTCGCAGGCGGTCACGGTCTGGCTGTAACGCACCCACCTGAGATCATGCTGCGGGAAATATTTCGCTTCGACGGGCACTCATTACCTTTCGTCACTCTGGCCGCGAGGCGGCCGGTTGTCCCTGTCGCTCGCGCGAAACTACCACTGCGCGAAGGAGACATCGAAGTTTAAACCGGATTGCGTCCCATCAAAAGCAAAAATGTCACAATTGCGACACGGAATTCGGCGCGAAACCGGCGCCGGCCCGGATGCGCGCAGGGCCTGCGCCTGCGCCGTCCCGCCGCAGCGGTGCCCGAAAACGAATGGAGGGTCCCGATCCAGCCGAGACCCTCCATCACCCCACGTGCACCCTCACACACGCGTCTATGAAAAGAGTCTCGACCGTCCTGATCCGACACCGGAAAGCTATCGCAGTCCGGCGCTCCATGCAAACGATCCTTGCCTAAAGATCGTTTCAAAACAGGCAGATAGATTAGGACGCCGTTAACGAAAACGCCCGCCGGATGCCGGCGGGCGCAGGCCCGGCCGCCCCGAACGGTCAGCGGTAGACGTGTTCCTTGCCGAAATGCTTGACCAGCATGTAGTACAGCACCGCGCGGTACTTGTTGCGCTCGGACCGGCCGTAGGTGTCGACCGCCTTGTTGATCGCCGCCATCAGCTCGGGCCCGTCGTTCAGCGCCAGTTTCTTGACCAGAAAGTTGTTCTTGACCGTTTCCAGCTCGTGTTCCTGCCCCGCCGCCACGGTCGAGGCGTCGGCGTCGTAGATCGACGGCCCGCAGCCGATGGTCACTTTCGTCAGCAGGTCCATGTCCGGCGTCATGCCGCACTTGGTTCTCAGATCGTCCGCGTATTTCGCGATCAGGTCGTCTCGTCTTCCCATGTGTCCCTCTCCACACTCGATGCTTCGCCGACGCTCCGGATCCTCCCGCCGCCGGGCTTCGCGCACCTTAGTCGTGATTGAGATGTCAACAAAGGGGGAAATTTCCGCGGAATTCATCCGCGACCAGCGGCCCCCGGCACGTTCCGCGAAATCGTCTCGGCCCCGCGCGATGCGGGACCGGACAGGGCGCACCGCGCCCGCTCAGTACCGGTAGTGATCCGGCTTGAACGGCCCCTCCGGCTTGACGCCGATATAGGCGGCCTGCTCGGCGCCGAGTTCCGTCAGCTTCACGCCGATCTTGGCCAGGTGCAGCCGCGCGACCTTTTCGTCCAGGTGCTTGGGCAGCACGTAGACCTCGTTGCGGTACTTGTCGCCGCGGGTGAACAGCTCGATCTGCGCCAGAACCTGGTTGGTGAAGCTCGCCGACATCACGAACGAGGGGTGTCCGGTGGCGTTGCCCAGGTTCAGCAGCCGGCCCTCGGACAACAGGATGATCCGGTTGCCGCCCGGCATCTCGATCATGTCCACCTGGTCCTTGATGTTGGTCCACTTGTGGTTCTTCAGGCTGGCGACCTGGATCTCGTTGTCGAAATGGCCGATGTTGCCGACGATCGCCATGTCCTTCATCTCGCGCATGTGCTCGATGCGGATCACGTCCTTGTTGCCGGTCGCCGTGATGAAGATGTCGGCACTGGCCACCACGTCTTCCAGCGTCGTCACCTGATAGCCGTCCATCGCCGCCTGCAGGGCGCAGATCGGATCGGCCTCGGTGACGACCACGCGCGCGCCCGCGCCGCGCAGCGACGCCGCCGATCCCTTGCCGACGTCGCCATAGCCGCAGACCACGGCGACCTTGCCCGCCATCATCACGTCGGTGGCGCGGCGGATGCCGTCGACCAGGCTTTCCTTGCAGCCATACTTGTTGTCGAACTTCGACTTGGTCACTGAATCGTTGACGTTGATCGCCGGGAAGGGCAGGTGGCCCTTCTCCATCATCTGGTAAAGACGGTGCACGCCGGTCGTGGTCTCTTCGGTCACGCCCCGGATCATGTGGCGCTGCTTGACGAACCAGCCGGGGCTTTCCGCCATCCGCTTTCTGATCTGCGCGAACAGCGCCTCTTCCTCTTCCGACGTCGGCACCGCGATCAGCGCGTCCTCGCCCTCCTCGACGCGCGCGCCCAGCAGGATGTACAACGTGGCGTCCCCGCCGTCGTCGAGGATCATGTTCGCGCCGCCGTCCTCGAAGTGGAAGATGCGGTCGGCGTAATCCCAGTATTCCCCGAGCGTCTCGCCCTTCACGGCAAAGACCGGCACGCCGGCCTCGGCGATGGCGGCGGCGGCGTGATCCTGGGTGGAGAAGATGTTGCACGAGGCCCAGCGGACCTCTGCGCCCAGGGCCGTCAGCGTCTCGATCAGCACAGCGGTCTGCACCGTCATGTGCAGCGACCCGGCGATCCGCGCCCCCGCCAGCGGCCTGGCCTGGCCGTATTCCTCGCGCAGCGCCATCAGGCCCGGCATCTCGGTTTCGGCGATATCCAGTTCCTTGCGGCCGAACCCGGCCAGCGAGATGTCCTTGACGATGAAATCCCTGGGCATGTGCTGCGGCTCCCGAAGCGGTTTGCGGTCCGGGGGCGTCTAGCACCGTGCTCGGGGGCAGACAACCGGGCATGGATGCGAGACGCCGGCGAGGTTTCCCCCGCCGGCGTCACCGGGTTTCAAGTGAACGGCGCCCTACTTCTTGCCGCCCGGCTTGCCGGCAGGTTTGGGGGCCGGTTTCGGCGCAGGCTTCGGCGTCGAGGCGGAAGGCTTGTTCGTGGACATTTTCGTGTACCCATGTCGTCCGCACCATTGCGGACGCGCGAGACTCTGATCCTTTTCCGCGGGCACTTGAAGGGGTCTCGGCACTCTTCGAGAAAATCTTCCAGCGATCGGCGGTGCGCCGCCGGGCCGGCGCCGGCGGCCGCGGTCGTGGTGCGCGGCGCTGCCGCCGCGGTGCGATACCAGCCGGGGCCGGCGCCCTAGCTCGGGACGCCCATCGCCGCCAGCTTCGGGTCGTTCTGGTGCCAGTTCGTGCCGCTGGCCATCACGCAGGTCATGCCGTTGGCATCGGTCATCAGCACCGTCCAGGTGCCGGTGTCCTCGCTGGCCCAGACCTCGAGAACCTGGCTCTGCGAGCGCAGCCCGCCCGCGGCCAGCGTTTCGCCATAACCGGTCTTCAGCCGCTCCAGTACCGTGTCGCGCGGCGCGCAGGCGTTCTGTGCATGCGCCGGTGCGGCGCCGATCCCGGCCACGGCAAGCGCGGCGGCCAGTCCGAGCTGTCTGAGGGGCGTCTTCATCGCATACTCCTTCCTTCGTGCCGCGCAGCATCCTGCACGGAGTGCATCCTCCCTCTGCTGAGATCTTGCGCCTCTATCGGCATATAGGGGCCGCGCGGACATTCGGGCGCGTCTTGCGCGAAACCGTGATGCCGCGTGTGGGCGCTGGGGTCAGGCTGGCACCGAAAAGCGGCGCTTTGATGCCCGCGCGGTGCCGGAAAAGGCATTTGTTTGTGCCGTGCGCGCTGCTTTGTGGCGGGCGGCATGTCCGGCGCCTGCGGCCTAGCTCGGCCGGTCGGCTTCCGCCGGTTCGGGGGTGATCTGGTGCCAGTCGGTGCCGGAGGCGAACACGCAGCTGATGCCGTTGGCATAGGTGGCCAGCGCGGTCCAGGTGCCCGTCTCGGGCGAGGACCAAAGCTCGAACAACTCGAGCGGCGAGCGCAGCCCGCCCGCGGTGGGCACCTCGCCGAACCGCTTGTCCAGCCGCTCGGCGATCACCTCGCGCGGGGCGCAGGACGACTGCGCCTGCGCCGGCGGTGCCAGCGCGGCAAGTCCGAACACCAGTATCCCCTGCAACAGACGTTTGTACATGTCGGCCTCCATCGCGTTCTGCGCGGAGCCCACTTGCGGAACCGTGCCAGAGGCTCCGCGCAATCCGGACGTGCCAGCCCCCGGGTGGGGCCACGTCCAATGCATATGTAAGCGCGCCAATGCGTGCCACCAAGGCACGGCATCACAAGACTTCGTGACGTATCGGTAATGGAACACAAGACATTGGGTCCGGGACTTCCCCGAGGCCCCGCCCCCTAGCGCGGGCGGAGCGGAACCGGGGCGCGCCGCCCGCCGCCCGCGCCCTTTCCGTCCTGCCCGCGCTATGGCAGAACCACCCCGACAATCGCGAAAGGCGTCCCATGCCCCCACCCCGCGCCTGGCAGCGCATGCTTTCCGGCCGCCGGCTCGACCTGCTGGACCCGGCGCCCCTGGATATCGAGATCGAGGACATCGCCCACGGCCTGGCCTTCGTTGCGCGCTGGAACGGGCAGACCAGGGGCGATTATCCCTATTCGGTCGCCGAGCATTCGCTTCTGGTCGAGGAAATCTTCACCCGCCAACACCCGAACGCGCCGGCGAAATGGCGCCTCGCCGCGCTGTTGCACGACGCGCCCGAATACGTGATCGGCGACATGATTTCCCCGGTCAAGGCCGCCGTCGGCCCCCGCTACGGCGAGCTCGACGCCAGGCTTTCGGCGGCGATCCACCTGCGCTTCGGCCTGCCGGCGGACCTGCCGCGGCAGATCAAGCAGCGGATCAAGAAGGCCGACAAGCTTTCGGCCCGGCTCGAGGCCACCCAGATCGCCGGATTCACCGAGGCCGAGGCCGACCGCTTCTTCGGCCGCCCCGACCCGGCCGAGATCGAGGGCCTCGCAATCCACCTCCGCGAACCGCTGGCCACCCGCGCCGCCTATACCGCAAGGCACGCGGCGCTGCTGGCCCGGATGTGACCGCACGAACGCCGCACACAGCCCGCCGGCGCCGGCCCGAGATCCGCCCCGTAGGGCGCGCATTCATCGCGCACCGCCCCGGCGCGGGTCCACGCCCTGGGTAACGGGGGCTTCCACCCCGGCGCCCGGAAACCGGAATGCTGCACTGCAGTACCGACGTGATACCGACGTGATACCGACGCGATACATACGTGCGATTCCGCGCCGATTCCGGGTCAGCGGAGCGGACAGGCCTCGCCGGCCCACATCGCCGTCACCTGCGCCCCGGGCCCGTCGTCCTCGATCAGCCCGAAAACCCCGCCGGCCTCGAATTCCGACCCCGGCGGGGTCTGGCGGAACGCCACGCCGGCCGCCTCCAGGCTGCGCCGGGTCATGCCCGGGGAAAGCCCGTTTCCGGTCTTGAAGACGGCGCTCTCGGTGACCCACCCGCGGAATGCGCCGTCGCGGAAGACCAGCGTCAGCCCCTCTGCCCAGTGCACGGTCTCCAGCGGTTCCGCGCCGCAGCCGCGGGTCGTCGCGTCGCTTTCCGGCGGCCCGGACATCAGCCTGGACACCGCCGGCACGGTGCTCGATCGGGTGCGCCCGAAATCCACCCGCAGATCGCTGTCGGACAGGGCCAAGCCATTGGAATCGGTGCTGAAGGGATAGGGGGCGGCATCCGGCAGCAGCGGCCCGGCCGGCGCGCAGCCGGCGAGCCACAGCGCCGCGACGGCCCGCCTCACCGCGGCGAGCGCTTGGCCAGGATGCGCTGCAGGGTCCGGCGGTGCATGTTCAGCCGCCGCGCGGTCTCGCTGACGTTCCGGTCGCAAAGCTCGTAGACCCGCTGGATATGCTCCCAGCGCACCCGGTCGGCCGACATCGGGTTCTCCGGCGGCGGCGGCAGCTCGTCGCCCTTGGCCAGAAGCGCGCTGGTCACGTCGTTGGCATCGGCCGGCTTCGACAGGTAATCGGTCGCCCCGATCTTCACCGCCGCCACGGCGGTCGCGATCGCGCCATAGCCGGTCAGAACCACGACCCGGCAATCCGGCCGCCGCTCGCGCAGAATCTCGACGACATCCAGCCCGTTGCCGTCTTCCAGCCGCAGATCCACCACCGCATAGGCCGGCGGGCGGGCGGTGGCGATGGCCTTGCCGGCGGCGACCGATCCCGCGGTCTCGACGGCGAAGCCGCGCTTTTCCATCGCGCGCGCAAGGCGGCGCAGGAACGGCTCGTCGTCGTCCACCAGCAACAACGACGGGTCGTCGCCCAGATCCTCCAGTTGGTGTTCCGCCATTGCTGTCCCTTCCGCGCGCCTTTCTTTCATTGCGCGGACACTAGAACGCGCGACCGGAACGGTCAAACGCCCTCAGGACGCCGCGACGAAGCAGGCGGCGCGCTCGGCGATGTCCTCGGCGGTGTCGCCGCGCCGGAAGAACTCGACGAAACCGGTGCCGGGCAGGACGAGATAGGTGAACGTGGAATGGTCGACGAGATAGAACTCGTCCGCCGTCTCCTGCTTGCGGAAAAAGGTCTTGTAGGCCTGCGAGGCGGCGCGCACCTGATCCATCGAGCCGGTCAGGCCGATCATGTCCTCGTGCATGTAGGCGGCGTAGTCGCCCACCACCTCGGGCGTGTCGCGTTCCGGGTCGATCGAGATGAACACCGCCTGCGCGTCGATCCCGCGCCCGGCCAGCAGATCCAGCGCCTCGGCATTGCGCGCGGCGTCCAGCGGGCAGACGTCGGGGCAGAAGGTATAGCCGAAATAGACCAGCGTCGGCCTGGTGATCACGTCGGCGTCGGTCACGGTCTCGCCCCGGCCGTTCACCAGCGTGAACGGCCCGCCGATGCTGCCCGCGCCGCCCGCGATCACCGACGTGCGGCACGCGGCGAAGCGGTCCTCGGGCGCGCGGCCCGAGGTCAGCCACCAGGTGGCGCCCAGAAGCGCGGCGATGGCGGCGGCGGCGGCGATGGCGTAGACCCTGATCATGGCGTTCCCCGTGGTTGCGGCGGATTGATCCCGCGATTGCGCCCGGCGTACAAGTTCACAGGATGACGCATCACCTGTCCAGGTCCGCCGATGGCTGATCCCGATACCGCACTGCTGACGCCCGAGACACGCTCGAACTGGGTCCGGCTTCGCACGCTGATCGTGCTGCGCTGGATCGCGATCGCCGGCCAGCTTGCCGCGATCACCGTGGCGCAGCGCTATTTCAACCTCAGCCTGGAACTCGGGCTGTGCTATGTCGCCATCGGCGCCTCGATCATCGCCAACCTGGTGGCGATCTTCATCTACCCGGAAAACAAGCGGCTGAACGAGGGCGAGGTGTTCCTGATGCTTCTCTTCGACATCAGCCAGCTTGCATTCCTTCTCTATCTCACCGGCGGGCTGAACAACCCCTTCGCGCTGCTGATCCTGGCGCCGGTGACGATTTCCGCCACCGCGCTGCACCTGCGCTCGACCATCGTGCTGGGGGCCGTGGCGATCGGGCTGATATCGCTGGTGGCGCTCTATCACATACCGTTGCGCACCGAGCAGGGGTTCGTCATGCGGATGCCGGACGTCTTCGTGTTCGGGTCCTGGGCGGCGATCACCATCGGCATCGTGTTCGAGGCGATCTATGCCCGCCGCGTCACGTCCGAGATCCATTCCATGTCCGAGGCGCTGCTGGCCACCCAGATGGCGCTGGCGCGCGAGCAGAAGCTGACCGACCTCGGCGGCGTCGTGGCGGCGGCGGCGCACGAGCTCGGCACGCCGCTCGCGACGATCAAGCTGGTCAGTTCGGAGCTGATGGAGGAACTCGCCGCGCGGCCCGAACTGCGCGAGGATGCCGAGCTGATCCGCGCCCAGGCCGACCGCTGCCGCGACATCCTGCGGTCGATGGGCCGGGCGGGCAAGGACGATCTGCACCTGCACCACGTCCCGCTGGGCGAGGTGATCCGCGAGGCGGCAGAGCCGCATTTCGACCGTGGCAAGGCCGTCCGGATCGACCTGTCCCCCGGCCCGGGGACGCCGGCCGGGCAGCCTTCGGTGGCGCGCCGGCCCGAGATCATCCACGGGCTGCGGAACCTGGTGCAGAACGCCGTCGACTTCGCCGACACGACGGTCTGGATCGACGCGGCGTGGACCGACACCGCGGTCGAGGTCCGCATCATCGACGACGGCGCCGGTTTTCCGCCGCATATCCTGGGCCGGATCGGCGATCCGTTCGTGCGGCGCAGGCGGTCGTTCGAGGACCGCCGCAGGCGCCCGGAATACGAGGGCATGGGGCTGGGCCTGTTCATCGCCAAGACGCTGCTGGAACGCTCGGGCGCCGAGCTGAACTTTGCCAATGCCAGCGATCCGGTCGTCGGGCGCAGCCCGCCCGGCACCCGCAGCGGCGCCATCGTCGAGGTGGCGTGGCCCCGGACCGCGATCAGCCCCGATCCGGCCGACGCCGCCCGCGGCCTGGGCGAAAACCGCCCCATCGAGGCCTGAGCGCAGCCTTAACCATGCGTTAACTTTACCGAACATAGATTCCTCGGCGGGACCTACGAGGGACAGGCTATGGTTGTTGACGTCGCTTGGCCGCTGCAGGCGGCCGGCCTTGTGCTTATCGGGCTCTGCTCGGCCCTGGCGGCACTCGGCGTTCTGTCCTTGTGCGCCCGGCGCACGAAGCCGCGGGCCCTTGCGGCCGAGGTCACGTTTCTGTTCGCGGGGGCCGATCTTGTCGACGCCTCGCCCGCGGCGCGGCGGCTGTTCGAGACGACCGAACCCCAGGGCAGCGATCTGCACCGGCTGGCCCGGTTCCTGGCGCCGAGGTTCCCGGGCGCGCCGGACCGGATCTGTGCCGGTCCCGGCGCGCCGCCGCTGCGTGCCGAATCGGATGACGGCGCCGCGGTCCTGCTGGTCGAGACCGCGGGCCGCCGGCTGAAGGTGTCGCTCGCCCCGGCTGCGCCGGCCGGCGACGTTGGCGACGGCGGCAGCGACGACGGCGACGGCGACCGCGGCGCGCTTCAGGCGGTCGTCGGCCCGCTGGCGCAGGAAATGGCGATCCTGCGCCATACCGCCGGCAGCCTGCCGTTTCCGGTCTGGCGCCAGACCGCGGCGGGCCGGATCGCCTGGTCGAACGCGGCGCACCGGCGGCTCGAGCGCCTGGTTGCGCCGGATGCCGTCGACACGCTCTGGCCGCAACAGGTGTTCTCGGTCGACGCCGCCGCCAATCATGCGGCGGGCCGCGTGTCACGGGTCAAGCTCGAGCCTCCGGGCGGCGGCGGACCGACGTGGTACGAATGCCAGATCGCCGAATGCGGCGCGGATTTCATCGTCGCGGCGGTGCCCGTCGACCGCGTCGTCCAGGCAGAGCGCAGCCTGCACGATTTCGTCCAGACCCTGACCCAGACCTTCGCGCATCTGAACGTCGGGCTGGCGATCTTCTCGCGCGAGCGCGAACTGGCGCTGTTCAATCCCGCCCTGTCGGATCTGCTGGAGCTGCCGCCGGATTTCCTGATCCGCCGGCCGACGCTGTTCCAGGTCTTCGACCGGCTGCGCGAGCAGCGGCTGATGCCCGAGCCGAAGAACTACAAGTCCTGGTGCCAGCACATGTCGGACCTCGAGGCCGCCGCGACCGACGGCGCCTATTCCGAGACCTGGAGCCTGGTCGACGGGCGCACCTACCGCGTCACCGGGCGGCCGCACCACGAGGGCACCATCGCCTTCGTGTTCGAGGATATCAGCGCCGAGATCTCGCTGAAGCTGGAGTTCCGTTCCGAGCTGCAGCTCAAGCGCGCGGTGTTCGACGGGCTCGACGAGGCGATCGGCGTCTTCGCCCCGGCGGGCGAGCTGACCATGGCGAACGCGGCCTTCGACCGGATGTGGTTCGGCGAGGCGCGCCCGGCCGATGCGCCGCCGGTCTCGTTCATCGAGATGTCGCGGCGCTGGCAGGAGGCCTCGGCGCCGACCCCGGTCTGGGGCGATGCGCGCGACTTCGCCGCGACGATCAGCGAGCGGTCGAACTGGCATGCCGAGGTGCGGCTATTGAACGGCACCCGCCTGGCCTGCCGCTTCGACGCGCTGCCCGGCGGCGCGACGCTGGTCGGGTTCGCCGAAGTCGCCGAGCCGCCGCAGGCCCCGCGCCTGGTCGAAGGCGCCCGCGCCACCGCCTGAGCCGGTTTCCGGCAAAAGGCGCCGCGCGGCGGTTTCGTCGCGGGACGTGTTTATTTCGCGCCGCACCTCCTATATGACGCCCTGCAATCACGCATTGGACGGCAACGAGATGACGGCGAGCGCCCCGATCACGCAGGACGTGCACACGATCCCCCGGACCCTGGCCGAAGGCGACCGGCAGAACCTGGTCGGGCTGACCCGCGAGGCGCTGCGCGATGTCCTGATCGCCGCCGGCACGCCGGACAGGCAGGCCAGGATGCGGGTGGGCCAGATCTGGCAGTGGATCTACCAGAAGGGCGTGCGCGACTTCGACGCGATGACCAACCTGGCGAAACCCTACCGCGCGATGCTGGCCGAACGCTTCACCATCGCCCTGCCCGACGTCGTCGGCCGCCACGTCAGCGCCGACGGCACCCGCAAGTACCTGGTGCGCATCGCCGGGGGCCACGAGGTCGAAACCGTCTATATCCCCGAGGACGACCGCGGCACGCTGTGCATCTCGTCCCAGGTCGGCTGCACGCTGACCTGTTCGTTCTGCCACACCGGGACGCAGAAGCTGGTGCGCAACCTGACCGCCGCCGAGATCGTCGGCCAGATCATGCTGGCCCGCGACGATCTGGGCGAATGGCCGGAACCGGGCGAGGGCTCGGGCGAGCGGCCGCGGATGCTGTCGAACGTCGTGCTGATGGGCATGGGCGAGCCGCTGTACAATTTCGAGGCGGTGCGCGACGCGATGCTCGTCGCGATGGACGGCGAGGGGCTGTCGATGAGCCGGAGGCGCATCACGCTCTCGACCTCGGGCGTGGTGCCGGGGATCGTGCGCTGGGGCGAAGAGGCCGCGACCATGCTGGCGATCTCGCTCCATGCGGTGAGCGACGAGCTTCGCGACGTGCTGGTGCCGATCAACCGCAAATGGCCGCTCGAGGAACTTCTGGCCGCCTGCCGGGCCTATCCGCGGCTCTCGAACGCCGAGCGGATCACCTTCGAATACGTGATGCTGAAGGGCGTGAACGATTCCGATGCCGCCGCCCGCGACCTGGTGCGCCTGATCGCCGGCATCCCGGCCAAAATAAACTTGATCCCGTTCAACTCGTGGCCGGGTGCGGTCTACGAGCGCTCGGACTGGGAGCGCATCGAGGCCTTCGCCGAGATCGTCAACCGCGCCGGCTATGCCTCGCCGGTGCGCACGCCGAGGGGCCAGGATATTCTGGCCGCCTGCGGCCAGCTCAAGTCGGCGACCGAGCGGGCCCGGAAGTCGCGCGCCGAGATCGCGGCGGAGGCGGGGTTGGGCTGAGGGGGCGCCCGGTGGGCCACGGGCCCACCCTACGCCGAAGCCCGTAGCGCGGGCACGTGGC
>JBFKQC010000055.1:0-26733 GCA_041627895.1 Rhodobacter sp.
AGAGAGGAGATCAAGAACCAGACAATCCGGCAACGCCGCTTGCAGCATCAGACCGCTGCCGCCTAAACTCGAACAGAAACCGAACCAGAGCCTCCGTTACAAAACGGCCCCAGAAGTCCGAAAAACCCTGACGACGGACAGGGCGCGCAGAGCTATACGCGGCCCATCGTCAAGCCGGTTCTGGGCACGGTGCAGGTCGGCGTGCAGGGCGATATCCAGACCGAGACGGTGCATTACACGGTCGATTACGCCACCGGGATCATCCATTTCCTGGAAATCCCCGACGAGGGCGTCGAGATCACCGCGGGCTACGAGTTCGACGTGCCCGTGCGGTTCGATACCGACCGTATCCAGACCTCTGTTGCATCGTTTCGCGCCGGTGACGTGCCGAGCGTACCGATCGTCGAGGTGCGGGTCTGATGGCGCTGTCCGAGGCGTTCGAGACGCATCTGAGAAGCGGTACGACGACGGTTTGCCGGGCCTGGGCGGTCACGCGCCGGGATGGCGTGACATACGGATTCACCGACCACGACGAGGCGCTGGAGTTCGAGGGCATCGCGTTCCGGGCCGATTCCGGCCTGTCTGCCGGTGCGATCCAGCAGGCTACTGGACTGGCGGTCGACAATACCGAGGCGGTGGGGGTGCTGAGCGATGCTGCCCTGCGCGAGGAGGACATTCAGGCCGGCCGGTTCGATGGGGCCGAGGTGCGCGCCTGGCTGGTCAACTGGGCCGATGTCAGCCAGCGCGTGTTGAAGTTCAGCGGTTCGCTGGGAGAGATCAAGCGCGCGGGCGGGGCGTTCCAGGCCGAGTTGCGCGGACTGACGGAGGCGCTGAACCAGCCGCAGGGGAGGGTCTATCAGTCGCCCTGTGCGGCGGTGCTGGGCGATGCGGCCTGCGCTTTCGATCTGAGCGCGCCCGGTTGACGATGCTGTCGGGTGCGGCCGAGGGGCTGATCGGACTGGTCAAGAACGACCGGCTTTCGGGCGATGGACGGCGGATCGAGCTGTGGGAGGCGCTGCGCGCAGCGGTGGCGCGGGGCGATGCGGTGCGGATCGAGGCCGGCTGTGACAAGCGCGCCGAGACTTGCCGGCTGAAGTTTAACAACCTGTTGAATTTCAGGGGCTTTCCGCACATTCCCGGCGAAGACTGGCAGATGAGTTATCCCGCCGAGGGCCAGCCGCTGGACGGGGGCAGCCTGTTCAAATGAGTGACATCGGCGAGGACGTATTGGCCGAGGCAAGGCGGTGGCTGGGGACGGCCTATGTGCACCAGGCCTCGGCTCGGGGTGCGGGCTGCGATTGCCTGGGACTGCTGCGCGGGGTCTGGCGCGCGCTTTGCGGCGACGAGCCCGAGGAAGTGCCGGCCTATACCGCGGACTGGAGCGAGGCAGCGCGCGACGAGCGGCTGTGGCGCGCGGCCGGGCGGCACCTGCTGCCCAAAGCGCCGGCCGACGAGGCGGCGGGCGACGTGCTGCTCTTTCGGATGCGGAATGGGGGCGTAGCCAAGCATCTGGGGATTGCCGGGCGCGTCGGTTCGCGCCCGAGCTTCGTCCATGCCTATACCGGGCATGGCGTGATCGAGAGCCCGCTGTCTGCGCCCTGGCGCCGGCGCATCGTGGCGCGGTTCAAGTTTCCGGAAAGGGGCGACTGATGGCGACGATTGTATTGTCGGCCGTGGGGATGGCGGCGGGCTCGGCGCTGAACGGCAGCCTGCTGGGGCTGTCAACCGGCGTGATCGGACGCGCGATCGGCGCGACGATCGGCCGGGTGATCGACCAGCGAATCCTGGGCCAGGGGTCGGAGCCGGTCGAGACCGGCCGGGTCGACAGGTTCCGGCTGACCGGCGCCAGCGAGGGCGCCCCGATTGCGCGGATATTCGGGCGCGTGCGCGTGCCCGGGCAGGTGATCTGGGCGACGCGGTTCCAGGAGCATGTGCGGGTCAGCGAGGCAAGCGGCGGCAAAGGCACGCCGCCGCGGCCGGAGACGCGCGAATACAGCTACTCGATCAGCGTCGCGGTGGCGCTTTGCGAGGGCGAGATCAGCGGCGTCGGTCGAATCTGGGCTGACGGCCAGCAGATCGAGGCCGACCGGCTGTCAATGCGGGTCTATCAGGGAACCGGCGGCCAGATGCCTGACCCGAAGATCGAAGCGGTCGAGGGCGCGGGCGAGGTGCCGGCCTATCGCGGACTTGCCTATGTCGTGATCGAGGACCTGGACCTTACGCCATACGGCAACCGGATTCCGCAGTTCAGCTTCGAGGTATTCCGTCCTGCGCCCGAGGACCTGCCGGGCCACGAGCCCGAGCTTGCCGAGGCGGTGCAGGCGGTAGCGTTGATTCCGGGCACCGGGGAATATGCACAGGCCACGACGCCGGTGCATTACCAGGCCGGCTATGGCGAGAACCGCGCGGCGAACATCAATTCGGCCGGCGGGAAGACCGACCTACTGGCCTCGCTTGACGGCATGGCGGCGGAACTGCCGAACTGCGGAAGCGCCTCGCTGATCGTAGGCTGGTTCGGCGACGACCTGCGCTGCGGGCAATGCACGCTGAAACCCAAGGTCGAGCACAAGCTGGAAGAGGGCAAGGGCATGCCCTGGCACGTCTCGGGCGTGGACAGGGCGGGGGCGGACGAGATCGCCCGGGACGAGGGCCGCCCGGTCTATGGCGGGACGCCGACCGACCGCTCGGTGATCGAGGCGATCCAGGAGTTGAAGGCGCGCGGCAAGGCGGTGACCTTCTATCCGTTCATCCTGATGGACCAGCTGGCGGACAACGGGCTGAGCGATCCCTGGACCGGTTCCGAGGACCAGCCGGTGATGCCCTGGCGCGGACGGATCACGCTGTCGGCGGCGCCGGGGCAGGCCGGGTCGCCCGATCAGAGCGCGGGAGCCGATGCGGAGGTGGCCGCGTTCTTCGGAGCTGCGGGCGTCGGCGATTTCCCGGATGCGGCAGAGGGCGTCGGCTATGGCGGTCCGGCGGAATGGTCGTACCGGCGTTTCATCCTGCATTATGCCCATCTTTGCGCCAAGGCGGGCGGTGTCGACGCGTTCTGCATCGGATCCGAGATGCGCGGGCTGACGCAGATTCGCGGGGCGGCCGGCTTTCCGGCGGTCGCGGCGCTGATGGCGCTGGCGGCGGATGTGCGCGCGATCCTCGGTGCGGGGACCAAGATCGGCTATGCCGCCGACTGGTCGGAATACTTCGGGTATCAACCGCAGGACGGGTCGGGTGACGTCTACTTCAACCTCGATCCGCTGTGGTCGGATGCCGAGATCGATTTCGTCGGCATCGACAACTACATGCCGCTGTCGGACTGGCGCGACGGCGAACAGCATGCGGATGCGGAGTGGGGGTCGATCTACGACCTGGACTATCTGCGCAGCAACGTGGCGGGGGGCGAGGGCTTTGACTGGTACTATGCCTCGGCGAACGGGCGCGAGTTCCAGAAGCGCCTGCCGATCACCGACGGCGCGCATGGCGAGCCCTGGGTGTTCCGCTACAAGGACCTGAAAGGCTGGTGGTCGAATGCGCATCACGAGCGGATCGGCGGGGTGCGACAGCCGGTGGCGACAGGCTGGGTGCCGCAGTCGAAACCGATCTGGTTCACCGAAATCGGCTGCGCCGCAGTGGACAAGGGCACCAACCAGCCGAACAAGTTCCTCGATCCGAAGTCGTCGGAATCGAGCCTGCCGCATTTCTCGAACGGCCGCCGCGACGACGTGATCCAGGCGCAGTACGTGCGGGCGATCACGAGCCATTGGTCGGCGCCCGAGAACAACCCCGTGTCCGAGGTCTATGGGCAACCGATGGTGGACATGGGCAAGGCGCATGTCTGGGCCTGGGATGCGCGGCCCTATCCGAATTTCCCCGGCAACGCCGAACTTTGGAGCGACGGCGAGAACTATCTGCGCGGCCATTGGCTGAACGGGCGCGCGTCGTCGCGTTCGCTGGCGGGGGTGGTCGCCGAGATCTGCGAGCGTTCGGGCGTCTCGGCCTGTGACGTGGCGGACCTGCACGGCGTGGTGCGCGGATACACGGCCGGGGACGCCGACACGGCGCGCGGGCAGTTGCAGCCGTTGATGCTGGCCTTCGGGTTCGACGCGATCGAGCGCCAGGGGAGGCTGGTCTTTCAGCGCCGAACGGGGCGGAGGCCGGTGTCGGTCGATCCCGAGCGGCTGGCCGTGTCGGAGGAGGCCGACAGCGACCTGACCATTGTGCGGGCGCCGGAGGCGGAGACTGCCGGGCGGCTGCGGCTGGGGTTCGTCGAGGCGGATGGCGATTTCGCGGCGCGCTCGGAAGAAGCGATCTTTCCGGACGAGACGACGAATTCGGTCGCGCGGTCGGAATTGCCACTTGTCCTGACCAGGGCAGAGGCGCGCGGGATCGTGGAGCGCTGGCTGAGCGAGGCGCGGGTCGCGCGGGACACGGCACAGTTCGCGTTGCCGCCGTCCGAGCTGTCGTTGCGCGCGGGCGACGTGGTGGCGTTGCCGGGAGAGGGCGACGAGGTCGCGTACCGGATCGACAGGGTCGAACAGGCCGGCATGCAGATCATCGAAGCAGTGCGGATCGAGCCGGAAATCTACGAGCCGAGCGATGCGGTGGAACTGACCGTCACGCCACGGCCCTTCGTGGCGCCGGTGCCGGTCAACCCGCTGTTCCTGGACCTGCCGCTTCTGAAGGGAGACGAGGTGCCGCACGCGCCTCATATCGCGGTGACGGCGAGGCCCTGGCCCGGCTCTGCGGCGGTGTTCAGTTCCGCAGAGGACGACGGGTACGAGTTGAACAGGCTGGTTGCGTCGCCGGCAAGCGTGGGGATCACCGAGACGCCGCTTTACGCGGCCAAGGCGGGATTGCTCGACAGGGGCGGGCTGTTGCGGGTGCAGTTCGTCTATGGCGATCTGTCGTCGGCCAGCCTGTCGGCGGTCCTGAACGGCGCGAATGCGGCGGCGGTCGGCGACGGCTCGTCGGGCAACTGGGAGGTGTTCCAGTTCACCGAGGCCACGCTCGTCGGTACGCGCACCTACGACATCGGCGGGCGGCTGCGCGGGCAGGCGGGCACAGACGGAATCATGCCCGATGTCTGGCCGGCGGGAAGCATGGTCGTACTGTTGAACGGCGCGCCGCAGCAGATCGACCTGCCGCTTTCGGCACGCGGGCTGGCGCGGCATTACCGGGTCGGGCCGGCGCAGCGCAGCTATGACGACCCGTCCTACACGCATCTTGTCGAGGCTTTCGACGGCATCGGGCTGCGCCCCTATGCGCCGGTTCACCTGCGTGCTGTTTACTCGGATACGGGCGACCTGGGCGTTACCTGGGTCAGGCGCACGCGGATCGACGGCGACAGCTGGCAGTCGTTCGAAGTGCCCTTGGGAGAGGCGGGCGAGCTTTACCAGGTGCAGGTGCTGAAGGATGGCGCGCTGGTTCGCGAAACGACCGTGTCGGCGCCGAGTTTCGCCTATCCGGGCGCGCTGATCACCGCAGACGGCGTGAGCGCGCCCTACGAGATTGCCGTGGCCCAGATCTCGGACCAGTTCGGGGCCGGGCCCTTCAGGAGGATCATGATCAATGAGTGAGACATCGCAACTGGGCCTGCCGCTGCTGGCCCCCGCGCAGGCGCAGAAGCATGTGACCGTGAACGAGGCCTTGGCGCGGCTTGACGGGCTGACGCAGCTGGTGCTGCAATCGGCGAGCGTCGCGACGCCGCCGCCGGCCGCGCTGGACGGACAGGTCTATGCTGTGCCGAGCGGGGCGGTCAACGACTGGAACGGTCATGCGGGGGAAATCGCGATCTGGTCGAATGGCGGCTGGGTCTTCGCGATCCCGCAGGCCGGATGGCGCGCCTATGTCGCCGATATCGCCGCCACGGCCATGTTCGACGGCACGGCCTGGCAGGCCGGCGCGCTGGGCGTGTCGCAAAACCGGGCGGCGTCGAAATTCGAGGTGATCGAGTTCGATCACACGTTCGGAGCGGAAGCCGTTTCGACCACGAGCGTGACGATCCCGCAATATGCCATGGTCTTTGCCGTGACCGGGCGGGTGAAGACGGCGATCACCGGGACGCTCACGGATTTCGACATCGGCGTCGCCGGTGCGGCAAACCGCTATGGCGGCGGGATCGGGCTGGCGCAGGGGTCGTGGCTGGTGGGGATCACCGGGCAGCCGGTGACCTATTACGCCGACACGGCGCTGGAGATCACGGCGAATGGCGGTGATTTCGCGGGCGGAGAGCTGCGGCTGGCGCTGCATTACTACCTGCCCACGCCCCCGGCGATCTGAGCCGATGCGGCCGGTCATGCATGGCGACGTGGTGGCCGCGGCGCGGGTGCTCTACGGCTATCCGGCGGCGGCGCGGACAGGTCTGATGATGCGCCTGCTGGACCGGGCGCGCTGGGCGGATGCATTTCGCCGCAGCACCGGCCGGGCGCATCCCGACTGGGGCGACGGCAGCCTGATGACGGCGGCGCTGGCGCTGGCGCCGCAGCCCGAGCCGCGGCTGGACGACCCGGAATATTGCGGATGCCTGGCGTTGGTGTTCGACGCTCTGGTGGCCTGTTTGGGTTCCGGGCGGGGCGTCAGCCGGGTGCGCAACTGACGCAGGTGGCGGCGGTCGGATCAAGCTCGAGCCGGCCGCGCGCGATCTCTTCCCCGCATTCCACGCAATAGCCGAATTCGCCTTCGTCGATCCGGTCGAGCGCGGCCAGTAGTCGCCGGCGTAGCTGTCCCCGGCGAGCCTGGGTCGCCTTTGCCATCGCTTTCTGTTGCAGCGCATCCATGCGGCTGAGGCGCCCGACCGACTGTTGGTCCAGCGTGACGGTTCTTTGCCCGTCGCGGCCGAGGTCGTCCTGGCGGTCGAGCGCGGCGAGTTCGGCCGCCAGACGGGTGCGGTACTCAGCTAGCGTGTTGCCGTCCATCACGAAAATTCATTGTCTTCGCCATTGCGCTTGGTTCGAAACGCCTATCTGTAGTAAAACGTCGTGGCGCTGGAGGGAAGTTCGATGGCCGAAACACGCTTGAAGCTTGCAAAGGTCGATCCGGTCTGGAGCCGGATTCGCGACGAGGCGGAAGAGGCCGTGCGCGCCGAGCCGCTGCTGGGCGGCATGGTTCACGCGACGATCCTGCATCACCCGACGCTCGAGGCGGCACTGGGCTATCGGCTCGCGCAAAAGCTGGCCTCCGGCGAGATGTCCGAGCAGATCCTCCGCGAGATATCCGAAGCGGCGCACGCCGCCGACAAGGATCTCGGCACCGCAGCGCGCGCGGACATCGTTGCGACATACGAGCGTGACCCGGCCTGCCACCGGTTCCTGCAGCCGATCCTGTTCTTCAAGGGATTCCAGGCGCTGCAGGCGTACCGCGTCGCCAACTGGCTGTGGCGCGAGGGGCGCAAGGACATGGCCTATTTCGTGCAGATGCGGTGTTCCGAGGTGTTCGGCGTCGATATCCATCCGGGCGCGAAGATGGGCAAGGGGATCATGATCGACCACGCCCATTCCATCGTGATCGGCGAGACGGCACGGGTCGGCGACAACGTCTCGATGCTGCATTCCGTGACGCTGGGCGGAACCGGCAAGGAAGAGCAGCAGCGCCATCCGACCATCGGCTGCGGCGTGCTGATCGGTGCGGGCGCCAAGGTGCTGGGCAACATCACCGTGGGCAATTGCTCGCGAATAGCCGCCGGTTCGGTGGTCTTGCAGGACGTGCCGCCGATGAAGACTGTGGCCGGCGTGCCGGCGCGGATCGTCGGCGAGGCGGGCTGCGAGCAGCCGTCGGTGACGATGGACCAGACGCTCGGCGCCGAGGAGTAATCCCACAAACGCAACGCAGTGCGGCCCTGGAAAGGGCCGTTTTCCCGGTCAGGCCAGCATGGCGATCGGGTTTTCCAGGTTGTCCTTGATCGCCTGCAGGAACTCGGCGCCGAGCGCGCCGTCGATCACCCGGTGATCGACCGACAGCGTCACCGACATCACCGTGGCGACCGTCACCTCGGCATCCTCGCCCACCACAGGTTTCCTGACGCCCGCACCCACGGCCAGGATCGAGCCGTGCGGCGGGTTGATCACGGCGTCGAAACTGTCGATGCCGTACATCCCGAGATTGGAGATCGCGAAGCTGCCGCCCTGGTATTCGTGGGGTGCGAGCTTGCGCTCGCGCGCGCGGGCGGCGAGGTCCTTCATCTCGGCCGAAAGCGCCGAGAGCGATTTCAGATGCGCGTCCTTCAGGACCGGCGTGAACAGGCCGCCCTCGATGGCGACGGCCACGGCCACGTCCGAGGGCTCGAGCTGCAGAATCCGGTCGCCCGCCCAGACGGCGTTGGCCGCCGGCACCTGCTGCAGCGCCAGGGCGCAGGCCTTGATGATGAAGTCGTTGACCGAGAGCTTCACGCCGCGCGACTCTAGCTGCTTGTTCAGCGTCGAGCGGAATTCCAGCAGCGCATCCAGCCTGATATCGCGGCGCAGATAGAAATGCGGGATCGTCTGCTTGGCCTCGCCGAGCCGCGCCGCGATGGTCTTGCGCATCCCGTCGAGGGTGATTTCCGCGTAATTGCGGCCCTCGTAGATCCGCTTGATCATGTCGGCGCCCATTCCGGCAGGTGCGGCGGCGGGCGGGGCAGCGGGCGGGGCAGCGGGGGCGGGTTTCGCGCCCGGCTCGGCCTTTTCCACATCCGCCTTGACGATGCGCCCCTTCGGGCCGGAACCCCTGATCTGGCCAAGATCGAGGCCCTTGTCCCTGGCGATCCTGCGCGCCAGCGGCGAGGCGAAGACGCGCGTGCCGTCGGCGGCAGCGGGTGCGGCCGGGACTGGGGATGAGGCAGGAGCTGCGGCAGGAACGGCGGCCGGAGCCGGGGCAGGCGTGGCAGCAGGGGCGGGCGCGGGTGCCGGCGTTTCAGCGTCGGCGTGGGGCGGCGCGGGCGACGCCGCGCCGATGTCGTCGGCGCTTTCTCCGTCGCCCAGAAGCACCGCGATCGGCGTGTTGACCTTCACGCCCTCGGTACCTTCGGCGATCAGAAGCCTGCCGATCACGCCCTCGTCGACCGCCTCGAATTCCATCGTCGCCTTGTCGGTCTCGATCTCGGCCAGCAGGTCGCCCGAGGACACCTCGTCGCCTTCCTTCACCAGCCATTTGGCCAGCGTGCCTTCCTCCATCGTCGGCGAGAGCGCAGGCATCAGGATTTCGGTGGGCATGTCAGCGTTCCTCGATCAGGGTAATTTGGTCGAACGGCGCCCGCGGGCGGCCCCGGCCGCGCGCAAGCTGTGTGATCGCGGCCTCGATCTTGTCGTTATGCGCGGCCATCCAGACATAGGCGTCCTGATGCGACGGCCGCGCGCCGACGAGCCGCAGATCGGCCGCCAGCCGTTCGGGCACCAGCGCGGCGACCTCGCGGCCGTCCACCTGCATGACGACGCGGTAGCATTCCGTGGCTGGATCGCGGCCCTTGACTTGCATCGTCTCGCTACCTGTAGGTCACCTGTTTCACCGCCTCGACCACCTCGGCGGTCGTCACCAGCGCCAGCTTTTCCAGGTTCGCCGCATAAGGCATCGGCACGTCCTTGCCGGTGCAATTGATCACGGGGGCGTCGAGCCAGTCGAACGCCTGCTGCATCAGCACCGACGAGATGTAGCTGCCGACCGATCCCTGCGGCCAGCCTTCCTCGACCGTGACGCACCGGTTGGTCTTCTGGACCGAGGCGATGATCGCGCCGGTATCCATCGGCCTGAGCGTGCGCAGGTTGATCACCTCGGCGTCGATCCCCTCTTCGGCGAGCTTGTCCGCCGCGTCGAGCGCATGGGTCATTCCGATCCCGAAGCTGACGATGGTCACGTCCGCGCCCTCGCGCCAAATCTGCGCCTTGCCGAGCGGGATGGTGAAGTCGTCCAGCACCGGCACGTCGAAGCTGCGGCCATAGAGAATCTCGTTTTCCAGGCAGATCACCGGGTTCGGGTCGCGGATCGCCGATTTCAGCAAGCCCTTCGCGTCGGCGGCCGAATAGGGCATGATCACCTTCAGCCCCGGCACCTGCATGTACCAGGCGGCATAATCCTGGCTGTGCTGCGCGGCGACCCGTGCCGCGGCGCCGTTCGGGCCGCGGAACACGATGGGACAGCCCATCTGCCCGCCCGACATGTACAGGGTCTTGGCCGCCGAGTTGACCACTTGGTCCATTGCCTGCATGGCGAAGTTGAAGGTCATGAATTCGACGACCGGCTTCAGCCCGCCGAATGCCGCGCCGACGCCGACACCGGCAAAGCCGTGCTCGGTGATCGGGGTGTCGATCACGCGCTTGGCGCCGAACTCGTCCAGCAGGCCCTGCGTGACCTTGTAGGCGCCCTGGTACTCGGCCACCTCCTCGCCCATCACGAAGATCCGGTCGTCGGCGCGCATTTCCTCGGCCATCGCGTCGCGCAGCGCCTCGCGCACCGTCTGGGTCTTCATCTCGGTGCCCTCGGGCCAGTCCGGGCTGCGCTCGACCGCCGCCGCGGTTGCCCGCGCGGGTGCGGTCGTCGGCGCGCCGGCGTCGCGCGGCCCGGCGGCGGGTGCTGCCGTCGTCTGGGCAGGGGCCGGGGCAGGGGCCGCACCGGCCGCGGCGCTCATGTCCTCGCCTTCTTCGCCGATGATCGCGATCGGGGTGTTGACCTTCACGCCCTCGGTGCCCTCGGCCACCAGTATCTTGCCGATCACGCCCTCGTCGACCGCCTCGAATTCCATCGTCGCCTTGTCGGTTTCGATCTCGGCGATCACGTCGCCCGAGGCGACCGTATCGCCCTCTTTGACCAGCCACTTGGCCAGCGTGCCTTCCTCCATCGTCGGAGACAGCGCGGGCATCAGGATTTCGGTTGCCATCTATCTTGCCTCCGTATCGTCTTGGAACAGGCCGAACACGTTGCCGTCCGGGTCGTGCAGATAGGCGGCCCAGCCGACACCCGGCACCGCCATCTTGGCCGCGGCTTCCGTGGCGCCGAGTTGCAGCGCGCGCGCGATTTCTGCGTCGATATCCTCGACGCCGATGACTATCGTCGCCCCCATCACCGGCGCGCCGACCTCGGGCGCCGGTCCCTGCCGGGCCATGATCGCGCCGTCGATCCCGTCGCCCTCGCCGGTATCGGCCAGCATGTATGGGAACTCGCCGAACTGGTTGAAGGTCCAGCCGAACAGCGCGCCGTAGAACTCGGCCACGGCCTTCAGGTCGCTGGCGTGAATCTCGAAATGAACCGGGCGCGGCATCAGGACGCCTCGGCGTAGACGTCGGTCCAGAGCTCGTCGAGCGCCGGTTCGGGGCTGTCCTTCGAGAACTCGGCCGCCTCGTTGACGATATCCTTGATCTCCTTGTCGACCGCCTTCAGCTCGTCCTCGGTGGCGTGCTTGCCGGTCAGCAGGATCTGGCGCACGGCCTCGATCGGGTCGCGCTCTTCGCGGACCTTCTGGACCTCCTCGCGGGTACGGTACTTCGCCGGGTCCGACATCGAGTGGCCGCGGTAGCGATAGGTCATCACCTCGAGGATGTAGGGCCCCTTGCCGGCGCGGCAGTGCGCGATGGCCTTTTCGCCCGCGGCCTTCACTGCCAGCACGTCCATGCCGTCGACTGCCTCGCCCTCGATGCCGTAGGCCGCGCCGCGTTCCCAGAAATCGGGGCTCTTGGTGGCGCGCTTCACCGCGGTGCCCATGGCGTACTGATTGTTCTCGATCACGAAGACCACCGGCAGGTCCCAAAGCTCGGCCATGTTGTAGGTTTCCGCGACCTGGCCCTGGTTCGCCGCGCCGTCGCCGAAATAGGTGAAGGTGACGCGGCCGTTTTCCAGATACTTGTCGGCAAAGGCCAGCCCCGCGCCGATCGGCACCTGCGCGGCGACGATGCCGTGGCCGCCGTAGAAGTGGCGCTCTTTCGAGAACATGTGCATCGAGCCGCCCTTGCCCTTGGAATAACCGCCCGCGCGGCCGGTGAGTTCGGCCATCACGCCCTTGGGGTCCATGCCGCAGGCCAGCATGTGGCCGTGGTCGCGGTAGCTCGTCACCCGCTTGTCGCCCTCCTCGGTGACCGCCTCGAGACCGACGACAACCGCCTCCTGGCCGATGTATAGATGGCAGAAACCGCCGATCAGACCCATGCCGTAAAGCTGTCCCGCCTTTTCCTCGAAGCGCCGGATCAGCAGCATCTCGCGGTAGTAGTGCAGCAGCTCGTCCCTGGATACGTTGGGTTTCTTGGTGGTCTTTCGCGCGGCCATGCGGGCGGTCTCCTCCACGGGTCCCAGAAATGGTTTAATGTTAAACTATTGCATATCCCAGCCCGCGTCGGAAATCGACCCCCAATGTTGGGCTAGGATGTCCGATCGGCCATGCGTTTCCGGAATGGCTGTGCGCGGCGGGCCGGATCAGCGGATGATCACCTCGTCGGCGCGCGCCAGCCCGAGGACATCGCGCGCCTGCTGGTCCAGAAGGTCGAGGTCGAGGAAATCGTCGCTCAGCCGCCTTGTCTTGTTCTTCAGCGCCGCGACCTCGGCTTTCAGCCGGTCGCGCTCGTTTCGCAGCGCCCGTGCCTCGGCCTCGATCTGGATGCGGCGGAACAGGCCGTAATCGCCCTGCACGCTGGCGAAGGTGAAATAGGTGCCGAGCGAGAACACGATCGCGAAGAACACGATCACGCCGAAGGTGGGGGAGGATTTCCTGGAACTCACTTCGCTGCCTCGACCGAAACCTCGTCCGCGACCTCTGGCGGGCCGTCGTGACGCGACGATGCCACAACGAATCCGCTTTGTGAATCCTCGATTTGCGCGCAAGCTCGGGGCGTTGCCGATCAGACCCAGGACGATGCGATGACCGGTCCCGCCGCGGAAAGCGACCTGCCGACCCACCTGGTGGAAAACCAGCCCGCCGCCTTGGTGCCGCAGCTCTGGTCCGGCGACCTGGCGCTGCGCAAGGCGCTGGCCGCCAATGCCGGGCCCGAGGCGCCGGTGCGGGCGCTGGCCGAGACGCTGTCGGCGCCCGAGATGCTGGAGGCCGGGCGCGAGGCCAACCGTCATCCGCCCGAACTGCGCCTGTTCGACGCCGGCGGGCGGCGGCTGGACGAGGTGGCGTTCCATCCCGCCTATCACCGGCTGATGCGGGCCGGGCTGGAAGCAGGCTATGCCGCGATCGCGTGGGAGGGCGGCGCCGGAGGCCACGTGGCGCACGCCGCCATGGTCTATCTCCTCAGCCAGGTCGAACCCGGCGTCTGCTGCCCGATGACGATGACCTATGCCGCGGTGCCGACGCTGGCGGCCGAGCCGGGACTTGCCGCGCTCTGGCGGCCGAAGCTGACCGCGCGCGGCTACGATGCGTCGGTCCGCCCGGTCGCCGACAAGGCGGCGGCGACGCTGGGCATGGCGATGACCGAAAAGCAGGGCGGGTCGGACTTGCGCACCAACACCACCCGGGCGGAACCGGATGGCGACGCCTGGCGGCTGACCGGGCACAAGTGGTTCTGCTCGGCGCCGATGTCGGACGGCTTCCTGACGCTGGCCCGGGCGCCCGGCGGGCTGACCTGTTTCCTGGTGCCGCGCTGGCTCGGGGACGGGCAGGGCGGGCGCAACCGGGTGCACCTGATGCGGCTGAAGGACAAGCTCGGCAACCGCGCCAACGCGTCCTGCGAGATCGAGTATCACGGCGCGCTGGCCTGGCGCGTGGGCGGCGAGGGCGACGGCGTGCGAACGATCATCGAGATGGTGCACCACACGCGGCTCGACACGGCGATGGCGCCCGCCGGGCTGATGCGTGCCGCGCTGGTGCGGGCGCAGCACTGGTGCGCGCGCCGCACCGCATTCCAGCGTCGACTGATCGACCAGCCGCTGATGCGCGCCGTGCTGGCCGACCTGGCGCTCGACGTCGAGGGCGCGCTTGCGCTCGGGCTGCGGGTCGCCGCGGCGTTCGACGACCCGGATCAGCGCGCCTTCGCCCGGATCGCGGTGGCGCTGGCCAAGTTCCTGTCGAACAAGCGCGCGCCCGGCGTGATCTACGAATGCATGGAGGCGCTCGGCGGCATGGGCTATGTCGAGGATACCGACCTGCCGCTGCTGTACCGCGAGGCGCCGCTGAACTCGATCTGGGAAGGCTCGGGCAACGTGATCTGCCTCGACATCCTGCGCACGCTGGCGCGCGAGCCCGCGGCGGCCGAGGCGCTGGCCGCAGAGCTCGAGGCCGCGCGGGGCGCCAGCCACCATTACGACGAGGCACTGGCCGATCACCGGATCCGCTGGCCCGCGCTGCCGGCCGAGGCCGAGGCACGGGCCTTCGCCGAGCGGACCGCGGTGCTGCTGGCCGCGTCGGTGCTGCTTCGCACCGCCCCGGGGGCGGTGGCCGGTGGCTATGTCGAGAGCCGCGTGTCCGGCACCCGCGGCCTCGTCGCGGGCAGCGTCACCGGGCTGGATGTCGAGGCGATCCTGGCCCGCGTGGCATAGAGCGCGGGCGCGGGTGAATGGCGTGAATCAACCTGTATCGGACGGAACGAAACCTCGCGCGTATGGCCCGTCGACGGGCCATACCGGCCGCCTGTCGACAGGCGGCGCACGCGCGGTCGACCGCGCGTAAGAACGCCGCGTCGACGCGGCTTTTGCCACGGGCAATGCCAACGGCAGCCCATTCGCGGCCCTTGTGCGCCACGCGCACCCGATCTCAGTGCAGATCGACCCGCTTCCAGCCCTCGGGCAGCTTGCCGTAGGCGACGAGGCCGAGCTGCCGCGCCGCGGCCATCGACAGGATCGCGGAATCGAGGCCCTGCGGTTTCTGGAAGGCGCGGATCGCGCGCCGCGTGCGCGCGGTCATCTCGCCATCCACCGGCCCGCGGTAATGCCCGCGCGCCGCGAGCGCGCGTTGCAGCGAGGCGATGAAGTCGGGGGTCAGCCGGTCGTCGCAGGGAATCTCGAACCAAAGCTCGCGCCGCTCGCGCACGATCGCCTGCCGGGTCTCGGTCTTGTAGACGGCGGGATACAGCACCTTGCCGTCGGTGCTGACCGAGGCCGGCTGCAGCATGACCTGCTCGGTCACCGTCTCGTAGATCGCCGGCGTGGCGTCCTTGCCGTAACAGGCGCTGGGGTCATGCCCCGGCGGCGGTTCCGCCCGGGTGCGGGCGGGCTCGGGCTCGGCCAGGCGGGCGACGTCGGGCAGTCCGGGGCCGCCGCCGTCGCCGCCGCAGGCGGCAAGCGCCAGCACGGCAGCGAGAACCGTCGTCGGGCGTCCTGGTCGTGGAAATGTCACTGCTCGCGGCCTCTTCGGGCGTCGTTTCGCGGAAGATAGCCGGTTTCGCCGCGTCGCGAAAGCCTCAGCGCCGCTCGCCGCCGGGACAGGCGTCCTGCTGCAACAGGCTGTCGAGCAGGTGCGACAGATCCTCGATCCGTTCCGCGATGATGTGGGTGACGCCGCCCTCGCGCTGGATCCGGCCCGTCACCTTCAGAAGCCGCCCGGCGATCACCGCACGGCGGAAGCGTTCGTAGACATTGCGCCAGACGATCACGTTCGAGACGCCGAATTCGTCCTCGAGCGTGACGAAGATCACGCCCTTGGCGGTGCCGGGGCGCTGGCGCACCAGCACCAGCCCGGCCACCGCCACAAGCGCGCCGTTCGGCGGCCGCTCGAGCAGCCCGTGCGGCAGCACCGCGGGCGGGCGCGGCCAGGCGGTGCCGGGGGCGGGCAGGGGGGCAGGGGCAGCCATGAGAACGAAAATAGAACATTGACGCCGCGGCGCAAGCATTTCCACCGGGAAAAGCGCTGGCATATCCGCGCCGGACGTCCTATGTCGCTCGGTGGAAAGGACGGCCGGAGGACCGAGGCGCATGGCGAAAATAACCTATATCGAGCACAACGGGACCGAGCACCAGGTGGACGTGGCCAACGGCCTGACCGTGATGGAAGGTGCGCGCGACAACAACATCCCCGGCATCGAGGCCGATTGCGGCGGCGCCTGCGCCTGCTCGACCTGCCACGTCTATGTCGATTCCGCCTGGGTCGACAGGCTGCCCGCCAGGGAGGCGATGGAAGAGGACATGCTCGATTTCGCCTACGAACCCGACCCCGCGCGCTCGCGCCTGACCTGCCAGCTCAAGGTGACCGACGCGCTCGACGGGCTGGTCGTCAGGATGCCGGAGAAGCAGATCTGAGCCGGGCGGCGCATCTGCCGCCCTGCGGGCCGCGTGCGCCCGCCCGCGCCGCCGGGCCGGCGTTTCGCCCGTTGCGGGCGCCGCTGGCGGCGGCCGTCGTGCTGACCGCGCTGGCCGCCCTGCCGGCGCTTGGCTGCGACTACCCCGGCCCGCCGCCGAACAGCCACGACGCGCGGGCCGATCGCGGCGACATCCGCTGGGCGGGCTATTCCGACGCCACCGACAGATACGGCCACGGCGTGCTGGGCGACGCGATCGAGGCGGCGGGCCTGCGGGTCGAGGCCGGCCTGCAAGGCCCCTGCGACCTGGCCGTGCTGCTGCCCGAGCACTCGGTCTTCGAGGATACCGGCCCGCGCATCGCCGACCTCGACGGCGACGGCAGGAACGAGGTGATCGTGGTCGAGACCCACCGTGACCTGGGCGCGGCGCTCGCGGTCTACGGGCTGCGGGACGGCGCGCTGGCGAAGATCGCGGCGACGCCGAACATCGGCCGCCCGTTTCGCTGGCTCGCGCCGGTCGGGATCGCCGATCTCGACGGCGACGGCGCGGTGGAACTCGCCTATGTCGACCGGCCGCACCTGGCGAAGACGCTTCGGGTCTGGCGTTTCGCGGACGGGCGCCTGACCGAGGTCGCGGCGCAGGGCGGGCTGACGAACCACCGGATCGGCGAGGCGTTCATCACCGGCGGCATCCGCGACTGCGGGGCGGGCCCCGAGATGATCACCGCCGACGCCCGCTGGCGCCGGGTGGTCGCGACGCGGTTCGACGGTGCCGAATTGATCAGCCTGCGCCTCGCCCCGTTCTCGGCCGACGCCGTCGCGGCGGCGCTGGCCTGCTGCTGACGCGATTACGCGCTGCTCGGCCGGGCCCGGCCGCAGGCAATCGCCGGGGGACGGTGGATCGCGGCCTCGTTCCGCGCCGAAACGAAGCGGCGAGACAGTTCCAGGCCACGCGCCGGCGCCGGCGCCCTTCTATCGACCTCACTTGTTCTTGAGCACATTCCACGATCTTCGAGTCACTAAATGCGCTCTATCCTGATGACCTGGTGCAGTTTCGCGACGCTTCGCCGGTTCGGCTTCGCTGGAAATCGCTTCAGTCGCCGGATGACTTGCGCTTGCCCTCGCGGGGCGCGGCGGGCGCGGCGGTTTCGGCTTCGGGCGCGCCGGTCAGTCGGGCGGGCAGGTCCTGGCCGATCCAGGTTTCCATCGCCCGCGCACCGGCGCTCTGCTCATGGCTCGCCCAGGCCTCGGCCGCCGCGCGCCCGCCGAGGCGCACGCGCTCGTCGATATCGGCCAGGATGTCGCGCGCCTCGGGGTCGCCCGCGGCGCTGGCGATCATTGCCCACATCGCGGCCTCGGGATAGGACCGCGACATCCAGCGCCCCGACAGCCGCATCGCCGCCCTTTCGCGGATCGCGGCGACCGAGCCCAGTTCGCCCGTGTCGGGCATCGCATCGCCGCCGACCTCGGCCTGCAGCGCCAGCACCTCGCCGAAGCCCAGCACGCGTTCCAGCCGGTCGAGCCGCGCCGTGGCGCCGGTCTCGCCCGCCTGTCCGGCGAAAAGCGCCCAGCGATAGGCGTCGGCCGGCTGGCGCGTCTCGAGCGCCTCGGACAGCAGCAGCGCCGCGCCGCCGTCGCCCTGCTGCGCCAGGTCGCTCAGGATCTCGACGCCGCGGGCCAGATTCCGCGGTGCCCGGAAACCGGTGATCAGCGCCTCGCCCACGTTGCGCAGGTCCTCGGGGTCCATCGCGGTGATCCCGTCGCTCATCGCCTGTTCCAGCAGCGCCACCGGCACCATGTCCTGCGCGCGTGCCGGGACCAGCGACAGGACCGGATTGAGCGTGTCGAACAGCACCCGCGGGTCGTCCTCGATCGCCTCGAAGTCGACATAGGCGTCGCCGTCGATCCGGGTTTCCAGCACCAGCACCTGCGGATCGGCCAGGAAGGCGGGCCAGACCTCGGCGGCCGAGGCGACGAAGGCGCGCTGGCTGTCGGTCAGGCTGGCCGCGTCCTCGCCGGCCTCTTCGTTCAACTCCAGCAGGCCCTGGCCCAGCGCGCCCTCGATCACCAGGCCCGCGCCGTCGCCGGTGAATTCGCCCGGCACCAGGCCGCTGAGCGCCTGCCAGATGCCGCGGTTCTCGACGGTCAGCGCGGCATGATCGAGGAAGACGACCGGCAGGGGCTCTTCCATGTCCTCGCGCCCGTCCATCCAGATATAGGCGAAATCGGCGGTCAGATCGACCGCGGCGACATCGGTCAACTCGGCATAGATCCGCATCGTCGCGTCCGACCCGGGCAGGCCGTAATCGACGTCGATGGTCATGCGCGGCATCTCGATCCCCTCCAGCCCGGCCATGGCCAGCGGCTCGCGCGGCTCGGGGGGCAGGCAGGCGGCCGGGAACGAGGTGCCGGTCAGCTGCGCCTTGAAGCGAATGCGGTCGGGCTGGTCCAGCGCGCCCGAGCGCAGGGTCATTCGGTCGATGGCGATCTCGCAGACGCCTTCGTCGTCCCATTCGGGCAGGGGCCAGGCCACCACGTCGGTCATCGTGATCGCGCCGGTGCGGATATCCACCGACATGTCGGAATATTTCAGGTCGAGCTGGGTTCGAAGCGCCATGATCCCGGACTGGACCAGGCGCTGCACGATCACGTCGACCGAGAAATAGTCCAGAAGGCTCGGGCGGTCCTGCGCGGCGGCGAGGCCGGGCAGGGCGGCGGCAAGGGCGGTCGAGGCGAGCAGGCGGCGCATGGGAAATCCTCTTTTTGGCAAGGTCTGGTTCGATGAGACGCCGAAGCGGCCATTAAATCAAGACTCGACCCCGCCGCACCGACGCGGCCGGGCGCAACAGCCGCCTGGCGGCGGCCCTGCCGAAGGCGCCCGCAAGCGCCCGCCGCCCCGCGGTCAGCCCTGTTCCAGGACCGCGACGCCGGGCAGCGTCTTGCCTTCCATCCACTCCAGGAACGCGCCGCCCGCGGTCGAGATATAGCTGAAATCCCCGGCCGCGCCGGCCTGGTTCAGCGCCGCCACCGTGTCGCCGCCGCCGGCGACCGAGGTAAGCCCGCCGGCACGGGTCAGTTCGGCGGCCTTGCGGGCCGCGGCATTGGTCGCCGCGTCGAAGGGCGGGATCTCGAAGGCGCCGAGCGGACCGTTCCAGATCAGCGTGTGGCACAGCGCCATCACCTCGGCGATCTTCGCCACCGATTTCGGCCCGGCATCCAGGATCATCGCGTCCGCCGGGCAGGCGGCGGCCTCGAGTGTCTCGGCCTCCGCGCCCTCGCGGAACTCGCGCGCCACGACGATGTCGACCGGCAGGATCACGTCGCAGCCGAAATCCGCCGCCTTGGCGAGGATATCGCGTGCGGTTTCGGCCATTTCGTGCTCGGCCAGCGACGTGCCGACCTCGATGCCCTTCGCGGCCAGAAAGGTGTTCGCCATGCCGCCGCCGATCACCAGGTGATCGACGTTCATCACCAGGTTGCCCAGAAGTTCCAGCTTGGTCGACACCTTGGCGCCGCCGACCACGGCCATCACCGGGCGCACCGGGTCGCCGAGCGCGGCCGCCAGCGCCTTCAGCTCTTCCGCCATCAGCCGCCCGGCGCAGGACGGCAACAGCCGCGCGATCCCCTCGGTCGAGGCATGCGCCCGGTGCGCGGCGGAAAACGCGTCGTTGCAATAGACCTCGCCCAGCGCCGCGATCGAGGCGGCGAACAGCTCGTCGTTGGTGGCCTCGCCGGGGTGAAAGCGCGTGTTCTCCAGCAGCAGCACCTGGCCCGGCTCCAGCGCCGCAACCGCGCGCTTGACCGGGCCGCCGATGCAGTCCTCGGCGAAAGCGACCGGCACGCCGAGCGCCGCCTCGAGTGCGGGCAGCACGACCTTCAGCGACATCTCGGGCACACGCTCGCCCTTCGGCCGCCCGAAATGCGCCAGCAGCACCGGCTTGCCGCCGGCCGTCAGGATGTCGCGGATCGTCGGCGCGATGCGGTCGATGCGGGTCGTGTCCGTCACCTTGCCGTCTTCGACCGGCACGTTGATGTCGACGCGGGTCAGGACCACCTTGTCCTTCAGGTCCATGTCGTCGAGGGTCTTCCAGGGCATCGGCGCACTCCGCAGGGGTTCCGCCACTTATCCACGCGATTTCGCGGCAAAGGTCAACGCGGTGGTTTTGCCTTTTCCTCCGCGGCGCGCCCCCTTAAGTTGCCGCGGAATTGCAGACAGGAGGCTGGCATGGCCGAGATCAAGGACCCGGAAAACACGATTCTGATCGAACTCAAGGACGGCACCGTGACGGTCGAGCTGTTGCCCGACATCGCGCCGAAACATTGCGAACGGATCAAGGACCTGGCGCGCGAGGGCGCCTATGACAACGTTGTCTTCCACCGGGTGATCGACGGCTTCATGGCGCAGACCGGCGACGTCGAGAACGGCAACACCGAAAAGGACTTCTCGATCCGCCGCGCCGGCACCGGCGGCTCGGAAAAACCCGACCTGCCGGCCGAGTTCAGCCGGATCCCGCATGACCGCGGCACGCTGGGGGCGGCGCGCTCGTCGAACCCGAATTCGGCCAATTCGCAGTTCTTCATCAATTTCGCCGACAACCACTTCCTGAACGGGCAGTACACGGTCTATGGCAGGGTGATTTCGGGGATGGAGCATGTCGACGCGATCCAGCGCGGCGAGCCGCCGATGAACCCCGACAAGATGCTGTCGATGAAGGTGGCCGCGGATGCGTAACGCGCTGCTGCTGGCGGCGCTGGTGCTGATCGGCGCCGCGGGATATCTGGCCTATGGCCGCCTGAGTGCGCCGCCGGAGGCGCCGGTGGCGCCCGCCGCGGTCACGCCCGAGCCCGAGGCTGCGCCCGAAGCGCCCGACGTTCCGGCGCCAGAGGCAGCGGCGGCGGAACCGGAAGCGGGCGACGGCGACGCGCCGGCGGTTGCCGAGAGCGGCCTGATCCCGGGCGATGCGGCCGGGCCGTACCTGGCGATCCGGGTCGCGGGCGAGGCCGAGGGCACGATCACCATCGACCTGTTCGAGCAACTCGCCCCGAACCACGTCGCGCAGGTCGCCGCGCGGGCGCGCGAAGGTTTCTATGACGGCGTCTACTTTCACCGGGTGATCGAGGGCTTCATGGCGCAGACCGGCGATGGCGAATTCGCGCGCGCCGAAGGCGGCGACATGCGCCGCGCCGGCATGGGCGGGTCGGACCGGCCGAATGTCGTGGCCGAGTTCTCCGATGTCCCGTTCGAGCGCGGCATCGTCGGCATGGCCCGGTCCCAGGACCCGAATTCGGCCAACAGCCAGTTCTTCATCATGTTCGCCCCGGGCCATTTCCTGAACGGGCAATACACCGTTGTGGGCCAGGTGACCGAGGGGCTGGACGTGCTGGATGCGATCAAGCGCGGGCAGGGCCCGAACGGCGCGGTGCTGGACGAGCCCGACCGCATGGTCGCCGTCACCGTGACCGACTGATCCGCGGCGCGCACGGGATTTGCCGGAAATCCCGGGCGCCTCGCGGTGACGGCGCCTCAAACCCGCGTGATCGGGGCTATGCGCAGGGGCGCGGCTCTGTCACCCTCTCGTCCAAGCCGAGGAGGGAACCCATGCGCCTGATACCCATCATCGCCGCCGCGGCGCTGTCGCTTGGCCTCGCGGGCGCTGCGCCGGCGAACCCGGAATTCTGGAAATACGAGTGGCCGAACACCGATTTCGAGAAGACCAGCGTGAATAGCTGGACCGAAATCATGTCGGGCGGCCCGCCGAAGGACGGCATCCCGGCGCTGAGCGATCCGCAGTTCATCCGCGTCGGCCAGGAAACCAGGATCGAGGACCGCGAGCCGGTGATCACCGTCGAGATCGACGGCGCCGAGCCGCGCGCCTATCCGATCCGCTACCTGACTTGGCACGAGATCGTCAACGACACGGTGGGCGGCGTGCCTGTCGCCGTCACCTTCTGCCCGCTCTGCAATTCCGGGCTGACCTTCGACCGCCGCGTCGACGGGCGCGTGCTGAGCTTCGGCGTCTCGGGCAAGCTGCGCAACTCGGACATGGTGATGTACGACCGCGAGACCGAAAGCTGGTGGCAGCAGGCGATCGGCCGCGGCATCGTCGGCGAGATGACCGGCGCCAAGCTGAAACAGCTGCCGACCTGGATGGAAAGCTGGGCCGAGTTCAAGTCGCGCAATCCCGACGGGCTGGTCATGGCCCAGCCCGCCTGGCCGCGCACCTACGGGCGCAATCCTTACGTCAACTACGACAGCTCGCGCCGGCCGTTCCTGTACAGCGGCGAGATGCCGCCGCACGGGATACCGCCGCTGGCCCGCGTCGTGCGCGTGGGCGACCGCGCCTGGCCGGTATCGCGGCTGGCAGAGGCCGGGGAACTGACCGAGGCCGGTTATACGTTCTCCTGGGCGGCAGGCCAGGCGTCGGCGCTGGATTCCGCGCGGATCGGCAGCGGCCGCGACGTCGGCACGATCCGGGTCCGCAAGGCCGGCCGCGACGTGCCGCACGACGTGATGTTCGCCTTCGCGTTCCATGCGTTCTATCCCGACGGCACGTGGATGCTGAACTAGGCGCCTCGCGCCAAAAGGTGCGCTTCCGCGCGCTCTTTTGCAGCCAGCGGCGCGGCGACGGGTCGTCGCGGGCGGCGGGTCGTGTTGCGAGGGCGGGAGCCTCCGGCGGAAGTATTTTCCGGCCAGATGAAGGAGCCGGGGCGCGCGTCAGTCGGCCAGCGTCACCAGCGCGTGGCGCTTCTTGCCGGCCGACAGCTTGATCGGCGAGGCCAGCGCGGCGGCGTCGAACATCCGGCCGGCGTCGGTCAGCGGCGCGTCGTCGAGCCTTGCGCCACCCTCGGCGATCAGGCGCTTGGCCTCCTTGCCGGATTTCGCCAGGCCCGAGCGCACGATGAGTTGCGCGGCCGAGATGCCCGTACCCACCTCTTCCGCCGTGAGGCTGAGCGTTGGCAGGTCCTCGCCCACGCCGCCCCTCTCGAAGACCTCGCGCGCGGTGGCCTCGGCGGCGGCGGCGGCGTCCGCCCCGTGCGCCAGCGTGGTTGCCTCGTTCGCCAGCCGGATCTTGGCCTCGTTGATCTCCGACCCGCCGAGCGCGCCCAGCCGGTCGCATTCGTCCACCGGCAGTTCGGTGTAAAGCTTCAGGAACCGCCCGACATCGGCATCGGTCGTGTTGCGCCAGAACTGCCAGAACTCGTAAGGGCTCAGCATCTCGGCGTTCAGCCACACCGCGCCGCCCGCGGTCTTGCCCATCTTCTTGCCGTCCGACGTGGTCAGAAGCGGGGTCGTCAGGCCATAAATCTCGTGATCCAGCACCCGGCGCGTCAGGTCGATGCCGTTGACGATGTTGCCCCACTGGTCCGAGCCGCCGAACTGCACCAGGCAGCCGTAGCGGCGGTTCAACTCGAGAAAGTCGTAGGCCTGCAGGATCATGTAGTTGAATTCGAGGAAGCTGAGCGACTGCTCGCGGTCGAGGCGAGTCTTGACCGACTCGAAGCTGAGCATCCGGTTGACGCTGAAATGCCGGCCGATGTCGCGCAGGAAATCGAGGTAGTTCAGCCCGTCCAGCCATTCGGCATTGTTCAGCATCAGCGCGCCGGTCGGGCTGTCATCGTACCGGATGTAGCGCGCGAAGACCTGGCCGATGCCGGCGATGTTGGCGTCGATCGCTTCCGGCGTCATCAGGTTGCGCTCGGTGTCGCGGCCCGAGGGGTCGCCCACCTTGGTGGTGCCGCCGCCCATCAGCGTGATCGGCCTGTGCCCGGTCGTCTGCAGCCAGCGCAGCGTCATGATCTGGATCAGCGAGCCGACATGCAACGACTGCGCCGTGGCGTCAAAGCCGATATAGCCGGGCACCACACCTGCCAGCAGCGCCTCGTCGAGGCCCTGCATGTCGGTGCAATCGGCCAGAAAGCCGCGCGTTTGCATAACGTGCAGGAAGTCGGATTTCGGCTGGTAGGTCATCGCGTTTCGGTCCATCGTCTCGGCACCCGCATATAGCCGGGGCCATGGGCGAGGGGAAGGCATGAAGATCGACGGTCCGGTCTGGGCCCTGGGCGCGATGTCGGGCACCTCGATGGACGGCGTCGACGCGGCGCTGGTCAGGACCGACGGCGAGCGGATCGTCGAGATCGGCGAGACCGGATACCGGCCTTATACGGCGGCCGAGCGCGGGGCGCTGCGTGCCGCGCAGGGCCGCTGGCCGGGCGAGGACGACGTGGCCGAGTCGGCCGAGGTGGTCGAGACCGCGCATGCCGAGCTGTTGTCGCGGTTCGCGGCCGCGCTGGTCGGGTTTCACGGCCAGACGCTGGCGCACGACCCGCGCGGACGCGGCACGCACCAGGCGGGCGACGGGGCGGTGCTGGCCGAGGTGCTGGGCCTGCCCGTGGTCTGGGATTTCCGTTCGGCGGACGTGGAACTCGGCGGCGAGGGCGCGCCGCTGGCGCCGTTCTACCACTTCGCCTGCGCGCGCTGGATCGGGGCGGAGGCGCCGGTGGCGTTCTTGAATCTCGGCGGGGTCGGGAACCTGACCTGGGTCGACCCGCGCCTGCGCGCGCCCGACACGCCGGGGGCCTGCCTGGCCTTCGACACCGGGCCGGCGAATGCGCCGATGGACGACCTGATGCAGGCGCGCCGCGGCGAACCGTTCGACCGCGACGGCGCGCTGGCGGCATCCGGCACTGCGCGGATGGCCGTGGTCGAGGCGGTGCTGGGCCGCGGATACTTTCTGCGGATGCCGCCCAAGTCGCTGGACAGGAACGATTTTTCGGATATCTCCGAGCTTTGCGCGGACATGCCGGACAATGACGCCCTGGCGACGATGGCGGCCGTCGCGGCCGGCGCGGTGCTGGCAGGGCTCGCGCATTGCCCGGCGCCGCCCGGGCGGCTTCTGGTCACCGGCGGCGGGCGCAGGAACCGCGCGATCATGGCGGCGCTCGCCGCGGGTGCGCCCTGCCCGGTGGAGCCGGTCGAGGCGGCCGGCCTCGACGGCGACATGCTCGAGGCGCAGGCCTTCGCCCATCTCGCGGTGCGCGTGGCGCGCGGCCTGCCGACCTCGTGCCCGGGCACGACCGGGGTGGCGGCGGCGGTGGGCGGCGGGCGGATCGCCTATCCGGGCGGTGCGTGATCCGGTCGAGCGCTTCCGCGCGCATTCATTCCGCCTGTGGCGAGGCGATGCCCCGATACGGATGGCGCGCCACCGGCAGGCGTCGCGCCATGCGAATTTCCGACGAGAAGAAGCATGGACCGGCGGGCAGGTCCTTTAGGACAGCCCCGCAAGTCGCTGCCCGGTCATGACTTTCGGCGATCTCCGGCCGGCCGCGGTTGCGCGCGACCGGGTGCGCGCACACGCCTAGCGCAGGATCGAACGGCCCGCGTATTCCACCGTCTCGCCCAGCATTTCCTCGATCCGTATCAGCTGGTTGTATTTCGCCAGCCGGTCGGAGCGCGCGAGGCTGCCGGTCTTGATCTGCCCGCAATTGGTGGCCACGGCGAGATCGGCGATGGTGGCGTCCTCGGTCTCGCCAGAGCGGTGCGACATCACGCAGGTGAACCGCGCGCGGTGCGCCATGTCGACGGCTTTCAGGGTCTCGCTGAGCGTGCCGATCTGGTTGACCTTGACCAGCAGCGAGTTCGCCGCGTGCCTGGCGATGCCGTCGGCCAGCCGCGCCGGGTTGGTGACGAAGAGATCGTCGCCCACCAGTTGCACCTTGCCGCCAAGCGCCGCTGTCAGGGCGATCCAGCCGTCCCAGTCGTCCTCGGAACAGCCGTCCTCGATCGACAGGATCGGATAGTCGGCGACGAGCGCCTCGAGATAGGCGACGTTTTCGTCCGGGGTCAGGGTCTGCCCTTCGCCGGCAAGCACATAGGCGCCGCCCCTGAAATACTCGGTCGCCGCGCAGTCGAGCGCCAGCATGATGTCTTCGCCGGGCCTGTAGCCGGCTTTCTCGACGCTTTTCAGGATGAAATCCAGCGCGTCGCGGGTGGACGACAGGTTCGGCGCGAACCCGCCCTCGTCGCCGACGCCGGTGGCCAGCCCGGCATCGGAAAGCTCCTTCTTCAGCGTGTGGAACACTTCCGAACCCATCCGCACCGCGTCGCGGATATTGGCGGCCGCGACCGGCATGATCATGAATTCCTGGATGTCGATCGGGTTGTCGGCATGTTCGCCGCCGTTGATGATGTTCATCATCGGCACCGGCAGCAGGCGCGCCGAGGTGCCGCCGACGTATCGGTAAAGCGGCTGCGCGGTGAACTCTGCCGCTGCCTTGGCCGCCGCCAGCGAGACGCCGAGGATCGCGTTGGCGCCGAGGCGTCCCTTGTTCGGCGTTCCGTCGAGCTCGATCATCGCGGCGTCGATGGCTTCCTGCTCGGTGGCGTCGATGCCGACCAGCGCCTCGGCGATCTCGCCGTTCACGGCCGCGACCGCTTCCAGCACGCCCCTGCCCTTGTAGCGCGCCTTGTCGCCGTCGCGCTTTTCCACCGCCTCGTGCGCGCCGGTCGAGGCGCCCGAGGGCACCGCGGCGCGGCCCATCGTGCCGTCTTCCAGGATCACGTCGACCTCGACGGTCGGGTTGCCGCGGCTGTCGAGGATTTCGCGGGCGTGGA
>JBFKQC010000056.1:0-26655 GCA_041627895.1 Rhodobacter sp.
GGTGCCCCGAGACGTTGATCACGTCGTCGACGCGGCCGGTGATCCAGTAGTAGCCGTCCTTGTCGCGCCGGCAGCCGTCGCCGGAAAAGTAATAACCCTTGTAGTCGGCGAAGTAGGTCTTCACGAAGCGCTCGTGGTCGCCGAAGACGGTGCGCATCTGGCCGGGCCAGCTGTCCTTGATGCAGAGCACGCCCTCGGCCTCGGTCGTGGTGATCTCGGCGCCGGATTGCGGGTCGAGGATCACCGGCTGGACGCCGAAGAACGGCACGGTGGCCGAACCGGGCTTGGTCGGGATCGCGCCGGGCAGCGGCGTCAGCAAATGACCGCCGGTCTCGGTCTGCCACCAGGTGTCGACGATCGGGCAGCGGCGCTTGCCGATGTTGTCGTTGTACCAAACCCAGGCTTCGGGGTTGATCGGCTCGCCGACGGTGCCGAGCACCTTGAGCGAGGACAAGTCATACGGCTCGATGAACGAGGTGCCCTTGCCCATCAGCGCGCGGATCGCGGTGGGGGCGGTGTAGAACTGGTTCACCTTGTGCTTTTCGCAGACCGCCCAGAAGCGGCCCGCATCCGGATAGGTGGGCACGCCTTCGAACATCACCGTGGTGGCGCCGTTCGCGAGCGGGCCGTAGACGATGTAGCTGTGCCCGGTCACCCAGCCGACATCGGCAGTGCACCAGAAGATATCGCCGTCGTGGTAGTCGAAGACGTATTCGTGCGTCATCGCGGCGAAAAGGAGGTAGCCGCCCGATGTATGCACCACGCCCTTGGGCGCGCCGGTCGAGCCGGACGTGTAGAGGATGAAGAGCGGGTCCTCGGCGCCCATCGCCTCGGGCTCGCAGGTGTCTGCGGCCCTGGCCTCCATCTCGTGCAGCCAGTGGTCGCGGCCCTCGACCATGGGGATGTCGCCGCCGGTGCGGCGGACGACCAGCAGGTGGCAATCGTGCTTGACCGCCTCCATCGCCTTGTCGGCGTTGGTCTTCAGGGGCGTGTTGCGCCCGCCGCGGGGGGCCTCGTCGGCGGTGACGACGACCTTGGCCTCGGAGCCGTTGACCCGCGCGGCCAGAGCGTCCGGAGAGAAGCCGCCGAAGACGACCGAGTGTATCGCGCCGATCCGGGCGCAGGCCAGCATCGCATAGGCTGCTTCCGGGATCATCGGCATGTAGAGCACGACGCGGTCGCCGCGGCCGACGCCCATATCCTTCAGCACGTTGGCGAATTTGCAGACCTCGGAATGAAGCTGCCGGTAGGTGATGTGCCTGGCCTCGGCCTTCGGGTCGTCGGGTTCCCAGATAATCGCGGTCTGGTCGCCGCGGGTCGCCAGATGCCGGTCGATGCAGTTGGCCGAGACGTTGAGCTGCCCGTCCTCGAACCACTTGATCGAGACCTTCGGGTGTTCGAACGTGGTGTTCTTGACCGTGGCATAGGGCTTGATCCAGTCCAGCCGCTTGCCGGCTTCGCCCCAGAACGCCTCGGGGTCGGCGACGCTGGCCTCGTACATCTCCTTGTACTTCGCGGCGTCGATCTTGGCGGTCTTCACGAAGTCGTCGCTCGGCTTGTGCACTTCGTCGGCGTGATCCAGCATTGGTCTTCCTCCGTCCCAAAGGCGCCCGCCCTCGGGGAAAGGGGCGCGGCGTGGTCTGTGTTCTGTGCGCGCGGGCCTCAGATGGCCAGGTATTCCGCGCGCAGCGCCTCGTTGTCCAGAACCTCTTGTGCGGTGCCGTCGAAGACGACGGTGCCGGTATCCAGGATAACCGCGCGGTCGGCGATCATCAGCGCGCGGATCGCGTTCTGTTCCACGATCACGGTGGTGATGCCCTGTTCTTTTATGATGTTCAGCGTCTTCTCGATCTCGTCGACGATGACCGGGGCGAGGCCCTCGTAGGGTTCGTCGAGCAGCAGGACCTTGATGTCGCGCGCCAGCGCGCGGGCGATGGCGAGCATCTGCTGCTCGCCGCCGGACAGTGTCACGCCCTCCTGCTTGCGGCGCTCGCCGAGACGCGGAAACAGCTCGTAGATGCGATCGAGCGACCAGCCGGTCGGCTCGACGATCTGGGCGAGTTCGATGTTCTCCTCGACCGTCAGGCCCGGGATGATGCGCCGGTCCTCGGGCACGAGCTGGATGCCGGCCTGCGCCGCCTCGTGGCTGTTCTTGGTGTGCAGGTGCTTGTGGTCGAGCCAGATCTCGCCATGGGTGATCGCCGGCTGGTCGAGCCGGGCGATCGCGCGCAGCGTCGAGGTCTTGCCGGCGCCATTGCGACCCAGGAGCGCCAGGATCTCGCCTTCGTGCACGTTGAAGCTGACGCCCTGCACGATGTAGCTTTCGCCGTAATAGGCGTGGATGTCCCAGACCGAGAAATAGGCCGGGGCGGTGGCCGCCTGGTTGGCGTGCCTCGAGAAGTCCGGGCGCTCGCGCGTCGTAAGTTGGTCTTCGGTCAGCGTCATGTCATGTTCCCTCCGGGGGCGCGGCGCCTATTTCGGCTCGCATTTCCATTGTATGTGGGCGGCGGATTTGAAGATGTTCCGCCCCGCCGCCTCGCACGTCGCCTGGCTGTCGAACTCCTGCATTTCCACGTCGATGACCGTCTCGAACCGTCCCGACGCGAATAGCAGGACCACCAGGACGAAGGCATTGACCTCCATCAATGCGCTTCTCCGAGGTAGGCCTCGCGCACCTTGGGATGGCCCTTGATGTTGTCCGGCGTGTCCTCGACCAGGGGCGTGCCCTGGGCGAGCACCGTGATGCGCTGCGCCAGCGAGAACACGACATGCATGTCGTGCTCGATGATCGCGATCGTGATGTCGCGCTCTTCGTGAATTTGTTTCAGAAGGTCGATCGTGTTGTTGGTGTCGGCGCGCGCCATGCCGGCGGTCGGCTCGTCCAACAGCAGAAGCCGCGGCTGCTGGACCAGGCACATGGCGATCTCGAGCCGCCGCTTGTCGCCGCGCGAGAGACTGCCGGCGTGGTCGTGCATGCGGTTCTGCATGTTGACGTCGACCAGCATCGCCTCGGCCATGTCGTTGATCTCGGCCTCGGTCTCGACCTTCTCGATGGCGTGCATCCGGAAGGCGCCGTCGCGTCTGGCGAAGCACGGGATCATCACGTTTTCCTTGACCGTGAGATCGGCGAAGATCTCGGGTGTCTGGAACACGCGGCTGATGCCCATCTGGTTGATCTCGTGCGGCTTGCGCCCCAGCACCGACTGGCCGTCGAACATGACCGAGCCGGTATCGGGGATCAGCTTGCCGACCAGGCAGTTCAGCAGCGTCGACTTGCCGGCGCCGTTCGGCCCGATGATCGCGTGGACCGTGCGTTCGGCGACCGAGAGGTTCACGTCACCCAACGCCTGCAGGCCGCCGAAGCGCTTGTTGACGCCTTTGACTTCGAGGATTCCCATGTCTCAGGCCCTCCTTATTCGGCCACGTGGGGCGAGGGTTTCGGATGATGCTCGGGGTCCGAGCTGTCGGTCTTCTTGCGGCGGCGGGTGAACAGCCGGCCGATCCGCTGGCCGCCCTCGACGAGGCCGCCCGGCAGGAAGATGACCACCAGCATGAACAGGATGCCGAGCGTCAGGTGCCAGCCCTTGCCGACGAAGAAGTGCAGCACCCAGACCATCGCGTCTTCCATCCCGTCGGGCAGGAACGACAGCCACTGGTGCAGCAGGTTGTCGTTGATCTTGCTGAGGATGTTCTTGAAGTACTCGATGAAGCCGGAACCCAGGATCGGCCCGATCAGCGTGCCGACACCGCCGAGGATCGCCATGATCACGATCTCGCCCGAGGCCGTCCAGTGCATCCGCTCGGCGCCCGCCAGCGGGTCCATCGAGCTGAGCAGCCCGCCGGCCACGCCGGCATACATGCCCGAGATCACGAAGACGGCGAGCGTGTAGGGCTTGGTGTTGATGCCGGTGTAGTTCAGCCGTTGCTGGTTCGACTTCACCGCGCGCAGCATCAGCCCGAAGGGCGAGCGGAAGATGCGGATCGAGAGGTAGAACATGAGCAGCATAATGATGCCGGAGAAATAGTAGCCGTTGTTGAAGGTGAACTCCCAGCCGCCGATCGCTGGTTCCCAGAAGTTCTCGCGCATTTCGATGCCGAACAGGTGCGGAATCTGCGTGGCGTTCTCGCCCATCAGGATCTGCGGATCGTTGGCATAGACCTGCAGGCCGGTCTCGCCGTTGGTCAGGCCGCCCTTGAGGCCGAGCATGTCCTGTCCCAGGACCGAATAGGCGAGGTTGTAGCACATCTGCGCCATGGCGAGCGTCAGGATCGAGAAGTAGATACCCGTGCGCCGCAGCGCGATGAAGCCGATCACCAGGCTCAGCAGGCCCGAGACCACGATGGCCAGGAAAATTCCGGGAAGCACGTTGTAGCCCAGCAGCTTGAACATCCAGACGGCCGAGTAGCTGCCGATCCCGAGGAAGGCGGCGTGACCGAACGAGAGATACCCGGTCAGGCCGAACAGCAGGTTGAAGCCGATCACCAGGATCCCGAAGATCACGAAGCGCTGCATCAGGTCCGGGTAGCCCGCGTTGAACATCTGCGCCAGCGCGGTTCCTTCCTGGAACGGGTTCATCAGGATCGGTGCGATGAAGACAAGCACCGTGACGATCGAAAAGAGCAGGGTGTCTTTCTTGTTGAGACCGAGCATGGATTATTCCTCCATCACGCCTTTGCGGCCCATCAGGCCACGCGGCCGTGCGAGCAGAATGATGATCGCGACCAGGTAGATGATGATCTGGTCGATGCCGGGGAAGATCGCCTTGACCTCGTTCATCGAGGCGAAGGCCTCGAGGATGCCCAGCAGGAAACCCGCGGCGACTGCGCCGGGCAGGCTGCCCATACCGCCGACGACGACGACGACGAAGCTGAGCACGAGGAAGTCCATGCCCATGTGGTAGTTCGGCGAGTTGATCGGCGTGTACATCACGCCCGCGACGCCGGCGACGCAGGCCGCGATGGCGAACATGATCGTGAAGCGCCGGTCGATGTTGATACCCAGAAGCCCGACGGTCTCGCGATCGGCCATGCCGGCGCGGACCACCATGCCGAACGTGGTGAATTGCAGGAAGGCGAACACCGCGGCGATCACGGTCAGCGCGAAGACGAAGTAGACCATGCGCCAGATCGGGTAGATGATCACGTTCGGCTCGAAGCCGAGCAGCACGCCGAAGTCAAGCGAGCCGACCAGAGCGTCGGGCGCAGGGGTGGGGATCGGGTTCGCGCCGTAATAGGCCTTAACGATTTCCTGCAGCACGATCGCGAGACCGAATGTCACCAGGATCTGATCGGCATGCGGACGCTTGTAGAAGTGCTTGATCAGGCCGCGTTCCATGGCATAGCCGACGCCGACCATGACCGGGATCGAGAACAGGATCGCCAGCGGTACCGACCAGTCGATGATCGCACCGCCCGCGGCTTCGCCGAACCAGCCTTCGACATAGGGTATCTTGACCTGCAGCGGATTGCCGAGGAAGTCCTTTTGCGTTTCGTCGAGGACCGTGTAGCTGAGCGACAGGATGCGCTGCAGCGTCACGGCGCAGAACGCCCCGATCATGAACAGCGCGCCGTGGGCGAAGTTCACCACACCGAGGGTGCCGAAGATCAGCGTAAGCCCCAGCGCGATCAGCGCATAGGCCGAGCCCTTGTCGAGCCCGTTCAATACTTGGAGAAGGATTGCGTCCATGGTCCCCACCTTTAAGCGCTATTCGCCGGATGCCGGTGAGGCGATCCAGCCTGGAAATGTGTAGGGCGGGAGGAACCCCGCCCTACGACAGGTCTTGGCAGATGGCTCAGGCGCCGTCGTTGCACGCGCCAAGGGTGGCCTCGTCGCCACCGAACATCGGGTGGTTCGGCGGATACTCGACCTGAGCGCGCGGCGTGATTTCCACGATCTCCAGCGTGTCGTAGGCGCTGGTCGGGTTCTGCGCACCGCGCACGACCAGAACGTCCTTGAAACACTGGTGGTCTTCGGCACGGTACAGCGTCGGGCCGTTGCCGAGACCGTCGAATTCGAAGCCTTCCAGCGCATCGACAACGGCGCAGGGGCGGAACGTGCCCGCGCGCTCGCAGGCGTCGGCGTAAAGCAGAACCTGCGCATAGCAGGTCTGGGCCGAGTTGGACGGCGGTTTGCCGTACTTCTGGCCGAAGGACTGGACGAAGGCCTTGGAACCCTCGTTGTCGAGCTGCCAGTTGTAGTTCATCGAACCCAGCACGCCCTTGATGTTCTCACCCGCACCGGCGGCCATCAGCTCCGAGTAGAGCGGCACGACGATCTTGAAGTCCTTGCCGTTCACGACCTTGTCGAGCATGCCGAACTGGATTGCGTTGGTCAGCGAGTTGACCATGTTGCCGCCGTAATGGTTCAGCACCAGCACGTCGGCGCCCGAGTTCAGAACCGGAGCGATGTAGGACGAAAAGTCCGTCGCGGCCAGCGGGGTGCGGACCTTGTTGACGGTTTCCCAGCCCATCGCCTCGGTCGAGGCGGCGATCGACTCTTCCTGGGTCCAGCCCCAGTTGTAGTCAGCAGTCAGGTGGTAGGCGCGGCGTTCGGCGCCCATCTCCTTGGCCAGCACCGGCGCCAGCGCGGCACCCGACATGTAGGCGTTGAAGAAGTGGCGGAAGCCGTTGGCCTTGCGGTCCTTGCCGGTGGTGTCATTGGCGTGGGTCAGGCCCGCCATGAAGATCACGCCGGCATCCTGGCACAGGCCCTGCACGGCCACGGCGACGCCCGAGGACGAACCGCCGTTGATCATCACGGCGCCGTCTTTTTCGATCATCGACTTGGCCGCCGCGCGCGCGGCGTCCGATTTGGTCTGGGTGTCGCCGGTGACGAAGGTCACCTTCTTGCCCAGGATGCCGTTGCCCTGAAGCGCCTTCGAGGTGAAGGTGTTGAGGCAGCCGCCATCACCTTCGCCGTTCAGGTGCTCGACCGCCAGCTGCTGCGCCAAAAGCTCGTCATTGCCCTCTTCGGCGTAGGGGCCGGTCTGCGGCACGTTGAAGCCCAGCGTCACCGTCGAGCCGGTTGGCTCGTTGGTGTAGGCCGACGCGCCCGAGGCAAAGATCGTCGGCAGCGCCAGACCGGCGCCGGCCACGGCGCCGGTCTGCAGCACACCGCGCCGGGTCAGGTTGGATTTCGTCATGGGGTCCTCCCGTTTCATGGACGTCCCGGCGGGACTGTCGGACCCTCCTCGGCCGACCCCGCCGCTTCCCTTTACAGGGATATTGATATTAATGCGGAAGCTTCGAAAATTTCGCAACAACCGCATTGAATGAAAGAACAATTTTGTTAAGAAATACACAGACCCATGCTATGATGTGTAAAATTCTTTTCCTGACGCTGGGGAAATCGTTGAGACTCAAGGGAATGCGCGGATGGCCGAACGCGGGTTGACGGGGACGCGAATCCGCGAGCGCCGGCTGATGCTGGGGATCAAGCAATCCGCGTTAGCGCGAACGGCCGGAATCTCCGCCGCCTATCTGAACCTGATCGAGCACAACCGGCGCAGAATCGGTGGCAAGCTGCTTTCCGACATCGCCGAGGCGCTGGGCGCCGATCCCGCCGGACTGGCGGGCGGCGCCGACGCGGCGATGGTCAGCGCGCTGCGCGATGCCTCGGCCAGCATGGCCGACACCGCGCCCGAAACCGGCCGGACCGAGGAATTCGCCGGCCGCTTCCCCGGCTGGGCGGCGCTGCTGGCCGCGCAGCACCGCCGGATCGGGGAACTCGAGCGCATGGTCGAGGCGCTGACCGACCGGATGGCGCACGATCCGCATCTCGCGGCCTCGCTGCACGAGTTGCTGTCGACGGTCACGGCGATCAACGCGTCGGCCTCGATCCTGGTCGAACCGGGACAGATCGAACCGGAATGGCGCGACCGGTTTCACCGCAACATCCACGAGGACAGTCAGCGGCTGGCCGAGACCAGCCAGGCGCTCGTCGCCTATCTCGACGCCGCCGACCGCGAGACGCCGGCCCCCGGTTCGCCGCAGGAAGAGCTGGAGCAGTGGCTGGAGGCACGGGATTTCCACATCGCCGAGCTTGAACTCGCCTCGCCCGCCCCGACAGCCGCGATCCTGAGCGGCGCCCGCGAAATCTCCACCGCTGCCGGCCGTGATCTCGCCATGCGCCACCTGGAACGCTATCGCGCGGATGCCGAACGGATGCCCCTGGCCGACTTCGCGCCGGCCGCGCAGGAATGCCGTTTCGACCCCGCCGCACTGTGCGCGCGCTTCGGCGCCGGCCTCGCCGCCGTGCTGCGCCGGATCGCGGCACTGCCGACGCAGGCGGGGCAGGGCCGTATCGGGCTGGTGATCTGCGACGGGTCCGGCACGCTTACATTCCGCAAGCCCGTTCCGGGCTTTCCGCTGCCGCGTTTCGGTGCGGCCTGCCCGCTCTGGCCGCTCTACCAGGCGCTGGGCCGCCCCGCCGCGCCGGTGCGCGCCGTGGTGGAAATGCCCGGCCGCGACGCGGAGCGCTTTCTCAGCTATGCCGTCGCTCAGCCGGCCGGGCCAGCGACCTTCGACATGCCTCCGGTCTATGAGGCGACGATGCTGGTTCTGCCTGCCGACCGCGCGGCGCTGCCCGACATTCCGGCGCTGGCGATCGGCACGAGTTGCCGGATTTGCCCGCAAGCCCGCTGCTCGGCACGGCGCGAGCCGTCGATACTGTCCGAAGCGGGACCATGATCGACCGTCCGATCCGGGATTGCGGAGTGGTCGTCGGCGACATCGGCCAGCCGGGCGCGCACATGGCCGCGCAGCGTCGTGGCGCGGCGTAACGCGATACCGTCTGCATTCTACAGCGGGGAAGGGCCTAGGCTCGAGGTGGCACGGAACGGCTCAACCAGTCATTTCAAGACCGGGCGGGAAGGGCACGGTGGGCCAATCTCCGATGCCCGCCAGCGCGTGGTTGGCATTCCGCGTTCGTTTGCGCCCCGGGAGGGGCGGCGCCCGCCCGGTGCAGATTGCGCGGCGCTTCGCCGGGTTGGCTTGGCTGCAAACGGGCTCAGAAAACCGCCTCGGCCCCGGCACGGATCGCGCTGATGTTGGCGCCGTAGGGCGATGGGTCGGACACCGATCCGCCTTTGAACACCGCCGAGCCTGCCACCAGAACGTCCGCGCCCGCCTCTGCCACGGTTCGGGCGGTTTCCGGGGTGATGCCGCCGTCGACCTGGATATGGATCGGGCGGTCGCCGATCTTTGCGCGAATCCGGGCGATCTTGGCGGTCATGTCGATGAACTTCTGCCCGCCGAAGCCGGGGTTCACGGTCATCACCAGCACCAGATCGACGAGGTCCAGAAGGTGCTCGACCGCCTCGGCCGGGGTGCCGGGGTTCAGCGCCACCCCGGCCCTGGCGCCTGCGCCGCGGATCGCCTGAAGGGTGCGGTGGATATGCGGCCCGGCCTCGACATGGGCGGTGATCAGGTCGCTGCCCGCCTCGGCAAAGGCCTCGATATAGGGATCGACCGGCGCAATCATCAGATGCACGTCCATGACCGTCTTGACGTGGGGGCGGAACGCTTTCACGGCGGGCGGGCCGAACGTGAGGTTCGGCACGAAATGACCGTCCATCACGTCGACATGCACCCAATCGGCCCCCTGGGCCTCGACCGCCTGAATCTCGCGCCCGAAATCGGCGAAATCGGCGCTGAGGATCGACGGGGCGATCTTGATCGAGCGGTCGAATATCATCCTGTGGTCCCCCTGGCGGCCTGGACTTCGCATTACGAGGAACGGCGGGCGAGGTCCAGTGCCGGGCGAGCGCCCCGAAACGGGTTCGACAAGCCGCGCCGGACACCGTATCAGGATCGAAACCGGGGAAAGGTTCCGCAACGTGAGCAAGCGCGTCTACATCCTGAACGGCCCGAACTTCAACCTTCTGGGCAAGCGCCAGCCCGAGATCTACGGGTCCGAAACGCTGGATGACGTCGCCACGGCCTGCGCGGCGCTGGGCGGCGAACTCGGGCTCGACGTGCGGTGCCTGCAGTCCAACTACGAGGGCCAGATCATCGACTGGATTCACCAGGCGCGCGAGGACGCGGTCGCCATCGTGATCAATCCGGCCGCGCATTCGCACACCTCGGTCGCAATCCTCGACGCCCTCAACACGTTCGAGGGCCCGGTGATCGAGGTGCACCTTTCGAACATCCACAAGCGCGAGGACTTCCGCCGCCACTCCTACGTCTCGCTTCGCGCCGACGGGGTCATCGCGGGTTGCGGGACAGACGGGTATCTCTTTGCCCTGAGACGGATCGCGAAGCTGACGGGCTGACCGGCACCGCTTCGGTACACGCGGCCTCGCCCGCAAGGCACTTCGGCACGGTGGCTGGTTACGGTCCGCCGCCTGGTGCCGGCGGGGCCGCACCGCCGGAATGCACGCGCGGTGCCCCCGTCGTGTCACGAACCACCAGTTGTGCGGCGATCTCCGAGACGGTCACGGGCATCTCCGGGTGGCGGATGCGGTCGAGCAGGACCTGCGCAAGCTGGCGTCCCAGCTGGTAAGGGGACACCGCCATCGTCGTCAGCGGCGGCGTCGCCACGGCCGCGTCCTGGATGTCGTCGAAGCCCACCACCGAAATGTCCCTACCGGGCTGCAGGCCGGATCGGATCAGGGCGAGGCATGCCCCCAGGGCGACCGTGTCGCCATTGCACACGACCGCGGTGGTCCGCGGATTGGCCTGGATCAGGTCCAGCATGGCGTTCATGCCGGCAAGCTTGTTGTCGGGCGAATTCCAGATGACCGGCTCGGCCAGTTCAAGGTCCGACATCACCCGGGTGTACCCGGCGATCCGATCCCTGCGGACAGCGGCCATCGCGGTGCCGCCAAGATAGGCGATCCTGCGATGACCGAGCTCGGCAAGATACCGCGTCGCGGCCGCCGTGGCCTCGGCGTTCCGGATGCCCACGTGGTCGAACTCCTGTTTATCGGTCCGCCGCAGGAACGTCACCGCGGGGATGCCGTGCGCCTTCAGCAATTCGAACGTGTCCTGCGGCGTATCCACTGCGGGAACCCACAACAGGCCGGCCCGGCCATTGCGAATGAACGCCTCGATATGGCGGCCCTGCCGCTCGGGGTCGTCGTGCGCGTCGAGAACCGAGACGAGGTATCCTTCGTCCTCCAGCAGATCGCTGACGCCCGCGATGACCTCGGCGTTGAACGGGTTGGCGATATGGTGAATCACGAAACCGATCTCGAGGTTCTGGCCAGAGCGCATGGACGCGGCGCGGTTGTCGGGGACATAGCGAAGCCGTTTCGCCGCCAGAAGCACCTTCTTGCGGGTCTTCTCCGAGATCCGGCCGGTGCCGCGAATCACCTGGCTGGCAGTCGAGATCGACACGCCGGCGGCCCTGGCGACTGTTTCGAGCTTCGGTCGGTCCGACAATTCGCAGATTCCTGATATATCGATGTACCTTTTATCTTCCAGCTTTTTCAAACCACATCAAGGGTTTTCTGAATTCCCGGCTACTTCGCGCTCGGCCGGTCGAAAACTTTCTGTTGACAGATGATATAACGATATATCAAAACGAGCGCCAACCGACGATGATGGCGGGTGTCGATGGGCAATCAACGGCCATCGCGCAGGGCCGTTATCTGAGGTCGGGTTCAGATCGGGCGGGCCGTGGGTCTTGCCTAGCTGCGAGGATGTGAAGCCGCCCAAGGCTTTGAACGGGAATGAAAAACAAGTACGCCCGCCGATCACGCATTTCCGAGGCCAAGACGCGCCAGATCGTGCGCTTCTTTGCCGCGGACCTGACGGCGGCGCAGACGGCCGAGCTGACCGGGCTCAACCGCAATACCGTCAACCGTTTCTACCGCGCCCTGCGCGAACGTATCCTGACCGATTGTGAGCGCCGGCGGCCGGCCTTCGCCGGGGCGAACGATAGGAACCCGGCGCAAGGCAATGCCCGGCCGGTGCCTGCCGCCTGCAATGGCGCGATCGTCTTCGGCATCTTCGATTGCGACGGCCGGGTCTACACCGAGGTGGTTCCCGATGAGTCAAAGGCCACGCTGCGCGGCATGATCCGCGGCAAGGTCGACCGCACGACGGTAACGAGTTCCGACGATTGGCCGGGCTACCACGGTTTGGTGGACCTCGGCCACGGGCATTACCGGGTCGACCACGCCGGGCACGAAACGGCCGGTGGCCGGACCCCGATCAACGGTATCGAGGGGTTCTGGGGCCTGGCCAAGGTGCGGTTCGAGAAGTTCAAGGGCGTGCCGGCCGCGACGTTCCACCTGCATCTGAAAGAGACCGAATGGCGCTATAACCACCGCGCGCGCGACAAGTACAAGTTGCTGCTGTGCTATCTCAGGGAGAACCCCGTCACCTAGGCATGACCCTGCGCGGGCCGGTGCCTGCGCGGTCGAATGGCCGGGGTGGTGTTGTTGACAGGTATCGAAGGGCGCGTGCTAGCCTGAACCGCAACAAAAGAATGTGCGCTGTCCAGCGCACCGAATTCGCAAACCAAAGGGAGGAGCGAAATGACTTTCAGAAAAGGAGTTATCGGAGCCGCCTCGGGACTGACGATCCTGATGTCGGGTGCCGCCGTGCAGGCCGACGTCCTGTTCTGGTCAACCCAGGCCAAGCCGGTGGAAGAGGCTCAGGCGATGCGCGAGCAGGTTCTGGCAGGCGCCGGTCAGGCGGTCGACTATCAGCCGAACGACGACGGCCCGTTCCTGACGCGGCTTCAGGCCGAATTGCAGGCCGGCACCGGCACCATCGGCGTGCTGGGTGCGCTCGAGGGGTCGTTCGCGGCGATGAACCCCGATGACCTGGTCGATCTTGACGATCTCGGCCTGATGTCATCGAGCGAGACGTTCAACGATCTGGCCCGGATGGGCACCGACAACCTGCAATACCTGCCCTGGATGCAGGCGAGCTATATCATGGCAGCCAACAAGGAAGCGCTGCAGTACCTGCCCGAGGGCGCCGATATCGACGCGCTGAGCTATGACCAGCTGATCGCCTGGGCGGCTAATGTGCACGAAGCCGTGGGCGAGGCCAAGTTCGGCTTTCCGGCGGGTCCGAAGGGTCTGAAGCACCGCTTCTTCCAGGGCTACCTCTATCCGTCCTACACCAACGGCGTGGTCCGCACCTTCGCCTCGGACGAGGCCGTGACCGCGTGGGAGAAGTTCAAGGAGCTCTGGACGCATACGAACCCGGCGTCGACCAACTTTTCCTTCATGCAGGAACAGCTTCTCAGCGGTGACGCGTGGATCGTGTTCGACCACACCTCGCGCCTGGCGCAGGCGTTCAACGAGCGCCCGGACGATTTCGTGGCCTTCCCGGCGCCGGCAGGCCCGCATGGCCGCGGCTTCATGCCGGTTCTGGCCGGCATCGCGATCCCGCGGACCGCGCCCGACATGGAAGCGTCCAAGGCCCTGGTCGCCTACATGATGAAGCCGGAAACCCAGATCGCGACGCTGCGGGCGACCAGCTTCTTCCCGGTGGTCGACGTGGAGTTTCCCGACGACATGCCGCCCGCGGTGCAGGCCGCCGGTGCGGCCGTGGCCAAGATGAGCGCCGCGGCAGACGCCAACCCCGGCCTGCTGCCCTCGGGTCTGGGTGACAAGGGCGGCGACTTCAGCCGCGTCTTCGTCGACACGTTCGAGCGCATCGTGCTCGCTGGTCATGACATCCGGGCCGTGCTGGATGACCACAAGGGCCAGCTTTCGGCGATCATGGAGGAATCCGGCGCGCCTTGCTGGGCCCCCGATGCGCCGTCCGAAGGCGCCTGCCCGGTCGAGTGACACCGATCGCCTGAAATCCCGGGTCCGGGCCCGCAGGCCCGGACCTGCCCCGCGCCGCTCAACGGGTTCGCGTTAGTCAGGAACAGCCAGATGAACGCACGAATATTGCCATACGTCCTAATCCTTCCGGTCACGATCTTTCTCTGTCTGTTCTTCCTCTACCCTTTTATCCTCGTGGCCCAGCTGGCGTTCACCACCGGCGCGGGGTTCACGCTCGACAACTTCCGCGAGGTGGTCAGCCACTGGAAATTCCCGATCTCGATGCGCAATACCTTGCTGCTGGCCGGCATCGTGGTGCCTGTGCAGCTGGCGCTGGCGCTCCTGATGGCGACGATGGTCACCAAGATGGACAAAGGGCGCGACATGGTGCTCTACGTCTGGACCATCCCCCTGGGCATCTCCGACCTTGCCGCCGGACTGATCTGGCTGGCGATATTCGAGCAGTCCGGCTTTCTCAACACGATGATGGGCGCGCTCGGTCTTGTCGAACGCCCGGTCAACCTGCTGACCTTCCAGAACCCGGTTCTGGTGTTCGTGGCCATCGCGCTGGCCGAGATCTGGCGCGCCACGGCTATCATGCTGGTGATCCTGGTGGCCGGTATCGGCCTGATCCCCAAGGAATACTACGAGGCGGCCGAGGTCTTCGGCGCGTCGCCCTGGAAGCGGTTCGTCCGCATTACCCTGCCGCTTCTGCGCCCGTCTCTGCAGACCGCCCTGGTCCTGCGGGTGATCCTGGCATTCGAAGTCTTCGCCGTCGTCCAGGCGCTGGGCGGAACCCTGTTCCCGGTGCTGATGGGCGAGACCTATGCCTATCAGTTCGACCTGCTCAACAGCGGTGCGGCCGCGGCGATGGCGCTGATCATCCTGGTGATCTCGATCGCCGCGACGCTCGTCATCCTGCGCGTGCTGCGCGTACCGAAGGGGGCCACGATATGACCGACGCGACCGCCACCGCCGCCCCCGCGACCGACACGCGCAGGGCCGGGCGGTTCCTTTACCTCGCCGGCGTGGTTGTGCTTTGCGCCTGGGTGATCGTTCCGATCTACTTTCTGCTGGTCAACACGCTGTCCTCGCCGGACACGGTGAACAGCTTTCCCAAGCCGTTCATCCCCGATTTCGATCTGGGCAGCCTGGCCTTCTTCGCCAAGTTCGCGGGGATGCTGACGGCACTGAAGAACTCGGTGATCGTGGCCGGCATGACGATGATCCTGTCGATCCTGATCGGCGCGCCCGCGGGCTATGCCCTGTCGCGGTTCGACTTCGCCGGCAAGGAGCTGTTTCGCCTGCTGATCCTCTTGACCCGGGCCTTCCCGCTGCCGCTGCTGGCGCTGCCCCTGGCGGTGTTCTTCATCCGCACCGGTCTGGACGATACCACCTTCGGCCTGGCGCTGGTGCATACGACGCTGGCGCTTCCGTTCGCGGTGCTGATCACGTTCTCGCTGTTCTCGGGCATTCCGATCGAACTGGAAGAGGCCGCCTGGACGCTGGGCTGCACCCGCGTGACGGCGTTCACCAAGGTGGTGCTGCCGCTGATCCTGCCGGGTATCACGGCATCGGCGATCTTCGCCTTCGTGATCTCGTGGAACGAGGTTTTCGCGGCCGCGGTGCTGACCATCGAGAACCGGACACTGACCGCGTTCCTCTTGCAGAACCTCGACACGTCGCCGCTGCACCTGAAATTCGCCGGCGGCTTCATCCTCGTCGTGCCGGCGCTGATCTTCATCTTCGCGGTGCGCAAGTACCTTTTCGCCATGTGGGGTATCGCCAACCGCTAGCGCGGGCGGCCCGGACAGGAAAACAGAGATATGGCTGAAATCCAGATCAAGAACGTCGCTAAGACCTTTGGCAGCTACACCGCGCTGCATGACATCAACCTGACCATCGCCGACCAGGAATTCATGGTGCTTCTGGGCGCCTCGGGCTGCGGCAAGACCACGCTTCTGCGGATCGTCGCAGGCCTGGAAACCGCCACGACCGGCGAGGTCTGGATCGGCGGGCGGCGTGTCGATCACCTGGCGCCCAAGGATCGTGGCATCGCCATGGTGTTCCAGAACTACGCCGTCTTTCCGCACCTGACCGTGTTCGAGAATATCGGTTTCGGCCTGCGGATGCAGAAACTGCCGAACGACCAGGTGAAGCGCCGGGTCGAGCGGGTCGCCACGCTGATGCATATCGAGCAGCTTTTGAAACGGTATTCGGGCGAGCTGTCCGGCGGCCAGCGCCAGCGCGTCGCCGTGGCCCGTGCCCTGGCGATGGAACCCGACGTGATCCTCATGGACGAACCCCTGTCGAACCTCGACGCGCTGCTGCGCATGGAGATGCGGGCCGAGCTGAAGGGCGTGCTGGCGGAATCGAAGACCACCGCGATCTACGTCACCCATGACCAGGTCGAGGCGATGTCAATGGCCGACCGGATCAGCGTCATGCATCAGGGCAAGATCGTTCAGGCCGCCACGCCGATCGAGGTCTACCGCAACCCGGCCGCCGAATTCGTCGCCGGCTTCATCGGCAACCCGCCGATGAATTTCCTGCGCGCGGAACCGGCCGGCGAGGGCAAGTGGAAGGTCGCGGGTCAGGTCCTCGACGGGCCGAGCACCGGCAAGGGCCCGCTGCAATTCGCGATCCGGCCCGAGGATATCGACCCCGCCGACCAGGGATTGACTGCCATTGCCAAGGTCGTCGAGCCGCTGGGCGCGCATCTGCTGGTCACTTGCGAGGTCGACGGCACGCTGTTCAGGGCGGTTCTGGACAGCGATCTGCAGGTCAAGCCCGGCGACAAGCTGACACTGGCGCCGCAGCCCGACCGGGTGCGCTGGTTCGACCCGCAATCCACGCTGGCTGTCGCGTGAAAGGCAGACCCATGACCAAAGACATGATCGAACGTGCCAAGGCGACGATGCGGAAGAACGACCGCGGGCACTATACCGTGCCGACGCATGGGCTTTACCCCTTCCAGTGGAACTGGGACAGCGCGCTCAGCGCGCTCGGCTTCAGCCGGTTCGACGAGGACCGCGCCTGGACCGAGGTCGAGACGCTGCTGTCGCACCAATGGGACGACGGCATGGTGCCGCACATCATCTTTCACGAGCATGACGACGGCTACTTCCCGGGGCCGGAGGTCTGGGATACCGGGCGCAAGGTGCCGACCACCGGGATCACCCAGCCCGCGGTGGCGGGCTATTCGGTGCGCCAGCTTTACCGCCGGGCCCAGGACCGCAGCGCGGCCGAGCGCCGGGCGCGCGCGCTGCTGCCGAAAATTCACGCCTGGCACGAATGGTTCTACCGCTGCCGCGATCCCGAAGGCACCGGGCTGGTGGCGATCATCCACCCCTGGGAATCGGGCCGCGACAACTCGGTCGACTGGGACGCCGCGTTCGAGCGTGTGCCGACCGAGGGCGTGATGCCCTTCACCCGCCGCGACACCCAGCACGCCAACCCCGAACACCGGCCCACCCAGGCCCAGTACGAACGCTATATCTGGCTGGTGCAGCTGTTCCGCGGGCTGAAATGGGACAATTCCAGGCTGCACGACGCCTCGCCGTTCCGGATCGTCGACCCCGGCTTCAACGCGATCCTGATCCGCAGTTGCAGCGAACTGGCCGAACTGGCAGACGATCTCGGCGAGGCCAAGATCGCCGCGCGCTCGCGCGAGCTGGCGGATCGCGGGATCGCCGCCTTGGAAGACCTGTGGAGCGACAAGCGAGGTCAATACCTGTGCTACGACCGGGCGACCGCCGAACTTGTCGACACCCCGTCCTCTGGCGGGCTGCTCGCCGCCTTCGCGGCGGTCCCGGCAAACCGGGCCAGTGCCATCGCCGAAACCATCACCAGATGGGGCGAGAAGGTCAATTTCCTGGTGCCCAGCCATGACCCGGCCTCGCCGGATTTCGATAGCCTGCGGTACTGGCGCGGGCCGGTCTGGCTGGTGGTGAACTACATGATCTCGAACGGGCTGGAGCGCGCCGGCGAGACCGAGGTCGCAAACCGCATCGTGTCCGACAGCCTGCGTCTGATCGAGGAAAGCGGCTTTGCGGAATACTACAGCCCGCTCGACGCCGAGCCCTGCGGCGGCGGCAGCTTTACCTGGACCGCCGCAATGGTGATCGAATTCCTGACACGGGAGAGCGCCAAGTGAAACGCTCGCGCGTCAACGAGATCATGGCGGACGCGGACGACATGATCCGCAGTTTCGGCTTTGCGCTGCCGCCTTTCGCCTATTGGACGCCGGATGAGTTCAAGGCGCGAAAGGATGCCGCACGCCACGTCATCGACGCCCGCTGCGGCTGGGACATCACCGACTACGGCGCCGGTCGGTTCGATGAGTTGGGCCTGTTCCTGTTCACCCTGCGCAACGGGCGGCTGGCCGACCTGCAGCGCGGCGGCGGCATGTGCTATGCCGAGAAGCTGCTGATCTCGCGGCAGGATCAGCTCAGCCCGATGCACACCCACGTCATCAAGGCCGAAGACATCATCAACCGCGGCGGCGCGACATTGGTGATCCAGCTATACGGCTCGGATGATCAGGGCAACTTCGCCGAGGATCGCGGCGGAACGGTCTGGTGTGATGGCATTCGCCGAGACTTCACCGCAGGCGAGAAGATCAAATTCGCGCCCGGAGAAAGCGTGACGCTGATGCCCGGCGACTGGCACGCGTTCTGGGGCGAGGGCGGCGATGTGCTGATCGGCGAGGTCTCGACCGTCAACGACGACGAGACCGACAACATCTTCCGCGAACCAATCGGCCGCTTTGCCGAAATCGAAGAGGATGTGGCCCCGACGCATTTTCTGGTCAGCGACTATCGCAGCTGGCTCGGATGAGCGATTGATCGGCAGGACGAAGCGGCAGATCCGGGGATCATCCGGGCCGCCGGACGGTCTCGCGACCACCAGCCGAGGCCAGGCGCGCACCCGCACCGCACTGAGATCTTCGAGGCGACCCACGCAGGGCTGGGTGCTGCCGGATACGCCACTTCCGAAGCGGATTCCTCCAACGAGATTTGTGCTAATGGTGCCCGGGGGCGGAATCGAACCACCGACACGAGGATTTTCAGTCCACTGCTCTACCCCTGAGCTACCCGGGCACGGGTGAGCGGTGTTCCGCTCGGGTGGGCGGGTTTTAGGGTGCAGGGGCGGGGGTGTCCAGAGGGATTCTGCCGTTCGGCATCGCGCAAGGACCGGGGCGCGGAAGGCGGCCGTTCAACCCGTTTCCCGGGTCTCGCCGCGTTGCGCCGGCGCTCAGCCGATCAGGGCGGCAAGCCGGGGACGGGCGCGTTTGCGCTGCAATTCGAAATGGCCGAGCGGCGTCCAGCCGGCCAGGATGGTTTCGACTTCGTCGGTGCGGAACGCGGCGCGCAGCGCGGCCTCGACGGTGCGCCGGTTCTTCTTGGCCATCGGTGCCATGTCGACCGCGATCTGCCCGCCGAGGCCGCGCAGCCGCAGCGCGCGGGGCAGGGCGCGGGCACAGGCAATGTTCGCCTTGAGTCCAGCGGCGAAGGACCCGTCGGGGCCGGTGTTGACGTCGACCGCCACCAGCGCTCGGGTCTCTTCGACGACCATGGTGGCTCCGCCGCCGAGGCGCACCTCGGGCCCGCGGGCCGCGTCGATCAGGTCGAGAACGCCGAGCGTCCGGAACGCACCGTCTTCGCGCACCACGTCGGCCACATCCGGCCAGTCCCGCCACGCAATCCGCCATGGACCGTCGCCGTCGAGCAGCCGGGCGGGCTCGTCCACGGAACCGCCGATCACCTGTTCGGCAGCGGCGCGCATCGTGGCGATGTCGGCGGCGATCTGGTCCGCGCCGCCACCCGTGCAAGCGCTGCGCAGGATCAGCCCCATCGTGCTGCCCTCCATGCCGGCGCCGGCCAGGTCGGCCAGGCGCAGCCGCTCGGCCTCGTCGCGGATGCTGCGGGCCAGGTTCAGCCCCGGCACAGCGGGGGTGACGATGGCGTAGCGGCTCTTGAACAGAACGCGGTCGGTGACCGGGATCGCCTTGCCGGGCTCGGCATAGCCGGTGACTTGCACCGTCACCGCGGCGCCCTGGCGTAAACCCTTGGCGCCGCGGAGGTAGGCCGACCCGTCCGGCGTCTTCAGAAAGACACCGCCCTGGCCCTTCATTGGCCGGTCGGCGACGGCGCGGTAGACCGTGCCGGGCGCCGGATCGTCCGCGGCAATCAACAGGTCGTCGAGTTCGCCGTCGACGAGCAGCGCCGCGGCCTCGCGCCCGGCGACCCGGTCGAGAACGATCTGGCGGCCCTTCACGGCGCTTCGCCCACGGGCATGCCCGCCGCACGCAGAAGCTGCGCCGTCTCATAAACCGGCAGACCGACAATCGCGGTGTAGGACCCCTGGACCCAGGGAATGAAGGCACCCGCCGGCCCCTGGATCGCATAGCCGCCGGCCTTGCCGCGCCAGTCGCCGGTCGCGAGATAGCCGGCGATTTCCGCCTCGCTCAGGCGTTTCAGGCGCACGGCCGAGACCACGTCGCTCTGCCACACCCGCTCGCTACGCCTGACCGCGACGGCGGTGATCACCCGGTGCCTGCGCCCGGACAGCAGCCGAAGGAAGGCCGCGGCCTCGTCGGCGTCGCCGGGCTTGCCGAGAATCCTGCGCCCCAGCGCCACGGTCGTGTCGGCGCAAAGCGCGATCTCGCCGTCGACAAGCGTCATCGCGCCGGCCTTGGCCAGTGCGATACGGCGGCAATAGTCGCGGGGCGTTTCGCGGTCCAGCGGCGTTTCGTCGACGTTCGGCGGGCGCACATCGTCCGGCGCCAGTCCAAGCTGCGCCAGAAGCTCCAGCCGCCGGGGGCTGCCGGAGCCGAGAACGAGGCGCGGGCGCGCCCGTGAAACGGGCACGGGGCCTACTTGAAGCGGTAGTTGATCCGACCCTTGGTCAGATCGTAGGGCGTCATTTCAACCTGGACCCGGTCGCCTGCAAGCACGCGGATCCGGTTCTTGCGCATCTTTCCTGCCGTATGGGCGATGATCTCATGGCCGTTATCCAGCTCGACCCTGAACGTCGCATTCGGCAGGAGTTCCTTCACGACGCCGGGAAATTCGAGCATTTCTTCCTTGGCCATGGTCACTCCATCGTCGCGCCCGCCCATCGCGGGCCGCTGTTAGATGCGCCCTTTCTCAAGTTTTTTCAAGTTCCGATGCGCCGAGGGCCACACATTCCACCGTTTGTGTTCGCGGCACCTGTTCGGGCCAGTGGGCGACGTTCGCCACGCGGCCGTCGCGGCGCACCGCGGCGACGGCACCGGGTGCGATATCGGCATAGACCCAGCCGGGCGCGTTGAGCGCGCCCTCGGCCAGCACGCCGGTATCGGGAAAGCCCAGATCGGGCGGGCCATAAATCGCCGCGGCGCCGGTGTTGGTGTCGACCGTCGGGTTCCATGAAACCGGGCCGACCGTGGGCGCGTGCACCACGACGCATTGCCCCTCGAGCGCGCGGGCCATGGCGCCGACCCGGACCCGCCAGTAGCCGGAAAGCTGTTCGGTGCAGGACGGCGCCAGGATGATTTCGGCCCCGGCCTCGACCAGCACGCGGGCCAGAAGCGGGAATTCGACGTCATAGCAGATCAGGATGCCGATCCGGCCGAGCGCGGTGTCGAACAGCTTGAGCCGCCCGCCGGGACGCACGTCCAGGGAGTCGCGCTCGTAACGGGTCATCACCTGCTTGTCCTGATGCGCCCGGCTGCCGTCGGGCGCAAAGAGCCGCGCGCGGTTCACCGGGCGTGGCCCGGGGTCGTAGACCGGACCGCTGGCGGCCAGGATGTGGACGCCGTATTGGCGGGCAAGCCCGGCGTGTAGGTCGTCGGCGGCCCCGATACGCTCGGCGACGGCGCAAAGCGCGGCCTCCTGATCGCCGGCGATCGCGGGGCCGGCGAGCGAGGCCAGCTCCATCGCGCCGTATTCCGGGAATGCCAGCAGATCGGCGCCCTGTCCCGCGGCCTCGGCAACCCATCGCGAAAGCTTTGCCTCATAATCCGCCCAGGCGTCGAACCAGTCGAGCGGATAGGCGGCGGCGGCGATCCTCATAACAGCTTGCTCCAGACCTGCAGAAGCTTCTCGGTGGCGTCCGGCCTGTCGGTATCCTTCCACGAAAACCGCGCGAATGCACCGTGCAGGGGCGCATAGCCCCGCGCCCGCCAGAACGGGTCGAGCGGGCGGTAGCCTGCCGGTCGCAGCGGGTGGTCGGCGGGGCGCGCGACGGCACAGAATACCGAATGCGTGCGGCCGAGCGCGCGGCCATGCGCCTCGCGGTGGTCGAAAAACGCGTGGCCTGCGCCTTGGCCGCGGTAGTCCGGCAACAGCACGCTTTCGGCGCAATAGAATATCCGTGCCAGTGGCACATCCAGGGCGGCGAGCGGTGCTGCGAACTCGGCGGCGTGGTCCTCCATCGGGGTGCCGGTGGCCGCACCGACCAGCCGCACGCCGTCGAAGGCGCCGACAAGGATCGCGCCCGGGCTGTCGCGGTAGGCGGCGACATAGCGCCGCTCGTAGTCGAGGTCGCCATCGTAGAGATATGGCCAGTCGCGGAACACCGCTATCCGAAGCCGCGCGAGGTCGTCCAGCGCCGCATCCAGCGCATCGCCTGTCAGCGGGCGGACCGAGAGGCTCATTCGTCCTCGCGGGTCGGCGGGCCGAAGCGTTCGAGCATCCGCGCCATGATCTGGTCGCGGGTCTGCCGATAGGCGGCGAGCTTTTCCTCGCGCCTGGTGCCCAGGCCGGTGGGGTCGAGGATCGGCCAGTATTCCACATCGAGGTGATAGTATCGGGTCAGTTCCAGCGCCTGGCGCTGGCTGGCCGGCGACAGGGCGACCACCAGGTCGAAGCCCGACAGGTCGTCGCCCCATTGCTGCATCTCCTCGAAGGACCGCGAGCGGTGGCGGCTAAGCTCGACGCCGATCTCGTTGCAGACGGCAATGGCGAATCCGTCGATTTCCAGGTCGTTCCGAACGCCCGCGGACTGAACATAGGCGTCCTGGCCGTATAGCTTCTTCATCAGCCCCTCGGCCATCGGCGAGCGGACGGCGTTGTGATCGCAGCAGAACAGAACCGAGGATGGGATCTCCCCCGCCAACCGCTCAGCCCCCCCAGTGCAGGACGCAGATCAGGGTGAACAGCCGCCGCGCCGTGTCGATATCCACCTCGGCCTTGCCTTCGAGGCGCTCCTGCAACACGCGGGCGCCCTCGTTGTGGATGCCGCGGCGCGCCATGTCGATCGCCTCGATCTGGCTCGGAGGCAGGCGCTTGACCGCGTCGAAATAGCTGTCGCAAATCTGGTAATAGTCCTTGACCGTCTGCCGGAACGGACCGAGCGACAGGTGGAATGCGCCGACCTCGCGGCCGTCCTCGGTGGCGAGGTCGAAGACCAGCCGCTTGTCGCGGATCGCGAGGTTCAGCCTGTAGGGCCCGGCCGGGATTGCGCGGCCGTCGCGATCCGGCAGGGCAAAGCTGTTGTCCTCGAGCAGGTCGAAGATCGCCACCCGGCGCTCCTGCTCGATCTCCGGCGTGGGCGGCGGCAGCGCGCTGTCGTCGATGGTGACGTCGGACAGGCGGCTCATTCCGCGGACTCGTTCAGCCGGTCGAGCCGCGCGCGCACGCTCAGACCGTGCGCCTGCAGCGATTCCGATTTCGCCAGCGTCTCTGCGGCGGGGCCGATGGCGGCCAGGGCCTCTGGCGTCATCCGGGCAATCGTGGTGCGCTTGAGGAAGTCCAGGACGCTGAGCCCCGAGGAAAACCGCGCCGAACGGGCGGTCGGCAGCACGTGGTTCGGCCCGCCGACATAGTCGCCGATCGCCTCGGGCGTCCATTGGCCCAGAAAGACCGCCCCGGCGTGCCGGATTTCCGACAAGAGGCCGCCCGGGTTCTCGACGCAAAGCTCCAGGTGCTCGGGCGCGATGCGGTCGGACAGTGCCGTCGCCTCGTCCAGATCGCGCACCGTGATCACCGCGCCGAAATCGCGCCAGCTTGCCGCGGCGATGGCGCGGCGGTCGAGCGTTTCGAGCCGACGCTCGACCGCCTCAGCCACCGCGCGGCCAAGCCCAGCATCGTCCGTGATCAGGATCGCCTGGGCGCTTTCGTCGTGCTCTGCCTGGCTGAGGAGATCCACCGCGATCCAGTCCGGATCGCCGGTGCCGTCGGCGATGACCAGAATCTCGGACGGCCCCGCGATCATGTCGATGCCCACCTTGCCGAAGACCCGCCGCTTGGCCGCCGCGACATAGGCGTTGCCGGGCCCGGTGATCTTGTCGACCGGGCGGACCGTTTCGGTCCCGTAGGCCATCGCCGCCACCGCCGGCGCGCCGCCGATCCGGTACACCGTATCGACCCCGGCGAGCCGCGCCGCCAGCAGAACCAGCGGATTGACCTGCCCCCCGGGCGTCGGCACGCAGATCGCCAGCCGCTCGACGCCGGCCACCTGTGCCGGGATCGCGTTCATCAGGACCGATGAGGGATAGCTCGCCAGCCCGCCCGGCACGTAAAGCCCCGCCGCCTCGACCGCACCCCAGCGCCAGCCGAGCGTCGCGCCCTCGGGATCGGTCCATTCGGCATCGTCGGGCATCTGCCGCACGTGGTAGGCGCGGATGCGTTCAGCGGCGAGTTCCAGCGCCGCGCGTTCGTCCCCGGGCACGCGGGCGCATGCCGCCTCGATCTCGGCCGCGGAGAAGGCGAGCGTTTCGGGCGTCAGCATCACCCCGTCGAACTTCGCCGTCAGCTCGATCAGCGCCGCGTCGCCCCGCGCCCGCACGTCGGCGATGATCGCCGCCACGGCGGCATCCACGTCCGGGCTGTCCTCGCGCTTCATCGCCAGAAGCGCGGTAAACCGCGACTCGAAGTCCTTGTCTTCGCTGTAAAGGTAGTGCGGCATCTCGCTCGATTCCCCGACCTCGCCCGGTCTAGTCGGCTTTCGGGGGGAATTGAACCGCAAAGCGCGGCGACGGTGCCGCCCCGCGCCGCGAAAGCATTGACATATATCAATGCTTCTCGATCGGGGCAGTGACATCCTCGACGCTGGCGCCGGGGACGCAGGATGCGCGCGGCGCATTGCAGAGGAAGGGAGGCCCCCAGATGAAAGCTTGGAATATGGTCGCGGCCCTGGCGATGGCGGTTACTGGCGCCGGTCTTGCGGGCGGCGCGGCAGCCGATCACGCCGGCGAGAACGAGTACATGCAGGCCTGCGCCGTCTGCCACGGCGAATCCGGCATGGGCATGGGGCCGCTTGCGCCCCTGATGAACGTCGAGGTGCCCTCTTTGACGACGCTGACGCAGCAAAACGACGGCGTCTTCCCGATGCTGCAGGTGATCCACATCATCGACGGGCGCACGGGCGTACGCGGCCATGGCGGCGTGATGCCGATCTGGGGCGACCGGTTCAAGGCGGCGGTGCTGGCCTCGGCCGGGGAATACGGTGCCGAGTTGATCATTCGCGGGCGCATTCTGGCGCTGGCGCAATATCTCGAGTCGATCCAGGAATAGCGTTGAGACGAATGCCGGGCGCCGGGCTCAGTCGTGGCTCGGCGTCCTGCGCGACGGCGCGACGTAGGGTTTCGTGACGTCCTTCAGCGTCACGTCCAGCGCCTCGACGTCCAGGGCGATGGCCCCGTCGCCGGCCAGCGTCATCTCAATCCGGCCGGTGCCGTTCTCGCCCGCCTCGAAGGCCAGCGCCAGCAGCGACAGCACCAGGTCCCGGTCTTTCCGGTCGAAGCCCTGCGACGCGACCTTCTGCACCTCGTCGACGACCAGAAGCGACTGCACCCGCTCGGGTGCGTGCCGGCTGCGCGCGTCGTCCTCCCATCGGAAGCGATTGACCAGCATGGCAAAGCGGCGTTCGCCCGGTCGCCAGGTCATTTCGGCCGCGGGCAGGACGGCGTCCTGCACCAGGGCGGATATCACCTGCAGATCCTCCGGCTCCAGCGCCTTCAGGTGCAGCGGGGCCTCGCGCCCGTCCTCGAACCGGGCGTCGCTCACGACCCGTGCACCCGTTCGATGGTCGCGCCGACGCCGGACAGCTTGCGCACGACGTGTTCATAGCCGCGATCGAGGTGGTAGACCCGGCTGACCACCGTTTCGCCCCGGGCGGCGAGCCCGGCGAGGATCAGCGAGACGCTGGCGCGCAGGTCTGTGGCCATCACCGGCGCGCCCTTCAGCCGCTCGACCCCGGTCACGGTGGCGTGGCCGCCGTGCACGTCGATCTCTGCCCCCATCCGCATCAGTTCCGGCGCGTGCATGAAGCGGTTCTCGAAGATCTTCTCCTCCAGCACGCTGACGCCCGCGGCGGTGCACATCAGCGCCATCATTTGCGCCTGCAGATCCGTCGGAAAGCCGGGGAACGGCTCGGTCACGACGTCGACGGCCTTCACCCGGCCGTTCCGGCGGGCGACCTTCAGGCCGCGGCCGGTCTCTTCGACGTCGATGCCGGCCGCGTGCAGCTTTTCGGCGAAGGCGGCCACCAGGTCGAGCCGGCCGCCGACGCATTCGACCGCGCCGCCGGCAATTGCCGGGGCCAGCATGTAGGTGCCAAGCTCGATCCGGTCGGCGACCACGGGATGCGTCGCGCCATGCAGCCGGTCGACGCCCTCGACGGTGATCTCGTGCGTGCCTTCGCCCTCGATATGTGCGCCCATCTGGCGCAGGCACTGCGCGAGATCGACGATTTCCGGCTCGCGCGCCGCGTTCTTCAGAACGGTGGTTCCCTTGGCGAGAACGGCGGCCATCAGCACGTTTTCGGTCGCGCCGACCGAGACGAACGGGAACTCGACCACCGCACCCCTCAGCCCGCTATTGGCCGTTGCGTGCACGTAGCCGTCGCGCAGGTCGAGCTTCGCCCCCAGGGCCTCAAGCCCCTTCAGGTGCAAATCCACCGGCCGCGCGCCGATGGCGCAGCCGCCGGGCAGCGA
>JBFKQC010000057.1:0-25743 GCA_041627895.1 Rhodobacter sp.
GAGATCCTCGGCTTCACCACCCGCGCGTGGAAGGGCGGACAGGCCCGCGAAGCATGGCTCAACGACGGGCGTCCGGTCCAGCCGGGGCGGCTCAACGATCTGCGTCACATCATCTACAAATCGGCCGATGCGCCGTGGCGCCGCGCCCGCGAGCACCTCGGCCTGATGATGAAAGAGGGCCTGCTCAAGGAGAACATCGACGGCGAGGCGCTGGAATGGGCGCACCGCCGGTTGCAGCACCGCGCCGAGGCACGAAGGATCCTCATGGTGATTTCCGACGGCGCTCCGGTGGACGATTCGACGCTTTCGGTGAACCCGGCGAACTACCTCGAAAAGCACCTGCGCGACGTGATCGCCATGGTCGAGCGCAAAAAGATCGTGGAACTGATCGCCATCGGCATCGGCCACGACGTGACCCGCTATTACGACCGCGCGGTGACGATCACCGATGTCGAACAACTCGCCGGCGCGATCACCGAACAGCTCGCCGCGCTCTTCGATCCCGACAAGCGCGCCCGCGCCCGGGTGATGGGGATCAGGCGGGCGGGCTGAGCACGGGCTCACCCGGCGGCGCGGCGCCGGAAGAGCCAGCCGGCCAGGTCGGCGATCATCGACGCAATCGGGTGTTTCGCTCCGGCTTCCTGCGATTTCATCGCGGCCAGCGCCGCGCGCTCGGCCTCGGTCGGGATCGCGTATTTGTCGGGCGTATGCTTCAGCAGGTTGGTGTCGATGGTCAGCATGGCGTCTCTCCTTTCGCCTTGCCGACATGCTGCCGGATCGCGTGAAGCTGCGCTTGAAGAGACCCCTTGGAAACCCCTGCGATTTCCCTGCGGTTCCCTTTTATCTTGCCGCGGCGCGCCGCAGGTGCCCCTATTTCCCGGATGATTTATCGCTTTGCAGATAACGAACTCGACACCGCCCACCTGACGCTCAGCCGCACGGGCCAGCCCGTTGCCGTCGAGCCGCAGGTCTTTGACCTGATCCGGCTGCTGGTGGAAAACCCCGACCGCGTCGTCACCCGCGACGAGATGATCCAGGCGGTCTGGCAGGGCCGCATCGTCTCGGAAAGCGCGATCTCGGCGCGTATCGCGGCGGCGCGCAAGGCCTTGGGCGACGACGGCAAGGCGCAGAGGGTCATCCGCACCGTGGCCCGGCGGGGGTTGCAGATGGCGGCGCCGGTCGAAACCCGGGCAGCGCCCGCGCCGGCACAGGCCGACATGGCCCAGCAGCGCATCCGCTACACGCAAAGCGACCGCGGCGGCTCGCTCGCCTACGCGGTGTCGGGGCGGGGCCCGCCGCTTCCGGTGATCGGCACCGGCGCAGCGGATATCGAGGCCGAGTGGCAGGTTCCCGTGCTGCGCGGGCTCTACTCTGCGATCCATCCGCAAAGGACCGTGGTGCGGCACAACCAGATGGGTTTCGGTCTCTCCGACCGCAGCGCGATCGCCGCCAGCTTCGACGAGGGCGCAGACGACCTCCGCGCGGTGGCCGATGCCGCCGGCGTGGACCGCTTCGCGCTGATGGGCCTCTCCGGCGGCAGCCTGACCGCGATCCATTGCGCCGCGAAATACCCCGGGCGGGTGACCAGGCTGGTGATCGCGGGCGGCTACGCCGAGGGCCGGATGCGCAGGTCCGCTGACCCGGCGCCCGACGCGCTGAAGTCGATGATCGCCGCCGGCTGGCGCGATGCCGACAGCGGCTTTTCGACAGGGTTCATGGCGACCTATTTTCCGGAGACGCCGATCGAGATCCTGCACGACATCGCCCGGCTGATGCAGAACAGCGTCTCGGTCGAGAGCTTTCTGGCGGAACGCGACATCATCAACGCCGCGTCGGTGGTCGATATCCTTCCCCGCGTCGCGTGCCCAACCCTGATCGTGCACGGCCGCGGCGACGCGGTGCACCCGCTCGCCCAGGCACAGAAGCTGGCGGCCGGAATCCCGGATGCCGAGCTTGTGGTGCTCGAGACCGCCAACCATTTTCCCCTGCCCGGCCACCCGACCTGGGACACCTACCTGACCGCGCTCCTCGATTTCCTCGGGCCCGAGGTCTAAAGCAATTTCCAGCGAAGCCGATCAGGCGAAGCGTCGCGAAATCGCGCCAGGTCATCAGGATAGAGCGCATTCCGTGACTCGAAGATCGCGGAATGCGCTCTGGCGATGGCGCCACAGCGTCGCGCCGGCCCTGCCCGCCCGCCCGCAGCCGGAGGCGAGGACGGGCAGACAGAGCGTGCCGAAGGCACTCAATTCGGCAGCGCCCGCCTCTGGAAACCCGGCCCGGGAACGGGCAGTCTTCGCGCCAAGGGAGGCGCCTCATGTTCCAGTCCTTCGACGCCACGACCACGCCCGATCAGGGTCCGCCCCGGCTTGCCGCGCTGCGTGCCGAGATCGCGCGCGAGGGCCTCGCCGGCTTCCTCGTGCCGCGCGCCGACGCGCATCAGGGCGAATACGTCGCCCCGCGCGACGAGCGCCTGGCCTGGCTGACCGGCTACACCGGCTCGGCCGGGTTCGCCGCCGTACTGGCCGGCACCGCCGGGATTTTCGTCGACGGCCGCTACCGGGTGCAGGTGCGTTCGCAGACCTCGCCCGATTTCACCCCCGTCGACTGGCCGGAGGTTCAGCTCGGCGACTGGCTGGCCGAGCACCTCGACGCGGGCGCCGTCGGCTTCGACCCATGGCTGCACACCGCCCGGGAGATCGAAAAACTGGACGAGCGGCTGAAGGACACCGACGTCACGCTCAGGCCCGCCGACAACCTCGTCGACCGGATCTGGCCCGACCAGCCCCAGCGCCCGGCCCGGGCGGTGACGAAATACCCCGCCGAGATGGCCGGCGAAGGCGACGAGGCCAAGCGCGCCCGCATCGCGGAGATCCTCGCCGGGGTCGGGCACAGGGCCGCGGTGCTGACGCTGCCCGATTCGATCTGCTGGCTGCTGAACATCCGCGGCGCCGACATCCCGCGCATCCCGGTTGCGCACGCCTTTGCGATCCTGCACGACGACGGCCGGATGCAGCTGTTCTCGGACCCGGAAAAGTTTCAGCATCTCGGCCCGGACCCGGCCATCGCGCTGGCGCATTGGGACGCGTTCGAGGATGCACTGAAGGCCCTGCAGGGCCCGGTCCGCGTCGACAAGGCCACCGCGCCGCTGGCCGTCAGCCGGATTCTCGCCGATGCCGGCACCGAGGTCGCCTTCGCCGACGATCCCTGCATCCTGCCGAAGGCCTGCAAGAACGGAACCGAGATCGCCGGCACCCGCGAGGCACATCTGCGCGACGCCGCCGCGATGTGCGAATTCCTCGCCTGGCTCGCCGACGAGGCGCCGAAGGACGGGCTGACCGAGATCGACGTGGTCCGCCGCCTCGAAGGCTTCCGCCGCGCCACCAACGCGCTGCAGGACATCAGCTTCGACACCATCGCCGGCACCGGCCCCAACGGCGCCATCGTGCATTACCGGGTGACGCACCAGACCAACCGGCGGGTGCGGGTGGGCGAATTGCTTCTGGTCGACAGCGGCGGGCAGTACCTCGACGGCACCACCGACATCACCCGCACCGTCGCCATCGGCCAGCCGAACCAGGACCAGCGCGCCTGCTTCACCCGGGTCCTCAAGGGGATGATCGCGATCAGCCAGGCGCGCTGGCCGAAGGGCCTTGCGGGCCGTGACCTCGACCCGCTGGCGCGGATCGCGCTCTGGCGCGCGGGCCAGGATTACGACCACGGCACCGGGCACGGCGTCGGCACCTACCTTTCGGTCCACGAGGGCCCGCAGCGGCTGTCGAAGATCTCGCACGTCCCGCTCGCGCCGGGGATGATCCTGTCGAACGAGCCGGGATATTACCGCGAGGGCGCTTTCGGCATCCGGATCGAGAACCTCGTCGTCGTGCGCGAGGCCGCGGCGCTGCCGGGCGGCGACGACCGCAAGATGCTGGACTTCGAGACGCTGACCTTCGTGCCGATCGACCGCGCGCTCGTGGCCGCAGAACTGCTGACCGCCGACGAACGCGCCTGGCTCGACAGCTATCACGCCGGGATCGCCGAAAGGATCGGGCCGCGCCTCGGCCAGCCCGCGCGCGACTGGCTGGCCCGCGCAACGCGGCCCATTTGACACAGGGACTGCCGCCGATTAGCTGCTAGTCTCGCGCGAATTTCCAAGGAGAACGTGCATGGCCGACCACATCAAGACCCGCACCGTACCCGGCACCTGGGTGGTCCGCGCCGCCGGCGCCGTGATCGGCGAGACCAGCCACGCGGTGGAACTGACCGAGGGCGGCCATCCGCCGGTGATCTACTTCCCGCGCGAGGACATCGCGATGGCCTTTCTCGAGAAGACCGCGAAGACCACACATTGCCCTTGGAAGGGCGACGCCTCGTATTACTCCGTCGAGGGCAAGTCCGGCCCGATCGTCGACGCCGCCTGGAGCTACGAGACCCCGAAGCCGGGGATGGAGGCGATCGCCGGGCACCTCGCGTTCCACACCGACAAGGTGACGGTCGAGGAACTGTAGCCCGGACCGGCAAGCGGCGCGGCCGCCGGCCGGAAAATTTTGCCGCCGGGCCGTACCGATCCACTTGCAGTAAAGCCGCGCGCATCCCATATCGCCGCGCATCCGGGCGCGAGGCTCCGCCCGGCGGCTGCAGGCGCGATGACGCGCCGAGAGCGCCATCCTCGCAAGGGCAGGATTGACCCACGATGCGCATCCTTCTCGCCGCCGCACTGGCGGCCCTTACCGCGGTTCCCGCCGTCGCCGACGAAACCGAGGGCCTGGTCCTGGCCTATGACCGCAAGGCCGCCATCCTGGTCCTGACCGACCTGACGGTCTGGGAACTGCCCGCGAACATCCTGGTGCCCGCCGATCTCGGCGCGGGCGACCGGGTGCTGCTCGACTACCAGACCGCCGGCGAGGACGGGCTGACCGCGATCGACGCCCTTACCCGTCTGGCGACCGCGCTGAAACAAGGCGAGGACGGCGGAAGCTGACCGCGCCCGGCCGGGATGGGTGACATCGCCCGTCCTGCGCCCGCCGGCCGACGTTCTGCAAACCCGGACCCGGCGTGCCCGCGCCGGGCCGGTTCGGTGCAGCGCACCGCCTCGCTGCGTTGAGAAATCCCGGATCTCGTGCTAAGGTTGTTTCTTTCAGATCGGAGGAGTTCCGATGGAAGACGGTCTGATTTCAATCACCAAGTTCCGCCGCGGCCTGGCCGGATTGAGCCTCGGCGACCAGAAGCGCATCTTCGACACGCTGCCCGACGACATCCAGTCCGCGCTGTGGCTCGACCGGCTGCAGGAAGGCATCGAGACGGTGCACGACAAGGGGCAGAAGACGCTTCTGGGCAATCTCTGCGACCTGTTGTCGCCGGACGCCTATTCCGACCCCAAGGAGAACAAGGCAGCCACTGCCGCCATCGACAAGATGCAGCCGCTGATTCAGAGGCTGTTTCCGGATTTCAAGGTGTTCAACCGCTATACCGAGTATCTCGGCGACGATCCCTGCCCGCCGTCAATGGCGCCGAAAGGCGGCGGCCGCAAGCAATGCGAGTGTTCCTCGGCCAACAGCGGCGCGCTGTTCTGCAACGATTGCGGCGGGCTGATGGAATGCCGTAAGGGCAACTGCGCGCCATCGAACTGGGGCTGCGGCTGCCTGTGGCTGCAGGCTTGCGACGGATTGTGCACCGGACGGATCGACCCCGGTCCGGCGTTCTGAGCAGGCGCAACCGCCGCTCGCGTGTCCCCGGCAGATGCCGCGTCCGGTCAATTCCGGACGCGGCTGTGGCGGCCTTACCCTGTCGCCGGCGTGTAGACCTTTGACGCCTCCTTGGCCTTGGCCATCGCGGCCATCGCCTCGGCGCTGGTCATCAGCTTCGTGGTGCCGCCGCCCGCGAACGCGCCCGAGGCGCCCACCGCCAGCGCACAGGCGGCCATCGCCTCGTCGTTGGGCGCCTCGATGATCGCCATCACGTCCTCGACGCCGAAGCAGAAATAGAGGCTGTGCAACTTGCCGCCGAGCGCCTCGATCAGCGGGCGCGCCGCCGCCTCGCGGTCCTGCGGTTTGTCGACCATCGCCTTCAGCGCGGCGGCGCTGTAACGGCCCTGAAACATGTAAAACGGCATCTGAGTCACTCCCCTCGAAGTCACAAATGACGCCGGGCGGGGGCCGGGCCCCGCACCCGGCCCGACGAGTGTACCACGATTCCCCCGGCCGCGATGTCAGGAATGCTCCTCTGCCGCCGTCGCGGCCAGCGCCCGGTTGTAGGCCTTCAGCGCGTCGACATGCCAGAGAACGCCCAGGAATTCCGGCGTCCGGTCCTCGTAGAGCGTCACCACCGGAAGGAACCCGACGCCGGCCTTGTCGAAGACCGGCATCGCGCTTTCCAGCGTCGCGGCGCCGTCGGCATAGACCCCCTGCTCGATCAGTTCCCAACAGCGGTCCTCGGTGGCGGCGCCCTTCTCGCCCGCCGGTTTCACCAGCGCGGCGACCCGGACCATCGCCAGCAGGTAGGCCTGCGGACCGGCGGCCAGATGCACGTTGCGCCGTTCGAGCTGGGTCAGGAAAAACGAGCGGTCGACCAGCTTCGAGGCCAGCGCCGTCGAGATGCTGACCGCCACCATCACCGCAAGCCCGGTCTGCCAGTCGCCGGTCAGCTCGAACACGATCAGCGTGGTCGAGATCGGCGCCCCCAGCACGGCGGCGGCCACCGCGCCCATGCCCGCCAGCGCATAAAGCGTCTCGGACCCCGAGACGTCGGGAAAGACGCCGGTGGCGATCAGCCCGAAGGCCAGCCCGACCAGCGCGCCCAGCATCAGCGAGGGCGAGAACACGCCGCCGCCCATCCGCCCGCCAAGCGTGATCGCCACCGCGGCCACCTTAAGGATGGCAAACACGATGGCTTCGCGCAGCACCAGCTCGCCGGTCAGCGCCAGCGACGTCGTCTCGTAGCCGACGCCGATGATATGCGGCCACCAGACGGCGAGCCCGCCCAGCAGCAGCCCCGCCACCGCCGGCCGCAGATAGCCCGGCAGCCCGGTCGCCGCCTGCGCATGGCTCGCGACCCTGTCGGCCCAGAAGATCGAACGCATCATGATCGCCGCGACCAGGCCCGAAACGAGGCCCAACAGCAGGAAGGCGGGCAGCTCGACATAGAATTCCAGCATCGATTCCTGCGGCAGCATGAACTCGGTGACGCCGCCAAACTCCAGCCGGTTGATCACCGTGCCCGCGACGCTGGCGATCACGATCGGCGCGAAGGCATGCACCGCGAAATGCCGCAGGATCACCTCGAGCGCAAAGATCGCCCCCGCGATCGGCGCGTTAAAGCTGGCCGAGACCGCCGCCGCCACGGCGCAGCCCAACAGGTCGCGCCCGGTGATGCCGTCGGCCTTGATCAGGTTGCTGACCCAGGTCGAGATGATCCCGGCTATGTGCACGACCGGCCCCTCGCGGCCCGACGAGCCGCCGGAGCTGAGCGTGATGAACGATGCCGCCGCCGAGGCCAGCCCCGGCCGGATCGGCATCCGCCCGTCGTTCAGCGCCGCGCCCTCGATCACCTCGGCCACCGCATGCACCTTCCCGTCGCTGGTAAACCGGTGCAGGATCAGCCCCACGGTCAGCCCGCCCAGGACCGGGATCAGCACGATCCAGTACCAGGGCAGCGTCTCGGCGAAGGAATGCAGCAGGTTGACGTTGTCGGTGCCGTATAGGAACGCCTGCAGCGCCTCGATCCCCTTGCGGAAGAACAGGGCGGCGGTTCCCGCGGCGATGCCGATCAGAAGCGCGATGAACCAGAACTGGACCTGTCCGGGCCCCTTCTCGCGCAGCGCGGACCAGGCCTCGCGCAGCGCCAGGACGGCGTCGCCCACCTGCTCGGCGATCAGGGACCGGCTCTGCTCGCTCATTCCGCTCGCGCCCTCCGGGCGTCGTTCCCGCTCTTTCCCGGGCGACCCGTATCGCCTAGGCTCCCGCCCGGGCACGCGAACGGGAGGGGAAGGATGTCCATCGACGCCGCAGTGACCGAGTTATCCACATTTCTAGGCGCTCGGCTGAGCCGATCCAAGTCCGATCTGGAAATTCACGGCCGGTCCGAGACCTATTTTCCCCTGACCCCGCCCGACGCGGTGGCCTATCCCGAGACCACCGCAGAGGTGAGCGAGATCGTGAAGATCTGCGCGCGCCACGGCTGCCCGGTGATCGGCTGGGGCACCGGGACCTCGCTCGAAGGCCACGCGCTGGCGTTCTCGGGCGGGGTGACGGTGGATTTCTCGCGCATGGACAAGGTGCTGGCGGTCAATGCCGAGGACATGGACGCCGTGGTGCAGCCCGGCGTCACCCGCGAGGCGCTGAATGCCGAATTGCGCGCAACGGGGCTGTTCTTTCCCGTCGATCCCGGCGCCAACGCCTCGCTCGGCGGCATGGCGATGACCCGGGCGAGCGGCACCACGGCGGTGCGCTACGGCACGATGCGCGACAACGTGCTGGGCTTTCAGGCGGTGCTGGCGGACGGCCGGGTGATCCGCACCGGCACGCGGGCGCGCAAGACCGCCGCGGGCTACGACCTGACCGGGCTCCTGGTGGGCAGCGAGGGTACGCTGGCGCTCGTCACCGAACTCACGCTGCGGCTGCGCGGCCAGCCCGAGGCGATCAGCGCCGCGGTCTGCGCCTTCCCCGACTTCGCCACCGCGGTCGACACGGTGATCGCGACGATCCAGATGGGCATTCCGATGGCGCGGATCGAGTTCGTCGACGAGATCAGCGCGCGCGCCTTCAACGCCTATTCCGGCGCTTCGATGCCCGAGGCGCCGCACCTGATGGTCGAATTCCACGGCTCCGGGGCGAGCGTTCCCGAAGACGTCGCGCGGTTCCGCGAAATCGCCGAAGAGGCCGGCGCGACGGGGTTCGACTGGGCCACGCGCGAGGAAGACCGCAAACGGCTCTGGACCATGCGGCACAACGCGCATTACGCCTGCCTGGCGCTGCGTCCGGGCGCACGGGCGCTGGTGACGGATATCTGCGTGCCGATCTCGCGCCTGGCGCAGGCGGTGGAAGAGACCCGCGCCGATATCGAGGCCTCGCCCGTCGTCGGCGCGATGATCGGCCATGTCGGCGACGGCAACTTTCACGCCGAACTGCTGTTCGACGAGGCCGACGCCGCCGAGCGCGACGCGGTGATGCGGCTGTCCGGGCGCATGGTCGAGCGGGCGCTCAGGCTCGGCGGCACCTCGACCGGCGAGCACGGGATCGGCGTCGGCAAGCTCGACTACATGGGCCTCGAACACGGTCCCGCCTGGGGCGTGATGGCCGAGATCAAGCGCGCGCTCGACCCGGCGAACATCCTGAACCCGGGCAAGGTGGTGCGCCTGAACTGACCCGCCACGCGGCGATCACGCCAGCGCCCGGCATGGACTGAACGATGCCCGAACCCGGCGAGCGCGAACAACGGACCGTTTCGACGGAACATGCCTGCGGCGGAGGTGTTTTCGTCAGATGAAGATCAGAAGAGCGACAGGATGAACTGTATTGCCCGCACAACGGCCACAGAGGACGCCACGGCTATCGCGGTATTTTTCGAGATGTTCGCCGCCTTCTTGGTGACGTCGTCTGTTTCCGACAGAACACGCTTTGCGCCTTGGTAAATCCTAAGAATGCGGCTCGAAGTGACGTAAAGATCCTCCTTCCTCTCGTCGGCCGGGACATCGGGATCGGCGACATTGCGTGCCAATTCGGGCAGTTCTTCACGTAGATCGCCCTCGGAAATCTCGGCCAGTTCCTCCGCCGCTGGAACGAGGACCTTTGCCGCATCCGGCGGGGCCTCGGCAAGATTGGATGTGGCTCGGTTCGTGGCGACATTTCGAACGTCTTCGTTGAACCCCATCAGATCGACGGCGGTTTCTTCGAGTTGCTGCACGAAGTCGTCGACCAGTGCGTCGCTGGGGCAGTATTGCTGTTCCTTCTTTCGCCGAGTGCGGCGCGCGGCGCGGCGGCAGGCATCGTAAAGCTGAATAGGGCGCGGATCGTTCAACGTTGCGGCGCGCCTTACAAGGGCGACTTCGGGCGCAAGATCGCCGTAGGGACCGTTTTCGCCGCCTTCCTCATCGAAGATCGAGGCCGCATCGCGCATCTTGGATTGCACGTCTTCGAGGCGGCCCGAGCCGAGTTGGGACGTTGCCTCGACCCTGAGCCTTTCCGTCTCGGGGTTTTCGGTTATGACTTCGGCGTTGATGGTTTCTGCGACACCGAAATCGAGCACAACCCCCGCAATCCGCGCGTTGACCTTTTTGTCGCTGCCTTGCCAGAAGTCTTTTTCCTTCAGCGCGATCTCTTCCAGCAGCTTGGCGGGGTGCCCGCGATGGGCGGCGGGGTCGAGGGCGGCGTCGTACCAGTCGGTCCAGAACCGCCAGTTCGGGTCGCGTTTGAGCAAGTTGTCGCGGATCGGCGGCCAGAAGTCAGCGGTCGGGACAGCGGCATCATGCCAGAGAGGTTGGCCGGCGAGCGGCTCGCCCGCCTCGATGAGGCGGCAGTCCCGGCGGACTGCGTCCCAGTCATTCAGGAAAGCGAGTGGAGTATTGGCGAGAACGCCTGCGGCAAGGGCAGCGGCGGCGCGCCCGGCGGCGCGGGCTGCCGCTGCGGCGGCGGCGGTGGCGCGGGCGGCGATGGCGGCGGCGTCGGTGGCGGAGGCAGCTGCGCGGGCGGCGGCAGTGAAGGCGGCGGCGCGAGCGGCGGCGTCGGCGGCGGAGGCGCGGGCGGCGGCAGCGGTCTGGATCTCGGGGGTTGATGAAACAGCCGCAACCCCCGAGATCAGACATGCCCGCAAGACCGGGACGCGTGTCAAATCATCTTTCCGCGACCTGCGGCGCAGCGTCTCTGCATAAACCGGCCAGACCCGCATCGCGCAGCGGTGCGCGATCCAGACCGCCTCGCCGCGGCGCGTCGCGTCCGGGCGCGCCTCGAGCCAGGCCCTCAGGCTTTCTTCGTCGCGAATGTCGGCGATCTCGACCATGGCGCCAGCCTTGCCCGCCCCGCCGGGCCTGCGCAAGCCTTACCCGCTCCGCGCCCGGACCCAGCGCCAGAGGTAGAAGACCGGCCAGCGCAGGATCGACATCGCGGCGACCATCACCAGCATCCCGGCCCAGGGCCCGTGCTGATAGGTCACCCAGCCCAGCACCGGGATACCCAGCGCGATCAGCACATAGGCCGCCGGCCAGTGGTTCCGGCGCGAGGGCAGCATGGCGATCAGGTTGGCCGCGACGGCCCAGAGGCAGGCGAGGATCAGCGGCGCGCTCATCGCCCCGCGGCCCGGCGCAACAGATAGGCCAGCGGGCGGCGGAACATCGACAGCACCGCCAGCGTGGCGATCACGGCGATCCAGGCGCCGTTCTCGGCGCCGACCCAGACCAGAAGCGCGGGGGCAAGCAGCAGAAGCGTCAGGCCGGGGGCGTATTGCAGGCGCATCGGCAGGAACGCGGTGATCGTCGCGGCGACGGCCCAAAGGCAGGCGGCGATCAGCGAGGCCGTCATGCCGGGCCCGTTTCGCGGGGCGATCTTTGGATGAGTTCGCCTGTCATGTCATTACCCCGAGTTGAATCGGAGTGTCCTCGATCAAGCCTTCCCTGACAACGGAAATATTTCGTGATGTTCGATTTGTCCAGCTTTTCCTCAGCCCGCCAGCCGGCCCGGCAGCGCGTTGGCCCAGGCGCTGATCGTGCCGGCACCGAGGCAGACCACCATGTCGCCGGGCCGCGCATGCGCGCGCACCAGCGCCACCAGATCGTCCTCGGACCCCAGCGCATGGGCATGGCGGTGGCCGTGGCTGATCAGCCCGGCGACCAGGTCGTCGCGGCTCGCGCCCTCGATCGGGTCCTCGCCCGCGGCATAGACCTCGGCGATGCCGACGACGTCGGCGTCGTTGAAACAGGCGCAGAAATCCTCGAACAGGTTCGAAAGCCGCGTGTAGCGGTGCGGCTGGTGCACGGCGATCACCCGGCCTTCGGTCGACTGGCGCGCGGCCTTCAGCACGGCGGCGATCTCGACCGGGTGATGGCCGTAATCGTCGATGATCGTGACGCCGCCCACCTCGCCCACCCGGGTGAAGCGGCGGTTGACGCCCTTGAACGCGGCGAGCGCGGTGCGGATCGCCTCGCGCGACATGCCGAGATGGCGGGCGACGGCCACCGCGGCAAGCGCGTTCGAGACGTTGTGCTCGCCCGGCATCGGCAGGCGGCAGCCCTCGATCACCGTGCCCTCGGCCTGCAGCGCGATGTCGAAACACGCCGCCCCGGCCTCGTAGCGCAGGTTCTGCGCGCGCACGTCGGCCTGGGCGTTGAAGCCGAAAGTGATCACCCGGCGGTCGGTGATCCGGCCGACCAGCGCCTGCACCTCGGCGTGATCCGTGCAGCACACCGCCAGCCCGTAGAACGGGATGTTCGAGACGAACTGGTGAAAGCCCTCGCGCAGATTCTCGATGGTGCCCCAGTGCTCCATGTGCTCGGGGTCGATGTTGGTGACGACGGCGATGGTGGCGGGCAGCCGGTTGAAGGTGCCGTCCGATTCGTCGGCCTCGACCACCATCCACTCGCCCTGCCCCATCCGCGCGTTCGAGCCGTAGGCGTGGATGATGCCGCCGTTGATCACCGTCGGGTCCAGCCCGCCGGCATCCAGCAGCGTCGCAACCATCGTCGTCGTCGTGGTCTTGCCGTGGGTGCCGGCGACCGCGACGTTGGACTTCAGCCGCATCAGTTCGGCCAGCATCTCGGCCCGGCGCACCACCGGCAGGCCGGCGGCGCGGGCGGCGTCAAGCTCTGCGTTGCCGGGCTTGATCGCGCTGGAGATCACCACGACCTCGGCGCCTTCCAGGTTCTCGGCCCGCTGGCCGATGAACACTTCGGCGCCCATTGCCGCCAGCCGGTCGGTGATCTTCGAGGGCTTCAGGTCCGACCCCTGCACCGGGTAGCCGTGGTTGATCAGCACCTCGGCGATGCCGGACATGCCGATGCCGCCGATGCCCACGAAATGCACCGGCCCCATCTCCATCGGCAGCTTGGTCGCGGCGTTCATGTCGCAGCTCCGAAAACGCTCCCAGCGATCATGTTTCATGGCCTGTCGTCTGTCCCTCTGCCAGTCGTTCCACCATCTCCGCCAGACGGTCTGTCGCGTCCGGTCGGCCTGCGCCTTGCGCGGCCCGGGCCATCTTGGTCGCGGCCTCGGAGTCGTTCAGTATCGCGCCGATATGCTCTGAAAGCGTCGGCACGTCCAGCCTGGATTCCGGGATCAGCACGGCGCCGCCGATCTGGCTCAGCCCGCGGGCATTCGCGGTCTGGTGGTCGGCGGTGGCGGCGGCATAGGGGATCAGGATCGCGGGCCGGCCGATCACCGACAGATCGGCGACGGTCGAGGCGCCGGCGCGGGCGATCACCAGTTGCGCCTCGGCCATGCGGGCCGGCACGTCGTGAAAGAACGGCTGCACCTCGGCGGCGATGGCATGGTCGGCATAGAAGCCGGCGACGCGGTCGAGGTCCTCGGGCCGGGCCTGCTGCGCGACGCGCAGCCGCTCGAGCGTCCCGAGCGGCAGCCCGGCGATGGCGGGCGGCACGATGTCGGAGAGGATACGCGCGCCCTGGCTGCCGCCGATCACCAGGATCTGCATCGGGTGGTCGCCGGGCGGGATATAGGGCGCCCCGGCGCGTTCGGCGATCGCGGCGCGGACCGGGTTGCCGGTGTGGACCGCCTCGACCCCCTCGGGCAATTCGGTCGGCCAGGTGCCGCAGGCCACGGCGTCGACGCGCCGCGCGAACAGCCGGTTGACCCGGCCCAGCACGCCGTTCTGCTCGTGGATCATCCGCGGAAGCCCAAGCCAGGTCGCCGCGGCGAGCGCCGGGATCGACGGGTATCCGCCGAAACCCGCGACGACCGAGGGCGGATCGGCGCGGAAGGCGCGGCGCGCAGCCAGGATGCCGGCGGCGATGCGGAACGGCACGGCCAGCTTTGCCGGCGCGCCGCCGCGGGCGAAGGTGGCGCTTGGCACCTCCTCGATGGCCACGGCTTCGGGAAACCCGCCGGTATAGCGCGCGCCGCGCGCATCGGTCGACAGCTTGACCCGCCAGCCGCGCGCCAGCATCGCCTCGGCCAGCGCCTGCGCCGGGAACATGTGCCCCCCGGTGCCGCCCGCGGCGATGACGAGAAGCGGCGCGGTCATCGCCCGCCCTGGCGTCGAGGCGCGGGTTTTCTGCGAGGATCCGTGCCCGGGAAATTCCGGCACCCCCGCACGCCTCAGCGCCCCCGCTTGATCAGGATGTCGCCGATCTCGCCCTGCGGCCGGGTGCGGGTGAAGGCCAGCAGCATCCCCAGCGCGATACCGCCCGCGATCAGCGACGAGCCGCCGTAGCTGACGAAGGGCAGCGTCATGCCCTTGGCCGGCAACAGCCGGACCGCGACGCCCATGTTGATGATCGCCTGCACCCCGAAGATGCAGGCCAGCCCGGTCCCGGCCAGCCGGATGAACGGGTCGCGTTCGCGGATCAGCCGAAGCAGCGAGCGCACCGTCACGCTCATGTAAAGCAGGATGATGCAGAGCACCAGGATCAGCCCGTATTCCTCGGCCGCGACCGCGATGATGAAATCGGTATGCGCGTCGGGCAGCGACCATTTCACGCTGCCCTCGCCGACGCCCACCCCGAAGAACCCGCCCTCGCGGATCGCGTTCGAGGCATAGCCCAGTTGCGTCGTCGGATCGACTTCGGGGGTCAGGAACCCGTCGATCCGGCGCGCGAAATGCTCGGAATTCTCGTAGGCGAAGGTCCCCGCGATCAGCACGAAGGCCGCCATCGCGATCAACAGCGTAAACGGCGCGCCGGCCACGAAATACATCACGCCCCAGCCGAACAGCACCAGACAGGCCTGGCCGAAATCGGGCTGCAGCGCCAGGAAGGCCACGATAATCACGGCAAGCACCAGCGAATAGGTCTTGCCCGGCGGGCCGTTGATTTCCTGGCTCGCGGCCATCAGCCAGGCGGTGATGATGATGAAGCCGGGTTTCAGGAACTCGGACGGCTGCAGCGACGCGAAGCCCAGCGAGTACCAGCGCACCGCGCCCTTGCCGAAATCGGTGCCGAACACCGGCAGCAGCGCCAGCGCGGCGAAAGCGCAGAGAAAGCCCAGAACACCGAGGCGCCGCACCAGTTGCGGCGACATCATCGAGGTCAGCACCATCGCGATCAGTGCCATGCCGCCGAACACCGCCTGCCGCTCGACATAGTGGAACGCGGCGAAACCGTTGCGCGCCGCCAGCGGCGGCGAGGCCGCCAGCCCCAGAAGCATGCCGATGCCGAACAGCAGCAGCACGCAGGACATCGACCAGCGGTCGATCGTCCGCCACCAGCGCGGGAGAATCGGCTCGCCGTCCCGGACCGGGACCGTGCCATGCACCATTTCCGTCATGAGATACCGCCTGAACCTGCCACTCGAATGCCCGTTTGTCCGGGTCTGGGGCGGAATCTAACGGAGAACGGCCTCTGGCGCTAGGAAAAAGGCATATCGCCCAGGCTGCGCCGGCAGGCGGGGCCATCCCGCGCAACGCCGCCGCACGGCATTGCGCAGGGCTGCGCCCGCCCCGGGGCGGACATCGACGCGGTCAGATCGCGACCACGTCGAGCGGCGGAAAGCCGTTGAAGCCGACCGAGGAATAGCTCGACGTGTAGGCGCCGGCGTTGCGGATGATCACCCGGTCGCCGGCGGCAAGCTCGGCCGGCAGTTGCACCGGGCGCCTTTCGTACAGCACGTCGGCGCTGTCGCAGGACGGACCGGCCAGGATGCAGGGGCCGGTGGCGCCGCCGTCGCGGTCGGTGACGAACTGATAGCGGATCGCCTCGTCGATGGTCTCGGCCAGGCCCGAGAACTTGCCGATGTCCAGATAGACCCAGCGGTGCAGGTCGTCGGCGCCCTTCCGGGCGACCAGCAGCACCTCGGCGGCGATCGCGCCGGCCTCGGCGACGAGACCGCGGCCGGGCTCGGCCATCACCCGCCCGACGTCGCCGAAATGCTTCGCCACCAGCGCCATCACGCCCGCGGCATAGTCGGTCGGATGCTCGACCGCCTCGCCGTAATAGGCCGGAAAGCCGCCGCCGATGTTCAGAAGCGTCAGGCCGAATCCCGCGGCCTGGGCGGCGTGCCAGACACCGGCCGCCTCGGCCAGCGTCGCGTCCCACATCGCGGCGCGGCGGGTCTGCGATCCGACGTGGAACGACAGGCCCACAGGGTTCAGCCCGGCTTCGCGGGCCGTTGCCATCAGCGCCAGCGCACGGGCGCCCGGCACGCCAAACTTGCGGCTGAGCGGCCAGTCGGCCTCGCTCGCCTCGACCAGCAGCCGGATGTAGATTTCCGCGCCCGGCGCATGTTCGGCGATCTTGGCGATTTCCTCTTCGGCATCCGCGGCGAACAGCCCGATGCCCGCCTGGTGCGCGAACGCGATGTCGGCGGCGCGTTTCACGGTGTTGCCGAACGAAATCTGGTCGGGCCGCGCGCCAAGCGCCAGGCAAAGCTCGATCTCGCCGCGCGAGGCGGCGTCGAAATGTGCGCCCTCGGCCACCAGCGCCTCGATCACCTCGCGCGCGGGGTTCGCCTTGACGGCATAGTGGATCGTCGCATCGCCCAGCCCCGCCTTCAGCATCCGGAACCGCGAGGCGACGACGGCGGTGTCGATCACCAGCGTCGGGCGGTCGAAGCGGTTGGCGCGGATGAAGGTCTCGGCGCGCGAAATCGAGGTGACAAGGGATACGGCGGCGGTTCCGGCAAGGCCGGTCACGTGGGCGGTCATGTGCATCTCCGATAGACCCGGCCCCGGATGGGGCGGCAGATTTCCAAGGGAGACGTTACCGTCGCTACGTGAACCGCGTGGCCAGAGGCGCGTGCGTTGGCGTCCTGAGCGGCCAGATAGGAGGACAAGACGAGTCGCGCAAGAGCGTATTGCGGCGCTGCAGAATTTTTTTTCGTCGCGTTGTCAATGTGCTGCGGCGCCGTCCCGGGGCACCTTGGGAATTGGCAGCCGCCGGCGGCGGGGAGCGGCGCGCGCGACGCCCCGGCACGGCCCCGGTCAGGGCCGGCAGCGCGCCAATGCCGGGCTTTGCCGCTGCGTTGGCTTGCGAAACCCGGCCCGCCCGGATAGCAGATCGCACCGACGCGATACCGACGTGATACCGACGTGAAACCGACGCCCGATTTGCCGCCCGTTCGGGGCACGCTGACGCCCGGCCGCAGCCTCGCCGACCTGACGTGGCTGCGCGTCGGCGGGCCGGCGGACTGGCTGTTCCAGCCGGCCGACAGGGACGACCTGTGCAGCTTTCTGGCCGCGCTCGACCCGGAGATCCCGGTCTTTCCCATCGGCGTGGGGTCCAACCTGATCGTGCGCGACGGCGGCATCCGCGGCGTCGTGATCCGGCTCGGACGCGGGTTCAACCGGATCGAGATCGACGCCGCCGGCGTCGTGACCGCTGGGGCGGCGGCGTTGGATGCCCACGTGGCGCGCAAGGCAGCACAGGCGGGCCTGGACCTGACCTTTCTGCGGACCATCCCCGGCGCCATCGGCGGCGCGGTGCGGATGAACGCCGGCTGCTACGGCACCTATGTCGCCGATCACTTCATCCGCGCCCTGACGGTGAACCGCGAGGGCCAGTTGCGGACGCTGACCGCCAGGGACATGAATTTCGGCTATCGCCGGTCCGACCTGCCGCCCGGCTCAGTGATCGTCAGCGCCACGTTCGCGGCAGAACCGGGGGACCCGGCCGCGCTTGAGGCCAGGATGGCCGAGCAGCTGGCGAAGCGCGACGCCACCCAGCCGACCCGCGACCGCACCGCGGGCTCCACCTTCCGCAACCCCGCCGGGCGCTCCTCGACCGGCCGCGACGACGACAGCCACGAGTTGAAGGCGTGGAAGCTGATCGACGACGCCGGGCTGCGCGGCCAGCGCCTCGGCGGCGCGATGATGTCGGAAAAGCACCCGAACTTTCTGACCAACACCGGCACCGCCACCGCCGGCGAACTGGAGCAACTGGGCGAACTGGTTCGAAAAAAAGTATTCCATACTAGCGGGATTCGGCTAGAATGGGAAGTGATCCGGGTCGGAGAGCCCGGGCACGAGACGAGCAGAAAACTAGCGGACGAAGATTAACGCATTTCCCGAACGGCCGCCGATAAGGCCGCGGGGCATGAGGCAGGACAGTGGGAATGTCGGGCAGGACATCCCCCAAAGTCGCGGTATTGATGGGTGGGCCCTCGAAAGAGCGCGAGGTCTCGCTGTCTTCGGGCCGCGAATGCGCGGCGGCGCTGCGGGGCGAGGGATTCGAGGTGGTCGAGGTCGATGCCGGCCACGATCTCTGCGCGCGCCTGACCGAGATCGCCCCGGATGTCGCCTTCAACGCCCTGCACGGCCGCTGGGGCGAGGATGGCTGTGTGCAGGGCATGCTGGAATGGCTGCAGATCCCCTATACCCATTCGGGCGTGCTGGCCTCGGCGCTGGCGATGAACAAGGAGCGCACCAAGGCCGCCTACCGCGCCGCGGGCCTGCCGGTGGTGGCCTCGGGGCTTTTCAGCGCCGATGAGGTGCGCGCCCGCCACGTGATGCGTCCGCCCTACGTGGTCAAGCCGAACGACGAGGGCTCGTCGGTCGGCATCTACATCGTGCTCGAGGACGCCAACGCGCCGCCGCAGCTCGACGACGACATGCCCGAGACGGTGATGGTCGAGGACTACGTGCCGGGGCGCGAGCTGACCACCACCGTGATCGGCGATCTGGCGCTGACCGTCACCGATATCCTGACCGAAGGCTGGTATGACTATCACGCCAAGTACGCGCCCGGCGGGTCGCGTCACGTCCTGCCCGCGCGGATTCCGGCCGAGGTGTTCGAGGCCTGCCTCGACTATGCCCGCCGCGCCCATGATGCGCTGGGCTGCCGCGGGGTGACGCGCACCGATTTCCGCTGGGACGAGGCGCGCGGCCCGGACGGGCTGTTCCTGCTGGAGACCAACACCCAGCCCGGGATGACGCCCACCTCGCTCAGCCCCGAGCAGGGCGAGCATGTGGGCATATCCTTCGGCCAGATGTGCCGCTGGATGGTCGAGGACGCATCGTGCAACAGGTAGGCGCCGACAACCCGCGCCGCGATCCGGCGCCCTCGCGGCTTTCCTACAGGGTGCAGCGGCTCTGGCTGACGCCGCTGTTCCGCAAGCTGGTGCGGGTGGGGCTGCCGGCGTTCTCGGTGGTCTTCTTCGGCGGCTGGTACCTGAGCGAGCCGGCCACGCAACAGGCGATCCGCGACCAGATCGCCGAAATCCGCCGCTCGGTGGCCGAGCGGCCCGAATTCATGGTCAAGCTGATGGCGATCGACGGCGCCAGCGGGGAACTGGCCGACGACATCCGCGAGGTGCTGCCGGTCGATCTGCCGCTCAGCTCGTTCGATCTGGATCTCGACGCGATGAAGGCGGTGGTCGAGGAACTCGACGCCGTGGCCGCCGTCGACCTGCGCATCCGCCCCGGCGGCATCCTGCAACTGAAGGTGACGGAACGCATTCCCGCAGTGGTCTGGCGCAACCGCGGCATCCTCGAAATGCTGGACGCCACCGGCCGGCGCGTCGCCGGGCTGTCGATGCGGTCGGTGCGCTCCGACCTGCCGCTGATCGTCGGCGACGGCGCCGATGCGGCGGTGCCCGAGGCGCTGGACCTGATCGCCGCGGCCGAGCCGCTGGAGCCGCGGCTGCGCGGGCTGGTGCGCATGGGCGAACGGCGCTGGGACGTGGTGCTGGACCGCGACCAGCGGATTCTTCTGCCCGAGGACCGGCCGGTCGCCGCGCTGGAACGCGTCATCGCGCTGGACGCCGCGCAGGACATCCTGACGCGCGACCTTGCCGCGGTCGACATGCGCGCCGCCGCCCGGCCCACGCTGCGCCTGGCACCCCAGGCGCTGGAAGAGTTGCGCAAGATCAAGGCCATGGAATCTGGAGACGCCGAAGAATGATTGACCTCTATCAGTCGCAGCGCGCGATGCGGAACATGCGCGGGGCCGCGATGCAGCGCGGCGTGATCGCCATTCTCGACGTCGGAACGTCGAAGATCGCCTGCCTGGTGCTGCGCTTCGACGGGCCGGAACGCTACCGCGAGACCGACGGGGTGGGCTCGCTCGCCGGGCAGTCGGCGTTCCGGGTGATCGGCGCGGCGACCACCCGGTCGCGCGGCGTGCGCTTTGGCGAGATCGAGGCGATGCAGGAGACCGAGCGCGCGATCCGCACCGCGCTGCAGGCGGCGCAGAAAATGGCCAATGTCCGCGTCGACCACGTGATCGCCTGCATCTCGGGCGCCAATCCGCGCAGCTACGGCCTGGCGGGCGAGATCGAGCTGCACGACACCGTCGTCACCGAGCAGGACGTGGCCCGCGTGCTGGCCTCGTGCGAGGTGCCGCAATTCGGCGAGGGGCGCGAGGTGCTGCATGCCCAGCCGGTGAATTTCGCGCTGGACCACCGCTCGGGGCTCGGCGATCCGCGCGGGCAGATCGGCAACCGGCTGGCCTGCGACATGCACCTCCTGACCATCGACACCGACGCGGTCGAGAACCTGCTCTACTGCATCAAGCGCTGCGACATGGAACTCGCCGGGATCGCCTCGTCGGCCTATGTCTCGGGCGTCTCGACGCTGGTCGAGGACGAGCAGGAACTTGGCGCCGCCTGCATCGACATGGGCGGCGGGTCGACCGGGATCTCGATCTTCATCAAGAAGCACATGATCTATGCCGACAGCGTGCGGATGGGCGGCGATCACGTGACGGCCGACATCTCCAAGGGCCTGCAGGTGCCGCTGGCCACCGCCGAGCGGATCAAGACCTTTTATGGCGGCGTCGTGGCCACCGGCATGGACGACCGCGAGCGGATCGAGATCGGCGGCGACACCGGCGACTGGGAACACGACCGCCGCACCGTCAGCCGGTCGGAACTGATCGGCATCATGCGGCCCCGGGTCGAGGAGATTCTCGAAGAGGTGCGCACGCGCCTCGACGGGGCCGGGTTCGAGCATCTGCCGAGCCAGCAGATCGTGCTGACCGGCGGCGCAAGCCAGATCCCCGGCCTGGACGGGCTGGCGCCGAAAATCCTCGGCCAGCAGGTCCGGATCGGCCGGCCGCTGCGCGTGCAGGGCCTGCCGCAGGCGGCGACGGGTTCCGCGTTCGCGTCCTGCGTCGGCCTCAGCCTGTTCGCGGCACATCCGCAGGACGAATGGTGGGACTTCGAGATGCCCATGGACCGCTACCCGGCGCGGTCGCTGAAGCGGGCGATGAAATGGTTCCGGGACAACTGGTGAGTACAAGACCTGGGAGATTCGGCGAAATCACGCGAACGAAGCCCGAATTATCCCCATATTTTGTGGCAAAATCGTGTCTTTTTACGTGACGGCACAGAAAACAGCCGATAGATTGCGCGTAATGAGGCGATAACGGCCCCCGAGTGGCCGATGGCAGACAGACAGGCGGACGGACCCATGACATTGAACCTGACGATGCCCGAGCGGGACGATTTGAAGCCGAAGATCACCGTATTCGGTGTGGGCGGCGCCGGCGGAAACGCCGTCAACAACATGATCGAGAAAGAGCTGGTCGGGGTCGATTTCGTCGTCGCCAACACCGACGCGCAGGCCTTGCAGCAATCCCGCGCGCCAAGCCGCATCCAGATGGGCGTGAAGGTGACCGAAGGGCTCGGCGCCGGCGCGCGCCCCTCGGTCGGTGCCGCCGCCGCCGAAGAGACCATCGAGGAAATCGTCGACCATCTGGCCGGCGCGCATATGTGCTTCATCACCGCCGGCATGGGCGGCGGCACCGGCACCGGCGCCGCGCCGATCATCGCCCAGGCCGCGCGCGAGCTTGGCGTGCTGACCGTCGGCGTGGTGACCAAGCCGTTCCAGTTCGAGGGCGCCAAGCGGATGCGCCAGGCCGAGGACGGCGTCGAGGCGCTGCAGAAGATGGTCGATACGCTGATCATCATCCCGAACCAAAACCTGTTCCGCCTGGCCAACGAGAAGACGACCTTTACCGAGGCGTTCTCGATGGCCGACGACGTGCTTTACCAGGGCGTCAAGGGGGTCACCGACCTGATGGTGCGGCCGGGGCTGATCAACCTCGACTTCGCCGACGTCCGCGCGGTGATGGACGAGATGGGCAAGGCGATGATGGGCACCGGCGAGGCCACCGGCGAGGACCGCGCCACCCAGGCCGCCGAAAAGGCGATCGCGAACCCGCTTCTGGACGAGATCAGCCTGAAGGGCGCCAAGGGCGTGCTGATCAACATCACCGGCGGTCACGACCTGACGCTGTTCGAACTCGACGAGGCCGCGAACCGGATCCGCGAAGAGGTCGACCAGGACGCCAACATCATCGTCGGCTCGACGCTGGACGACACGATGGAAGGCGCGATGCGGGTCAGCGTCGTCGCCACCGGGATCGACGCATCCGAAGTTGTCCATGACGTCCCGGTCGCGCGCCGCCGCATGAGCGAACCGCTGAAACCGGCCGAGATCGTCGAAGAAAAGTTCGAGGCCGCCTATCCCGCCGATGCCGTCGCCGCGTCCGAGGCACAGCATGTGCCGCTCGCCGCCGGGGTCGCCGTGGCCGAAGTCGCCGAGCATGCCGAGGAACCGATGCTGTTCCAGGACCTCGACGCGCAAAGCGCCGCCGCCGAAGAGCAGGCCGAGGACATTTTCGACGACGATGCCGACGACCTGCCGCCGCCGGCCTACAAGCCCGAGCCCGCGGCCTTCACCCCCGAGCCCGACGCGCTGGACGAAACCGCCGCCGAAAGCTTCGTCGCACCGAAGCCGGGCACCCCGACGCCCGAGGCGCTGGCCCGCCTGCAGGCCGCCGTCCAAAAGGCGCCGCGGCCGCTGCCGACCCGGGTCGAGGACCGGCCCGCCGCGCAGCAGCCCGCCACCGCCGCCGCCGAAAAGGCGCGGTTCGGGATCAATTCGCTGATCGGGCGGATGACCGGGCACCAGGGCGAGGCGGCGCATCGCGGACCCAAGCCCAGGATCCAGCCGCCGATGCAGGCGGCCGAGGATCCGGCCGAGCTGGACACCGACCAGGAGCGGATCGAAATCCCCGCCTTCCTGCGCCGCCAGGCCAACTGACGGGGTCACATTTGCCAATGGAGGGGCCGGCGCCTGCCGGCCTTTTTCTTTTTGATTCAACAAGTTGCCACGGCATGTGGACGGATTCGGCAATTTCCCGCCGACCGCCGAATCGGATGTTTCAGAGCGTTGCAAAGATTGAATTGAGGCAATCCCGCCAAAGGGTTAACGCAGGATTGCCGGATCACAGGCGACCGGCTCAAGGTTGGGACCTTACGTGCAAACAACGCTGAAATCGGCGGTCAGTTTCGCTGGCATCGGGCTTCATTCGGGCAAGCCGGTGCGGATGACGGTTCTTCCGGCATCGGCCGAGTATGGAATCTGGTTCCGCCGCACCGACATCCAGGGCCGCGACCCGATGGTGCCCGCACGCTGGGACGCGGTCGAGCGCGTGCCGCTCTGTACCCGCCTCGTGAACGGCGCCGGGGTTTCCGTGGCGACGGTCGAGCACCTGATGGCGGCGCTCGCCGGCTGTGGCATCCACAATGCGCTGATCGAGATCGACGGCCCGGAAGTGCCGATTCTCGACGGCAGCGCCGCGCCCTTCGTCGCGGCCTTCGTCACCCGCGGCGCCCGCGCGCTGCGCGCGCCGATCCGCGCGATCCGCGTGTTGCAGCCGGTCGAGGTGCGCGACGGCGAGGCGCTGGCCCGGATCGAGCCGGCCGAGGCCTTCGAGATCGACTTTCGCATCGAGTTCGCAGACGCCGCGATCGGCGCCCAGGCGCGCAGGCTCGACATGGCGAACGGCGCCTTCATCCGCGAGCTTTGCGACAGCCGCACCTTCTGCCGCAGCGCCGACATCGACGCGATGCAGTCGAACGGCCTGGCGCTGGGCGGGGTGCCCGGCGAAAACGCGGTGGTGTTCGACGGCGACGCGGTGCTCAGCCCCGGCGGGCTGCGCCATGCCGACGAGCCGGTGCGCCACAAGATGCTGGACGCGATGGGCGACCTGGCGCTGGCCACACGCCCGATCCTCGGCCGCTATACCGGCGAGCGTGCCGGACATGCGCTGACCAACACGCTGCTACGCGCGCTTTTCGCGCAGCCCGGCGCCTATCGGCTGGAGTTGTGCGACGCCGCGATGGCCGCGCGGCTGCCCGGCGCCGGCATCGGCCGCGCCGACCTGGCGGCGCTGGCGCACGCGGCCTGATCCGCCGCGGCGCCGCGCCATTGTCACCTGCCTGCATCTGCCCGTGACCGGACCCGGAACGCGCGTCCGAAAGGGCGTTTTGCCCGGCTTTTTTATGTGCTAGACCGACAGCCAAGCCGCCGGAGCAGAGGCGCGAGGGACAAGAGGTATTGGGTGGGCGCGCGATGATACGGGCAATGTCAGGCAGCAGGATGCGCAGCGGCCTCGTCGCCGCGGCGCTGGTCGTTGCGCTCGCGTCGGGCTGCAGCCGGAACCGCGAGATTCCGCTCGAGGACCAGAGCGCCGAGCAGATCTACCAGCGCGCCGAATACCAGCTGGACGTGGGCCGCGCCGACGACGCGGCGCAGTTCTTCGGCGAGGTCGAGCGGCTTTATCCCTATTCCGAGCTCGCCAAGCGGGCGCTGATCATGCAGGCCTACGCCTATCACCAGGACAAGGACTACGTGAACAGCCGCGCCAGCGCGCAGCGCTACATCGACTTCTACCCGGCGGACGAGGACGCGGCCTATGCCCAGTACCTGCTGGCGCTCAGCTATTACGACCAGATCGACGAGGTCGGCCGCGACCAGGGCCTGACCTTCCAGGCGCTGCAGGCGCTCAGGACGGTGATCGAGCGCTATCCCGACAGCCGTTATGCCCGCTCGTCGATCCTGAAATTCGACCTGGCCTTCGACCATCTCGCGGCGAAGGAGATGGAGATCGGGCGCTATTATCTGAAGCGCAAGCACTACTCCGCCTCGATCAACCGCTTCCGCGTGGTGGTCGAGCAGTTCCAGACCACGACCCACACGCCCGAGGCTCTATACCGGCTGGTCGAGGCCTACCTTTCCCTGGGCCTGACTGACGAGGCGCAGACCGCCGGCGCGATCCTCGGCCACAACTTCCAGTCCACGGAATGGTACGACGACGCCTACAAGCTTTTGACCGGCCGCGGGCTGCGCGCCGAGGTGGCGGGCGACAGCTGGCTGCGGCAGGTCTATCGCCAGATGATCCGGGGCGAATGGTTGTAACGGGCGGTGCGTGCAGGCACGCACCCGACGGCTGAGCTGTGATGCTGCGCACGCTGGAGATCCGCGACATCCTGATCATCGACCGGCTGGAGCTGGAGTTCCAGACCGGGCTGAACGTGCTGACCGGCGAGACCGGGGCCGGCAAGTCGATCCTTCTGGATGCGCTGGGCTTCGTGCTGGGCTGGCGCGGGCGGGCGGAACTGGTGCGTACTGGCGCGGCGCAGGGCGAGGTGACGGCGGTCTTCGATCTGGCCCCCGGCCATCCGGCGCATGACGTGCTGGCCGGCGCCGGGCTGCCCGGCGACGACGCGCTGATCCTGCGCCGGACAAACAGCGCCGACGGGCGCAAGACCGCCTTCGTCAACGACCGCCGGGTCTCGGGCGAGGTGCTGCGCGGGCTTAGCGACGTGCTGGTGGAACTGCACGGCCAGCAGGACGACCGCGGCC
>JBFKQC010000058.1:0-25598 GCA_041627895.1 Rhodobacter sp.
GGCGATGGGCCGGGGCTCTGCACCCTCCGCCAGGGGCCATCCGCAGCCCCGTGCGGCCAGGGGAAGGGTCAGAACCGCTGCACCAGCTTCACGCCGACGGCCACCGAACCGTTGCCGGATCAGCCCTTGCCGCGGCCGCGGAAGGTGCGCAGCGCCTGGGTCTGAACCCGGTCGACATAATCCTCGGTGCTCCAGCCGCGCTGCTGGGTCAGCGCCTCCCAGACCGGCACCGACAGCATCGACCAGAACAGGTCTGTCGCGATGTCCGCGGTCCAGACCGGCGCCAGTTCGCCGTCGGCGTCCAGCGCCGCGATCGCCGCCGCGCAGCCCTCGCGCAGCGCCGCCATCCGGCCGTCCCAGGCCTCGCTGGCGGCCGGGTCGCTGTCCTGCATCGCGATCAGCGCCCGGGCGACGGGGTGGATCTCGGGCAGGTAGGCGCCCCAGAACGCGATATAGGCGCGCATCCGTTCGGCGCCCTTGCGGGCCGCGCGGCTGGGCTCGAGCCGTGCGTCCAGCCCCAGCGCCTCGTCGATGTGGCGCGTCACCGCGATCAGCAGCTCCGCCCGCGTGTCGAAATGCAGATAGACCGCCTGGCGCGAGACCCCCGCCCTGCGGGCGATGTCCGACATCCGGACGCCGGCCCCGCCGCTTTGCGCCAGCAGCCCCGCGGCGGCCTCGAGAATTCGTGATCTGGTATCGCTTGACATGGTGTCAATCTAGCGGCTATTTCAGGCCCGTCAATTTACACTGTGTCAAGCAAAAGGAGACACGCCATGAACCTCGTCATCTTCGGAGCGACCGGCAGCGTCGGCCGCCATGTCGTCGGGCAGGCGCTGGAGGCCGGGCACCGGGTTTCGGCGATGGCCCGCACGCCCGCGCGCCTGCCGGAAGCCGTGCGCGCGATCCCGGGCGACGTGCTGAACCCCTCGGACGTGCTTCGCGCGGTCGACGGCCACGACGCGGTGATCTGCGTCATCGGTGCCGGCGCGCGGGGCGGGCTGCGTGCGCCGGGCACCGCGAACATCGTCGCCGCGATGCAGGCGACCGGCGTGCGGCGGCTGATCTGCCAGTCGACGCTCGGCGCCGGGGACAGCCGGGGCAACCTGAACTTCTGGTGGAAGCGGGTGATGTTCGGCCTGCTGCTGCGACGCGCCTATGCCGACCATCAGGCGCAGGAGGAACTGGTGCGCGCCTCGGGGCTGGACTGGACCATCGTGCGCCCCGGCGCCTTCACCGACGGCCCGCTGACCGGCACCTACCGGCATGGCTTCGCGCCGACCGAGCGCGACCTGAAACTGAAGGTCTCGCGCGCGGACGTGGCGCATTACCTGCTGTCGCTGCTATGCGATGCCGGATCGGTCCGGCGCGCGCCGGGGCTCAGCTACTGAGAACAGGCCCAGACCCGGACGAAGCAGGCGCCCGCGCCGAGGCTCAGGCAGTCCGCCAGCGCCTCGGCCTCGGCGGCCCTGCGCGACAGGCCGAACCCGGCGCCCTGCTGCCCGCCCGGCGATGCCGCCAGCGCGCCGCAGCCCGAATGGAACACCTCGATCCGGTCGCACTTGCCCAGGCAGACCCGGTCCGCCCGGTCCCGGGCCGCGGGCGCCGTACGGTGCCCGCCGGCGCGCGCCACGATGCCGTCGGCCCCGGTGGCCACGGCGCCAAAGCAGATCTCGTAGCCGCATTTCCCGGCCTGCGCGGCGCCCGCCGCCAGGCCAAGCATCAGCGAAGCCGCCAGCACGCGGCCGATCGTCGAAGTCCTGAACATTTCACTTTCCCCACCTGGGGAAACGGTGCGGCGATTCGGCCCGTCCAGGCAAAGGAAAAGGGCCGAAACACACTGTTCCGGCCCCATTTTCTACCTTTATTTGCAGTACCTTACGCCGTTACAGCCCCCGGTTCATCGCTCAGAGGATGAGGCAGATGCACCAGCATCTCCTTGGGGCAGACCTGGATGAAATTGCCCAGTTCGGTATCCCAGTGCTGCAACAGGTCCATCCCCAGCACGCTGCCGGTCTCGGCCACGTGACGCTCGACCAGTTCCTCGAGCTGGCGCACCCAGTGGTCCACCGTGACCGGGCAGGTCACCAGCGTCTCGCGGTTCATGTAGTCGCGCGCGGTGCCGTCCGGGTCGTACAGATAGGCCATGCCGCCGGTCATCCCGGCACCGAAATTGGCACCGATCTCGCCCAGGATCACCGCGACCCCGCCGGTCATGTACTCGCAGCCGTTGGACCCGCAGCCCTCGATCACCACATGCGCGCCCGAGTTGCGCACGCCGAACCGCTCGCCCGCGCGCCCCGCGGCGAACAGATAGCCGTCGGTCGCGCCATACAGCACGGTGTTGCCGATGATCGTGTTGGCCGCGGCCACCAGCGGGCTGGCCATCGGCGGGCGCACCACCACGGTGCCGCCCGACAGGCCCTTGCCGACATAGTCGTTGGCGTCGCCCGAAACCTCCAGCTTCAGCCCGGGCGCGGCGAAGGCGCCAAGCGACTGGCCCGCCGACCCGGTCAGCTTGACCGAAAGGTGATCCGGCTGCAGCGCATTGCGCATCCCGAACCGCTTGACGATATGGCTGGAGGTGCGCGTGCCGATGGTGCGGTCGGTGTTGCGCACGGCATAGGAAAGCTGCATCTTCTCGCCGTCCTCCAGGAACCGCGCGGCGTCGCGCACGATCTCGGCATCCAGCGTGTCCGGCACCGCGTTGCGCGCGCGGGTCCGGTCATAGACGATGTCCTTCGCCCCATCGACGGTGATCAGCATCGGGTTCAGGTCCAGATCGTCCAGATGCGCCGCCCCGCGGCTGACCTGGCTCAGAAGGTCCGCGCGCCCGATCACCTCGTCCAGCGAGCGCGCGCCGATGCCGGCGAGGATTTCCCGCACTTCCTGCGCATAGAACGTGATCAGGTTGACCACCTTGTCGGCGGTGCCGGTGAACTTGGCGCGCAGCCGCTCGTCCTGGGTGCAGACGCCCACCGGGCAGGTGTTCGACTGGCACTGGCGCACCATGATGCAGCCCATCGCGATCAGCGCGGCGGTGCCGATGCCGTATTCCTCGGCCCCCATCATCGCCGCCATGACGATGTCGCGCCCGGTGCGCAGCCCGCCATCGGTGCGCAGCGTCACCCGGCCCCGCAGGTTGTTCATCGCCAGCACCTGATGCGCCTCGGTCAGGCCCATCTCCCACGGCAGGCCGGCATACTTGATCGAGGTCGCGGGCGAGGCGCCCGTGCCGCCGTTGTGGCCGAAAATCAGGATCACGTCGGCCTTGGCCTTGGCGACGCCCGCGGCGATGGTGCCGACCCCGGACGAGGCCACCAGCTTGACCGTCACCTTGGCGCGCGGGTTGATCTGTTTCAGGTCGTAGATCAGCTGCGCCAGGTCCTCGATCGAGTAGATGTCGTGATGCGGCGGCGGCGAAATCAGCGTCACGCCGGGCGTCGAATGCCGCAGCCGCGCGATCAGTTCCGTCACCTTCATCCCCGGCAACTGGCCGCCCTCGCCGGGCTTGGCGCCCTGGGCCACCTTGATTTCCAGCTCTTCGCAGGCGTTCAGGTACTCGGCCGTCACGCCGAATCGGCCGCTGGCCACCTGCTTGATCTTGGCGCTGGGATTGTCGCCGTTCGGGTCGGGCTTGAAATGCGCCGGATCCTCGCCGCCCTCGCCGCTGTCCGACTTGGCGCCGATCCGGTTCATCGCGATGTTCAGCGTCTTGTGCGCCTCGGGCGACAGCGCGCCCAGCGACATGCCCGGCGTCACGAACCGCTTGCGGATCGAGGTGATCGACTCGACCTCTTCCAGCGGCACCGGCTTGCCCATCGGCTTGATCGCCATCAGGTCGCGAAGATGGATCGGCGGGGCCGCGCGCATCTTGGCCGAATACTGCTTCCACAGCTCATAGGACGCCCGGCCCACCGCCTGCTGCATCATGTGCATCGTGGTGGCTTCCCAGGCATGGGTCTCGCCGGTCTTGCGCGCCTTGTAGAAGCCGCCGATCGGCAGCACGTCGCGGCCGCCGCGCCAGCCCTGCCGGTGCACCTCGACCAGCTTTTTCTGGATGCCGCTGACGCCGATGCCGGAGATTCGCGAATGCATGCCGGGGAAGTATTCCGCCACCATCGCGCGGCTCAGCCCCACCGCCTCGAAGTTCAGCCCGCCGCGATAGGACGAGATCACCGAGATGCCCATCTTCGACATGATCTTCAGCAGGCCCTGGTCGACCGCCTCGCGGTATCGCTGCACCGCATGGGTCAGGTTCATGTCCAGCAGGCCGCGGTCGATCCGGTCGGCCAGGCTGTCCTCGGCCAGATAGGCGTTCACCACCGTCGCGCCGCAGCCGATCAGCACGGCGAAATAGTGCGGGTCGATGCATTCGGCGCTGCGCACGCTCAGCGAGCAGAAGGTGCGCAGCCCCTTTCGGGTCAGCCAGGAATGCACCGCGCTGGTGGCCAGGATCATCGGCATCGCCACCTTGGCCTCGCCCTGGTGCTGGTCGGTCAGGATGATGTGCCCGGCGCCCGAGCGCACCGCGTCCTCGGCCTCGGACCGGATGCGGGTCAGCCCCTCCAGCAGCCCGCGCGGCGCGTCGACCGGGAAGCTGCAGTCGATCTCGACCATCGGCGCGTTGAAGTTTTGCACCAGCTCGTCGAACTGCGCGTTGCCCACGAAGGGGCTGTCCAGCACCAGGATCTCGGTCTGGCTGCTGTCCTCGTCCAGCACGTTCTTGAGGTTGCCGAACCGGGTCTTCAGGCTCATCACCCGGTATTCGCGCAGGCTGTCGATCGGCGGGTTCGTGACCTGGCTGAAGTTCTGCCGGAAGAAGTGCGACAGCGGCCGGTACTGGTTCGACAGCACCGCCGAGGGCGTGTCGTCGCCCATCGAGGCGACCAGTTCCTTGCCGTCCTCGGCCATCGTGGCCAGGATCGTCTCCAGCTCTTCGACGCTGTAGCCGGCGGCGATCTGCCGCTTGCGCAGCTCGGCCCCGGTGTGAAGCGGCCTTTCGGGGATGCCGGCCAGCAGGTCGTCAAGCTCGGTGATCTTGCCGACCCAGTCGCCGAACGGCTGGCTGGCGGCCAGCTTGTCCTTGATTTCGGTGTCGTGAAAGAGCTTGCCCTCCTTCATGTCCACCGCCAGCAACTGCCCGGGCCCCAGCGCGCCCTTCTCGACCACGGTCTTTTCGTCGACCGGCACCATGCCGGCCTCGGACCCGGCGATCACCAGCCCGTCGCCGGTGACGACATAGCGCATCGGGCGCAGCCCGTTCCGGTCGAGCCCGGCACAGACCCAGCGCCCGTCGGTCATCGCCAGCGCCGCGGGGCCGTCCCAGGGTTCCATCACCGAGTTGCAGTAGGAATACATGTCGCGCCAGGCCTGCGGCAGTTCCACCGCCTGCTTCGACCAGCTTTCCGGCACCAGCATGGTCTTGGCCATCGGCGCCGAGCGCCCGGCCCGCACCAGCACCTCGAACACCGAATCCAGCGCCGCCGAATCCGACGAGCCCTGCGCGATGATCGGCTTGATGTCCTCGGCATGATCCCCGAACGACGCGCTGGCCATCCGGATCTCGTGGCTCTTCATCCAGTTGATGTTGCCCTTCAGCGTGTTGATCTCGCCGTTATGCGCCAGCATCCGGAACGGCTGCGCCAGCCACCACTGCGGGAAGGTATTGGTGGAATAGCGCTGGTGATAGATCGCGAAGGCGCTTTCGAACCGCTCGTCCTGCAGGTCGGGATAGAACTCGGCCACCTGCTCGGCCAGCATCATGCCCTTGTAGATGATCGACCGGCACGACAGCGAGGCGATGTACATCCCCGGCACCTGCGCCGCCGCGGCCGCCTTCTCGATCCGCCGCCGGATCACGTAAAGCTCGCGCTCGAACCGCTCCTCGTCGACGCCCTTGGAGTTCGAGATCAGGATCTGCTCGATCTCGGGCCGGGTGGCGTTGGCCTTCTCGCCCAGCACCTCGATGTTCACCGGCACGTGGCGCCAGCCGTAGATGTAATACCCCATCCGCAAGACCTCGGTCTCGACGATGGTGCGGCAGGTCTCCTGCGCGCCGAAATCGGTGCGCGGCAGGAACACCTGGCCGACGGCGATCATCTCGCCCTCGTTCGGCTCGTGCCCGGTGCGCTTGATCTGGTCCTGGAAGAAGACATCCGGGATCTGCACGTGGATGCCCGCGCCGTCGCCGGTCTTGCCGTCGGCATCCACCGCGCCGCGGTGCCAGACCGCCTTCAGCGCGTCGATGCCGTTCTCGACCACCTTGCGCGACCGCTTGCCGTCGATCGACACGACCAGCCCGACGCCGCAGGACGCATGCTCGTCCTCTTCGCGGTACATGCCGTATTCCGCCAGCCACTTGCGCCTGGCCGCCTCGCGGGTTGCCCAGTCGGCGTCGTAGATCGTCATGCGGTCTTCTCCTCTGCGGCCGGAACCACCACCGGCGCGCCGCCGGGCGCAAGGGTGAGGTCCGGATAAAGCTGCTGATACGTCTCGCGGCGGTGCACGTCGAACCGCCGCCCGAGGAATTCGCGTTCCATCCGGCGCCGCGCGACCCGCGGCCTGCGCTCGATCGCCGCCGCGATCACCGGGCCCAGGATCTGCCGCTTGCGCATCACGGAGGCCACGCGATGGCCCATGCCGTGCAGGATGAAATGGTTCAGCTGCCGGCGCCACGGGAACCGCAGCCAGTGCCAGCGCTCGTCCTCGGCGCCACCGTGGAACAGGAAATACGCCGTGTCTGGTTCCGCCAGCGCGCCGACATCCGCATAGCGCCACTCGGCGATCTGGTCGCGGAAATAGCGCCAGCGGGTCTCTTCCGGCACGATGTCGGGATGCACCGAGAATTGCGGCGTGAACGCGATCACCGTGTCGATGCGGGTCAGCTCGGCCAGCCGGATCGCCGCGAAGCCGCCCATGCTGTTGCCCAGCGTCACGACCTCTTCGATGCCATGCGCACCGCGGTAGGTCTCGATCAGGTCGACCATTTCCCCGGCCACGCCCGGGCCGTTCATCCAGCTTCGCCCGGGGTCCGAGATCAGCAAAACGTGGTTCTCGCCATAGCCGCTTGCGGTGCCCAGGAATTCCGGCGGCGGCACGCCGTGGCGCCGGGTGCCGACACCCGCCAGCGACACGACCAGCCGCCGGTTCCGCCCGGGCAGCGCATGCGCCACCAGCTGCGTTTCGGTCTCGACCGGCACCGGGTCGAGATAGCTCAGGTCGACCGGCCTCATCGCGCCGGAGCGCCCGGCGGGGTTCTGCCCCCGGATATGTGCCGCCGCGCGCATGACATCACGCCCCGTCCTTCGGGGCATAAAGCGCAAAGACCTCGGCTTCGGTCATCTGCCTGCGCTCGCCGGCAAAGGCATAGCCCGCCGGCTTGCGGTCGATGAAGACTTCCAGCTTGATCGGCATGTCGCCGATGTCGAACAGCCCGGCCGCCATCTGGTATTGCCCGTGCAGCGGCCCCGGCGCGGTGATCCGGTACCAGAGGTTCGAGCCGCAGACCTCGCAGAACGCCCGTTCCGCCCAGTCCGACGAGGTGAAGGTCCGCACCGGCCCTTCGGCCGTCACCGATCCCTCCACCGCTTCGAACGCGATCAGCGCCGACGAGGTCCAGCGCCGGCACATGTCGCAGTGACAGGCCGATAGCCCGGCGCGCGCCGGCTCTGCCGTCACCGTGACCGCCCCGCACAGGCATTGGCCGTCCATCGTCATCGTCGGTCCCCCTCAATGCCCGCCATGCTCGCCATGGGATAGCGCGCCGGCCGCGCCATAGCCGCGAAGCCGGCCGTAGACGGCGACCTGGTGACGGCTAAGCAACGGTCTGACCTGCAGATGCGCGGCCAGATGAACCGCACGCAACTCCGCCTCGATCTCCGAAGACCGCGCGGTCATCTCGGCCAGCCGCGCCAGTGTGATGGTTCCGGCCTCGAAGGCCGCGTCAAGCGCGGCTTCTGCCGCGACGAAATCCGCGCCCAGCGCCCGTGCCCGGCCGGCCATCTCCACCCGGATCGCCTCGATACGGGCGCGCTGATCCACCGACAGGTCCAGCGCGTCCGCCAGGTCCAGAAGATGCGTCGGCCCGGGATAGCCGTTCAATTCGGCCGGCAGCGCAAAGCCCCAGCCGCGCCCGTTCAGCAGGTCGTCGACATCGCTGGCCGAAAGCGAGGCGATATCGCGCACCTCCTGCCCGGCATAGGGCTGGTCCGATGCCGCGAATGCCGCCACCGCAGAGACTGCCGCGACAGCGAACGTCAGAGCGTAGCCTTTCATCGGTCCAACTCCCTTTCAGGTCAGGGCGTTTGCCCCATTAACTTCTCTGTGCCGGCCTTCGCTGCACTGCAGTACCGACGTAATACCGACGTAATACCGACGTGATACCGACGTGCCGTTTCGGCCCCGGATCGCCGGTTCACCTATTCCGCGGCGACCGCTTCCGCGGGCGCCTCGATGTATTCCAGAATGGCCTCGGCCGCCTCGCGCCCGTCGCGGATCGCCCAGACTACCAGCGAGGCGCCGCGCACGATGTCGCCGACGGCATAGACGCCGTCCAGCGATGTCGCATGGCTGCGGAAATCGGCCTTGATCGTGCCCCAGCGGGTCACTTCCAGCCCGTCGACGCCCCACAGCTTGGGCAGATCCTCGGGTTCGAAGCCCAGCGCCATGATCACCAGGTCCGCACCCTCGACGTAATCCGCGCCCTCGATCAGCTCGGGCGCCTGCCGGCCGCTCGCGTCGGGCGCGCCAAGCCGCATGCGCTGCACCATCACGCCCTCGACGCTGTCGCCGGTGAACCCCTTGGGCGCGGTCAGCCAGACGAACTCGACGCCTTCCTCTTCGGCGTTCTGGACCTCGCGCTGGCTGCCCGGCATGTTGTCGCGGTCGCGGCGGTAGAGGCACTTGACCGATACCGCATCCTGCCGGATCGCGGTGCGCACGCAGTCCATCGCCGTGTCGCCGCCGCCGATGACGACCACGCGCTTGCCGGCGGCGTTCAGCTCGCCGCTGTCGAACGCCTCGACGTCGTCGCCGAAACTCTTGCGGTTCGAGGCGGTCAGATAGTCGATCGCGCGCACGATCCCCTCGGCGCCGACGCCCGGGGCCTGCAAATCGCGCGACTTGTAGACCCCGGTGGCGATCAGCACCGCGTCGTGCCTGCCGCGGATCGCCTCGAACGAGATGTCGTCGCCGACGTCGCAGTTCAGCACGAACTCGACGCCGCCGTCCTCGAGCTGGGCGATGCGCTGCATCACCACGTCCTTTTCCAGCTTGAAGCCGGGGATGCCGTAGGTCAGCAGTCCGCCGGCGCGGTCATAGCGGTCGTAGACCGTCACCTGGATGCCCTGCCGGCGCAGCACGTCGGCCGCGGCCAGCCCGCCGGGGCCGGCGCCGATGATGCCCACCGACTCGCCGCGCTCGGTGCGCGGGCGGATCGGCTGCACCCAGCCCTCGTCCCAGGCCATGTCGGTCAGGTACTTCTCGACCGCGCCGATTGTGACGGTGCCGTGGCCCGACTGCTCGATCACGCAATTGCCTTCGCAAAGCCGGTCCTGCGGACAGATCCGGCCGCAGATTTCCGGGAAGGTGTTGGTGGCCTGGCTGAGGTCGTAGGCCTCCTGCAGGCGACCCTCGGCGGTCAGCCGCAGCCAGTCGGGGATGTTGTTGTGCAATGGGCAATGCGACTGGCAATAGGGCACGCCGCACTGGCTGCACCGCGCGGCCTGCTCGGCGGCCTTGTCGCGCGCGTATTCGCCGTAGATCTCGTGGAAATCCTCCCGGCGTATGCTCGCATCCCGCTTCGCGGGCATGTCCCGCTCAACGGTCACGAATTTCAACATCCGCTGCGCCGCCATCGTCCAACGTCTCCCCAGACCAACGTAAACTGCTCTTACGGGAGCTTTTCGGTAAAATAAAGTCAGAATATATGACCTTTTCAAGAGAAAACTTCCGCCGCGGCGCGGCATGGAGCACAGGTTAAGTGAATTTTAGGTCAGTAGATATTCCATAAATCCCGTCTTCCGGTTGCGACTCAGGCGGTTAGTGTGGGTCCGCGAATCGGCTGGAGCACGCGCATGCCCCTTCTGCACCTCTTCCTGGTCGCGGTAATCCAGGGTTTGACCGAGTTCCTGCCGGTCTCGTCCTCGGGTCACCTGATCCTATTGCCGAATCTCACAGGCCTGCAGGACCAGGGCCAGGTGATCGACGTCGCGGTGCATGTCGGCACGCTGGGCGCGGTGGTGCTGTACTTCCGCGCGGATGTCCGGCAGGCGCTGGCCGGGGTGCCGAGACTTGCGCGCGGCCGGATGGACGACGCCGGCGCGCGGCTTGCGTTCCTTCTGGCGATCGCGACGGTTCCGGTGATCGTCTTCGGGCTGATCCTGAAGCTGACCGGCCTCGACGACGCGATGCGCTCGACCGCGCTGATCGGCTGGACGATGCTGATCTTCGGCCTGGTTCTGTACTGGACCGACCAGACCGGCGCTGCCGGCAAGGACGACCGCCGCTGGTCCACCAGGGATGCCTGGATCATGGGGCTATGGCAAGCCGTCGCGCTGATCCCCGGCACGTCGCGCTCGGGCATCACGATCAGCGCCGGGCGCTTCCTCGGCTACGACCGCCACGGCGCCGCCCGGCTGGCGATGCTGATGTCGATCCCGACGATCCTGGCCTCGGGCGCGCTGCTGGGTGCCGAGGTGATCGCCACCGCCGACGCCCAGGCCGCCCGCGATGCGGCCATCGCCGCGGCGATGAGTTTCGCCGCCGCGCTGCTGGCGCTGGTCTTCATGATGCGGCTACTGCGCTCGGTCAGCTTCACGCCTTACGTGATCTACCGCGTCGCGCTGGGCGTCGTGCTGCTGTGGATCGCCTATGGCTGACGCTGCCGCACAAGTTCGGCCGAACGGATAGCGGCCGTGGCGGCGCGCGGACCAGCCCGGCGCCCGCATCCGCCGCCCGATCCTGCCCGGCACCTATTTCGGCTATTGCCCCGCGTTGATCGTCCGGCCGGGGCACGAGGCCGCGGGCACGCTGCTGCTGTCGTCCTTCGTGCGGTTCCTCGAAACGCTCGTGGCGCGCGAGGTCTACCTGCACGGCATGGGCACGATCAGCGTGTCGCCAGGCGGCGCGCAGCTCTGCCGTGAACTTGGAATGACGCGGCTTTGCAGCCACGTTCTGAATCCCGAATTCGGGGTCTGGAACCTGCACGGAAGCGCGATCGCGACGTCTGTCTTCGCGCGCTGCAGCACGCTGCTGCGCCGGCGCTACGGCGAGCGCTTCGGTTCCGGGTCCGGGTAGCGCCCGAAGGCGGCGCGAATCAGGTCTTCCGCGTGCCGCCCCGGGCGCGCAGGTTCCTGGCCGAGTCCTTGATCGCCGCGTATTGCCCCGAGGGCCGGAAGCGCCACAGGTATTCCGGCAAGACCGCGTCGAGCGCCGTGGGCTCGATGCCCAGATCGCGCAGGCCCTTCGCGCCCTCGGCCACGACGTTGTCGACGCGCAGACCCTTGACCTGATCCCCGGTGATCACCTGCGGCACGATGCCGAGCGTCAGAAAGCTGGCCAGCCCGGTCAGCGTCGCGGCGGCGCGCGCGGCCCAGAACGGCAGGTTCACCACCAGCCGCCGGCGCCGGATCACGCCCAGCATCTCGTACATCAGCTCGCGGAATGTCATCACCTCCGGCCCGCCGATTTCGTAGACCCCCGGCGCCGCCTGGCCCAGCACGCCCTTGACCGCGGCCTGTGCCAGATCGTCGACATAGACCGGCTGGAACCGCGTTTCCGCGCCGAAGACAGGCAGCACCGGCCCGACCTGCGCAATCGTGGCGAAGCGGTTGAAGAACTTGTCCTCGGGGCCGAACACGATCGAGGGGCGCAGGATCACCGCGCCCGGCATGTGCCGCAGCACGCCCGCCTCGCCCTCGGCCTTGGTCCGGGAATACTCGCTGTCGGCCTCCGGGTCGGCGCCGATCGCCGAGATCTGCACCATGCGCGCCACGCCTTCCCCGGCCGCGATCCGCGCGATCCGCTCGGCGCCCTCGGCCTGCACGGCGGCGAAGTTGTTCCTGCCCGCGGCATCGAAGGTGCCGACGCAATTCACCACCGCATCCGCCCCGGCCATCGCGGCGCGGACGCTGGAGTCGTCGCGGATGTTGCACAGCACCGGCTCGACCTGGCCGACCACGCCGTAGGGACGCACGAACATCGCCTCGTTCGGGCGGCGGACGGCGACACGCACGCGCCAGCCTTCCTTGGCCATCCGCCTTGCGATGTAGCGCCCGACAAAGCCCGACCCGCCGTAGATTGTCACCAGCCTGGACATCGCATCCTCTCTGCCTGACCCCTTTCCCAGATATCCGCAGAGGATGCCGGGAACAACCCGCCATAGCGCCGCGGATATCCCGTTGACAGCCGCTGGCCCCGCGTATACATGCGCCTCTCACGACACCGGCCCAGGTGGCGGAACTGGTAGACGCGCTAGCTTCAGGTGCTAGTGCCCGTATGGGCGTGGAGGTTCGAGTCCTCTCCTGGGCACCATTTCTTCAAGACGTTGACGATCCTGACCGGCGCGTTGCCGGTGCCCGGCGGGCTGTGTTTCGGCGGCGGCTGATTCAGGGATCGGGCGGACGCCTCGGGAAACCCTTGGAATCGAACTGCCAGTCTTCGAACGCGAAGGCGAAGTCTGCCGGCGGGCCGTCGGCAAAGCGCCATTGGTTGCGGTGGTTGAAGCGGATCGCCCCGGCCATCGGCGACAGATCGAGCTGCCAGCCATCTTTCGCGGCCAACAGGAAGAACGGCGCGCATTCGCGCTGTTCGGGCGGGTAACGCACCACGGCCCGGCCGGCGGCCTGGAACACCCGCGGCGCGCCGCAGTCCCGGTAGGTCTCGGCGATCTGGCGCATCTGTGCGCGGGTCACGACCCGGCCGCGCAGGAACGCCTGCGATCCCGGCGTGAAGATCGCCAGGTCCGGATCGGCGTTGCCCGCCGCCATCGCCTCGAGATAGGCCGCGACCACGTCCTGCGGCGCGGGGCCCGCGGCGACCGCGGCGCCGGTGCCGGTCCGGGGCGCCTGATAGCCTTCGCCGATCCGCGCCGCGGTCAGCGCGCCTGCGCCGGTACTTGGTTCGACCGTGCCGCCCGCGGGATCGGCGAAGGCGGCGCTGCGGATGCCGTCGCCGGCGCGGTCTGCGATCAGTTCCGTGGTGGCGAGGATACCGTCCGCGACCCTGCCCGCCCGGAAGAACGGCACCATCTGGCGGTCTTCGACATAGGCGACGAAGGCGTCGGTAAAGACCGGCTCCAGCCCGCGGCCGACCTCGATGCGCAACCTGTCGGCGTCGGGCGCGATCAACAGCAGAAGACCGCGGCCGGCGGTGCTGAACTCGCCAACGCGCAGCGCCTCGAACCGGCGCGCTGCCGCCAGGTTCAGATCGGGCGTGCCCGGCACCGTGGCGACGCGGTAGTCGATGTCGTAAGCGTCAAGAATCGCGGTGTGATATTCCCTTATCCGCGCGACATGGTCCGCGGTCAGCAGGCCCGCGGCATCGTCGGCAAGCGCGACGACCGGGGCCGCCCCCGCCGCGCGTTCGGGCGCGTCGATCCGGTCGAGGCTGCGGTTGGCCAGCTTCGCCGCCATCGCCAGCAGGAACAGAAGCACCAGCGCCCATTTCGCCTGCCGCGGAATCCGCATCGCCGCCGCGTCTCAGTCCAGCGACACGGCGACCGGCTTGTCGGCGCCCGGGTCCGAGGCGAAGTAGGCCTTGCGCCGGAACCCGCCGGCCGAGGCGATCACGCTGGCCGGCATCCGCCGGATCGCGGCATTGAAATCCGACGCGGCCTCGTTGAAGCGGATCCGCGCGATGTTGATCCGGTTCTCGGTGCCTTCGAGTTCGGCCTGAAGCGCCAGCACCTGGTCCGACGAGCGCAGTTGCGGGTAGTTCTCGGACAGCGCCAGGATGCGGCCGAGCGACGCGCCCAGCGCCGCCTGAGCCTCTGCCAGCCGCGCCAGCGCGGCATCATCGACCGGCGCGCCGCTGATGCCGTCCAGCACATCGGCGCTGTCCTCCTGCGCGCCGGTGATCGCGTCGATGGTGGCGCGCAGCTCCTCCGCCAGGCCTTCGGGCAGCGCCGCCTGGGTGCCGCTGCGCTGCGCGACGATCTCGCCCAGGGTTTCCCTTTCGAACTGCATGTAGTCCGCCACCGCCTCGAGCACGTTCGGAATCAGGTCGGCGCGGCGCTGGTAGTTGCTTTCGACCTGCGCCCAGGCCTGGAAGACGCCTTCTTCCTTGGTGACCAGCGCGTTGTAGAGCCACGCGATCCAGACCACGACCAGAAGAAGCGGCACCACCACGAACAGGAACAGCGACAGCGTGCCCTGGAAAGACTTGTTCATACCTCCGACCTCCTCCGGTTGGTTCAGCGCCTCGCGGACGTCCTGCACGGCCTCGGGCGCGCGGGCGACGTCCGGGGATGCGAAAAGCAGCCACAAACCCGCCAGCGCCAGCGCCCCGAGCAGGGCATAGAGCCAGACCGGCCCGGCCGGGCCCCTGCGCGGCGCCTCTGCCGCGGCACCGCCGCGGGGCACGTCCCCGATCGCCTGCGACAGCCGCTGCGCCTGGTCCTCGGAAATCATGCCCTGGTCGCGCATGCGGGCGATCCGCGTGTCAAAGCTCATGCCTGATTTCCTTTATCGTGCGGATGCCGGCCTCGGGGTCGAGCGTGCCGGTCTCGATCTCGGCGAGGATCTGGTCGATCCGGCCGCGGTCGCGCGCGACTTCCTCGCCAAGCCGCTCGACCACCCGGTCGAGCCGCTTGCGCAGGGTCGGGTAGGTGATGCCAAGCTCGGCGGCGAGCACCTTGAGGTTGCCACCGGCCAGCACCAGCGCCTCGGCCAGCCGCATTTCGTCGCCGGTCAGCCGCGCCAGCGGAGGCACGTGAATATCACCGCCGATGCTCAGATTGCAGTCGGGGCAGGAGATCCGCGTGACCTCCATCCGGCGCGTCCGGCAAAGCGGGCATTGTTTCAGCACGGGCCGACCCCCGAGTCATGAGCAACAAGGTACTTTAATAATATTAAATTTTTGCTGAGTCAAATTTTACTTTTCCTGAATATCCCGCCCATTCCATTCCAGTACAACCCGGCCGCGTGCCGCCGCACTTGATCCGGATCGCGATGTTTCGCGCGGTTCCCGCGGCTGCGGAGGACCGCCGATGATCGAAATGCTGATAGCCCGGCCGGTGCGGGTTGCGTTGGTTCTGGCGGCCATGATCGCCGTGATGGCAGGTCTGGCGTTTGCGCTGCTCAGGGTCGAGGGCGACATGGCGCGCCGACGTACAGGACCTGCCGCCCGCCGAACGGCTGGACGCCCTGCGCGCGGCCTCGCCGCTTGCGCCGCGTTAATCCGCATTCCGCGATTTCCGGTTCGCGCCGCGGGCAGGACCGACGGGTCCGCCGGCCAGGCAGCCCCGGGCGGCGCCACGACCGATACCGGAAACGAAAACGCGCCCGCTTGGGGCGCGTCTCGTGTCTCGGCGGTGGCAGGCCCTATTCGGCGGGCTGGCCCTTGGCGCGGCCCTTGACCGGGGCCCAGATACGCTTGTTCGTCAGGTACAGCAGCACCGTCAGCACCGCCAGGAAGAACACCCCGACAAAGCCCGCCTGCTTGCGCGCCATCATCTTGGGCTCGGCGGTCCACATCAGAAAGGCGGACACGTCCTCGGCCAGGTGGTGCAGGTCGTTGGCGTGGCCGTCCTGGAACTCGACCATCCCGTCCTCGAGCGGCGGCGCCATCGAAATCCAGCCGCCCGGGAAGGCGGTGTTCTCGTACAGCGTCGCACCAGCCTCTTCCTTCTCTTCGCCGGTATAGCCGGTCAAGAGCGAGGCGATGTACTCCGGCCCGCCCATGCCCTTGAAGAACTGGTTGATGCCCAGGCCGTAGGGCCCGTGAAACCCGGCCCGCGCCTTGGCCATCAGGCTGAGGTCGGGCGCGGTTTCCAGCTGCGACTCGGGAAAGTTGTCGTTCGGCGTCGCGGTCCGGAAATCCCGGATCTCCGGGTCCCAGACCTCCCAGAACTCGGCATAGGCGCGCACCTGGTCCTCGGGCAGGCCGGGGCCGCCCTCGTCGTGCAGCGTGCGGAGCGGCACGTATTGCAGCCCGTGGCAGGACGAGCAGATCTCGGTATAGATCTGCAATCCCCGCTGCAACTGCATCTGGTCGTAGGTGCCGAACGGGCCTTCGAAGCTGAACGAGAAGTCCTCGGTATGGGCCTCGGTGACGGCGGCCAGCGCGCTGCCGGTTCCCAGCGCCAGGGCCAGGGCCGCGGAAAGGGTGAGGTTCTTGAGCATGGGTACTGTCCCTTTCCTTACTCGGCCGGGCTGGCCGCGGCGTCGCCGCCCTCGGCGGGCTTGCCGTAATGGCTGGCGAAGTCTTCCTCGATCGTCGCCGGCTGCGGCAGCGGCTTTTCGATCACGCCGAGCAGCGGCAGGATGATCAGGAAGTAGACGAACCAGTAGGCCGAGGCGATCAGCGCGATGGTCGAATAGGGCGGCTCGGCCGGCTGCGCGCCGCACCACGTCAGCACGACGAAGTCGATGACCAGAAGCCAGAACCACCACTTGAACATCGGCCGGTACTTGCCCGAACGCACGCTGGACGTGTCCAGCCACGGCGCCAGTGCCAGCACGATGATCGCGCCGAACATCGCCAGCACGCCGAAGAACTTGGCGCCGACGATGCCGCCGGTGATCCAGCTTGCCAGCATCACCACCCAGACGTCACCGGTAAAGGCGCGCAGGATCGCGTAGAACGGCAGGAAGTACCATTCCGGCACGATATGCGCCGGCGTCACCAGCGGGTTGGCCTCGATATAGTTGTCGGGGTGGCCGAGGTAGTTCGGCATGAAGCCGACGATCGCGAAGAACACCGCCAGCACCAGCGCCAGCGCGAACAGGTCCTTGATCACGAAGTAGGGCCAGAACGGCAGCGTGTCCTTCTCGGCCTCGGCCTTCGAGCCTCGGCGCACCTCGACCCCGGTCGGATTGTTGTTGCCGGTGGTGTGGAACGCCCAGATATGCACGATCACCAGCCCCGCGATCAGGAACGGAAGCAGGTAGTGCAGCGAGAAGAAGCGGGTCAGCGTCGGGTTGTCGACCGAGGGGCCGCCCTGCAGCCAGATCAGGATCGAATCGCCGACGAACGGGATCGCGCCAAAGAGGCCGGTGATCACCGTGGCGCCCCAGAACGACATCTGCCCCCAGGGCAGCACGTAGCCCATGAACGCGGTGGCCATCATCAAGAGGTAGATCAGCATGCCGATGATCCACGTGATCTCGCGCGGGGCCTTGTAGGACCCGTAATAGAGCCCGCGGAAGATGTGCAGGTAGACCGCGACGAAGAACAGCGAGCCGCCGTTCATGTGGATATAACGGAGCATGTGCCCGCCGTTGACGTTGCGCATGATGTGCTCGATCGAGGCAAACGCCATATCGGCCTCTGGCGTGTAGTGCATCACCAGCACGATGCCGGTGACGATCTGCAAGGCCAGGCAGAAGGTCAGCACGATACCCCAGATCCACATCCAGTTCAGGTTCTTGGGCGTGGGGATCATGATCGTGTCATAAAGCAGCCCGACGACCGGAAGGCGGCTGTGCAGCCACTTCTCGGCACTCGACCTGGGCTCGTAATGATCGTGCGGAATTCCGGACATTCGTCGCTCCTTAGCCGAGTACGATCGTGGTTTCGTCTTCGAACCGCGCCACCGGAACATGCAGGTTCTCGGGCGCGGGGCCGCGGCGGATGCGGCCCGAAGTGTCATAGTGGCTGCCGTGGCAGGGGCAGAACCAGCCGCCGAAGTCGCCGGCACCGTCGCCGAGCGGCACGCAGCCGAGATGGGTGCAGACCCCCATCATCACCAGCCACTCGCCGGCCTCGTCCATCGCGCGGTTCTCGTCCGCGGCATCGGCCGCGTCGTTCAGGTTGAAATTGCGCGAATCGGCGTCGGGCAGGGTGCCGATGTCCACCGACCGCGCGGCGTCGATCTCTTCCTGGGTGCGGCGGCGGATGAACACCGGCTTGCCGAGCCACTTGACGGTCAGCTGGGTGCCCTCGGACACGTCGCCGATGTCGACGCGGATCGAACTGAGCGCCTGCACGTCGGCCGAGGGGTTCATCTGGTGGACCAGCGGCCAGATGGCCGCGCCGGCGGTCACGGTTCCGGCGCCCGCGGTCGCGTAGTAAAGGAAATCGCGGCGGGTGCCTTCGTGATCTTCTGCGTGTGACACGTGCGTTTCTCCATTCCCCGGCCGCTATTCCGGCCGAAATCCGATAGGTGCCGGTCGATCGCACCTTTTGTGGTTCCGGGGCCTTATTAGAAGGGACTCAATTGGGCGTCCAGCAGACATTCGCAGAGAGTTGGGGCGCATTGTCGCGGTTTGCCCCGATTCCCGCCGATTTCGCTTCAAATTTGCGCCACTTGTCGCAAATCGCCCGGGGCGGCCGAAGAATGCATTTGATTTCCGCCGGGGGACGGGCCAGTTAACGGGTCAGGACAGAACGAGGCATCGTTATGGCTGCTGGCAGGCTTGTACGCATCATCGGCATTCTCGCGGCGCTTGTCGCCGCACCGGCCGCCGCCGAGCAGGAACTGAGCTTTTACACCGGCATCCAGGAATCGCCGCACAGCCGCGTCGAGGGCACCGATCCGGGCGGCGTGGGCGCGTTCAGCTTTCTCGCCACGTGGGAGGGCCGTTCGTTCGAAGCGCCGCCGCATTACGGCTTTCGGTACACCTACTGGACCAACGAACGGCTGGGCTTCGGTCTCGATTTCAACCATGTCAAGGTCTATGCCGACGACGCCACGCTGGTCGCCAACGGCTTCAGCCGGCTGGAGCTGACCGACGGCCTGAACATCCTGACCGCGAATGTCTGGTACCGCTGGCAGAACGATTCAAGCCGCTGGACGCCTTATGTCGGCGCCGGGCTGGGGCTGGCGATTCCGCATGTCGATGTCGAGACCGCAGGCGGCAAGACCTTCGGCTACCAGGTCACCGGCCCCGCCGCGATGGTCGCGGCGGGCGTCAAGTACGACATCAACGACCGCTGGGGCATCTTCGGCGAGTACAAGGGCACCTATTCGATGAACGAGGCCTCGCTCGACAACGGCGGCTCGCTCAGCACCAACGTCGTGACCAACGCGCTGAACATCGGCATCTCGTTCAGCTTCTGAACGAGGCCGCCATTCCTCATCCACATGAAATGACCCGGGCGCCTCGGGTCAGGCCGACGGCACCGTCGCCTGCATGCTGTCGCGTTCCGAGAACGCGGCGTACCAGGCGGCCAGCGCGTCGCGCCCGTTGCGCCAGTTGCGGTCGGCGTGGCGGAAGTCGAGATAGCCGAGCGCGCAGCCGACCGCGATCTGCGCCATGTCGAGCCGCCCCGCCAGGTGCCCCATCCAGCGCGATTCGATGGCGTCGAGCGCGCGCGCGACCTTGGCCCACTGGGCGTCCAGCCAGGGCCCGTACTGGACCTCTTCGGGCTTGAAGCGGCGCTCGTAGACCATCAGCACCGCGGCATCCATGATCCCGTCCGCCGTCGCCTCGAGCGTCAGAACCTCCCAGAGCCGGCCCTCGGGGTACATCCCGGCCCCGGCGCGGGCGTCGAGGAACCGGCAGATCACCCGGCTGTCGTAGATCGCCGGGCCGTCGTCGCGGGCCAGCGTCGGGATCTTGCCGACAGGATTCGCAGCCGCGACCGCCGCGTCGGTCGCCATCGGTCCGGTCGTGACGAAAACGGTCTCGAAGTCGCCGTCCTGCCCGGTCTCGTGCAGCAGGACGCGCACCTTGCGCACGAAGGGCGAAGCGCTCGCCGCCAGCAATTGCATCATCGCGTAATCCCCTTTCGGCGCGCCGCCTTCTGGTCGACCCGCGCGGTGAACCGTTCCGCGGCGACGACGACGCGGCTGTGCCGGCCCTCGCCCACCACCTCGTCTTCATCCTCGACCCGCACGGCGAAGTCCAGCCGCCGGCCCTCGACCGCCTCGAGCCGGGCGGTGGCGGCGACGCGCATGCCGGTGGGCGTCGCGGCGATGTGCGAGATGTCGAGATGGGTGCCGAGGGTCTGCATGCCGGGGGGCAGGTGGCCCTCGACCGCGGCCAGCGCGGCCTCTTCGATCAGGTTGATCATCACCGGCGTGGCCAGCACCGCGATCCGGCCCGAACCGACGCGCGGCGCGGTGTCATTGGTGCCGACGATCATCTCGGCCCGGCCGGTCATGCCGATCTGCAGCCCCCCGATCATGCCGCGCTGTCCGGCGGTTGCCGCATCAGCGCTGTCAATACGTCCAGCTCGCTGCCGATCCCGCCCGCCGCGACGGCGCCTGCCGCGCCCATCCGCGCGGGCTCGTCCTTGTTCTGGCCAAGCTTCCAGGTGCCCTCGATCGCGGACACGTGCAGACGGAAGGGCAGGATCATCCGCATCATCCGCCCGATCGCCCCGTCGGACATTTTCGCGGTGACCCAGGGCTGTTTCGGCGCCAGGCGGGACTCGAACGTCTCTGACAGGCGGTCCAGCATCGGCCGCAGCGCCTGGTCTGGCAGGCGTTCGAGGGTTCCGCGCAGGTGCACGGCGACGTAGTTCCAGGTCGGCACCTGGTCGGCCACGCCGTACCAGTCGGGCGAGATGTAGCCGTCGGGTCCGGCGACCGCGATCACCGCCGGCTGTGCCCGGTCGAGCAGCCGCACCATCGGGTTCGAGCGCACCAGGTGCAGGTCGGCCGCGGCGCCGTCGCCGGACAGGAGGAACGGCACGTGCGAGACCAGCGGCCCGGCCGCGGCATTCACCGCAAGCGAGCCGAAGGCACGGCCCCGCGCGAAGGCGATGTTCGTCGCACGGTCGGTCCGACGATAGGCGGGATTGGGGTGCATGGCACGCGGTCCTCTCTCGCGGAAGTGTTGGCACCCGATGGCCCCGAATGCAAACCGCTTGAGGGCGAGTGCCGGGTTTCTGGCGCGATCCGATCCGTGGGGGTCAACGCCCCCGCGGAGCAATTGCGAGGGCCCGAAAACGCCGGGTCAGCCGGGACTTGCGCAAAGCGTGGTTCCGGTGTGGCCGGTGATGCGCGCCGCGACGATCCGACCCTCGGGCTGCGGGTCGGCGAAGGCGACTTCGGCGAATTGCTCGGTCCGGCCCATGTGCGGGCTTTCCATCAGCACGGTGCAGCTGCGGCCGACCTGAGCCGCCAGGTGTCGCGCCACGGCACGCTCGCCGGCCGCGCGCAGCCGCGACGCGCGATCCTTGATCCGGCGCCCGTCGACCTGCGGCATGCGCGCCGCCGGCGTGCCGGGGCGCGGCGAATATGGGAAGACGTGCAGCCAGGTCAGGCCGCATTCGTCGACGAGCTTCATCGAGTTCCGGAACATCGCCTCGGTCTCGGTCGGGAAGCCGGCGATGATGTCAGCGCCGAAGGTGATGTCCGGGCGAAGCCGGCGCGCGTCTTCGCAAAAGCCGATCGCGTCGTCTCGCAAGTGCCGCCGCTTCATCCGCTTCAGGATCAGGTCATCGCCGTGCTGGAGCGACAGGTGCAGGTGCGGCATAAGCCGGGATTCGCCGGCGATCGCCAGCATCAGGTTGTCGTCGGCCTCGATCGAATCGATCGAGCTGATCCGCAGCCTGGGCAGGTCCGGCACCAGCCGCAGGATACGCATTACCAAATCGCCGAGCCGGGGCGCGCCCGGCAGGTCGCCGCCCCATGACGTCAGGTCGACCCCGGTCAGCACCACCTCGTTATAGCCGCGGTCCACGAGCCGCCTGATCTGCTCGACCACCACGCCCGCCGGCACGCTGCGCGAATTTCCGCGCCCGAAAGGAATGATGCAGAAGGTGCAGCGGTGGTCGCAGCCGTTCTGGATCTGCACGTAGGCCCGCGAGCGGGTGCCGAAGCCGTCGATCAGGTGGCCCGCGGTTTCCGTCACCGACATGATGTCGTCGACCTGCACCGGCTCGGTCGCGCCGATCAGGCCGGGGGCGAGGCCGGCCCAGGTTGCTGGCGCCATCTTCTCGGCATTGCCGATCACGTGATCGACCTCGGCCATCGCGGCAAAGCTTGCCGGGTCGGTCTGCGCCGCGCAGCCGGTGACGATCAGCCGCGCCTTCGGGTTCTCCCGCCGCAGCCGGCGGATGTCCTGGCGCGCCTTGCGGACCGCCTCGGCCGTCACCGCGCAGGTGTTGACGATCACCGCGTCCCCGACCCCGTGCGCCGCGGCCAGCGCCTTCATCGCCTCGGTCTCGTAGGCGTTCAGCCGGCAGCCATGGGTCGAGAAGACGGGCGCGCGCCGGTCCATCACGCCACCCCCAGGAAGTCCGGCGTCAGCACGCCCGAGAACACGTGTGCCGTGGGTCCGGTCATCCAGACGCCGTCGTCGCGCCAGTCGACGCGGATGTCGCCGCCGTCGAGGGTGATCGCGACGCTGCGCCCGGTCAGCCCGCGCCGCGCCGCGGCCACCGCGACGGCACAGGAGGACGATCCGCTGGCCAGCGTGATCCCGGTGCCGCGCTCCCAGACCCGCATCCGCAGTCGGTCGGGCGCGAGGAGGCTGGCGAACTGCACGTTGGTGCGCTGCGGAAACAGCGGGTGATGCTCGATCCCGGGCCCGCGCGCGGCGAGGTCGACGGCCTCTGCGTCGTCCACGAAGAAGGTGCAGTGCGGGTTGCCCATCCCGGTGGCGACGGGGTCGCCGGGGATCGGCAGGTGAAGCGTGTCGGCCGCTTCCGCCAGCGGAATCTCCTGCCAGTGCGTCAGCGGCGCCCCCATGTTGACCCGCGTCAGCCCGCCGCCGGCATCCTCGCAGGCGAGCATCCCGCGCTCGGTGCGCAGGACCAGGCGGCCGGCACCGCTTTCGTCCATCAGGTGGCGCGCAATGCAGCGCGTGGCGTTGCCGCAGGCCGCCGACAGCGAACCGTCGGCGTTGAAGAAGGTCAGCCGCGCGTTGGCCTCGGCGTCGGTGTCGATGACCGCAAGCTGATCGAAGCCGACGCCCCGGTGCCGGTCGCCCAGCCGGCGTGCAAGCTCGGCGGACAGGTCGGGGCCGCCCGCGCGGCGGTCGATCACCACGAAGTCGTTGCCGAGCCCGTGCATCTTGATGAATGCCACGCCCATCTGATCGCCCTTGTCGCGCATCGCACGGGCTATATCCCGGCTCGTGGCACGAATCCAGAGCACCCCGCGGCGGGGTCGGATTTGGCCTTGACCGCTCGGGGCGGTTTTCCTAACTAGGCGCCCTGTGGGCCGTTAGCTCAGTTGGTAGAGCAACTGACTTTTAATCAGTGGGTCGCAGGTTCGAATCCTGCACGGCTCACCACTGTAATCAATAACTTAGAAGAAATGTCAGCACCTCTCACCGTTGCCAGGTAAGCGCAGGGTAAGCTTCGTCTCCGGATTTTCCATTGCTTTGTCGCCTGCCGCACTTCTAGGCTGAGGCGGGAGGAACGATTACATGGGCCATATCCGGCTCGGTACGCTGGCACGGTCGAAGAAGTGGCGTGCCGTCATTGAGTTACTGGGTTCGGACGCATCGATTCCTGAGATTGCCGAGGCGGCAGCGAAGGCGTCGGAACAGGACCTGGCGCGGGCCTCGCGGGATAGCCTCTTCCAGTTCGTCAGCAACCTTTTGGTCGTTCTGCCGCACAAGGCGCGGTCGCCGGATTATCACGGCTACATGGATGATCTGGGGATCGATGGACAGGCGCTTGGATCGGTATCGCAACTGCTTGCGGGGTTGGGCGATGCCGTGGATGACTACGCATTTCGAACAGGTCGAACATCGGATGCCGGCGAGATGGCGAAGGCAGCGCTGTTGGAGAGCCTGTCGGTGCAGCTTCGCGACCGCCTGCCGTCGCTCTTCGAGCCGACTCCTGCGGAGATCAGGCGGGCGCTGGGCGCGCTCTCGGGCGGGCGGGCCTTCGCCCAGCTTGCGCGGGAATTCTTTGCACGGCTGACCTACCGGTCACTCGACTACTACCTGAGCCGGGAACTTGCGAACCACACCGGCTCGGACAAGCGGTTTGCCAGCGACACGGACCGCGTCCAGTTCGAACGCGACCTAGCGCAGCACACCCACGAGGTATCGCGGATCGTCGAGGAATTTGCTGCCGGATGGTACGGCAAGAACGTTTGGCAGAAGAACCGGTTGGATCAAGAGGCGATCGACGGGTTCACGGGCTATGCCTTCAAAAAAATGAGGTCGGAGCTTGGCCGGCGCCGCCAGGGCGCCTGAGCACCGGGTCCGGTGCCTGCATCCCGTGACTTTGCACGGGGGCGACGAACGACTGCCGTTTGAGATCGACGGTGCGAATAAGTCCGTCGGCCCGAAAATCGGCGGCTTCAACAAGATGCTGGTCTCCGGCCTGCCGGATCGGGCGCTCGATCTTTTGGAGATCGCGTCCCTGGTCTATGGCGTCGATGCGGCTGTCAGCCGGGGCGGGTCCACAGACCAGATGATGGGCGGGAAGTGGCATCGCGGGTTCCGGATCGAGATGGCGGTGCGCGACGTGGAGGTCTGGAGCGACCCCACTGCGAAAGACGCGCTGGAACAGATGCTGATGTTTCTCAGCGGCGACCGGTTCTCGTTCGAGTTCTCGAAGCGCACTAACGGCCACAACGAAACCAGCTACTTCGACTTTACGCCGGAGGAAGGCTGGCAGGCCGAACGTGTCCTAATGTTCTCAGGCGGCCTCGATTCCTATGCAGGCGCCCTCGAAGAGATTATCGAACAGGGCAAGCGTGTCGCGCTGGTCAGCCATGCGTCGTCGACCAAGCTATCTCCCGTGCAGAAACAGCTTTATCGAACAATTTCTGCGCGGCTCGGACCCGATAGCTGCCGCCATATTCCCGTGACCCTGCAACTGGCGCGCGGCACCAACAAGGAAGGTACGCACCGCAGCCGGTCGTTCCTCTTTGCCGTACTCGGCCTGATTACGGCCTTCGCCTTTGGGCGGAACCGTGTCAGTTTCCACGAGAACGGCGTGGTCAGCCTGAACCTGCCACCGGTCGGACAGGTTCTCGGTACCCGCGCGACGCGCACAACCCACCCGCAGACACTGAAGCGCTTCTCTGAGGTGTTCAGCATCGCGTTCAACAAACCGATACGCGTCGACAACCCGTTCTTCTGGCGCACCAAGACCGAAGTGGTCCAAACCATCGCCCGCCTCGAAATGGCGGACCAGATCGTGCAGACCACAAGCTGTGCCGACACGCACAACCGGACGAAGCAGCATCCCCATTGCGGGCGTTGCTCGCAATGCATCGACCGGCGGTTCGCAATTCTTGCCGCTGGCCTGGAGCGTTTCGATCCTGCGGACTCCTATGCCGTGGATTTGCTGACCGGCCGGCGCGACAGGGTCCAGCACCGGGAAATCGCGCTGTCCTACGTGCGCAACGCCCTGGCGTTTGAAGTCATGGAACCGGCGGACTGTCTGACGTCAGCGCCCACCGGACAGATTCCGGGGTTTGAGCGACGGAGGATTTCTGGTTCATCGCAGCCACTATGGAGCGAAGATGAACAAGAAATCCGGAACATCGAAGGATGCCGCTGACAAGCTGGTCAGGGGCA
>JBFKQC010000059.1:0-25487 GCA_041627895.1 Rhodobacter sp.
ATGAGCTCGACCTGGAAGATCGTCAACACCAGCTACATGATGTACCTCGCCGTGCTCGGCTCGCTGATCCACGGCCTGACCGTGCCCGGCGCGATCGAGGCGGCACAGCGCCGCAACGGCTTCAACCGCGGCTGGTTCGAGTGGCTGACCAAGGCGCCCTGGGGCCACCCGGCATTCTCGGGGATGTTCCTGAGCCTGGTGATGTTCGGCTTCATCGGCGGGATTTCCGGCGTCGTGCTGGGGACCGAGCAGCTGAACGTGCTGATGCACAACACGCTCTACGTCCCGGGCCACTTCCACGGTACCGTCGTCGCGGGCACCACGCTGGCCTTCATGGCGGTGTGCTACCTGCTGGTGCCGCTGCTCTTCGGGCGCGACATCATCTGGCCGACCATGGCCAGGTGGCAGCCGTATTTCTTCGGGATCGGCGCGGGCGGCATCTCGCTGTTCATGATGGGCGCGGGCACGCTGGGGGTCGCGCGGCGGCACTGGGACATGGCGCTGACCGACGCCGCGCATGCCTACGAGTTCCCGGCCGCGGCCTATCTGATGATGGGGCTGAACGGCATCGCGGCGATCCTGGCGGCGATCGGGGGGGCGATGTTCATCCTGGTCATCGTCGGCACGATCCTGGCCGGGCCCAAGCTTGAAGGTCCGGACGCCAAGCTGACCTTCCCGCTGCACGACAAGAGCCGCGAGGCGGTGTCGGAATACGGCAGCGAACGCCATGCGAAGCTGCCGGGCACGGTGGTTCTGGTGAGCATCTTCTTCGCCGCCTTCGTGCTCTACTACTTCGTGAACTGGAAGTACCTGTCGGAACTCTGGCTGTTCAACTGAGCCAACAACCTTGGGGGGACCGCCGATGACCGAAGCCCTGTCCATGACCGTCTCGATCCTGAAGCTGAGGATCGGCTCCTTCGTCGCCCTCGCCGGGCTGGTGGGGATCCTCACGGCAGGCGGCGCCATGGGCTGGGCCGAGGCGGCGGTCTTCACCCTCGCCGTGCTGGGCGCATCCGGCGCGGCGGGGGCCTACAACCAGTATTACGAGCGCGACACCGACCGGCTGATGGCCCGCACCGCGGGCCGGCCCTTCGCCCGCGGCACGCTGAAGCCGGGCGCGATCTGGCCGGCGAGCTTCCTGGCGCTGCTCGGCGGTTCGCTCTTTGCCGCCTATGCGGTGGGCGGCGCACTGGCCACGGTGCTGGTCTTCCTCGGCGCCGCGACCTACGCGGTGGTCTACACCGTCTGGCTGAAGCGGCGCAGCGTCTGGAACGTGGTGATCGGCGGCGCCGCGGGCAGCTTCGCGCTGCTGGCCGGGGCCGCGGCGGCCTCGGAGCCCTACGGCCCGGTGATCGGCCCGGTGCCGATCCTGCTGGCCGCGGCGCTGTTCCTCTGGACGCCGCCGCATTTCTGGGCGCTGGCGGCGGCCAAGGGCGCGGATTACCGCCGCGCCGGCATCCCGATGCTGCCCGTCGTCACCCCGCACGCCGTCTGGGGGCCGGTGATCTTCGTCCACGTGGTCACGCTGGTGGCGCTGTCGCTCGGCCCGCTGTTGTACGGCATGGGGCCGGTCTACGGCGCCTGCGCCGCGGTGGGCGGCGCGCTTTTCGTGCGCGAAAGCTGGCGGCTGATGCGCCGCGACGACCGCAAGCAGGCGATGGCCACGTTCCGCGCCTCGCTCGTGCAGTTCGGACTTCTGGGCATCGGCGTGATCGCCGACCGGGCGGTGGCATGGGCGTTCTGAAACCTCTTGCCCTGGCGCTGGCGCTTGCGCTGCCGGGCCCGCCCGCGGCCGCCGACAAGCTGGACTCCGAAATCGCCTTCGAGGAAAGCCAGGCGGCGATCGGCAACGCGACCGGGGCGCATGTGCTGCGCGATCACCGCGGCCGCGACCTGGCGCTGGCGGGGACGCGCGGCAAGCCGCTGGTCGTGTCGCTGATCTATACCAGCTGCGCCACCGTCTGCCCGATCGTCACCGACCACCTGCGCGACCAGGTGATCGAGGCGCGCAAGGTGCTGGGCGAGGACAGCTTCGACGTGCTGACCTTCGGCTTCGATGCCAGCGGCGACCGGCCCGGCCAGCTCGCCGGTTTCGCCAGCACCCACAAGCTGGCGGGCCTGCCCGGCTGGCGCATCGCCAGCGCCGACGAGGCCACGACCGAGGTGCTGCTGGCCGATCTCGGGTTTTCCTACCGCACCGCGGCGGGCGGCTTCGCCCACGTGACGCAGACCACGATCCTCGACGCCGAGGGCCGGGTCTACCGCCAGCTTTACGGCGAGGCGTTTCCGCTGCCGATGCTGCTGGAGCCGCTGAAGGATTTGACGCTGGGCCGCAGCACGCGCTCGCTGGCGCCGGCGGACCTGTGGGACCGGCTGACGTTTCTCTGCACGGTCTACAACCCGCTGACCGGGGCCTACAGATTCGACTACGGCATCCTGTTCGGCATCTTCTTCGGCGCGCTGTCGCTGATGTTCTCGGCCTGGGTGATCTTCCGGCTCTGGCGCGAACGCCAGCGGGCGCTGCGCGGCGGGGGGACCGCGGGCCGCGGCGGGGTGGCCTGATGGCGGGACCGCGTGCCGCGCTCCGGCGCGGGTTCGACCGGGCCGAGCGGGTGCTCGACCGCGCCTTCGGACCCGACTGGAACCCGATGTCGCAGCTCGGGGCGCTGGGCTGGTTCCTGTTCTGGATCGTCGCGGTCACGGGCATCTACCTGTTCATCTTCTTCGACACCGGGGTGCAGGCGGCCTATGGCTCGGTCGAGTGGCTGTCGACCGACCACTGGTGGCACGCGGGCGTGGCGCGCAGCCTGCACCGCTATGCCTCGGACCTGTTGGTGCTGGTGATGTTCACCCACCTCGTGCGCGAATGGGCGAAGGACCGCTATCGGGGGGCGCGCTGGTTCTCGTGGGTGTCGGGCGTGCCGGTGATCTGGTTCGTCTACCTTTCGGGCATCACCGGCTACTGGCTGGTCTGGGACCAGGTGGCGCAATGGGTGGCGCTGACCACGACCGAGCTGCTGGACACGCTGGGCATCTTCGGCGAGCCGATCGCGCGCAACTTCCTGTCGCCGGCGACGCTGTCGGACCGGTTCTTCACACTGATGGTGTTCCTGCACATCGCGATCCCGCTTCTGCTGCTGTTGCTGATGTGGATCCACGTCCAGCGCATCGCGCTGGCGCGCACCCGGCCGCCGCGCGGGCTGGCGGCGATCACGCTGGCCGGGCTGGTCGCGGGGTCGCTGATCCTGCCCGCGCCGCTGAACGGCCCCGCCGACCTGGCCGCCGCGCCGCAGGAGATCGCGGTCGACTGGTTCATGCTCGGCCTCTATCCGGTGATCGAAAGCGTGCCGGCGGGGGTGATCTGGGCGGGCGTGGTGCTGTTCACCGTGGGCCTCGCCGGCATGCCCTGGCTGCCCGCGCGGCGCGACGCCGCCGCCGAGGTGTTCCTCGATCACTGCAACGGCTGCGAGCGCTGCGTCGTCGACTGTCCCTATTCGGCGATCACGCTGGTGCCGCGAAGCGACGGCGCGCCGTTCCGCTGGGAGGTCGAGGTCAACCCGGACCGCTGCGTCGCCTGCGGCATCTGCATGGGCGCCTGCCCGTCCTCGTCGCCGTTCCGGCGCTCGGGCGACCTGATCACCGGGATCGACCTGCCCGACCAGCAGCTGGCCGAACTGCGCGCAGAGGTGATCGCCGGCGCCGCCGCGCTGGAGGGCGGGCCGGGCACGGGCAGGGTGCTGACGCTGGCCTGCCGCCACGGCGCGGGCGAAGGCGCGGCGCCGGGGCGCGTCGGCGTGCCCTGCACGGCGATGGTGCCGCCCTCGATGATCGACTTCATCATCAGCCGCGGGCTGGCCGACGGCGTCGCCGTCGCGGGCTGCGCCGAGCGCGAGTGCCACAACCGGCTGGGCAAGCGCTGGACCGACGCGCGCTTTGCCCGCGAGCGCGACCCGTTCCTGCGGGCGCGCGTCCCGCGCGAGCGGGTGCTGACGGTCTGGGCCGGCCCGACCGAGGCGCCGCGGCTCGGCCGCGAGACCGCGGCCTTCGCCGACCGGCTTGCGGCGCTGCCGCCCTACGAGCGCATCCGCCCGCTGGAAGAGGACGAACGCGAGAACGGCAACGGCAACGCCAAGCAGACCCGGCGGACGGAGGCGGCGCAATGACCGCGCGGCTGCCGCACCTGGCCGCGGGCTTTGCGGTCATCCTCGCCGTGGTGCTGGGTGCCGCGGTGCTGTCGGCGCGGCCGGTCTGGCACAGCCTGCCCGCCGATCACGGGCTGCTGCGGCTCAGCTTTACCACCAGCGGCGCGCGGCGCTGCCGCGACCGCACGCCCGAGGAACTGGCCGCGCTGCCGCGCAACATGCGCCAGGACCAGATCTGCGAGCGCCGCCGCGCCCCGGTCTATGTCGAGCTCGACCTGGACGGCGCGCCGCGCCTCGCCGCGACGCTGCCGCCCGGCGGCCTGGCCGGCAGCGGCCCGTCGCGCGTCTACCGCCGCTTCGAGCTGCCGGCGGGCGCCTATGAGGTGGCGCTGCGCCTGCGCACAGATCCCGAGGCCGAGGGCTTCGCCGCCGAGACCCGCGCGACGGTGACGCTGCAGCCGGGCCAAAGCGTCGCGATCGACTATGATGGCGCCAACGCGCGGTTCGTCTTCGATCCGCCGCAGGAGGGAGAATAGCCATGGCCTTGCTGGAATGGCGCAAGGAATTCAGCGTCGGAGACCCGGCGGTCGACCACGAACACCGCGAACTGATCGACCTGGTGAACGCCGCCGCCGGAGCGATCCGCGACGACCGCGGCGCGGCCGAGACCGACCGCGCCTTCGGCGATCTGCTGCGCGCGATTTCGGCGCATTTCGCGCACGAGGAACGCCAGATGCGCGCCGCCGGCTACGACCAGGCGGACGAGCACAAGGCCGATCACGAACGCCTGATCGACGCGCTGCGCGACATCATGGACGACGCTCCCGCCAGCCCCGAGGCCTCGGTCGACCGGCTGGTCGAGGTGCTGGGCCAGTGGTTCACCGGGCATTTCGCCACCCACGACGCGCGGCTGCACCACAGGCTGGGCCCGCACCAGCATGACTGAGCCGCCGGTGCCGCCGGCCGGGCGCCGCCGGCGATGAGCACCAGCGCCGAGCGTGTCCGGCAATGGACCGGCCCGGCCTGGCTCGGCTTCGGATTCCGGCCGTTCTTCCTTGGCGGCACGCTCTGGGCGGCGCTGGCGATGGCGCTCTGGATCGTGATGCTGTCGGGCGGGCCCGGGCCGCCGACGCATCTCGACCCGGTGTCCTGGCACGCGCACGAGCTGCTTTTCGGCTATTTCGGCGCGGTGGCGGCAGGGTTCCTGCTGACCGCGGTGCCGAACTGGACCGGCCGGCTGCCGATCGTCGGCTGGCCGCTGGCGGGGCTATTCGCGCTTTGGGCGCTGGGGCGCGCCGCCATGGCGGTGTCGGCACACCTGCCGCCGCCCGTCGCGGCGGCGGCCGATCTTGCCATGCCGGCGGTGCTGGCCGCGGTTCTCGCGCGTGAGATCGTCGCGGGCCGGAACTGGCGCAACCTGATCGTGCTGGCGCTGCTGGCCGCGCTGATCCTCGGCAACGCGGCGTTTCACGTCGAGGCCGCGCGCGGCGGTGCGGCGGCGTCGGGATACGGGCTGCGGTTCGGCCTTGCCGCCGCCGTGCTGCTGATCGCCCTGATCGGCGGGCGCATCGTGCCGTCGTTTACCCGGAACTGGCTGGCCCGGCGCGGCGACGGCATGCTGCCGGTCCCGCCGATGCAGCGTTTCGACCGCGCCACGCTGCTGGCGCTGCTTGCGGCGCTGGCGCTGTGGGTGGCGCGCCCGGACACGGCGGCCGCGGGGGCGGGCCTTGTCGCGGCCGGTCTGCTGCACGCGGTGCGGCTCGCCCGCTGGGCCGGGCACCGCACCGGCGCCGAGCCGCTGGTCTGGGTGCTGCACGCGGGCTATGCCATGCTGCCCCTCGGCGCGCTGGCGCTGGGGGCCGAGATCCTCTGGCCCGGCCGGCTGGGGACCGGCGCGCAGCATCTCTGGATGGCCGGCGCCATCGGGCTGATGAGCCTGGCGGTGATCACCCGGGCGACGCTGGGCCATACCGGGCAGGCGCTGACCGCGGGGCCCGGCACGCTGGCGCTGTACCTGGCGCTGATCGCCTCGGTCCTGGCCCGGATCGCGGCGGGCGCGTTTCCGGCGCATGCCGGCTGGCTGCAGGCCGTGGCGGGCGCCGCCTGGATCGGCGCCTTCGGCGGCTTCGCAGTGCTCTACGGCCCGCTGCTGCTGCGCCGGCGCGGCGCCGGCTGAGGCGCCCGGGCGCCGCCGCTCAGGCCAGCGCGGGCGCGCGCCGCCACTTCGCCGGGCCGCTCTTGTGGATCGAGTTGCCCTGCGTGTCGACGGCCACCGTCACCGGCATGTCCTCGACCCTGAGCTTGTAGATCGCCTCCATCCCGAGGTCCTGGAACGCCACCGGCTCGGCCGCCTTGATCGCCTTCGACACCAGATAGGCCGCGCCGCCGACGGCGATCAGATACGCCGCCTTGTGCTTCGCGATCGCCTCGAGCGCGACGGGGCCGCGTTCGGCCTTGCCGATCATCAGCTTCAGCCCGGTCGCGGACAGGATGCGGTCGGTGAACTTGTCCATCCGGGTCGAGGTGGTGGGCCCCGCGGGGCCGATCGCCTCGTCGCCCACCGCGTCCACGGGGCCGACGTAATAGATCGCGCGGCCCTTCAAGTCGACCGGCAGCCGCTCGCCCCTGTCCAGCATCTCGACCATGCGCTTGTGCGCCGCGTCGCGCCCGGTATAGAGCGTGCCCGACAACAGCAGCGTCTGACCGGGTTCGAGCGAGGCGATCACCTCGTCGTTCAGCGTGTCCAGGTCGATCCGGCGCGCATGCGCGCTGGCGCGGTCCAGCAATATCTCGGGCCAGTCCGCCAGATCGGGCGGCGCGAATTCCGCCGGCCCCGACCCGTCGAGCGTGAAATGGACGTGCCGCGTCGCCGCGCAGTTCGGGATCAGCCCGACGGGCAGCGAGGCCGCGTGCGTCGGGAACGAGCGCACCTTGACGTCCAGCACCGTGGTCACGCCGCCGAGCCCCTGCGCGCCGATCCCCAGCGCATTGACCCGCTCGGCGATCTCCAGCCGCACCTCCTCGGTGCGGTTGCCCGGCCCGCGGCGTTTCAGCTCTGCCATGTCGATCGGGTCGTTCAGCGCCGCCTTGGCAAGCTTCATCGCCTTGTCGGCCGAGCCGCCGACGCCGATCCCCAGGATCCCCGGCGGGCACCAGCCGGCGCCCAGCGTCTCGACCGTCTGCACCACCCAGTCGGCGACCGAGGACGAGGGGTTGAGCACGGTAAAGCGCGCCTTGTTCTCGGACCCGCCGCCCTTGGCCGAGACATGGACCGACACCTTGTCGCCCGCCACGATCTCGGTCGTCAGCATCGCCGGCGTGTTGTCGCCCGAGTTCTTCCGCGCGCCCCGCGGGTCGACCACGACCGAGGCGCGCAGCGGGTTGGTGTCCAGCAGATAGGCGCGGCGCACCGCGTCGTCGACCACGTCCTGCAGGCTGCGCGAGATGTCCAGCCGCGCCCCGGCGCCGACCTCGATGGCAACGTTGGCGGTGCCGGTGTCCTGGCAGATCGGCCGGCGGCCGATGGCGCACATCCGCGAGTTGACCAGAATCTGCGCCATCGCGTCCCGGGCGCCGGGGTTTTCCTCGCGCTCCCAGGCGGCGGCCATGGCGCGGATGAAGTCCGGCGGGTGGAAGTACGAGATGTATTGCAGCGCTTCGGCGATCGAATCGATCAGGTCGGCTTCGCGAATCACGGTCATGGTTTCCCCCGGAATCCTGCAGGTCTGGTCCGTCGCCCGCACCATCGCGGGAATCTCCGGCGGCGACAACCGCCCGGGGCGTCGCGGCGGCGCGGCGGCGCGGCGAACGGTCTGGTAGGGTCCCGTTAACCGCGGTCGGGGCATAACCCCACGCGCAAGCTTGCCATGGCGCCGGGCAGAAATCCGGTGCCGACAGCCCCGGTCCAGGGGTCCGAAGCCCGCCGTATCACCGGGTGCAGGACCTCGTCCGAACCGGCCGAACAAAGGACATGGACGCCGAAGGCAGCGGCGCCGTTGCTCCCTTCTTTCGCGGGTCAGACCCGCGACCAGCCAGCGAGATCAGGGCGCCCCGCGGCGCATCGGAAACGCGGCCCCGCCGGGCCGCGCCGGGACGGCATTCGCGGATGCCGTCCGCGGCGGCGGTTCAGCGCCGCATCGCCGCCTGCGGGGTCGCGGCCTCGGCCAGCACCCGGTCGCGGCCGCGCCGCGCCTTCAGATCGGGATTGCCGTCATAGATCCGCCCCGCCGCGGTATCCGGCAAGGCCGGGCCATGCGTCATCGCGGCCAGGAACGCCGTCCGCGCCGCGGCGCTGGTCAGCCCCGGATTGGCGTCCAGGAAATCCGCCGCCGCGCGCGCCACCATCGGCGCCGAGACGCTGGTGCCGTTGATCACCAGCGATCCGCCCGACCGGCTGGAGGCGCCGATCACCCCGCCGAACACGTCCGAGCGGTCCGACGGCGCGGCCAGATCCGGCGGCGCCATGCCCGCCGATCCCGCCCCGGAATAGAGCGCCGGCAGGTGCCCCTCGTGATAGCGGCTGCCCGCCACCCGGATCATCCCCGGCGCCGTGGCCATGCCGCTGAGCGTGCCGTAGCGGTTCATGCCGGCCGCGTCGGGCAGGGGCCGCGCGCGTTCCTCCAGGATCGCGGCGGCCTCGTCGGCAGGCGTCGACACCTGGTCGGCCAGTTCCGACCCATAGCCCTGGCGGCGATGGCCCGGCGGCGCGTCGTCGCGCTGAATCCAGGCCTCGATCCGCTCTCCCGCCTGCAGGTCGGCGCGCGCGGTGATCCGCCATTCGCCCGCGGGCAGGGCCGGCCCGCCCCCGGCTATGGGCGCGCTCGGCCCCAGCGCGATCAGCACGCGCAGCTTCGGGTCGTCCCCGTCGCCGGAAAGCTGCAGCGAATCGAGCCGGTCGACGCTGACCCGCGCCAGAACCGCGCCGCCATGGGCCGGATCGCAGAGCGTGTGCGCCTCGACCGCGTCGCCCTGCAGATCGAGGTCCAGGTCCAGCGTCAGCGCGCCTGCCGGCACCCGCGAGGCGGTGGCATGCGCGATCGACAGCGCCAGCGTGCCGGTCTCGGCGCGCCGCGGCAGCCAGAGCTCCAGGTAGTTCGGCGAGCGGTCCGCCGGCAGCGTCCGCCAGACCAGCGCCAGTTCGGTTTCGCCGTCGGCCGCGGCCGCCCGCGCGGCGTGGTTCTGCCGCAGATAGCGGTTCCCGGCGGCCATCGGCACGATCACCGGACCCAGCAGGTCGTCCGCGGGCGCCTCGGCGCCGGTCAGCACCTGCTCGACCGCGCGCTCGAACGGGTCGGCGCCGTTATGCGGCCCGCCCGACAGCCCGTAGCTGAAGTTGATCACCAGCGGCAGCTTGCGGCCCGCCGCGGCCGAGGCCTCGGCCGCGATCCTGCGGGCGCGCCCGACGATATAGCGCAGCCCCGCCAGCGCGAAGAGCTTGTAGAGCGCGCCGGAAGTCTCGCGCGTCACCTGCCGGTGCAACTGCACCGCGACGATCCGCCGGTTGACCGGATCGGCGCCGTTGTTCTCCGGCGGCAGGCCCGCCGCATAGAGCCGCGGATCGCTGGGATAGCCCGCGGCGCGGTCCAGCACGAAGTTGCCGTGGCTGAAGCGGCGGCCCAGCGTGCCGCGGCCCGCGCGCCGGAAATCCAGCAGCCCGAGCGCGCGCAGGATGTCCTCTTCGCCGTGATGGGCGGCGCGCGCGGCCTCCAGGTCGGCACGCGTGTATTCGCGCCCGAAAAGCACCGGCGAGGCTGTGCCCGCCACCGCGTCGCCGTCCTGCAGCCAGTAGAAATCGGTGCGCGGGGTGCCGTGCCGGTCGACGAAACGGTCGTGGTTCGGGTTGATCGCGTCGTCGATCACGCCGGTCACCACCACCCGTTCGGGCGCGGCATGGCCGGGCAGGGCATAGCCAGGATCGGCCCGGGTATCGACCGACGCGGGCACCTGGCCCGGTTCCAGCGGGGCCAGCTGGACATAGCTTTCGGCCTCGTCGGTCGGGTCGGCGAGGTCCTCGAGCCCGGCGATCTCGGACAGCGCGATCAGGCTGTGCCGCGGGCCATCGCCGCCGCCCGGATCGAAGCGCCACGAGATCACCGAGCCGTCGGGTGCCGGGCCGCCCGCGCGCGTGGCGAGCGACAGCGCGTAAAACGGCCCGCCGGGCGCGCGGAAGGCGTCGAGGTCGAAGGCCGCGCCGCCGGCCTCGCGCAGCCATTGCGTATAGGGGTCGAGCGCCGCGATGCCGCGCGCGCGCGCGGCTTTCCATTCGAACGGGGCGGGCATGGCCTAGCTCCATTCCTCGGCGGCGAGATCCCACAGCGCCTTGAGCTGGGTCGAGGTCTCGATGCCGGCGATCGCCCTGGCGCCGAGCGTGACGCCATGGCCGCGGCCCGGCGCGCCGTGGCGCTCGCCGTCGCGGAAATAGTCCGAGATCTGGAAATCGGTGTCGCCGACGCCGCGGCCGTCGAAGGTGACGCCCTTGACGTCCGCCCTGGCGCCTGCGCGCACCGCGAAATACTCGCCCAGCATCAGCCCCAGCGAGGCGCCGGCGATGCTGTCGACCGGGTAATGCACCCCGCCGACGGTGCGGTTGACCGCGATACGCTCGGCCTGGCGCATCATCAGCGCCGTCAGCCGCGCGGCGTTGGGCAGGTGCGCCGCCAGGATCGACAGCACCCGCGCGGTGATCGCCGCCTCGGTGGCATGGCCCGAGGGCAGCGCGCCGTGGCCCGGCATGATCAGGTTGGCCTGCAATTCCGGCGCGAAGTGGTTCGGCCGCTTGCAGGCGAGGCTCATCTTGATGCGCTGCGCCACGAAGGTGGCGAATTCCTGAGCCGTGGTCATCAGCTCCAGCGTGCGCGGCGTCCGGTCGACGTCGAGCGGCAGGATCACCCCGAAATAGTGCCGCGGATAGGTCACCTGGGTCAGCGCCTCGGGCATCCGGTCAAAGCGCAGGTCGGCATAGTTCAGGATCAGGTCGACCTGGGTGCGGAAATCGGCCATCGTCGGCCGCGTGTAGCTGGCGATCTCGGCGGTCAGGTCGGCCATGCCGGGGCGGTTCCGGTGAAAGACGTCGATCTTCGCGAAATCGGGGTCGGCCGGGTCGGGATCGGCGGGCACGAAGGCCAGCCCGGTCAGCAGTTCGGCCTGCAGCACGAAGCCGCGCCCGAGCGGGAACCAGTCCTTGAAATCCGCCGGATCCTCGGGCGCCAGCGGTGCGGGCGTGGCGATGTCCCATTCGGCGCGCGGGCCGATGATCGCGTCGCGCGCGTTCTCGACCGCGCCGGCCTCCATGGGGGCGATGCCGCCCACGCCGGTGACGCCGGTGACCCCGGTCACGCCGGTCACGCCGGTGACCCCCGTCACCCCGGTGACGCCCGTCACGCCGGTGACTCCCGTCACCCCGGTGACACCCGTGACCCCGGTCACGCCGGTAGAGCCGCCTGCTTGGGACTTCGACGCCATCTCGTTACTCCTTCATCCTTCGGTTATTTCTTCGGTATCCCTGAATCGCGCAGCGCCAGGGCCCATTCCTGCCCGGTCGTGAAACCGGCTGCGGCGTGGGTCGAAAGGTAGCGTTCCACCGTCAGGTCGGGTTCCAGCCGCAACAGCTGCTGCGCCGCCGCGCGGGCCTCGTCGAAGCGTTCCAGCCCGTGCAGCGCCACCACCCGGGCGCGGTAGCTTGAAATGTGGTTCGGGTTCAGCGCGATGGCCTTGTCGGCCTCGGCCAGCCCCTGCCGGTAATCGTGGTTGCTGAGATAGGCCGCCGCCGACAGCGTCGAGAAGAAATAGCTTGACGGGTCCAGGGGCGACAGGTGCTTGGCGCGGTTGGTATAGGCCACGGCCTCGGCGCCGCGGCCCTCGAAGGCGTACATCGTGCCCTTCAGCAGCCAGGCCAGCGCGTTGTTCTCGTCGCCCGCCAGCGCCTGGTCGAACTTCTTGTCGGCGCCGGAATAGTCGCGCTGCAACTGGTGCTCGACCAGCCCGTTGATCGCCTGCGAGAAGGAACAGGCCGGGTTCGCGGCGAGCGCGCGGTTGATGCTGTCGCGGGCGGCGGCGGCGTCGCGCGCCAGGCTGTCGCTCCAGCCCTGGGCGACGAACAGGACGTACCATTTCGCCAGCCAGGCCCAGGGCTGCGAAAAGCCCGGCCCGCGGCGGGTGATCTCTTCGAGATGCTGGCGCGCGCGGGAAAAGCTCGCCAGGTCCAGCCGGTGCATCAGCGCGATCGCCGACATCAGCAGCGTGTGCGTCGCCACGTCGCCGACCTTGCCCAGGGCCGCGGCCCGGATCGAGGCGTTGAAGATCGAGCGCGCCAGGAAATGCGCGATCTCGCCCGCGCATTCGGTGTCGCCCTCGACGATCGAGGCCAGCGAAGTGCGGAAGCTGCGGGTCTCGGCGATCCGGCCGCCGTTGACCTCGACGAAATCGACGTCGATCAGCACCGCGTCGCCGCGCCGGCGGGTGTGGCCGGTGGCCAGATAGTCGACCTTGAAGCGGTTCTTCAGCTCCAGCAGGCCGCTTTCGCGGAACGTGTCGTGGCGGCAAGAGAGGTGCGAAATGACGTCGAGCCCCGGCGCCCGCGACATCTGCCGCGCGACGTCCGAGGCCAGCATGTCGCCCAGCAGGTCCAGCCGCCCGGTTTCGCCGACCCAGACGAATGGCAGCACCGCGATCGTCGGGCGCAGCGTCACCGCGGGCGGAAACGCGGTGGCCCTGCCGCCCGGCGCCATCAAAACCGGCCGGCCCAGCGCCAGCGACTGGCGCTCGCGGTAGAGCCATTGCTCGAACCCGTCCTCGCCGGGGATCTCGATCCCCTCGAAGAACTGCCCCTCCTTCGGGACGCCGACGATGCGGGTGTTGTTCATCAACAGCGTGACGCGGGTCTTCTCGGCGTCGATCAGGTCGCCGAAATGCTCGCCGAATTCGCGCTTCAGCACGGCGAGCGCCTGGCGCAGGCTGGCGCGGCCGTGTTCCGGGCCGGAAAGCGACCACAGCGCATCCTGCAGCCAGCTTCGGGTGCGCGTGCCCTCGGGCGCGGTCGCCAGCATCGCCAGCAGCGCCGAGTGCTTGGCCCCGAGCCGCACCGGGTGCTGGTCCGGGCCGAGATGGCAGGAGAACGGACCGAAAAGCCGCAACTGCAACAGCCCGGGCCGGTCACTCGCCATGTCATCCCTCCCACTCGCTGATTTCAGATTACACGGGGGTTGAGACAGGTGAAGCCAATTCACGCATTATTAACGTTCCGCAAGTTGCATTGCCGCAGGCACGCCCCGATCATGCGCGGCACCAAGTTTAAAGGCAGAGTGGAAAAGGTGTTCGATTCATTGCCCGAATTGGATGGTTTGCGGGACCTCGGCGATTTCTGCATCGCCTGGCCCGAACTCAGGGAATTGGTGGCGAAGGACGCGATCGAGGCCAGCGACCTTTCCGAAGACGCCAAAGAGGTCGTGGCCTGGCTCTCGCTTCTGGCCGACAAGGTCTGCCGCCAGCCGCCGGGGCCTTAGCGCCGGCAGGGCGGTCCCGTCCTAGCCGTCCCGACCTGCCGCGATTTCGGCGGCGCGTGCCGCGAAGGCGCGGGCCTCGTCCGGGGCGGTGCCAAGCTGGCCCGCAGGCGTGAACAGCGCGCCGAGGTCCAGGTCGGGCCAGCGTTCGGCGGCCAGCCGCGCCAGCGGCACGGCCTTGGCCGCCGCGGCCCCGCACAGCGTCTTGACCTCGGCCTGCGCCTCGGGCCGCGGCATGTGCGCCGCCAGCGCGAAGGACAGCGCCTCGGCATAGATCAGCCCGGTGCCGTCGTCGATGCCGCGCGCCATCGCCGCCGGCTCGGGCTGCAGACCCTCCGCCAGGTCCGCCGCCACGGCGAGCCCGCGCGCAAGTGCCAGGCAAAGCTGCGGCAGCGCCAGCCATTCGCCCAGCCAGCCCGCGCCGTCGCGCTGCTGCCGGTGCAGCCCGGCGCCCTGAATCGCCGCGTTCAGCGCCGCCGCGTGGCGCGCCAGCGCCACGAGCAGCGAGGGCAGGACCGGGTTCGACTTTTGCGGCATGGTCGACGACCCGCCGCCGGTGGCCAGCCGCACCTCGCCGATGCCGGACTGGGTCATCAGGATGAGGTCCTCGCCGACCTTGCCCAGCGTCGCCGCGGTGCCGGCGATCCAGCCCGAAAGCGCGCCGATCCGGTCGCGCTCGGCATGCCAGGACCCGCCGGGATCGGCAAGCTTCAGCGCCGCGGCCAGGCGGGCGCGCACCTCGGGGCCCTTCGGCCCCATCGCCGCCAGCGTTCCGGCCGCGCCCGAAAGCGAGACGCAAAGCAGATCGTCGCGCACCGGCGCCAGCCGGCCGAGATGGCGGACCAGCGGCCTGCCCCAGCCCGCGGCGACGGCGCCGAAGCTGGTGACGGTGGCGGCCTGGGAATAGGTGCGCGCCGCCATCGGCAGATCGGCATGGGCCGCCGCGAGCCGCCCGAGCGCGCGGATCGTCCGGGCGAGGGCCTTTTCCTGGATCGCCAGCACCTGCCGGAGGCGCAGGATCAGCCCGGTCTCCATGATGTCCTGGCTGGTGGCGCCCCAGTGCACGAATTGCGCATGCTCGGGCGCCTGCATCGCGGCGCGGAACGCCTTGACCAGCGCCGGCACGCTGACCGCGCTGATGCCGGTTTCGGCGGCGAGCGCGGCCGGGTCGATCAGCACCTCCTGCGCGGCGCGGTGGATCGCCAGGGCGGAGATTTCCGGGATCAGACCAAGCTCGCCCTGCGCCTTGGCAAGCTCGCCCTCGACCAGCAGCATGGCGCGGATCTCGGCGCTGTCGGAGAAGAGCGTCGCGACCTCGGGGTCGAGGAACAAGTCGCGGAAGATGGCGCTGTCGAAGGGCGTGGCGGGCATCGGGCTCAGCTCAGGGATTGCGGGGGCGGGGCGGGACGGGGCATTCGTTCACCGGATAACCGGATAACCGGATAACCGGATAACCGGATGGCTGGTAACATTCTGATATCCATCGTCCCGATCGGTCCGGCGCGCACGAGATCGACGGGCCTACGCCGCGCGCAGTTGCAGGATCTCGCGCGCCTCGGCGGTGCTGGCCACGGGGCGGCCGTGCCGCTCGCACAGCTCCACCGTGCGCCTGACCAGCGCGGCGTTCGACGGCGCCAGGGTGTCGCGGTCGAGCCGCACGTTGTCCTCCAGCCCGGTGCGGCAATGGCCGCCTTGCGTGATGCACCATTCGTTCAGCACGATCTGGTTCGACCCGATCCCGGCGGCGCACCATTCGGCATCGGGCGCCAGCCGCTTCAGGGTCTCGATGTAGAAATCGAAAATCGGCTTGTCGACCGGCATCGCGTTCTTCACGCCCATCACGAACTGCACGTAAAGCGGCCCCCTGAGACGCCCGTCACGGGCCATCCGCGCCGCCTGGACGATGTGCGACAGATCGAAGGCCTCGATCTCGGGCTTGACGTCGTATTTCAGCATTTCCGCCGACAGCCAGGCGACCAGGTCGGGCGGGTTTTCGTAGACCCGGGTCGGGAAGTTGTTCGACCCGACGGTCAGCGAGGCCATGTCGGGGCGCAGGGGCAGCATGCCGCCGCGCTCGGCGCCCGCGCCCGACCGGCCGCCGGTCGAGAACTGGATGATCATGCCGGGACAGTGCTTTTCCAGCCCCTCCTTGAGGCGGGCGAAGCGGTCCGGGTCCGAGGTCGGCGTCTGGTCTTCCATGCGCACGTGGCAATGCGCGATGGCGGCCCCGGCCTCGAAGGCCTCCTGGGTCGATTCGACCTGTTCGGCGATGGTGATCGGAACCGCGGGGTTGTCTTCCTTGCGGGGGACGGAACCGGTGATGGCGACGCAGATGATGCAGGGTTTGGTCATGGAAGAAGCCTAGCGGGTGGATCGGCGCGGAACAAATTCCTTCGAAGGAATTTGGCAAGAGTTTTCGAAAACTCTTGCCACATGCCGGTCAGATGTCGAGGAATACGGTCTCGTTCTCGCCCTGAAGCACGATGTCGAACCGGTACTGGCCGTCGCCGGTCTTCTTGGCGATCAGCGTCTCGGCGCGCGGGCGCTGCTCGATGCGCGACAGCAGGGGATCGTCCGCGTTGTCCTCGTCCTCGAAATAGATCCGCGTCAGCAGCCCGATGTTGATGCCGCGCGCCACGGTCCAGACCGCGATATGCGGGGCCTGCACGGCGCCGTCGCGGGTCTGGGTGCGCCCCGGCTTGATCGTCCTGAGCGTCCACAGGCCGCTGTCCTTATCGGCGGCGAAGCGGGCGAAGCCCGAAACCTTGGGGTCGGCGCCGGGCTGGCCGGGATAGATGCCCGCGGCATCGGCCTGCCAGCTTTCCATCATCGCGTCCCTGAGCGCCCAGCCGGTGCCGTCGAGCACCTGGCCGGTGATCGTGATCGCCTCGCCCCTGGCGCCGTCCTCGGCGGGCCGCAGGCCGAGGTCCTCGGGATAGACGCCTGCGACGCCGGCGAAGCTCGGGATACAGCCGATATGGACGTAGGGCCCCGCCGTCTGGCTGGGGGTTTCGGTCAGGATGCGGTCAAGCGGCTGGACCATGTCACATGCCCTCCGGTCGGTTCTCGAACATCGTCTGGCGGCGGCCGCGCAGCACGATGTCGAACTTGTAGGCGAGATAATCCAGCGGGCGCGAACTGGCCATGTCCAGGGGCGCCACCAGCCGGTCGAGCTGGCCCCGGTCGCGGATCGTCGCGGCGATCGGACAGCGCGCGATCAGCGGGTCGCCCTCGAAATACATCTGGCTGATCAGCCGCTGGCCGAAGCCCGACCCGTGGATCGAGTAATGGATATGCGCCGGGCGCCAGTCGTTGGTGCGGTTCGGCCAGGGATAGGCGCCGGGCTTGATCGTCATGAACTCGTAGAACCCGTCCGCGTCGGTCAGCGTCCGCCCGCAGCCGCCGAAATTCGGATCGAGCGGCGCGAAATACGTGTCCTTGACGTGGCGGTAGCGCCCGCCGGCATTGGCCTGCCAGACCTCGACCAGCGTGTTCGGCACGCCGCGGCCCATCTCGTCCATCACCCGGCCGTGGACCCGTATGCGCTCGCCCACGGCAGGCGCCGCGCCCTGGGTGTAGTTGACGATCAGGTTGTTGTCCAAGGGCCCGATCAGGTTGTGGCCGAAGACCGGCCCGGTCTCTTCGGTGGGCGTCGATTCCAGGCTCAGCAGCGGCCAGCGCGGCGAGCGCGCGACGCTGGTCTTGTAGTCCGGCCAGTACGGCACCGGGTGCTTTTCGCGGTTGCGCGGGACCAGCGGGCCCTGGTCGTTCGGGGCGTTACGCATCCTTGCCCTCCATGTCGGCATAGGTTTCCTTGGCGATCCGGATCGCGGTATTGGCGCGCGGCACGCCGGCATAGATCGCGACGTGCAGGAGCGCGTCGATCACGTCCTGCCTGGTGGCGCCGGTATTGGCGGTGGCGCGGATATGCATCGGGATTTCCTCGACATTCCCGAGCGCGGCCAGCAGCGCGATGGTCAGCATCGAGCGCTCGCGCCGGCTGATCGTCGCGCGCGACCATACGTGCCCCCAGGCGGCTTCGGTGATCAGGGTCTGGAACGGCTCGTCGAACGCGGTCTTCGCCGCCTCGGCGCGGTCGACATGGGCGTCGCCGAGCACCGCGCGGCGGGTGGCCATGCCCTGGTCGTGCCGCGCGGTCATGTCTCGCCTCGCGGTGCGAGGCGATCCGGGCGAGGGGGCGCGGCCCCCACGCGCTCCCCCGGAGTATTTTCAGCCAGATGAAGGGACTTGGGCATGTCGCGTTTCCTCGATGAAGGCGCCGAGCGCCCGGGCGTACTCTTCGGGTTTCTCGACGCAGGGCAGGTGCCCGGCACCGCGGATCAGGTGGAACCTGGAGCCGCGGATCAGCCCGGCGGTCTCGCGCACCAGGTCGGGCGGGGTGGAGCCGTCCTCGGACCCGGCGATCGCGAGCGTCGGCAGCCTCAGCGTCGCCGTGGTCTCGTAGAAATCGGTGCCCTGGACCGCTGCCGAGCAGCCGATATATCCCTCGGCCGGGGTGCGGGCCAGCATGTTGCGCCAGGCGGCGAGGTCCGGCGTGGCGCGGAACGCCTTCGAGAACCAGCGCTCCATCACCGCATCGGCCAGCGATTCGATCCCGCCCGCGCGCACGCCGTCGATCCGCTCGGCCCACATCTCGCGGGTGCCGATCTTGGCGGCGGTGTTCGAGATCACCATGGCGCGGATCTGGTCCATGCGTTTCACCGCCAGGCCCTGCGCGATCATGCCGCCGATCGAGAGCCCGACGAACAGGCAGTCGCGCACGCCCAGGCGATCCAGAAGCCGCTCGGCGTCCGAGACCAGCTGGCCCATCCCGTAGGGCGCGGGCGGGCAGGACGACAGCCCGTGCCCGCGCTTGTCCCAGCGGATGATCCTGAGGCCCGCGGGCAGAAGCGGCAGCACCTGGTCCCAGAGCCGGTAATCGGTGCCGAGCGAATTGGCGAACACCACCGGCGCGCCTTGCGCGTCGCCATCCTCGCGGTAGTTGATCTGGACGTCTCCGAAATCGGCGATCTTCATCCCGGTCCTCAATACGGCAGGCCGACGTAGTTCTCGGCCAGCACGGTCTGCGCGGCGTCGGAGCTTTCGACGAAGGCCAGTTCGGTCTCCTGCATGCGCTGGTCGAATTCCGACTGGTCGGGGAAGCGGTGCATCATTGTGGTGAACCACCACGAGAATCGCGTCGCCTTCCAGACCCGGGCCAGCGCCCTTGCCGAATACTCTTCCAGCCCGGCGTCGTCCTTGTCGAGGTAATGCTGCACCAGCGCGTTGTAGAGATAATGCACGTCCGAGGCGGCCAGGTTCAGCCCCTTGGCGCCGGTGGGCGGCACGATATGCGCGGCGTCGCCCACCAGGAACAGCCGGCCCCAGCGCATCGGCTCGCTGACGAAGGATCTCAGCGGCGCGATGGATTTCTCGATCGACGGCCCGGTGACCAGCGCATCCGCGGCGCTTTCGGGGATGCGGCGCCGCAGCTCGTCCCAGAAGGCGTCGTCGGGCCAGTCCTCGACCTTGTCGTCGAGCGGGCATTGCACGTAGTAGCGGCTGAGATGGTCGCTGCGCATCGAGCAGAGCGCAAAGCCGCGCGGGTGGTTGGCATAGATCAGCTCGTGGCTGACCGGCGGGGTCTCGCTCAGCACGCCGAGCCAGCCGAAGGGATAGACCCGCTCGAATTCGTGGCGCACCGCATCCGGGATCGTCTTGCGGCTGACGCCGTGGAAGCCGTCGCAGCCGGCGACGAAATCGCAGTCGATCCGGTGCACCTTGCCGCCCTGCAGGAAGGTCACGTAGGGCGCGTCGGTGTCGACGTCCTGGGGGTTCACCGCCTGTACCTCGAAGATCGTCTGCGCGTCCCATGCGTCGCGCGCGTCGTACAGGTCGTGGGTCAGCTCGGTCTGGCCCCAGATCATCACCGACTTGCCGGTATTCCGCTTGAAATCGACGCGGAAGCCGTGGCTTTGCGTCGAGATGTAGGTGCCGTCGTGGACCAGGCCCAGGCGGTCCATCCGCGCGCCGGCGCCGGCCTGGCGCAACAGCTCCACCGTGCCGAATTCCAGCACGCCGGCGCGGATCCGGCCCAGCACGTAGTCGCGCGTGCGCCGCTCGATCAGGATCGAGTCGATGCCCTTCAGGTGCAGAAGCTGCGACAGCAGCAGCCCTGACGGGCCGCCGCCGATGATGCAGACCTGTGTTCTCATGCGCGTCCTCCGGGGGCGACATTCGCAAAAGTGATTGGCATTGTCAATTACATTGGCACGGAATTTGGCGGCGCGTGGCGGCGATGGCACGGCGGCCCTCGGCCCTGTTCCGCGCGGTATGGCGCATGGTGGTAGGCGGCGCGGAGTCCGCACGCCGAAAGCACGAGTCCCGCGCTAGCCTTGGCGCATCCGGATATGCGCCATGATCTGGCCGTGGTCGCTGGCCAGCTTGTTGTAGGGGGCTTCCGCGTGGCTGCCGTCGGTCAGGTGGTCGTTCAGGACGCTGAAATACTCCATCTCGCCCAGCCTTTCCGGGTTGTCGGGGTGGAAATGCCGCGACATCAGAATCTGGTCGATCGATTCGTAATTGCCGCCGAAGGCCGCGGTAAAGACCATGTCGCGCAGGGACTTGCGCACGAACAGCTTTTCCGCGGAATGAAGCCGCACGCGCTCGACCTCCGCGGCGATCTGCGTGGCCTCGTCGCCGGTGTAGCGGTCGTTCGGGCGCCGGGCGTCGTGGCGGCGCATCCAGGCGTAATTGCGGAACGGCACCTCGCCGGCGATGATCTCGAGCGCCACCGAGTTTTCGTGGTCGTTGAAATCGCCCAGCACCAGGACCGGGCGGCCGCGGTCCAGTTCGTCGAGGATCGCGCGGCGCAGCACCCAGGCCTCGGCCATCCGCCGCAGCCCGGCGCGCAGCGCCCCCAGCGCGCGGCCATGCGGGTCGTAATCGAGCAGGTTCGCCTCGGGCGCGAAGGCGGCGCCGTCGGGGCGCAGGTACTCGCCCAGCTTCGATTTCAGGTGGCAGTTGAAGACCGTCACCACGGCCTCGCCCGCCGGCACCCGCACCTTCAGCACCGGCCGCGACAGGCGGCTTAGCCGGTACTGCCCGGCATCGTCGCCGGCAAGTTCCCGGAACGGGATTTCGACGGCGGGCACGAGGGTCTGGATCACCTCGGGCGGCTCGGCGAAGCCGCCCCGCGACAGCACCGCCAGCCCCGGGCGCCGCTCGCCCGGTTCGCCGTCATTGGCATTCGGCGCGAAGGCCAGCGCCGCGGCCTCGTAGCCGTCGTAGCGCAGCTTGCGGAAGATCGCCTTCCTGGCATGGGCGGCGCGCCGGTCGGGCAGGGCGGCCTCGTTCAGCGCCGCGCCGCGCCGGTCGCAATCGGCGATCACGTCGCGCAGCGCGTCCTGTTCGAAGATTTCCTGGAAACAGACGATATCGGCATCCAGCGTCAAAAGCTGGTCGGCCAGCCAGTCCGCCTTCCAGGCGTATTCCTCGGGCGTGTAGCGCTCGAACCGGTAGTATTCGCGCTCGGGCCCGATCAGGTTCTTGACGTTGAAACTGGCGATGGTGAAGCCCGTCATCCGGCGTCCCCCCATTCCTGCAGCGCGCGCATGAACACCGGCGCGTCGACGTTCCCGCCCGAGGCGACGACGATCACCGCGTCGCCCTCGACGGCCCCGGGGTGACAGAGCGCCGCGGCGAGCGCCACCGCGCCGCCCGGTTCCAGCACGATCTTCAGCCGCGCGAAGGCGGCGGCCATGGCGGCAAGGCAATCGCCGTCCGGCACCGAAAGGCCGGGGCCGCAGAGCCGTGACAGGATCGGAAAGGTGATCCGTCCGGGCGCGGGCGTGAGGATCGCGTCGCAGATCGAGCCCGTGGCGCGCGCGTTCGCCTCGATCCGCCCGGCGGCCAGCGAACGCGCCGCGTCGTCGAAGCCGTCCGGCTCGACCGTGCGGACGCGAAGCCCCGGCGCGTGCGCCTCCAGCGCCAGCGCGATGCCGGAACTCAGCCCGCCGCCGCCGCAGGGCACCAGAACCTCGGCCTCGGCGACGCCCGCGGCGGCGGCCTGTTCGGCGATCTCCAGCCCGGTGGTGCCCTGGCCGGCGATCACCTGCGGTTCGTCGAAGGGCTTGATCAGCGTCAGCCCGTGGTCCGCCGCCAGCCGGGCGCCGATCGCGTCGCGGTCCTCGCCGCCGGCGCGGTCGTAGGTGACCACCTCGGCGCCCAGCCGCCGGGTGTTGGCCAGCTTCATCGCCGGGGCGTCGGCGGGCATCACGATCACCGCCGGCGCGCCCAGCAGCCGCGCCGCCAGCGCGACGCCCTGCGCATGGTTGCCCGAGGAATAGGCCAGCACGCCGCGCCCGCGCGTGCCGGGGTCGAGCGCCGAGACGGCGGAATACCCGCCGCGGAACTTGAACGACCCGGTGTGCTGCAGGCATTCCGGCTTGACCAGCACGCGCCGCCCGGCGGTCTCGTCGAGAAACGGCGAGGACAGCAGCGGCGTGCGGCGCACGTGGCCCTCCATCCGCCCGGCCGCGGCGTGGATCATGTCGATGTTCAAAGCGTCCGCCCCCTCGCAATCCGTCGCGCCCGGCCCCAGGCCGCCCCGACCCTCGCCCCGCGCGGGCGCGATTGCAACCTGTCCGGAACGCGCGGGGACGCTGCGGCGGAACGGGCGGCAGGTGGCGGCCGGGCCGCGCTTCGCCGCCCGGCGAGCGGGATCGGCGGCGGATCGGTTTCCGGCGCCGCCGGGCCGGCAAAGCGCCGTGACATCGCGCGGGGCCAAACGGACCGAGCGTTTCGGATGGCGCGACTGTCCCGGGATGTGCCCTAGGCGGTGCGCCGCGTCCGGCCGGACAGCCACTCGATCAGATAGGCGGCACCGACAAGCGGCGGCCCGGCGAGGATGTAGACGTAGGTCGCGCCGCGCAGCGCCGGGCCGAGCGCCGCGAACAGCCCGTCAGCGCCGCCGAGGCAGGCCGAATAGCCGGTCAGGATCTTGCCGTCGCAGGCCAGCATCCCCAGGACCACCACGCCCATCCCCACGGCAAAGGCACCGCCGCCCCAGACCATGATCGCCCGCGCGAGCGCATGCCGCATCCCCAGGCCATGGCCGATCGCCACGACCGCGGGCATCCAGAAGAAGAAGGCGTGCAGCACTTCACCCAGCATGTCCGGCCCCGTTTGTTCGGCGGTTTCCGCGAGTATGATCCGCCGCGCGCCCGTGTCAATCCGCAGGCGCGGCCTGCGGCATTCGGCGGCGGCTCGGCCTTCGGGCGGGGGAACCCGCACCGGGCGTCGCGCCCGGGACGGCGCGGGCCGGCTGCGGCCTGGGTGTCGGGATCAGGCCGCAGATGCGCCGCCCTTCAGCACCGCCAGCGCCTCCGCCAGGTCGATCGCCCCGTCATAGAGCGCCCGGCCCGAGATCACCCCGTCGAGCGGTGCGCCGGTGGCCTTCAGCGCGCGCAGGTCGTCGAGCGACGACACCCCGCCCGAGGCGATCACCGGGATCGAGACCGCCCGCGACAGCGCCGCCGTGGCCGCCACGTTGGGGCCCTGCATCGCGCCGTCGCGGTCGATGTCAGTATAGATGATCGCCGCGACGCCGGCATCCTCGAAGCTCTGCGCCAGGCCGGTGGCGTCCACGTCGGTCTCTTCGGCCCAGCCCTTGGTCGCCACGCGCCCGCCGCGCGCGTCGATCCCGACGGCGATCCGCCCCGGGAAGGCCCGCGCCGCGGCGCGCACCAGGTCCGGGTCCTCGACCGCCACGGTGCCGAGGATCACCCGCGCCAGCCCCTTGCCCAGCCAGCGCTGGATCGTGGCCATGTCACGGATGCCGCCGCCCAGCTGTGCCGGGACCGAGACCGCGGCGAGGATCGCCTCGACCGCCGCGGCGTTCACCGGCTGCCCGGCGAAGGCGCCGTTCAGGTCGACGAGGTGCAGCCACTCGCAGCCCGCCGCCTCGAAGGCGCGCGCCTGCGCCGCCGGGTCGTCGCTGAACACCGTGGCCCGGTCCATCTCGCCCTTGTAGAGCCGCACGCACTGGCCGTCTTTCAGGTCGATGGCGGGATAGAGGATCATGGCATGGCCTTTCGCTGTCTGGCCGCCGTCTTGGCACCGCCGGGCGGTCCGTGCAACCCGACCCCACGTCATGCTTGATCGCCTGCCCTGCGGTTTGGCAATGTCCTGCGCCAGAAACCGGAGGACCATCTGATGAAACACCTGATACTCGCCGCCGCACTGGCGGTCTCGGCCACCGCCGCCGCGGCCGACCCGGTGCTCGGCACCTGGAAGACCGAGCCCGACGACGGCGCCTTTGCATATGTCGAGATGCAGCCCTGCGGCGCCAAGATCTGCGGCGTCATCGCGCGCACCTTCAATGCCACGGGCGAGTACCGCTCGCCGAACCTCGGCAAGACGCTGGTGATCGACATGGTGCCGGGCGGCGGCGGCAAGTATTCCGGCCAGGTCTGGCGGCCCTCGAACGACAAGATCTACATCGGCAAGATGACGCTCAGCGGCGACCGGCTGAAGCTTCGCGGCTGCGTCGCCGGCGGGCTGATCTGTTCCAAGCAGGAGTGGTCGCGGGTGCCGTGACGCGCCGGATACACAGGCCGGAATCCGCTTGTCCGCCGCGTGATACGGGTTGACAGAATCGGCGTCCGGCCCCATGTGCCAATCACGTCGACGCGGGGCCCGATTGGCGCGGCCCCGGACGCATTCGGGTCACCGGCTCATGAAAGGTCTCCTCGCATTCGTCGCGGCCCTCGGGCTGCTCTCTTCGCCTGTTTTCGCCGCAAGTCTCGTCGGCACCTGGCACACCCAGCCTGACGCCAAGGAAACCACCGGGCACGTGGTGATCGAGCGCTGCGGCGCCGCGCTGTGCGGGACCGTGGTGCGCGCCTTCGACAAGGCCGGCAATCCGATCGTGACGCCGAGCGTGGGCAAGCGCATCCTCTGGGACGTCAAGGAGGCGGGCAATGCGGGCGAGGGGCGGGTCTATGTGCCGGTGATGCGGGCCGAGTTCCCGGTGCGGCTGGTGGCCAGCGGCAACCGGCTGAACCTCAGGGCCTGCAACAAGCTCGGCATCTGCCGCACCCAGGTCTGGCAGCGGGTGAACTGACCGCCCCCGGCCGCCCCGCCGGGCGCCCGGATCAGGGCGCCCAGCCCAGGAAGTTCGCGATCAGCCGCAGGCCGGCGCGCTGGCTCTTTTCGGGGTGGAACTGCGTGCCGACGATGTTGTCGCGCCCGACGATGGCGGTGACCGGACCGCCATAGTCGCAATGCGCCAGAAGGTGCGCCCGGTCCGCCACCCGGAACTGGTAGGAATGCACGAAATAGGCGTGATCGCCGGTGGCGATCCCGTCCAGCACCGGGTGCGGCCGGTCGATCACCAGGTCGTTCCAGCCCATGTGCGGCACCTTCAGGCCGGCATCGGCGGGGCGGATGCGCTCGACATCGCCATCGATCCAGCCGAGGCCGGGCACCTCCTGGTATTCATGCCCGCGGCTGGCCAGCATCTGCATCCCGACGCAGATGCCGAGGAACGGCCGGCCGCGCACGATCACCGCCTCGCGCATCGCCTCGAACACGCCGTCCACGGCGAAAAGCGCGGCGCGGCAGGCCGGAAACGCGCCGTCGCCCGGCAGCACGATCCGGTCGGCGCGCGCCACGTCCTCGGGCGACGCGGTCACGATCACCTCGCCCGCCCCCGCCTCGCGCGCCATGCGCTGAAACGCCTTCTCGGCGGAATGCAGGTTGCCCGATTCGTAGTCGATGATCGCCGTCAGCACGGGAATGCTCCCTGGCTCCGGTCTTCATCTGGCCGGAAATACTCCGGGGGGCC
>JBFKQC010000060.1:0-25170 GCA_041627895.1 Rhodobacter sp.
CAGGCTTGCGCTTGGGGAGCTCCAATTTGGCGGGTTCGTCCTGCGGTTTGGGCTCAGGCTTGGGCTCAGGTTCAGGCTCAGGCTTGGGCTCAGGTTCAGGCTCGGGCTCGGGCTCGGGCTCGGGCTCGGGCTCCGACGCGGGCTCCGGCTCCGGCGCAGCCTCGGCGACGGGTTCGGGTTCCGGCGCTGGCTCGGGCGGCGCGGCTTCGGCGGGCGCCTCGGCGGCCGCGTCCGCAGGTTCGGCGGGCGCCTCGGCGGCGTCGCCGGCTTCGGGCGCCTTGTCCTTGGGCTTGGCGCGCGAACGCCGCGTGCGCTTGGGCTTCTCCTTTTCCGGGGCCGGCTCGGCCTCGGCTTCCGCCCCCGCTTCGTCCGGTTTCGCCTCGTCCGCCCCGGCGGCGGCCGCTCCCGCCACCTCGGCAGCCTCCGCATCCGCGTCGGCCTTCTGCGACCGCGACCGGCGGCGGCGCTTCTTCGGCTTCTCCTCGCCGTCGTCACCCGGCGCGGCCTCGGCCGCCTCGGGCTCTGCCGGCGCCGGTTCCGCGCCGGCCTCGGCGTCCGCCTGCGGCTCGTCGGCCGCGGCCTCGCGCCCGTTATCGGCTGCCTGGTCGCCCCCGCCCCCGCGGCGCCGGCGGCGCCGGCGGCGGCGCTTCTTGGGCTGTTCGCCGTCCTCGGCCTCGGGCACGGCGGCCTCGGCCGTATCGTCCTCGTCGAGATCCGCCATCAGCGAGGCGTCGACGGACACGACCGGGCCGGTCTGTTGCACCACCCGCGTCGCGGTCTTGAACTTCTCGATCGAGAAATCCGGCGAAATCATGAACGGATCGGCTTCGATCCGCACCGCCATGCCGTACCGGCCCTCGATCTGCGCGACATGCTCGCGCTTTGCGTTCATCAGGAAGTTCACGATGCTGACCGGCGCCTTCAGCAGCACCTCGCGGTTCTTGCGCCGCGTGCCTTCCTCTTCGAGCTGGCGCAGGATCGACAGCGCCAGGTTGTCGTCGGACCGCACCAGCCCGGTGCCGTGGCACGACGGGCAGGGCTGGGTCGTGGCCTCGATCATGCCGGGGCGCAGGCGCTGGCGGCTCATCTCCAAGAGGCCGAAGCCGGAAATCCGGCCGACCTGGATGCGCGCGCGGTCGGTCTTCAGCCGGTCCTTGAACCGCTTCTCGACCGACGCGTTGTTCTTGCGCTCTTCCATGTCGATGAAGTCGATCACGATCAACCCGGCAAGGTCGCGAAGCAGCAGCTGGCGCGCGATCTCTTCCGCGGCCTCCAGGTTGGTCTCGAGCGCGGTTTCCTCGATCGACCCCTTCTTGGTCGCGCGGCCCGAGTTCACGTCGATCGCCACCAGCGCCTCGGTCACGCCGATCACGATGTAGCCGCCCGAGCGCAGCTGCACGACCGGGTTGAACATCGAGCTCAGGTAGCTTTCGACCTGGTAGCGCGCGAACAGCGGCATCTGGTCGGCGTATTGCTTCACGTTCTTGGCATGGGACGGCATGATCATCTTCATGAAGTCCTTGGCCACGCGATAGCCGCCCTCGCCCTCGACCAGCACCTCGTCGATATCGCGGTTATAGAGGTCGCGGATCGAGCGCTTGATCAGGTCGCCCTCCTCGTAGATTTTTGCGGGCGCGATGGATTTCAGCGTCAGTTCGCGGATCTGCTCCCAAAGCCGCTGAAGATACTCGTAATCGCGCTTGATCTCTGCCTTGGTGCGCTTGGCGCCCGCCGTGCGGATGATCAGCCCGGCACCGTCCGGCACATCAATGTCGCCCGCTATCTCTTTGAGTTTCTTGCGGTCCGCCGCGTTGGTAATCTTGCGGGAAATGCCGCCGCCGCGGGCGGTGTTGGGCATAAGCACACAATAGCGGCCGGCCAGCGACAGATAGGTGGTCAGCGCCGCACCCTTGTTGCCGCGCTCTTCCTTGACGACCTGCACCAGCAGGATCTGGCGGACCTTGATGACCTCCTGGATCTTGTACTTGCGCGGCTTCGGGCGGCGCGGCTGGCGGATTTCCTCTGCGACGTCCTCTTCGGCGACCGACTCGATCGACTCGTCGCGCTCGGCGGCGTCGTCGGCGGCGACGTAGGGCACTTCCTCGTCGTCGTCCTCGTCCGCGTCCGGCTCGTCCTGGGCCGCCTCGCGGGCCCTGTCCCGGTCCTCGCCGGCCTTCGCGTCGGCGGGCGCGTCGGCGGGCGTGTCCGCATCCGCGTCCGGCGCCCCGTCGTCGTCCGGCTGCCCGGGCTCTTCCAGGTGATCCTCGGCGGCGTCCTCGTCCTCGCTGTCCAGTTCCACCACGCCCATGCCGGGAATGTCGTCGCTGGCCCTGGCGTCGCGGGACTCGACCGCGTCGTCGGACGTCACCCGCTCGGCCTCGGTCTTCGACCGCGAGCGGCGGCGCCGCGAACGGCGCGGCTTTTCGTCTTCCTCGGCGGCCTGCGCCTCGGCATAGGCGCGTTCCTCGGCCAGCAGCGCCTCGCGGTCGGCCACCGGGATCTGGTAGTAATCCGGGTGGATTTCCGAGAATGCCAGGAATCCGTGCCGGTTGCCGCCGTATTCCACGAAGGCAGCCTGCAGCGAGGGTTCGACCCGGCTGACCTTGGCTAGATAGATGTTGCCGGCAAGCTGGCGCCGGTTTTCCGATTCAAAGTCGAATTCCTCGACCTTGTTGCCGTCCACCACCACGACGCGGGTCTCTTCCGCGTGGGTGGCGTCGATGAGCATTTTCTTTGCCATGTTATGTCTCTGCACCCGAGCGGCGGCCGGCCTGGGGGGGCCAGCCCGCGGGGGTGACAACGTGTTTGGGCGAAGGTGGCGGCACGCATGGCGGACGGCGAGGACCTGACGGCCCCGTCGCACAATCTGGTCTGCCTTGCGCGCCTCATCGCGGTTCGTCTCCGGCGCCCTGCCCTGCAGGGCACCCGTTCATGGCCCGGCCTTTCAAGGGCTTGCGGGCGATTTCCTGACCCCACGGGGCCTGGTTTCGTAATTGACGGCTGTCTGCGGGCGCCTCGGCGCTCGGCAGGTCCCGCCGGCAAAAATTCCTGTGTCGCGCAGCGACGAAATCCGTCGGCACGCGCGCTCGTGTAACATAAGGGTGATGATCGGCGAAACACAATGATCAAAATCGCGTCAAGCGACGCTAACGGATCGCTTCGGCGACAAAGCCCTGGATCTGGCCGGCCACCGGGCCGTCGCCGAACCGGGCGCGGATCGCGCCCTCGGCATGGCCGGTCACCTCGTCCAGCCGGCCCGGGCCGCGGTCCTCGATCTCGTTGCGCAGGGGCGTGCCCTGGCAATAGGCATAGGCCGGATCTCGGGCCGTGTCCGCTTGGCTGACCGCGGTGACGGTCTCGATCCTGACGTCGGCAAATCCGGCAGCCGCGAGATCGGCGCGGATCAGGTCGGGATCGTGGTACCCATGCGGCGTGCGCGCCAGAAAACGCGGCGGGTCGTCGGGGAAGATCTCGGCCGCCGCCTGCGTGACGACATCGGCGAAGGCGTTTTCCTCGATCCGGTCCCAGGTGTTGAAAACGAACCGTCCGCCGGGCTTCAGGACCCGCCGCGCCTCGGAATAGCCCGCCACGCGGCCGGGAAAGAACATCACCCCGAACTGGCAGCAAACCGCGTCGAAAGCGGCGTCCCCGAACGGCAGCGCCAGCGCATCCGCAGGCTGCCATTCGATGCGCCCGTCCCGCGGCTGGCGTGCGGCGGCCCGCTGCAGCATCGGCGGGTTCAGATCGCTGACCACGTAGCGCGCGCCAGCCGCCAGACGCGGCGCCAGCGCCCGGGTGACGACACCGCTGCCGGCGGCGGTTTCCAGCACCGCCTGCGGCGCGGCGGCGGCCACGCGCCGGGCCAGGTCGTCGGCATAATATTCAAAGATCAGCGGGACGAGGAAGTCATCGTAAATATCCGGAATCGAACCGGAAAACACGGCATCGCTGTCCGTCATGCCCGCCCCCGAACCGCCCCTGCACGCGGTGCCGCGAGGCAGCTACAGATAATCCGACCGCTGCAAGCCATATTTCGCCATCTTCTCGTTCAGCGTCCGGCGCGGCAGGCAAAGCTCGTCCATGACGTTGACGATACTGCCCTTGTGGCGCCGCATCGTGTTGTCGATCAGCATCCGCTCGAAGGCCTCGACATATTCCTTCAAGGGCTTGCCCTCGGTCGTCATCACCGGTTGCGCATCGTCGCTTTCGGCCATCAAAAGCGAGGCGATGGTGCCCGAGCCGCGGCGGTTCTGCAACACGGCGCGCTCGGCCACGTTGATCAGCTGGCGGATATTGCCGGGCCAGGGCGCCTGCAGCAGCTGCGCGGCCTCCTGCGCGCTGACCTGCGGCGGCTCGCAACCGTATTCCTCGGCGAACTGCTCGCCGAAGCGGGTGAACAGCATCAGGATGTCCTCGCCGCGCTGGCGCAGGGGCGGCAGCGTGATCTTCATCGCGGCCAGGCGGAAGAACAAATCGGGGCGCAGCGCGTCCTCGCAGGTCTTGCCCTGCTCCTGCAGGTTCGAGATCGCGACGATCCGGGTTTCGGCGGGCGTGCCCTGCTCGTTCATCCAGCTCAGAAGCCGCGCCTGCAGCGCCTGCGGCAGCGCCTCGATGTCTTCCAGCACCAGCGTGCCGCCGCGCGCCTCTTCCAGCGCCGGCGGGTTGCCGTCGTCTGTCGGGCCGAAAAGCCGCTTGGCGAGGCTCTCTTCGTCATGGGCGGCGCAGGACATCAGCACGAACTTGCGCCCCGCCTTGGCGCCCACCGCATGCAGCGCATGGGCCACCAGGGTCTTGCCGGTCCCGGTCTCGCCGTCGATCAGCACGTGCCCGTCGGCCTGGCCGAGATCGAGGATATCCTCGCGCAGCCGCTCCATCACCGGCGAGGCGCCGATCAGCTTCTTCATGATCGAGCCGCCGTCGCTGAGCTCCTTGCGCAGCGCCCGGTTGTCCAGCGTCAGCCGGCGGAATTGCGTGGCCTTTTTCGCCAGTTCGGTCATCCGGTCGGGATTGAACGGCTTTTCCAGGAAATCGTAGGCGCCCACGCGCATCGCCTCGACCGCCATCGGCACGTCGCCGTGGCCGGTGATCATGATCACCGGCAGCGCCGAATCGACGCTCATGATCCGCTTGAGGAACGCCATGCCGTCCATGCCGGGCATCTTAATGTCGCTGACCACGGCGCCGGGAAACTCGGGCCCCAGCACCTTCAGCGCCTCTTCGGCAGTGGCGAAGGTTTCGGTGTCGAAGCCGGACAGCGCCAGCCACTGGCTGATCGACTGGCGCATGTCCTGCTCGTCGTCCACGATCGCGATCTTCATTGCCTGTGCCATGGCGTCCTTACTCCGCGGCCTTCATCCGATCTTCGAGAAGCGGCAGTTTCACCTCGAACACCGCTCCGCCCGCCCGGCTGTTGCGGGCCGTCAGCCGTCCGTTCATGTCGTTGACGATGCTCGAGGAAATGGCAAGCCCCAGCCCCACCCCGTCGCCGGGCGCCTTGGTGGTGTAGAACGGCTCGAACAGGTTCTCCAAATCCTCGATCCCGGGGCCGTTGTCGCGCACGGTGATCGTCGCCACGCTGCCCGCCGTCAGGATCACGTCGATGGTCGGCTCGTCCTCGGATTTGGTGGCGTCGAGCGCGTTGCGCAAGAGGTTGATCAGCACCTGGTCCAGCCGCACCCGGTCGGCCATCACCATGACCGGACCGGACGGCAGGCTGCGGGTGATCCGCACCTTCCTGTCCTTCAGTTGCGGCTCCATCATCGTGATCGCCGAAGACACGCAATCCCTTGCGTCCACCGGCTCGACCGCGTCGCCGCCCTTGCGCGCATAGGACTTCAGCTGCCGGGTGATCGCGCCCATCCGCTCGATCAGATCGTCGATACGCTGAAAGCTCGACAGCGCCTCTTCCGGGCGCCGGCGCTGCAGCAGCAGCCTGGCGCCGGCAAGGTAGGTCTTCATCGCCGCCAGCGGCTGGTTCAGCTCGTGGCTGACGCTGGCCGACATCTCGCCCAGCGCGGCCAGCTTGGACGATTGCGCGATGGTCTGCTCGGCCACTTCGAGGTTGCGCTCGGCGCGCTGGCGCTCGGCGATTTCCCGCTGCAGCGCCTCGTTCAACTGGCGGAGTTCTGCCGACTCGCGCTGGAAGAAGATCGACCGCGCCCGCGCCTTGCGGCTGGAGAAATAGAACCCCGCCGCCAGCAGGATCGCGAAGCCCATGATCTCGATGGCGAGCACGCTGTTCACCCGCTGGCGCACGCTGACATAGGTGGTGAAGGACACCATGCGCCAGCCGCGGAACGGGATCCGCGCCTCGAGCCGCATCAGCGCGCCGCCGCGGTACAGCGCCTCGCTCGGCAGCGCGGCCCAGTCGGCGGTGACCTGGATCGCCCGCTCGATCGCCGAGGGCGCCGAGCGTGCGGCCAGCGCCTGGGCCTCGGTCAGCCCGCGCCAGCGCGGCTCGGTCGCCAGGACGATGACGCCTTCGCTGTCGGTGACCAGAACCGCGTCGGAAATCGACGACCAGGTCTGCTCGAACTGGCGCAGGTCGACCTCGACCACGATCACGCCGATCAGCTCGCCATTGGTCTCGATCCGGCGGGAATAGCTGAACTCCACCCGCCCGGCCTCGGTCGTGTGGGTGTTGAACACCGTGTCGTTCGACCTGAGCGCCGACAGAAAATGCGGCGACGAACGGTGCGTCGTGCCGATCATCGCGCGGTCGGTCGCGGCCACCGTGCGGCCGGATTCGTCCATCATCATCAGCGACGCGGCGCCGATCTCGTCCTTGAGCGAGATAAGCCGCTGCGACGACTGGCTGAAATCGTCCGAGTTCAGCGCCCCGATCAGCAGTGGGTCGCGCGCCAGAAGAAGCGGCACGATCTGGTTGCGCTGCAATTCGCTCAGCAGGTTCCCGACATATAGCGCCTGGCGCAATTCGGCGCGGTTCTTGGTGGTGATGGTGAAACGGTCGGTCAGCAGCTGGTTGGTGACCCAGACCACCGCCAGCGCCGCGCCCAGAAACAGGCCGAGCACCAGCCGCCCGCGCCACGACATGCCCGTGCGCTGGGTTTCCGGAGCGTCGATGACGGTGCCGCTCATGTGCCGAAGTCTACGCCCCGGGCGCTCGACGCTCAAGCGGGCGCTGCCGCCGCGGCGAGGCGTTCGACGAGGCCGGCGAACATCGCCCGGCCGTCGGTGCCGCCCTGCGCCGGGTCGCAGGCGCGCTCGGGATGCGGCATCATCCCCAGGACGCGGCGGTTCTCGCTGAGGATACCCGCGATATCCGCGCGCGAACCATTCGGGTTCTCGCCATAGCGGAACGCGACGCGGTCCCCGGCCTCGAGCCGGGCGATGGTGTCGTCGTCGGCGAAATAGTTGCCGTCGTGGTGCGCGATCGGGATCATCAGCCGTTCGCCCCTTTCGTACCGCGCCGTGAACGCGCTGTCCGTGGTGGCGACGGTCAGCGGCACCGTCCGGCAGACATACTTGATCCCGGCATTCCTCAGCAGCGCGCCGGGCAGCAGCCCGGTCTCGGTCAGCACCTGGAACCCGTTGCAGACGCCCAGCGCATAACCGCCGCGTTCGACATGGGCGCGCAGCGCGCGAGTGATCGGCGACTGCGCGGCGATGGCGCCGCAGCGCAGGTAGTCGCCGTAGGAAAAGCCCCCCGGCACGCCGACGATGTCGGTGCCCCGCGGCAGCTCGGTGTCCTTGTGCCAGACCATCGCCACCTCGGCCCCGGCATTGCGCAAGCCCATGGCGAGGTCGCGGTCGCAGTTCGACCCGGGGAAGACGAGGACGGCGGCTTTCATCGGGCAGGCTCCCTATCTGGCAAAATCGGTGATCACGGCGATACCCGGCGGCGCGGGTTCGTCGAAGGCTTCAAGTTCCTGTGTGGCGCCGGACAGCTTGACGCGCCGCGCGATCAGCGGCGAAAGGTCGACATGCCCGCCCTCGATCAGGTTCAGCAGGCCGGGGTAGCGATGCGCCGGCATGCCCCGGGTGCCGTAGATCGCCAATTGCCCGGAATAGACCGCATCCATCGGCAGGGCCATTTCGGCATGGTCCCCCGCCGGCATGCCGATCTGCACCATCCGGCCGAGTTTCCTGAGCGATTTGATCGCGTTACGTGTCGTCGTTGAGGTGCCCAGCGCCTCTATGGCGACGTCCGCCCCGCCGCCCGTGACCTGCAGCACATGCGCCACGGGATCGCCCGTACCGGCATCGACCGCAGCATCGGCGCCGAGGTCTTGCGCGTGGTCGAGCTTTTCGCCCACCACGTCGACCACGACGACCCGCGCCCCCAGCGCCCGGCCCAGCAGCATCGCCGACAGCCCGACGCCCCCCGCGCCCCAGACCGCCAGCCACTCGCCCGGGCGCAGCGCCGCGCGGCCGGTCAGCGCGTGCCAGGCGGTCGTCACCCGGCAGCCGAGCGCGGCGGCAAGCGCGGGGTCCATGCCCTCGGGCAGCCGCGTCAGGTTGACATCCGCGCGCGGCACCGCGATGCGCTCGGCGAAGGCGCCGGGAATGATAAAGCCCGGAACCGCCTGCGTGGCACAGATCGTCTGGTTGCCGGCCTGGCAGTCGGCGCAATGCCCGCAGGCCAGGATGAAGGGCGCGATCACCCGGTCGCCCGTCTGCCAGCGCGTCACCCCGGCGCCGGCCTCGACCACGATGCCGCAAAACTCGTGCCCCGGCACATGCGGCAGCGCGACGTCCGGGTCGGCCCCGGTCCAGGCATGCCAGTCGGACCGGCAGACACCGCAGGCCAGCACCTGCAGGACGACTCCGTCCGCGGGACATGCCGGGTCGGGTATATCCTGTATTTCCAATGGCTTGCGCCAGCCCGTTAAGACGGCCGCCCGCATCCTAGCCGATCTCGATCTCGTAGCTTTCGATCACCGTGTTGGCGAGCAGCTTCTCGCACATCGCCGCGACGGTCTCGCGCGCTTTCGCGGCGTCGGTCTCGGCCAGGTCCAGCTCGATCACCTTGCCCTGCCGCACGCCCTCGACGCCATCGAACCCCAGCGTGCCGAGCGCGTGGCGCACCGCCTCGCCCTGCGGGTCGAGAACCCCGGTCTTCAGCATCACCTGCACGCGAGCCTTCATGCCCTGCCCCCTATTCCGTGACGACGGCGCATTCCCAGCCGTCATAGTCCCAGCCGATGGCCCCGAGACGCTCTTCGAGCTCCCCGGTCAGCGCGTCGAAGTCGTCCGAGGCGACCTCGCGGACATGTTCCATCACGTAACCGCCGTCCGCGGCCGCGTCGCTCACGCTGTCGAAGCCGTAGCCGCCCAGCAATGCCGCGACATCCTCGCGCGGGGCCGGCGCCTCGGCGTCCTTCGCCGGATAGACGTAATGCAGCACGTGGCGCGGCCGGGTGCCGTCGTCGCCCATCGCCCGGACCTGCGCGCGCACCAGGTCGTTCTTGCCCGTGTTGTCGGGCGCGGGCGCACCGCTGCCGCCGAAGACCGATTTCAGCAGCTTGCCGAACATCTAGTTGATCACGTGCGGCTTCACGGCGTGGGTCACGTTCGACGGCAGCACGCCAAGCCGCCGCGCGACTTCGGTATAGGCGTCGGCCAGGTTGCCCAGGTCGCGGCGGAACACGTCCTTGTCCAGCTTCTTGCCGGTCTCGATATCCCACAGCCGGCACGAGTCCGGGCTGATCTCGTCGGCGACGATGAGCCGCTGAAAGTCGCCGTCCCAGATCCGGCCGATCTCGATCTTGAAATCCACCAGCTTGATGCCGACCGCCAGCATCACGCCGGAAAGGAAGTCGTTGACGCGCAGCGCCAGCGCGACCATGTCGTCGAGGTCCTGCTGGGCCGCCCAGCCGAAGGCGATGATGTGTTCCTCGGTGACCAGCGGATCGCCCAGCGCGTCGTCCTTGTAATAGAACTCGATCAGCGGGCGCGGCAGCGCGGTGCCCTCGGCGATGCCCAGCCGCTTCGACAGCGACCCGGCCGCGACGTTGCGCACCACCACCTCCAGCGGGATGATCTCGACCTGGCGGATCAGCTGTTCGCGCATGTTGATGCGCTTGATGAAGTGGGTCGGCACGCCGATGCCGTTGAGACCGGCCATGAAGTATTCCGACAGGCGGTTGTTCAGCACACCCTTGCCGTCGATCACGTCCTTCTTCTCGGCGTTGAAGGCCGTGGCGTCGTCCTTGAAATACTGCACCAGGGTCCCGGGCTCGGGCCCCTCGTAGAGGATCTTGGCCTTGCCCTCGTAAAGCTTCTTGCGCCGTGCCATGAAGTCTCCGATCGGATGGGCCGCGCCGGGCGGGCGCGGCCCCTCAGGTGGACCCCTATAGGCCATGACGCCCGAGCCCGCAAGCGGACTGCCCCCTTGCGGTTCCGGGGCCCCAAGGGCATATCAGGGATGACACCGAGATCGCCGCGAGGACCATCCATGACCACCTTCGACGACCGCGAGAATGCGTTCGAGAACAAATTCGCCCACGATGCCGAAATGCAGTTCAAGGCCGAGGCGCGGCGCAACAAGCTGCTGGGTCTCTGGGCGGCCGGTCTGATGGGCAAGTCCGGCGACGCCGCGCAGGCCTATGCCCGCGAGGTGATCAGGGCCGATTTCGAAGAGGCCGGCGACGAGGACGTCTATCGCAAGGTCTCGGGCGATCTCGGCGAGCGCGCCGACGAGGCGACGATCCGCAGGAAAATGCGCGAGCTTCTGGCCGAGGCCAAGGCGCAGCTCATGCAAGAGATATAACGCGATTTCCAGCGAAGCCGTTCCGGCGAAGCGTCGCGAGACCGCGCGCGGCAAAGTCGCGAGACCGCGCGCGGCAAACAGGACAGGGCGCATTCCGTGACGCGAAGATCGCGGAATGGGCTCAAAGCAATTTCCAGCGAAGCCGATCCGGCGAAGCGTCGCGAAATTGCGCGCGGCAAACAGGACAGGGCGCAAGCCGTGACGCGAAGGTCGCGGAATGGGCTCTGCGCGCCCGCGCCTTAATCATATCTCAACGCCATTGCCGCTAAGCCCGGCCGCGGACCAGGGCCGGAGGACTGGGCATGGCGGATCCCACCGGGCAAGGCGCGGCGGATCAGCGCGGCGGCCTGCGCGCGCTGCTTGCGAAACAGGCGGCGCCGGCGGTGCTGTGCTGCCTGGTCCTTTGGCTGGCGTCGCAGCAGGTCGGCAATGTCGATCCCGGCGCCGTCTTCGGGGCCGTCGGGCAGATCGCGCCGTCCGGCTGGGCCGCCGCGGTTCTGGCGAGCGGCGTCAGCTTCGCGGCGGTCGGCGGCATGGAGGTCGCGGTGCACCGGCTGTCCGGGCTGGCGACGCCGCCGGGGCTGGCGCGGATGACCGGCATGGCCGCGGTGGCCACCGCGCAACTGACCGGCTTCGGGCTGCTGACCGGCACGCTGGCGCGCTGGCGGCTGCTGCCGGGGTCGAGCCTCTGGCAGGCGGCGAAACTGACGGCGGCGGTGTCGTTCGCCTTCATGGCGGCACTCGGTGCGCTCGCCGCGCTCGCGGTCCTCGCCGCCGGGCCCGCGCTGCCGCATGCGCGCCCGCTGGCGTCGGCCGGGCTTCTTGCCGCGGCATGTCTCGTGGCGCTCACGCTCTGGCGCCCGCGGGCGCTGTTCGCGCTGCCTCTGCCGCCGCTCCGCGCGCAGGCCAGGTTCCTCGGCCTCGCGCTGGTCGACACCCTGGCCGCGGCGCTGGCGCTTTACGTGCTGCTGCCGGCGCCCGTGCCGCCGCTGGCATTCTACGCCGCCTTCCTGCTGGCGCTCGGCGCCGGCTTGCTGGGCGCGACGCCGGGCGGGGTCGGACCTTTCGAGTTCATGCTGCTCGCCTGCCTGCCCGGCCTGCCGGCCGAGCAGACCCTCGCCGCGATCGTCGCCTACCGCGCGGTCTATTTCGCCCTGCCCGCGGTGCTGGCGGGGGCGGCGCTGGTGATCGGGCCGCGGTTGCACTGGCCCCGACCGCCCTGCCCGGGCCGCATCGGCGGCGCCGGCGACGCGCCGCCCGCGGTGCTGCAGGCGCTGGCCTTCACCGCGGCGCGGGCCGAGACCGGGCTGATCCGGCAGGGCGACTTCGGGCTGCTCCTCGACGCCGGCGGCCGGCCGCTGGCGCTGGTCGCCCCGGCGGGGCAAAGCCTGATCATGCCGTTCGACCCGCTGCCGCCCGCTGCCCGGCCGGAGGCCGCAATCGCCGCGCTCGCCGCCGCCGCGCGCGACCGCGACCTGTCGCCCTGCCTCTACAAATGCGGCGGCCGCACCGCGGCGGCGGCGCGGCGGGCCGGCTGGCGCGTCCTCAGGATCGCCGACGAGGCCATCGTCTGCCCGACGCGCTTCGACCTTTCGCGCCCGGCGTTCCGGCAGCTTCGCCGGCATCTCCGCAAGGCCGGGGCCGCCGGTGTCACCGTGTCCGCGGCCGGCCCGCGCCCGCCCTTCGCGCTGATGCGCGCGGTGGCCGAAGAGTGTGGCGCAGGCCTCGGCCGAGTGCGCGGCTTTTCCATGGGCCGGTTCGGCGCGGCCTATGTCGGCGGCCAGCGCATCCATCTGGCCTGGCACCGCGGCCGGCTCGCCGGGTTCCTGACGCTGCACGAGGGCTGGCACGAGCGCACGCTGGACCTGATGTGCCAGCGCCCCGATGCGCCGCCCGGCACGATGCAGGCGCTGGTCGCCCACGCCGTCGCCGAGGCCGCGGCCGAAGGCTGTGACCGCCTCTCGCTCGCCGCGGTGCCGTGCCCCGGCGCCGCCCTGCCCTGGCCGCCGCCGCTGGCCCGCGCGCTCGACGCCGCCGCAGGCCGCGCCGGGCTCGCGCAGTTCAAGTCGGCCTTCGCCCCGCGATGGGCGCCGCTTTATCTGGCCGCGCCCGGCGCGCCCGGCCTCGCGCTCGCCGCGCTCGATCTCGCCGACCGGATCACGCGCCCGCGCGACTGATATGCAGCGCGCTCATGAAGATTATGCACTTTATGAAATTGCGTCATAATCCGCGACGTGGCATCACCCGGCCATGCCCGCCCGCGCCCGCGGGTCCTTCGCATGCGGAGCCGCCCCGATGATCCCGAACGCCCTGTCCGACCTTCTCGCCAGCCGCGAGTGGATTCTCGCCGACGGCGCCACCGGCACCAACCTGTTCAACATGGGGCTGTCATCGGGCGACGCGCCCGAGTTCTGGAACGAGACCGAGCCCGGCAAGGTGCGCGCGCTGTACCGCGGCGCGGTGGACGCGGGCAGCGACCTGTTCCTGACCAACAGCTTCGGCTCAAACGCCTCGCGGCTCAAGCTGCACGGCGCCGAGGCGCGCGCGCGCGACCTCAGCCGCATCGCCGCCGAGATCGGCCGCGAGATCGCCGACGCGGCGGACCGCCCGGTGATCGTCGCCGGCTCGATGGGGCCCACGGGCGAGATCATGGCGCCGATGGGCAGCCTGACCCACGCCGTCGCCGTCGAGGTTTTCCACGAGCAGGCCGAGGGCCTGAAAGAGGGCGGCGCCGACGTTCTCTGGGTCGAGACGATCAGCGCGCCCGAGGAATTCAAGGCCGCCGCCGAGGCCGCGGCGCGCGCGGCCATGCCCTGGTGCGGCACGATGAGCTTCGACACCGCGGGGCGCACGATGATGGGCCTGACCTCGGCGGCGATGGTCAAGCTGGTCGAAAAGCTGCCCTACAAGCCGCTGGCCTTCGGTGCCAATTGCGGCGTCGGGGCGTCGGATCTGCTGCGCACTGTCCTCGGCTTCGTCGCCGAGGGCACGGAACGGCCGATCATCGCCAAGGGCAATGCGGGCATCCCGAAATACGTCGACGGCCACATCCACTATGACGGCACCCCCGACCTGATGGCCGAATACGCCGTGCTGGCGCGCGACGCAGGCGCGACGATCATCGGCGGCTGCTGCGGCACGATGCCCGAGCATCTGGCCAAGATGCGCACCGCGCTGGAAACCCGCCCCCGCGGCCCGCGGCCGACGCTCGAGCGGATCGCCGCGGCGCTTGGCGATTTCTCGTCGCCCTCGGACGGCACCGGCGAGGACGCCGCCGCGGCACGCCCGGCCCGCCGCAGGCGCCGGCGCGGCTGACGCGGGAAGGATTGCTTGCAGAGAGGCACGATGTCCCGACCGGGACACGTGGCGTGCGATGAACGTGTCAGAACAGGGACAACTGGTCGCCGGCCTTCTCCGGCACCCGGAAGAGATCGGTGCGCAGCGGCGGCAGATCCCGCGCGAGGCCGAGGCGCGAACACGTCACCTTGAAGCGCTGCGCCAGAAGCTCGGCGAACGTCCCCTCGCCGGTCAACCGCCTGCCCCATTCCGGATCGTAGTCGCGCCCGCCATGGGTCGCGCGCACCCGCGCCATCACCCGCGCCGCGCAGTCGGGGTAGTGCTCGGCCAGCCAGTCGCGAAACAGCCCCGCCACCTCGCGCGGCAGCCGCAGCATGATGTAGCTCGCCGCCACCGCGCCCGCGTCGCGCGCCGCGGTCAGGATCGCCTCCAGCTCGTGGTCGCTGAGCGCCGGAACGACCGGCGAGACCATGACCCGCACCGGACAGCCCGCGCGCGCCAGCCGCTCGATCGTCCGCAGCCGCCGCGCCGGCGCCGGCACCCGCGGCTCCATCCGCCGCGACAGCGCCGGGTCGAGCGTGGTCACCGAAATCCCGGCCCGCGCCAGCCCGGCGCGCCCCATCTCGCCCAGGATGTCGATGTCGCGCTCGATCAGCGTGCCCTTGGTCACCACCGCGACCGGGTGGCGATGCGCCTGCAGCACCTCGAGAATCCCGCGCATGATGCGGTGCTCGCGCTCGATCGGCTGGTAGGGGTCGGTGTTGGTGCCGATGGCGATGACCTTCGGCACGTAGCGCTTCGCGGCCAGCTCGCGCTCCAGCACGCCCGGCGCCTCGGGCCGCGCGATCAGCCGGGTCTCGAAATCGAGGCCGGGGGACAGGCCCAGATAGGCATGGCTCGGACGCGCGAAACAGTAGATGCAGCCATGCTCGCAGCCGCGATAGGGGTTGATCGAACGGTCGAAGCTGAGATCGGGCGAGCTGTTCCGGGTGATCACCCTGCGCGGGCGTTCGAGGCTGACCTCGGTCCTGAGCGGCGGCAGGTCGTCGTCGTCGCGCGCCCAGCCGTCATCGACCGCGACGCGGGCGAAACGCTCGAACCTTATGTCAGGGTTGCGCGCCGCGGCGCGTCCCGGCCGCCGGGCCCCGGGAACCTCGCTGAACTCATCCGGATCCATGCGGCAAATCTAGAACAAAATAAGAACAGATTGCAATGCCATCCTGCCGGGGCCCTGCCCGCCGCCGCGCGCCGCGTCGGAACTGGCACGGCGCATGTCGCAACCGGTCGCGTGCATTCGCACGAATGCGCACATAAGGCCGCAACCCATCGGCGCGAAAGCGCCTTTTCGGAGTGCCCAGATGTCTGACGAAGACGACGATATCATCCTTAGCGAACTTCCCGACGACGAGCTTGTCCTGCAGATGCACGACGACCTCTATGACGGTCTGAGGGAGGAGATCGAGGAGGGCGTGCAAATCCTGCTCGGCCGCGGCTGGGCGCCCTACCGGGTGCTGACCGAGGCGCTGGTCGCCGGCATGACCATCGTCGGCAACGATTTCCGCGACGGCATCCTGTTCGTGCCCGAAGTGCTGCTGGCGGCGAACGCGATGAAGGCCGGCATGTCGATCCTGAAGCCGCTTCTGGCCGAAACCGGCGCGCCGCGGGTCGGCAAGATGGTGATCGGCACCGTCAAGGGCGACATCCACGACATCGGCAAGAACCTGGTCAGCATGATGATGGAGGGCGCGGGCTTCGAGATCGTCGATCTCGGCATCAACAACCCGGTCGAGAAATACATCGACGCGATCCGGTCGGAAGAGGCCGACATCCTCGGCATGTCGGCGCTGCTGACCACGACGATGCCCTACATGAAGGTGGTGATCGACACGATGGTCGAGATGGGCATACGCGACGACTATATCGTGCTGGTCGGCGGTGCGCCGCTGAACGAGGAGTTCGGCAAGGCGATCGGCGCGGACGCCTATTGCCGCGACGCCGCGGTGGCGGTCGAGACCGCCAAGAAATTCGTGGCGCGCAAGCATAACCGGATGGCCGCGGCGGGCTGAACTGCGCTGAAAGACAACGGGTTGCGGCGCGATCTTCATGTCTGCCGCGGCCCTTTCAATCGCCCCGGTCCTGCCCCATATTGGACGCGGAGGTGCCGGACATGCCGCTGGAGAAATTCGTCCTGATCCTGGTCATCGTCGTGGCCGCGGCGGGCGTGACCGTCTGGCTCGGCACGATGGCCGCCGCCGCGATGCAGATCGGCGGGCCGGCCTGGGCGATGTTCATCCCCGCCCTGCTGGTGGCCTATGTGGTCTGGCGGGTGATCGCCGACCGCCTGGGAAATGCCGAGGACGACCATTATGACGACATCGACAAGTGATCTTCTGGTCGTGACCAGCGAGGCCGTGCCCGGCCGCGAGATCGTCCAGGCGCTGGGGCTTGTGCGCGGGTCCACCGTGCGGGCCAAGCACCTGGGCACCGACATCGTCGCCGGGCTGCGCAACCTGGTGGGCGGCGAGGTGCGCGAATACGCCTCGCTGCTGGCCGGCTCGCGCGAACAGGCGATCGACCGGATGGTCGCCGAGGCGCGCGCGCTCGGCGCCGACGCGGTGGTCGCCACCCGGATGCAGACCTCGACGATCCAGACCGGCGCCAGCGAGGTCCTGGTCTACGGCACTGCGGTCCGGCTGAAATGACCCCCGACGACGCGACGCTGACCGACCGCGGCTTTGCCGAGGAACAGGGCGGAAGCGTGCTCGTGATCGCCTGCGGGGCGCTCGCGCGCGAAATACTCGCCGTGATCCGCGCCAACGGCTGGGGCCATATCGACCTGCGCTGCCTGCCGGCGATCCTGCACAATCACCCCGGCCGGATCGCGGACGCCGTGCGCGACGCGGTCGGCAGGCACCGCGGGCGCTACGATCGCATCTTCGTGGCCTATGCCGATTGCGGCACCGGCGGCGGGCTGGAAGCCGCCTGCGCCGAGCTTGGCGTCGAGATGATCGCCGGCCCGCATTGCTATTCGTTCTACGAGGGCAACCAGACCTTCGCCGACCACGGCGAGGTTACCGCCTTCTACCTGACCGACTTCCTGGTCCGGCAGTTCGACGCCTTCGTCTGGAAACCGCTCGGGCTCGACCGCCATCCCGAGCTGCGCGACGCCTATTTCGGGAATTACGAGACGCTGGTCTACCAGGCGCAGACCGACGACCCGGCCCTCGACGCCAGGGCGGCCGACTGCGCGCGGCGGCTGGGGCTGACCTACGAGCGGCGCCTGACCGGTTACGGCGATCTGGAAACCTCGCTTGCGTCCTGGGCGCGGCGCTGAGGCTCAGGCCGCCGCGCGTTCCGCCGCCAGGTCGCGGATCCGCTCGACCATCGAGCGCAGCCCGTTCGAGCGCTGCGACGACAGGTGGTCGTGCAGCCCGAGCCGCGCCAGTTCGCCGCCCGCGTCGACCGCAAGCACCTCGCGGAGCGTCAGCCCGGAATAAAGCGCCTTCAGCACCGCGATCAGCCCGCGCACGATCATCGCGTCGCTGTCGCCGCGAAAGCTGAATCGCGCGGCGGGCCCATCGCCCTCGATCACCGGCACGATCCAGACCTGGCTGGCGCAGCCGTGAACCTTGGTGGCGGGCACGCGCAGCGCGTCGTCGAGCGGCTCCATCGCACGGCCGAGGTCGATGACGTGGCGATAGCGGTCCTCCCAGTCCTCCAGGAACTCGAAGGTCTCGGCAATCTCCTCGAAATCCGGCTGCGCCATCGCTCAATCCTTCCTCGACGCTCACCTAGGCGCGCAACAGGCAAAGGTCCAGCCCTTCGAGTGGCTTTTCAAACCGCGCGCTTTCGGCTAACCCGGTCGTCAAGCCGGTGACAAGGCTCAGGACGGGGACGGGGCATGACGGGCAGGATCATCCTTACGCTGATGCTGGTGGCGACCGTGGCCGCCTGCGCGCGTGTGCAGGAATCGCGGCTGAACCCGTTCAACTGGTTCGGCCGCAGCGAGCGCTCGAACGTGGTCGTAACGGCCGAGAACGCCGATCCGCGCCGGCTGGTGGCGCAGGTCATCACGCTGCGGGTCGAGCCGGTTCCCGGCGGCGCAATCATCCGCGCCACCGGCCTGCCGCAGCGGCAGGGCTATTACGACGGCGCGCTGCTGCCGGTGCGCGGCGCCGCGCCGGAACCTGGCGTGCTGAGCTATGAGTTCCGCATCAGCGCGCCGCTCGAGCAGACCCGGATCAGCACCCAGCGCTCGCGCGAAGTGGTCGTGGGCCGCTTCGTCTCGGACCAGACGCTGGAGGGGATTCGGCAGATCAGGGTCAGCGCCGCGACCAACGCGCTCGCGGTCCGGCGCTAGGGCAGTTTCCAGCGAAGCCGATCCGGCGAAACGTCGCGAAATTGCGCTCGGAAAGCAAGATGGGTCGCAGTCCGTGACTCGAAGATCGCGGAATGTGCTCTGGGGCGCGGCGGCCCGGGCGCGGGTCTAGATCTCGATCACCCCGACCCGTTCGCCCTGCACCGCCAGCCCGATCTGCCCCTTGCAAAGCCTCAGCGCGTCGGCGCCGAAGACGTCGCGGCGCCAGCCCTTCAGCGCCAACGCGTCGCGCTCGCCGGCGGCGATCGCGTCGAGGTCCGACGCCGTGGCGATCAGTTTCTGCGCCACCCCGGCCTCTTCCGCCTTGGCCTTCAGAAGCACCCGCAGCATGTCGGCAAGCGCCGGGTTGACCTGCAAGCCGTCGCGCCGGTCGTCGAGTTGCGGATAATCCGCCGGATCGGTGTCCAGCCCGGTCTTGACCGCGGCCAGGATGCCCTCGGCGATCTCGCCCTTGCGCGCCTCGCGCAGCAGCAGCCGCGAGCGGCCGAGGTCCTGCATCGTCCTGGGCTTGGTCGAGGCCAACTCCAACAGCGCGTCGTCCTTGAACACGCGGTTGCGCGGCACGTTGCGCGACTGGGCATAGCCCTCGCGGAACCGGGCAAGCTCGCGCACCACGGCCATGAACTTGCCCGACTGGGTGCGCGTCTTCACGCGCCGCCAGGCCTCGGACGGGTTGATTACGTAGGTTGCCGGATCGTTCAGCACCTGCAGCTCTTCTTCCAGCCACTTGTTGCGCCCGGATTTCTTCAGCTGCGCCGCGAGGTGCTCGTAGATCACCCGCAGATGGGTCACGTCGGCCTGGGCGTATTTCTTCTGCGCCTCGGTCAGCGGGCGCCGCGACCAGTCAGTGAACCGCGAGGTCTTGTCGAGCGGCTTCTTCGCGATCCGCTTGACCAGCGTCTCATAGCCCACCTGCTCGCCGAAGCCGCAGACCATCGCGGCGACCTGGGTGTCGAACAGCGGCGCCGGAATCACCCCGCCCTCGACATAGAAGATTTCGATGTCCTGGCGCGCGGCGTGGAACACCTTGACGACGGACCTGTCGCGAAACAGCTCGTAAAGCGGGTCCAGCGACAGCCCCTCGGCCAGCGGGTCGACCAGAACGGCGCCGTTGTCGTCCGCGCCCGGAACCGCGATCTGGATCAGGCAGAGCCTGGAATAATAGGTCCGCTCGCGCAGGAATTCCGTGTCGACGGTGACATAATCCGCCTCGGCGGCGCGTGCACAGTAATCCGCGAGGTCCTGGGTCGTTGTGATCGTTATCATTCAGGTCGGTCTTTACATGGGTCCCCTACCCCGGCCCGCCGCCTGATACGCACATTTCCGGGCAAAGGAAAGGGTCAGCAAAGATCGACGCGGGTCCGGTCCCCGGCCGCGAACCGGCGCAGGACGGCGGGGTAAAGCCGGTGCTCCATCTCCAGCACGCGCGCCGCCAGCGTCTCGGGCGTGTCGTCCGGCAGGACCGGCACCCGCGCCTGGCCTAGGATCGGGCCGTCGTCGAGTTCGGGCGTGACCAGATGCACGGTGCAGCCATGTTCCGCCACGCCGTCGGCCAGGGCGCGCGCGTGGGTGTGCAGCCCGCGATAGGCCGGCAGAAGCGACGGGTGGACGTTCAGAATCCGGCCGGCACGGCGCGCGACGAAACCGGCGGTCAGGACCCGCATGAAGCCCGCCAGGCACAGGATGTCGGGTTGCGCCCGGTCCAGATGCTCGGCCATCGCCGCCTCGAACCCCGCGCGGTCGGCGCCGAACGGCCGGTGATCCACCACGGCGGTCGGCACGCCCGCCGCTTCGGCCCGCGCCAGCCCGCCGGCGCCCGGGACGTTGGACAGCACCAGCACCGGCTCGGCCGGATGCGCCGGATCGGCCATGTCGGCCAGCAGCGCCGCCATGTTCGAGCCGCCGCCGGATATCAGGATCGCGACGCGCCGTTTCACGCCAGCCGGCCGGAATAGCGCACGCCCCGGCCCGCCGCGACGCTGCCGATCCGGTGCACGGTCTCGCCCATCGCCGCCAGTTGCCCGGCGATCCGGTCCGCCTCGGGTGCCGCGACCACGGCGACAAGGCCGATCCCGGCATTGAAGGTCTTCAGAAGCTCGGCCTGCTCCAGCCCGCCCGCCCCGGCGAGCCAGCCGAAGACCGGCGGCAGCGCCCAGGTGCCGAGGTCGATCTCGGCGCCGAGCCCCGCGGGCAGGACCCGCGGCACGTTCTCGGTCAGCCCGCCGCCGGTGATATGGGCGAACCCCTTCACCCCGCCGCCGCGCAACGCCTCCAGCGCGGGCCGCACGTAAAGCCGGGTCGGCGCCAGCAGCGCCGCGCCCAGCGTGGCCCCGGCGAATGGCGCCGGATCGTCCCAGCCCAGGCCCGACCGCTCGACCACCTTGCGCACCAGCGAATAGCCGTTCGAATGCACCCCGTCCGAGGCGAGCCCCAGCAGCACGTCGCCCTCGGCCACGCCGGCGGGCAGGGCGCGGCCCCGCTCCATCGCGCCGACGGCAAAGCCCGCCAGGTCGAAATCGCCGGCGGCGTACATCCCCGGCATCTCGGCCGTTTCGCCGCCGATCAGCGCGCAGCCCGCCGCACGGCACCCCGCCGCGATGCCCTCGACGATGCGCGCGGCCTGCTCGACCTCGAGCTTGCCGGTCGCGAAATAATCCAGAAAGAACAACGGCTCGGCGCCCTGGCACACCAGGTCGTTGACGCACATCGCCACCAGGTCGATGCCGATCGTGGCGACCTCTCCGGTGTCGATCGCGATGCGCAGCTTGGTGCCCACCCCGTCGGTCGCGGCGACCAGTACCGGGTCGGCGTAGCCCGCCGCCTTCAAATCGAAAAGCCCGCCGAAACCGCCCAGCGAATCCATCACGCCGGGCCGCGTGGTCGAGCCTGCGGCGGGCTTGATCCGGTCGACCAGCGCGTTCCCGGCGTCGATGTCGACCCCGGCACCCGCATAGGTCAGCTTTGCGTCTTCGCTGCTCATGGCGCCCCCGAAAATCGTGCGCCTGCCCTACGCCAAGCGCCGCGGCCTGTCCACCGCGCAATCCGCCGGCCATTGGCGCCGGGTACAATCAAAGGTATAGTGGACGCGCGCCGGCCGTCGCGCCGGGCGCGGCATTTGTTTGGAATGAATAGGTTAACGCAATGGTCGACCCGATCAGCATTCTGTGGAGCCCGGCAGGCTTCAACCTTCCCTCCCTCGGCGCGCGCGCCCTCGTCGACGTCTCGGACGGCGACACACCGAACATCCGCATGCCGGTGCGCATGCTCTCGATCGACACACCCGAAGTGACCGCGAGATCCGATGCCGGCGCGGCGCGGGTCGACGCCGAATTCGCCCAGCTGCGCGACTGGATCGAGCAGGGCATCGCGCCGGTCTCGCGGCGCTGGGCCGAGCATATCCTGCCCCGCCTCGACGACCGGGCCGGCACGCGCCAGTTCACCGAGGGCGAGGCAGCGAGCGCCTTCCACAAGGCCCGCGTCGAGGAACGGCTGCGGCGTCCCTCGGGCCGGCGGCGGAACCTGTTCGTGCGCACCGCGGACGCCCGGTTCGACGGCTACGGCCGGCTTCTGGCCTACGTCGCGCCGAGCTATTCGGCGAAAGAGCTGAAGACCATGACCCGCAAGGAGCGCGCGACCTTCAACCTCGACATGATCGAAAGCGGCCACGCCGCGCCCTTCGTGCTGTTCCCCTCGATCCCGGGCGAGCTGGACATGCCGCTGTTTCTCGAGGCCGCGGTCGGCGCAATGGACGACCGCCGCGGGCAATACGCCGATCCGCTGCACCTGCCGGGCTACGAATACCGGATGCTGGAAAAGTTATACGACATAACCAAAAAGCTCGCCGCCGGCACGTCGCTGGCGTTCCGCGACCGGATTTCCTGGCGCTCGCGCTACGCCTTCGACATGCGCGACCGCGTGCTTCACGGGCCCGAAAACTACATGGCCGTGCCGCCGCCCTACCGCGTATGGCTCTGGCCCGAAGACGTGCAGCGGGCGATGGGCGCGCTGAACCTGGTGCCCTCGCCGCACCTCGTCGGCTGAACGCCCCAAGCGCGGCGCTTGACCCGTCCGGGCACTCTGCTAAGCACGCAGGCAGGCGGGCCTGTAGCTCAATTGGTTAGAGCAGAGCGCTCATAACGCTTTGGTTGGGGGTTCGAGTCCCTCCGGGCCTACCACCCGTCCTTGCATGCTGCTGATATTCCACAAGAATTCTGCGATTGTGTCCCGCACTGAATAGGGGCGCGGGACACCCTGACCTCTGAAGGCGCGGACCCACTCCTGCTTTCCAGCTTTCGTCGTGCCTGGGCGACCGTGTGAGCGGAACGAGTCGACCGCCCCTGCTTGCCCGACTTGGGCCTTGCTTCAGCGCCTCGGCGCAAACGTGGGCTGGGCACCCCGACTGTCTCCTTAACCTCAACCACCACCTAACTCTCACCGGCCTCGCGTCGGCGACAGGAGCCACCATGCCCAAGTTCGACTTCTACCAGCAGATCACCAACAAGATAGTTGCCGCCGTCGAGACCGCCGGACCATTTCGCCTACCATGGTCCAGATGCTCCGCCCGCCCGGTAAACGTCGCCTCCAAGGCTCCCTACAACGGCGTGAACGTCCTCAGCCTTTGGGTCTCGGCCCTCAACGCCGACTACCAATCCAATATCTGGGGCACCTACCGCCAGTGGCAGGCAGCAGGCTGCCAGGTCCGCAAGGGCGAGAAATCCTCTCAGGTCGTCTTCTACCGCACCTACACCGACGAGACCGACGAGAGCGAACATCGGGTCGCCCGCGCCAGCCACGTCTTCAACGCGGCCCAAGTGGACGGCTACCAACCCCCAGCCCCACCGACGGTCTTCGACCCCGTCGCCAGCGCCGAGGCTTTCGTCCGCTCCACCGGCGCGGTGATCGAGGAAGGCGGCGACCGGGCCTGCTACGTACCGTCCAGAGACATGATCCGGATGCCCGACCGGCACCGGTTCACGGACCGCGAGGCGTTCTATGCCACACTCTGCCACGAACTCGTGCACTGGTCGGGTGCGGAGAAGCGGCTGGCAAGAGACCTGTCAGGGCGGTTCGGATCGGATCGCTACGCGGTCGAGGAACTGGTGGCCGAGCTTGGGGCGGCGTTCCTCTGCGCCGATCTGGGTATCTCACAGGAGCCCCGCGAGGACCACGTGGCCTACGTGCGGTCCTGGCTTGAGGTCCTGAAGCGCGACATGCGGGCGATCTTCACGGCGGCCTCGAAAGCGTCACAGGCGGCGGGATGGCTGACCGGGCTGGGCGTTCTGGACGTCGCGGTGTAGCGTGACGGCAGCGTGATCCATCGATACCGCCACTGGAGAAATCCAGCCCCACGGCTTCACTAGGTCAACTGGCACTCTGCGGCCCACTCCTGCCGTTGACCATCGATTCGAAATGCTGCATCGCGGCCCGTCGAAGGAGACATTCGCTGCGAGTGCAAAATCTTGAACTGGCCGAACTCACAGGGCGAACATATCCGACATTTGCTCTTGCAGCGCAAAACCAATCGGCCCGCAGAACGCTCGCGGCATCGATTTCTCCGCACCGAAGCGCACGTCGTCGAAGCGGTCATTGGGCTGCACTGATCAGCGCCGATCCTAAACCTTCCGTTCGCTGCGGTCGGTCGGAGCGAACCAGATGCGGACGAAACAGACGTCCGTTACGCCTTGGCCGGAAGTTGCATTGTCCGGTGCCGCGCACTCAGTCGGTTACGATGCTGGGAGACCAAGACAGATCATCCGGTTGCGAAGCTCTTCGATCCGCTCAGCATTCCGGTATGGTTGTCCGTCCAGGTAACCGGCGACCGTGAACTCGGGCTCGATCTCCAGGACACGTTTTGCGATGTCACAGGACACCTGGATGTCGCTGAAGTGTTGAAGTTCTCCCGCAGTCAGGAGCCCGGCGAGATCATCAGGAAACTTGCACAACAGCCTTTCGATTTCGTCTTTCGCACCCGCAACATCCCCGGCGCCCAGCAGGGATCGCGCATGTATCGCGTCGAAAACCGGTGGATGCATGGGCGCGTGGCGGATCGCAAGCCGGATATGCCGAAGCGCCTGAAGGTCCATTCCACAATAATGCAGGACGTTTGCGAAAAAACCGTTCGCATGGGTGCAGTTGGGCCTGCGCAGCACGGCATTGTTCCCTGCCTCCAATGCCCCGTCGAATTCCCTGTCCAGCAGCAGAACGTGGCTCAGAACCGTGTCCGCCTGTCCGTCGCAATCGGTCTTCCCGGTTGCTTCTCTTGCCCATTTGCCGGCCCGGGCGCGCACTTCGTCCCGGTCAGGGCTCCAGCCACGCTGAAAATCGTACCAGTAGGTCAGGGCGACCCAGGTCGGTCCGATCGCCAGGCCTTCGTGGCGCTTCGCAATCCGCATAAAATCGGCCCACGCAGCTTTCATCGCGGCGTTTTCCATCCTGAAGAACCGCTCCAGGCCATGATAGAAGACCTCTATGGAAGTGCGGTCCTTAAGGGATTTGTGCCAGGCGGCCGCCGTTTCGCCCCCCGAGAGCTTCACGTCCAGCGCGAGAAGGATCTTCGCCGTCAGTTCGTCCAGGACCTCGAACGTGTCTTCGATTTCGAAATCAAGCTGGTCCGCCCAAATAATCTCTCCGGATATCGTATCCAGCAACTGGGTAGAGACCCGCCCTCGCACACCGGCCGAATTGACCTGCCCCTCCAGCGCGTACCTCACGCCCAATTGCTGACCCGCTGCGCTGGCCGGCCTGTCCCCGGTCGCCGCAGCCG
>JBFKQC010000061.1:0-25151 GCA_041627895.1 Rhodobacter sp.
CCCGCCTTGGCCCATGTCTGCGACCTGACGGTCGAATTGGACCCGATCATCGCGCTCGGCCCCGGCCGCGCCGGCGAGCGGCGGATCATCCCGATCGTCGGCGGCAGCGTGGCCGGGCCGCGGCTGACCGGGCGCATCCTGAATGTCGGGGCGGACTGGCAAACGGTCTGGGCCGGCGGCACGGCGGAACTCGACACCCGCTATGCGATGGAAACCGATGACGGCGCGGTGATCGAGATCGTCAATTACGGCTACCGCCACGGGCCCGCCGAGGTGATCGCCGCGCTCGCCGCCGGCGAGGCGGTCGACCCGGACGCCTATTACATGCGGACCCACGCGCGGCTGGAAACCGGCGATGCGCGCTATGGCTGGGTCAATCGCACGCTGTTCGTCGGCCGCGGCATGCGCCGGGCGGCCAGCGTCGTGGTGTCGCTTTTCGCGGTGGAATAGGAACGCGGGCGGGGTGCGGGGCCCGTCGCCCGACCCGCCGTGCCGTCCGTGTCTCTGCAGGGTAAGGTGGCGGCGCCGCCGGTTCGTCGCGGTCGCGGAACGTGCGGCGGATTGCCAGGCCCGCCGTCCCCTTGTCTCACCGGTGATCTGCGGGAAGGCCGCGACCACATCCCTTGTGCCGGGAGCGTCTGGGCCCCCATGCCGGTTAACCGCGCGAAGGAGTATCGCCTCTGGCTTAACGAACCCCTACCGCACCGCGCGGTGCTGGCGGGCCATGCGTGACCGATCCTCATGGGACTTGCGGATCAGATGACGATCGCTAATCCTTCCGCCCATGGACATCGCCCTGATCCGCACCTTCCTCGAAGTATCCGCAACCGGATCCTTCGCCAACGCCTCCGAACGGCTGCTGGTCACGCAATCCGCGGTCAGCCTGCGCATCCAGCGGCTCGAGGACATCCTCGGCCAGGCGCTTTTCACGCGTTCCAAGGCGGGCGCCGAACTGACGCCGGCGGGGCACAACTTCGAACGCTTCGCCTATGCGCTGATCCGGATCTGGGAGGAGGCGCGCCAGGAGGTGGCGATCCCCGAGGGATTCACCCAGAGCCTGACGATCGGCGCGCAATACTCGCTTTGGCCGCGGCTCGGGTTTCGCTGGATCGACGCGCTGCGTGCGGCGCGGCCCGATCTGGCGCTGCGTGCCGAACTGGGGATGCCCGAGCGGCTGACCCGGTTCCTGGTCGAGGGCGTGGTGCAGGTGGCGCTGATCTACACGCCGCAACTGCGCCCGCATCTGCGCGCCGAGCGCGTGCTGAACGAGGAACTGGTGCTGGTGGCGTCCTGGCCCGATCCGACGCCCGATCTGTCCGGGCGCTACGTGATGATCGACTGGGGGCCGGAATTCATCCACGCCCATGCGCTGGATCTGCCGCACCTGACCGGCGGCGGGCTGACCATGGCGCTGGGGGCGCTGGCGGGCGAGTACATCGTGCGAAGGCAGGCCGCGGGCTATCTGCCGGCGCGCAGCGCCAAGGAGCATATCGACGCCGGGCGGCTGCATCTGGTGCCGGATGCGCCGAAATATCCCTACCCGGCCTGGGCGGTCTGGCGCGACGACCTGGACCCGGCGCTGGCCGAAATCGCCGGGTCCGAGCTTGCCCGGGTCTGCCGGTCGGTCGAGGCGGCGACCACCTCGGTGATGAGCGAGTGGAAGTCGATGTGGGACCATGACCACCCGGCCCCGGCACCCCAAGGCGGGCGGTCCTATCCATAAGTCAAACTCGTTTCATCCACGATTATTTTGAATTTTTCTTTCGGATAACCCGGTCCTATATCCCGGTTGCAGCAAGGCCCAGCCTCCAATCCCGGAACGGGCCGCGACCTGGAAAGGACATTCCAATGCACAACGCAACCAAACTGGCTGCGGCCACTGCCCTGGCCGTGATCCTCTCGGGCCCGACCTTCGCGCAGGGCACGCTGATCGGCACGGAGGCTCTGGATGAGCGGATCGAGGACATTCAGGACGAAGCCGCCCGCGATCTGGCCCGCGGCGAGGACGCCGAGCGCTTCGGCCCCAACGGCGTGCCGCAGGGCTGGCGCGGCTCGGTCGCGCTGACTGCCTCGGCCGCGACCGGCAACACCGACACCGTCGACCTCTCGGCCGCCGGTCGCCTGACCTACGGCATCGGCGACTGGTCGCACACCGTGGGCCTGGCCTTCGAATACGGCGAAGCCAACGGCGTGCAGAACGAAGAGGAATTCTTCGCCACCTACGAGGGCAACCGCTATTTCACGCCCGAGTTCTACGCCTTCGGCGTCGGCCGCTACGAATACGACGGTTTCGCCACCAACGAGCATGACGTGTTCTTCGGCGCGGGCCCCGGCTATCGCATCGTGAACACCGAGAACGCGACCTGGCGTGTGCAGGCCGGCCCCGGCGTCCGCCACATCGTTCCCGCCGCCGGCGGCAGCACGACCGAGGTCGCGGGCATCATCTCGTCCCGCGCCTGGGTGAAGGTAAGCGAGAACGTCTCGCTGACCAACGACACCGACATCCTCGGCTCGGACACCAACATGCTGGCCACCAACGACTTCGGCGTGAACTTCAAGGTGACCGACACGATGTCGACCCGCGTGAGCTATCGCACCGACTACAACTCGAACCCGGCGCCGGGGTTCAAGAACACCGACAACACGATCGGCGTGTCGCTGGTGGTCGGCTTCTAGGCCACGCCCCGCGTCCCTCATTCCACCTTCGGGGGCGGCCCGTCCGCCCCCTTTTTTCTTCGGCAACGCCCCACCGACAGGAGGCAACAATGCTGGCAAGAGCAATCCCCCCGAAAGAGTCCCGGGCGCAGGCGTGCGGCCTGCACGCGGTCGCCGGAATGGCAAGCGATCTGGGTTACGTGGTCGGCGGCTGGCGGCCCGGTCCCGATACGCTGATCGCCGGGTTCCGGCCGGTATCCGACATGGTCTTCGACCGGCTGCTGGCGCTGCCCGAACTGACCGCCCTGCGCGGCACGCTCTACCTGATCCGGCTCGAGGCGCTGGCGGACCTGCCGGAGGCGGCCGAGAACGACTGGCTGGCCGGCGTCAACTTTGACCGCACGCTGATCCTGCCGCTGCGGCCCGGCGCCGCCGGCGGTCACGACACGGTCGAGGAAGGCGTGCGCCGCGTCCTGCGGATGTGCGGCGATCTGGGCATGATCTGACGCCGCCGCCGGCCAAGGGGCGGGCTACGGCCCGCCTCAGAGCTCGCGGAACCGCCTTTCCTGGCGCGCGGTCCAGCGCACGGTCAGCTCGAAGCCGTCGTCGGTCTGGCGCTCGTCCTCGATCACGCCTTCGGCGTGCAGCCAGGCGCGCTGCCGGCCGGCACTGAAGGGCAGCGTCAGGCGCCGCTCGGCGGTCTCTTCGGCCAGCGCCGCGGAAACGGCGTCAAGCAGCGCCCCGATCCCCTCGCCCGTCCGCGCCGAGATCGCGAAGGTGCCGTCCTGCCGCGCGGCCTGGGTCAAGAGCGGCGCCCGCGCCGGTTCCGGCACCAGGTCGATCTTGTTCCAGACCTCGACGCGCGGCGTCTCTTCCAGCACGCCCAGATCGTCGAGGATCGCCGCGACGTCGGCCGCCTGCGCCTCGGTCTCGGCGTGCGAGATGTCGCGCACATGGCAGATCAGGTCGGCCTCGAGCACTTCTTCCAGCGTGGCGCGGAACGCGGCGACAAGCTGTGTCGGCAGATCGCTGATGAACCCCACCGTGTCGGAGAGGATCACCTGCCGCCCCGCGGGCAGCGTCACCCCGCGCATCGTCGGGTCGAGGGTGGCGAACAGCATGTCCTTGGCCATCACCTCGGCCCCGGTCAGGCGGTTGAACAGCGTCGACTTGCCGGCGTTGGTGTAGCCCACCAGCGCCACCACGGGAAACGGCACCTTCTTGCGCGCGGCGCGGTGCAGGCTGCGGGTCTTGACGACCTTGGCAAGCTGGCGCTTCAGCCGGGCGAGCTGGTCGTCGATGGCGCGGCGGTCGGCCTCGATCTGGGTCTCGCCGGGGCCGCCGACGAAACCGAGGCCCCCGCGCTGGCGTTCCAGGTGGGTCCAGGCCCGGACCAGGCGGGTGCGCTGATAGCTCAGCGCCGCCATCTCGACCTGCAGAACGCCCTCGCGGGTCCGGGCGCGGTCGCTGAAAATCTCCAGGATCAGCCCGGTCCGGTCGAGGATCTTGACGCCCCAGGCCTTTTCCAGGTTGCGCTGCTGCACCGGCGTTACCGGGCCGTCGATCAGCACCAGTTCCACATCGGCGCCGGCGAACCGCGCCTTCAACTCGTCGATCTTGCCCGATCCGAACAGCAGCCCCGGCTGCGGTTTCGCCAGGCGCACGACCTCGGCGCCCGCCACGTCCAGGCCCGGCAGCGCGGCGGCCAGCGCCGCGGCCTCTTCCAGGGCGGGACCCGCAGGGCGCCGGCCTGTTTCCGAGATCAGATGGGGATGCAGCACCCAGGCGCGGGTGCGCGACGCCTGTGCGTCGGTCACGCCCTATTCGTCGCCTTCATAAAGCGAAATCGGCTGTGACGGCATGATCGTGCTGATCGCGTGCTTGTAGACAAGCTGAGACTGCCCGTCGCGGCGCAGCAGCACGCAAAAATTGTCGAACCAGGTGATCACGCCCTGCAGTTTCACGCCGTTGATCAAGAAGATCGTCACCGAGACTTTCGTCTTCCGGACATGGTTGAGAAATGCGTCCTGCAAACTCTGCTTGTCAGCAGCCATCGTTCCTTCGCCCTATATTTTTACTCTGCCCCACAGCAAATCGCTGGTTCGCATATGGCGCGAGTATGGTCTGCCTTGGAACAAGATTCCAGACCCTTTGTCAGACCGTTATGGTTGCGTGTCATCGTCGTGGATCGGCCCCGGTGTGTCCAGCGCCCGGGGCGGCATTTGTTACAAAACGTGAAAATGGTTAACGCGTTTCCCGGCGGTGTGCGGTATCTGCGCGGCCTGTGACGAAATCCCGCGAAATACGGTGGAATCGCGGGCCGTAGCGGCGGTTTGCCATGACTGGCCGGCGTCAGTTGCGCCAGAATTCGGGGTTCAGAAGCGCGATGATCGCCAGGGTTTCCAGCCGTCCCAGCGCCATGCTGGCACAAAGGATCAGCTTGGCGGCCTCCGGCAGGGTTGCATAGCTTAGGCCCGCCTCGCCCACGGCCGCGACCAGCGGCCCGGTTGTGCTGAGCGCCGCGATGGTCAGGACGACGGCCGCCTCGAAGCCGATGCCGGCGAGCGACAGCGCCAGCATCACCACCGCGATCGACATCGCGAACAGCATGAAGAAGATCCAGGCCACATAGGCGCCCTGCCGGCGCAGATAGCGCGCCTGGCTGCCGGCGCCGCCGATCGAGCTGGGATGCACGAGGCGTTCGAGTTCGCGCCGCCCGTGCTTGTAAAGCACGTAGACCCTGAGCAGCTTGACCCCGCCCGCCGTGGTCGCCACCCCGCCGCCGATGATCGCCAGGCCCAGCAGGATCAGCGCCGGGCTGTCCAGCCCCGACCAGCTGCGCGCCTCGTCCCAGGACGCGGATTCAAAGCCCGTGGTGCTGAGGAACGACAGCACGGTGAAGATCGCGCCCCAGAGCGCCTGCAACCCCTGCCCCAGCGACTGCCCGGCATCGACCTCGATGGCGCCGACCCAGTGCCGGAAGAACAGCAGCAGCGGCACGACGATGACGCAGAACAGCCCGATCTGCATTTCGGGATCGCCCAGCAGGCGGCGCGGGTCGCCCTCGAGCCCGTCGCGGGCGAAGGTGCGCCGCGACAGCGCGAAGGCGAAGAAGACGAAGATCAGCGCCTCGCCGCCAAAGCCGGATCCGGTGTTCTCGGTGCCGCCGACCGGCGAGATGCCGCTGGTCGCCAGCACCGACATCGCGTGGCAGACCGCGATCAGCGGCGTGTCGCCGAGCGCCAGCAGCCCGATCCAGAGGACCAGCGTCAGTCCGCCATAGACCGGCGCCAGCATCGCCGCGAAGCGCTGCAGCCGGGCCGAGGCGTCGGCGATCCGGGTGATCTGGCTGATCCCCGACGCCGTCCCGTCGCCGGCGCCCGGCCCCAGCACCTCGAACCCGCCGAGATTGAGCGGCGCGAAGATCGCCGCCGCGGCGACCCAGATCAGGAAGCCGCCGAGCCACGCCACCAGCGCGCGCCACAAGTGATCGGCGCCAGACAGCCGCGACGGATCGTCGAAGACGGTGGCGCCGGTCGTGGTCAGGCTCGACACCATCTCGAAATAGGCGTTCAGGAACCGGGTGTTGCCGACGCTTTCGTAAAGCGGCACCGCCAGCATCAGCGGCAGCAGGGTAAAGGCCGCAAGCAGCGCCAGCAGGTGGTTGCGCGCCTGCCGCTTCGGCGCATAGTTCGCGGTGGCGATCGCGATCATCGCGGTCAGGCACAGAAAGATCGTGCCGGAATAGAAATAGGTGCGCGCCGTGGCCCATTCGCGCACCGCGCCGCCATAGATCGCGGGCACGTACATCGCCAGCGCCGCCGCCCCCATCAGGAACACAATCAGCGGCAGGTTGAGAATGCGCTGCAGCATCAGAAGAAGTCGATCGAGACCTGCAACAGCCGCTCGACCTCGGGCACGTCCGCGGCCATGGCGAAGATCGCGATCACGTCGCCTTCCTCGATGCGGGTGCGGCCGGTGGGCCGGATCACCTCGCCCTGCTTCATGATCGCGCCGATCAGCACGCCTTCGGGAAAGTCGATGTCGCGCAGAAGCTGCCCGGCGATCGGCGAGGTGGAAAGCACCTGCGCCTCGATCAGTTCTGCCTCGGCGTCGCCGATCGAATAGACCGTGCGCACCCGCCCGTGCCGGATGTGGCGCAGGATCGAGCTGACCGTGGTGGCGCGCGGGTTGATGTAGGCGTCGATGTCCAGCGGCCCCATCAGCGAGGTGAGCGACGGGTCGTTGACCAGGCAGATCGCCATCTTCGCCCCGGCGGCCTTGGCACGCACGGCGGCCAGCACGTTGGTCTTGTCGTCGTCGGTCACCGCCAGGACGGCGTCGGCCCGGTCGATGTTGGCCTCGTTCAGAAGCTCGATATTCAGCCCGTCACCGTTCAGCACGATGGTGCGTTCCAGCGCATCCGCCGCCATCTCGGCCCGGGCGCGGTTTTTCTCGATCACCTTGACGCGGACCCGCTGGGCGCGCATTTCCAGCGCCTGCGCCACGGCGAGCCCGACATTGCCGCCGCCCAGGATCACCACGCGCTCTTGCTTGACGATGCTCTTGCCGAAGATTTCCAGCGCGCGGTTGGCGTCCTCGGTATGGGCGAAGACATAGACGTCGTCGTCGACGAACAGCTGATCGCCGGCCTCGGGCGCGAACAGCGACCCGCCGCGGCGCACGCCGACGACGATGGCGCGCAGGGTCGAGAACAGGTCGGACAATTGCCGCAGCGGTGTGTTGACGACGGGGCAGTCGTCGTCGAGCTTGATGCCGATCAACTGCGCATGGCCGTCGAGAAAGCCCTGCGTGTCGAAGGCCGAGGGCGAGGCCAGCCGGCGCAGCGCCGCGTCGGCGACCTCGCGCTCGGGGCTGATCACCACGTCGATCGGCATGTGGTCGCGGCGGTAGAGATCGGAATAGGCTGCGTTCAGGTAGGACTGGCTGCGGATTCGCGCGATCTTCTTGGTGATGCCGAACACCGAATGCGCGACCTGGCAGGTCACCATGTTGACCTCGTCGGAATAGGTCGCGGCGATCACCATGTCGGCGTCACGGGCGCCGGCGCGGTCCAGCACGTCGGGATAGCTGGCAAATCCGGCGATCCCCTGGACCTCCAGCGTATCGGTGGCCCGGCGCACCAGGTCGGGGTTGTTGTCGACGACGGTGACGTCGTTCTTCTCGCCCGAGAGATGCCGCGCGATCTGCCAGCCGACCTGGCCCGCGCCGCAGATGATGACCTTCATCGCCGATCCCCGTTGGGTCTTTCGAGGCGCCTACCGATGGCAGATGACGGGCGGGCGGTCAATCTTGTGCGCACGCGGGCGGCCGTGCCGGCCTAGATGTTCCCCACGCCCTTGCGCCGGGCCTCGGCGGCGGCCTGGCGGCGCTTCATCTCGAAGACCTCGGCGCGCGGGACCCACCGGTATTTCGGGTCGTCCAGCGTCTTCGACCAGTAGAGATCGCCGCCAAAGCGCCACGGATCCAGCACGACCCCGGCGAACATGTCGTCGCCCGGGGCGCTGACGATCACCGTGGAATGCTCGATCCGGATGTTGTCGGCATTGGCGATGGCACGGTGCAGCACCAGCGTTTGCAGGTTCTCCTGCCGCAGCCGCGCCTCCATGTCGTCGGCCCACTGATAGCACAGCCCGCGCGGGCGCAGCCCGAGGTTGACCTTCGTGTTATGGATCAGCGGCGGGTCGGTCACGCCGTATTCGCGGCGCAGCCGCAGCGGGTAGTCGAGCGAGATGCGCGCAACGCGCGCGGCCTCTTCCGGGTCGACGCCGGGGCCGAGCGAGCGGATCAGCGCGGCAAGTTCCGCCACTTCGGACGGCTCGGCCGGCGCGGGGCCGCTCGCTACCGGGATTTCCGCGCTGATGTCGCGCATGTCCGAGACCGGAATCGTGCCGGTTGCCGGTGCCGATGCGCAACCGGCCAGGGCCAGCGCCGCCAGACCGAAAATCGCCAGGGCTGTCTTTCGCAGTCGCATCACCTTCACCGCACCCGTCCCGTCTGATCGCGCCCCATTACCGTTTCGCCGATGAAATGTCGATGCCGGGCAGCGATCAGGCGCTGCGCACCTCTTCCTCGACCATCGCCACCCGGCTGCCCGACTTGTTCGAGGTCACCACGCCCAGCGACTTGAGCTTGCGGTGCAGCGCCGAGCGTTCCATGCCGACGAAACTGGCGGTGCGGCTGATGTTTCCGCCGAAGCGGTTGATCTGGGTCAAGAGGTATTCGCGCTCGAACAACTCGCGCGCCTCGCGCAGCGGCAGCGTGGCGATCGAGCCCGACAGCACGACGCGGCCCTCTTCCCTGGGCCGGTCCTCGGTCTGCGGCAGTTCGTCCGGCGCGATCGGGCCGGTGCCGTCGCCGAGGATCAGCACCCGCTCGATGATGTTCTTGAGCTGCCGCACGTTGCCGGGCCAGACCATGGTCTGCAACAGCGCCACCGCCTCTTCGCTGAGATCGCGCAGCGGCAGGCCCTGCGACTGGTTGAACGCGGCGATGAAATGCCGCGCCAGCGTCGGGATATCCTCGCGCCGGTCCTCCAGCGAGGGCACGGTGATCGGCACCACGTTCAGCCGGTGGAACAGTTCCTGGCGGAAGCGGCCTGCGTCAATTTCGGCCTGCAAGTTCTTGTTCGTGCTGGAAATTACCCGCATGTCCACGCGCACCTTGTCGCCGCCGCCGACGCGCTGGAACTGCTGTTCCACCAGCACGCGCAGGATTTTCGACTGGGTGCCCGAGGGCATGTCGGCGACCTCGTCGAAATAGAGCACCCCGCCATGGGCCTGTTCCAGCAGCCCCGGCTCGACCCCGCGGTCGACGCCTTCGCGGCCGAACAGCACCTCTTCCATCCGCTCGGGCTCGATCGAGGCGCAGTTGACGGTCACGAACGGCCCCTGCGCGCGGTTCGAATGGGCGTGGACATAGCGCGCCGCGACTTCTTTTCCGCTGCCCGCAGGGCCGGTCAGCATCACGCGACCGTTCGACTTCGTCACCTTGTCGAGGTTCGATTTCAACGACTTGAAAGCCGAGCTTGACCCGATCATCTCGGTCGGGGCCTCGTCGCGGCGCTTCAACTCGACATTCTCGCGCCGCAGGCGCGAGGTTTCCATCGCGCGGCCGATCACCACCATCAGCTGGTCGATGTTGAACGGCTTCTCGATGAAGTCATAGGCGCCCTGCTTGATCGCGGCGACGGCGATCTCGATATTGCCGTGGCCCGAGATGATGACGACTGGGATGCCCGGATTGTCGCGCTTGGTGGCCTTGAGGATGTCGATGCCGTCCATCCGGCTGTCCTTGAGCCAGATGTCGAGGATCATCAGCGCCGGCGGTTCCGCATTGATCGCGGCCATGCATTCCTCGGAATTGGCCGCGACACGGGTGGAATAGCCCTCGTCCTCGAGAATGTCAGCGATCAGTTCGCGAATGTCGCGCTCGTCGTCTACGATCAGTATGTCGCCCATACCTACCCTCTAACCTCCAGCGTTTGCGGCGCTTGATCCATCTCGGGCCCGGTCTCGACCTGCACCGGCGGCAGGGGAAGCCGGATTTCGGCCCGCGCGCCGCGGCGGGCCCCGTCCTCGAAAGGCGCAGCATCGGTCAGGATCAGCGTGCCGCCATGCTCTTCGATGATCTTCTTGACGATCGGCAGGCCCAGGCCCGTGCCCTTTTCGCGCGTGGTGACGTAGGGCTCGAACAGCTTGGCGCGGTCCGCGGGCAGGCCGATGCCGTTGTCGGTTATCGCGATCAGCGCGCCGCGGGGGCTGACGGTCATCTCGACGCGCACCTCGCCGGCATAACCCGCATCGCCACTGTTTTCGCGATGGCTTTCAATGGCTTCCCCGGCGTTCTTGATCAGGTTGGTCAGCGCCTGGCTGATCATCGCCGCGTCCACGTCGGCGATCACCGGCACCTCGGGCAGATCGGCAACGACCGCGACGCCGTCCTGCTGCGCGGTCTCCTGCAGCAGCACCGCGTCGCGCACCAGCTTGACCAGGTCGTGCGTGCGGCGTTCCGGGTCGGGCATCCGCGCGAATTTCGAGAACTCGTCGACGATCCGCCGCAGATCGTCGGTCTGGCGCACGATCACGTCGGTCATCTGGCCCAGCCGCTCGGCCTCGGCATCGCCGACCAGCGGCGCGTACTTGCGCTTCAGCCGCTCGGCCGACAGCTGGATCGGGGTCAGCGGGTTCTTGATCTCGTGCGCGATGCGCCGCGCCACGTCGCCCCAGGCGGCCATGCGCTGGGCGCTGACCAGGTCGGTCACGTCGTCGAAGGCGATCACGTAGCCTTCGAGCTTGCCGTCCTCGGACCGCCGCGCCGCCATCCGCACCAGCAGGTTTTCCAGCATGCCGTGGCGGGTGATCTTGATCTCTTCCTGCGCCACCTCGCCGGGGCTGATGCGCAGCCGGCCGAACAGTCCGGCAAATTCCGGCACCACGTCGGCCAGCCGCCCCTCGTGCACGTCCGGCGGCAGGTTCAGCAGGCGCTCGGCGGACCGGTTGATGAAGGTGATCTCGCCTTCGGCATCGACGCCCACGACGCCCGCCGTGACCGAGCTGAGCACCGAATCGAACAGCCTGCGGCGGCGCTCGATCTGGGCGTTGTTTTCCAGAAGCGTGTCGCGCTGGCCCTTCAGCTGCCGGGTCATCTGATTGAAGATGCGGCCCAGCATGGCGATCTCGTCGTCGCCCTGGTCCTCGCTGACCTGCGCGTCCAGATCCCCCGCGCCCACGCGCTGAGCCGCGCCCGCAAGCCGCCCCACCGGGCGCGACAGGCGCTCGGCGAACCACATCCCCAGCCAGACCGCGGCGAGGATCAGCAGCGCGGCGAAGCCCAGGTAGAGAAGCGCGAAGTCGAACAGCCGCCGCCCGCGTGCCTGTTCCTGCTGCTGGTAGAGCCGCGCGGTTTCCTGGGTCTCGTCCAGAAGCCCGAGGATGTCGCCGTCCACGGTGCGGGTGATGTAGAGGTAGCGGTCGAGAAAGCCGTCGAGCGCCAGCAGCGCGCGGAACTCGTTCAGGTCCCAGTCCTGGATGATCACCGTCTCGCCGGCGCGGGCAAGGTCGAGCGCCGCCGTCCCGGGGTCTTCGTAGTCGAACAGATAGGACCGCTCGCCGCGCGCCCGGATCTCGCCGGTGCCGTCGATGATGAACGCCTCCTTCAGGCCGCGCTGCACCTGTCCCTGCCCCTGCCCGAGAAGCTGTCGCAACTGCCCGTCCGAGACGAAGCCCGCCGCCTGCCGCGCGCGGCCCAGATAGGCCGCCAGCGCCTCGGCGTCCTGTTTCAGCCCCTCGCGCTCGTTCTCCTCGTAGGCTTCGGCGGCCGAGAGCGAGGCGCCGATGACCGAGCGGACGCGGTCGGAAAACCACGTCTCGAGCCCGATGTTCAGCGTCAGCACCGCGAAGACCGCGATCAGCACCGCGGGCAGCAGCGCCATCAGCGCGAAGACGCCGGTCAGCCGCAGGTGCAGCCGCGAGCCCGCCGATTGCGCGCGGCGCGCGGCGATCATGCCGGCGACCCGCGACAGCACCAGCGCGGCGAGCAGCAAGATGTAGATCAGGTCTGCCAGCAGGACGAGGCGCAGCGCCAGCGCCGTCGCGCCCTGGTCGAGCGGGCCGAGCACCGCGAAGGTCGCCACCGCCAGGACCGGGCCGAGAACCACCAGCCCGAGCGTGACGGCGTTCTGAACCTTGCGTTGCCTGCGGAGCCTGCTCAAACGCTCCCAATTGAGACTTCGTACGGCCGTGCGCACGCGCAGCCACCCCACTATCTCGGCGCAAATGACGCCGTTACCGCCATATGTGGTGGCATATAACGCAGCTGAGGCGCCACGGCCACTCTATTGTTGCTGTTTTACATCAATTTGCGGCGCCGTGTCACGCGGATATCGAGATCGGTGATCTTCTTGCGGAGCGTATTGCGGTTGATGCCGAGGAGATCGGCGCATTTCGCCTGGTTTCCGCCGGTGGCATCCAGCGCGATCTCGATTAGCGGCAGCTCGATCTCGCGCAGGATTCGCTGATACAGCCCCGGCGGCGGCAGGACCCCGCCGTGCAGGTCGAAATAGCGCCGCAGGTGCTTGGCGACCGAGGCGCCGAGCTTGTCGCCCTCGCCGCCCTGCAAGGGCTCCATCGCCGGCTGGTTGCCCAGCACCGTCTCGGTCTCGGTCCGCGTGATGTCGGCCTCGGACGAAGTGACGACCAGCCGGCGGATGGTGTTTTCCAGCTGGCGCACGTTGCCCGGCCAGGAATAGCTGCGCACCACCTTCATCGCGTCGTCGCTGAATTTTCTGAGCGCCAGGCCCTCGCGTTCGGCACGGGCCAGGAAATGGTCGGCAAGCAGCGGTATGTCGTCGACGCGTTCGCGCAGGCTGGGCACGTTGATGGTGACGCCGCCGAGCCGGTAGAACAGGTCCTGGCGGAAGGCGCCGGCCTCCATCTTCGCGCCGAGATCCGCCTGGCTGGCGGCCAGCACCCGCGGCGCGTTGTCGGTGAAGCTGTCGAGCATCCGCACGATCCGGGCCTGCGCCTCTTCGCCAAGGTCGCCGATCTCGTCGAACAGGATCGAGCCGTTCCTGGCGCGGCTGAGGATCGTCGCCGGGCCTTCCATCGAGGCCAGGTCGGCCGCGCCGGCGACCACGAATGGCAGCGTGCGGCGGTCCGAGAAATCGTGGATCGCGCGGGCGATCAGCGATTTTCCGGTGCCCGATTCGCCGGTGATCAGGACCGGAAGATCGGTGTTCATCACCCGCGCGACCAGGCGATAGAGCGCCTGCATCGCCGGCGTGCGCCCGACCAACGGCAGGTCGTCCGTCGCCTCGCCCGGCTCGGCCCGGGGCGACGGCACCCGCCGCTTGACCTCCAGCGCGCGGGCGGCGCGTTTCATCAGGTCGGGCAGGTCGAAGGGCTTGGGCAGATAGTCGAAGGCCTCTTTCTCGGCCGCCTGGATCGCCGTCATGATCGTGTTCTGCGCCGAGATCACGATCACCGGCAGGCCGGGCCGCGCCTCGCTGATCTTCGGCAGCGCCTCCAGCCCGTTGCCGTCGGGCATGACCACGTCCGAGATCACCAGGTCGCCCTTGCCCTCGTCGACCCAGCGCATCAGCGTCACCATCGACGACGTGGCATGCACCTTGCAGCCCGCCCGCGTCAGCGCCTGGGTCAGGACCGTGCGGATGGTGCGGTCGTCGTCGGCAACCAGAACCGTGCCGTCCATCTAGCTGTCTCCTTCACTCTTCGGGGCGACCGGCAGGGAAATGCGGAACAGCGTGCGCCCCGGCGCGGAATCGACGGCGATCCAGCCGCCGTGATCGGAAATGATCTTGCTGACCAGCGCCAGCCCCAGCCCGGTGCCGTTCTCGCGCCCCGACACGAAAGGCTCGAAGATGTCGCCGGCGATTTCTTGCGGCAGGCCCGGCCCGTCGTCGATGATCTCGATCTGCAAAGGCAGGGGCGTGCCCGAGCCGTCCTTGCGCCGAAGCCGCAGCGAGAGGTCGTAGAAGGTCCTCAGCCGGATCGTGCCGCCGCCGGCGCCGGCGGCCTCGGCGGCGTTCTTCAGGAGGTTCTGGAACACCTGCAAGATCTGGTCGGCATCGACATGGGTCGGCGGCAGCGACGGGTCGAAGTCCTCGACAAAGCGCATGTTGGCGGCGAACCCGACCGCGGCGGACTTGCGCGCCCGGTCCAGAAGGTCGTGCACGTTGACCGCGCGGCGCGCGGGCGGGCGCAGGTTGCCGAACTGCTCGACCTGTTCCAGCAGCGCCAGGATACGGCGCGATTCGGCGACGATCAGGTCGGTCAGCTCCTGGTCGTCGGATTCGAGGTTCATGCTGAGAAGCTGCGCCGCGCCGGTGATCCCGGCGAGCGGGTTCTTGATTTCGTGCGCCAGCATCTCGGCCATGCCGATCGCCGATTTCGCGGCCGAGGTGACGGAATGCGCCCGGCCCAGCCGGTCGGCGATCTGGCGCGGCTCCATGATGATCAGCACGTGCCCCGGGCTGCCGATCAGCGGCGCGATCTGGATGTTGCACTGAACCGGGGGCGAATTGCCGCCCGAGACGTCGACCTTGTTGATGAACAGCGGCGAAAGCGCCGTGCGCACCCGCGCAAAGGCATCGTCCAGCGGCGCGTCGATCGCCAGGCGGTCGAGGAACGGCGTGCCGCGCAGAAGCTTCGCCGAGGCGTTCAGGAATTGCTCGGCTTCGGGGTTGGCGTCGGCGATCCGGTCGGTCTGGTCCAGCAGGAATGCCGGCACCGGCAGCGAATTCCAGATCGGATCGGGCATTGCGCTCATGCCGCCGCCCGCTCGAAGGGCGCCAGCGCGTCGGGCAAGAGCCGCAGCACTTCGGCCGGTTCGCCGCGCAACACCAACCGGCGCAGCGCGGCGGGGGTGCCGGCGCGGTCCATGTACCAGCCGAGGTGCTTGCGCACGACCCGCGCGCCGAGCGCAGCACCATAGAACGACAGCGCGGCGTCGTAGTGCCCCGCAGCCATCTCGGCAAAGGCGCGGCCCACGGGAACGACCGGGCGCGGCGTGCCGAACAGCTCCGCGGCGATGGCGGCGAGGATCCAGGGCCGCCCCTGCGCGCCGCGCCCCACCATCACGCCATCGGCGCCGGAGAGGTCCAGCGCGCGCCGCGCGTTCGCGGCCGAGCGGATGTCGCCATTGGCGATCACCGGGATCGAGACGGCGCGCCGGACCGCGCGGATCGCCGCCCAGTCGGCGGAGCCGGTATAGAACTGGCAGCGCGTGCGGCCGTGGATCGTGATCATCGCGACGCCCGCGGCCTCGGCCCGGCGCGCAAGATCCGGTGCGTTCAGGCGTGCGTCGTCCCAGCCGAGCCTCGTCTTCAGCGTGACCGGCACGTCGACCGCGCCAGCGACCGCCTCGATCAGACGCAGCGCATGGTCGAGGTCGCGCAGCAGCGCCGAGCCCGACATGCCCCCGGTGACGCGCTTGGCCGGGCAGCCCATGTTGATGTCGATCACCCGGGCGCCGTTCGCCGCGACCATGCGCGCGGCCTCGGCCATCCACCGGGGGTCGCGCCCGGCAAGCTGCACCGCGGTCTTCGCCTGGCCAAAGCCCAGTTCCGCCCGCTCGCGCATGCCCGGCCTGGCCTGCACCATTTCCTGGCTCGCCACCATTTCGCTGACCACCAGCCCGGCGCCGAACGAAGCAACGAGCTGACGGAACGGCAGATCGGTGATCCCGGCCATCGGGGCCAGGAGCACGGGCGGGGTCAGCGAGAGGTTTGCCACCTGGATGGACAAATGCCTAATCCTTGTGCATATGCGCCCGACCTATATCGCCGACGCGGGAAACGCAAATCCCTGCGTGCATCCCGCGGGGCGCATTGCAGCCCTCTGCCCAATTTTTGGGCGCCCGAGCCGGAGGAACGGGCACGCATTGTCTCTGCCCCCGCCAGCGCCTAGACAGGCCGAATGAGCGATCCCGGGATCACCGCCGCCGTCATCGTCGCCGCAGGCCGGGGCCTGCGCGCCGGCGGCGACGTGGCGAAGCAGTGGCAGGTGCTGGCCGGGCGGCGGATGGCGGACTGGACGCTGCACGCCTTCCGCGCCGCGCCGGATGTCGACCGGATCGTGCTGGTACTGCATCCGGACGAGATGTACCGCGCCGCGGATTTCCCCGACACGCTGGCGGTGCCGGGCGGCGAGACCCGCGCCGCCTCGGTCCGCGCCGGGCTGGAGGCGCTCGACGGCAGCGGCGTGGCGCGGGTGCTGATCCACGATGTCGCGCGGCCGCTGGTCAGCCAGCAGATCATCGCCGATGTGGTCACCGCGCTCGACACTGCGCCGGGCGCGGCGCCGGCGCTGGAAGTCACCGACGCGCTCTGGCGCGGCACCGGCGGCATGGTGGCCGGCACCGAGGACCGCAGGGGGCTGTACCGGGCGCAGACGCCGCAGGGGTTTCACTTTGGCGCGATCCTGGCGGCGCACCGCGCCAGCGACGCGGATGCGGCGGACGATGTCGAGGTGGCGCTGGCGGCGGGGGTCGAGGTGGCGATGGTGCCCGGCGACGAGCGCAATCTGAAGATCACCCGGCGCGCCGACTTCGCGCGCGCCGAGGCGCTGATGGGGGGCGCGATGGATATCAGGGTGGGCAACGGGTTCGACGTGCATGCCTTCGAGCCGGGCGATCACGTGACGCTGTGCGGCGTGCGCGTGCCGCATGACCGCGCGCTGAAGGGGCATTCGGATGCCGATGTGGGCATGCATGCGGTGACGGACGCGGTCTATGGCGCGCTCGGGGCCGGCGATATCGGGCGGCATTTCCCGCCCGGCGCGCCGGAATGGAAGGACGCGGCCAGCGAGACATTCCTGCGCCACGCGGCCGAGTTGGCCGATGACCGGGGCTTCCGGATCACCAACGTCGACCTGACGCTGATCTGCGAGCGCCCGAAGATCGGCCCGCATGCCACTGACATGGCAGAGAGAATGGCGGATATCATGGGGCTAGAGGCGGCGCGCGTCTCGGTCAAGGCCACCACGTCCGAGCGGCTGGGATTCACCGGCCGCGAGGAAGGCATCGCGGCCATGGCCACCGCGACGCTGGTCAAGCGATGAGCCGGGCGATCGCCACGCTGTTCGGCGTCGGGCTGTTGCCGGTGGCACCCGGCACCTGGGGCTCTGCCGCGGCGATCCCGCTGGCCTGGACGATCCACGCGCTCGGCGGGTTCCCGGCGCTGGCCGCGGCGACCCTGGCGGTGACGCTGATCGGCTGGTGGGCCACCGCCGCGGCGACGCGCGGCCAGAAGAACCACGACCCCGGCGAGATCGTCATCGACGAGGTGGCCGGACAATGGCTGGCGCTGTGGCCGGTGTCGCTGGGCGCGGCCGGGGCCGGGGCCGGGTTCTGGCAGCTCTGGCCGGGCATCCTTGCGGCCTTTCTGCTGTTCCGGCTGTTCGACATGGTCAAGCTCGGCCCGGTGCGATGGGCCGACCGGCTGGAGACGCCGCTGGGCGTGATGCTGGACGATCTGGTGGCGGGCGTGCTGGCGGGGGTCTGCGTCGGCGCGCTTGGCTGGCTGTCGCACGGGGTGCTGGGCCTGTGACCCGCGCCGAGGCGCTCTTGGCCCGCGCCCGCGCCGCCGGGGCGATGATCGCCACCGCCGAAAGCTGCACCGGCGGGCTGATCGCCGGGGCGATCACCGATGTCGCCGGGTCCTCGGACGTTTTCGACCGCGGCTTCGTGACCTATTCGAATGCCGCGAAGCGCGACATGCTCGGCGTCGCCGCCGCGACGCTTGACGCGGACGGCGCGGTCAGCGAGGCGGTGGCGCGCGAGATGGCCGACGGGGCGCTCGGGCGTTCGGCGGCGACGCTCGCGGTCGCGGTCACCGGCGTCGCCGGCCCCGGCGGGTCGGCGTTCAAGCCCGAGGGCCGGGTCTGTTTCGGCATCGCGCAGCAGGGCCGTCCGACCCGCACCGAGACGGTCGAGTTCGGCGCGCTCGGCCGCGCCGAGGTGCGGCGGGCGAGCGTCGACTACGCGCTGGACCTGCTGCTCGGCGCGCTGTCCTAAACCTGCCCAAAAAAGCGGCAACAGCCGCGCCCGCCCGCCTGTCTGACAGGCAATGCGCCGAATGCCCGGCAATTGGGCCGCGTGCCGCTTTAATTCGCGCCCGGTTCCCGGTTGATGCGCGCAAGACCGCACGAACGGACGGAAGGGAGAACGAAAATGGTCGGAGCCGATACCGCCTGGATCATCGTCGCGACGGCGCTTGTGCTGTTCATGACGCTGCCGGGCCTGGCGCTGTTTTACGGAGGGCTGGTCAGGGCCCGCAATGTGCTCAGCGCCTTCATGCAATGTTTCTCGATCGCGTGCCTGATGAGCGTGCTCTGGCTCGCCGCCGGCTATTCCATCGCCTTCGGCGAGGGCAACGCCCTTTGGGGCGGGCTCGGCAAGGCGTTCCTGAAGGGCGTCGGCGAGGACACGGTGGCGGGCACCCTGCCCGAGGTGCTGTTCTTCGCCTTCCAGATGACATTCGCGATCATCACGCCCGCGCTGATCGTCGGCGCCTACGTGGAACGGATCGGCTATGTCTTCGTGCTGCTGTTCTCGGCGCTCTGGATGCTGATCTGCTATGCGCCGGTTGCGCACTGGATCTGGGGCGGCGGCATGCTGGCCGGCGGCGAGGGCGCGCTGTTTGCCGAGGGCGTCAACGATTTCGCGGGCGGGATCGTGGTGCACCAGACCGCGGGTCTGGCGGCGCTGGTGATCGCGTTCTTCCTCGGGCCGCGCAAGAACCGGACGACGCCGCCGCACAATCCCGGCATGGTGATGATCGGCGCGGCGATGCTGTGGGTCGGCTGGTTCGGTTTCAACGGCGGATCGGAACTGGCGGCGAACGGCTCGGCGGCGATGGCGCTGACGGTCACGCATATCTCAGCGGCCACTGCGTCGCTGACCTGGGCGGCCTGGGAGCGCATCAAGTACGGCAAGGCCAGCCTGGTCGGCATGGTCACCGGCACGATTGCCGGGCTCGCCTCGATCACGCCCGCCAGCGGATCGGTCGGGCCGGTCGAGGCGCTGATCATCGGCGGCATCGCCGGCGTGATCTGCCAGGAGGCCTGCAAGCTGGTGAAGGAGATCATGAAGATCGACGACACGCTGGACGTCTTCGCGGTGCACGGCGTGGGCGGCATGTTCGGGATCGTCATGCTGGCGATCTTCGGCCACGCGGCCTGGGCGTCGCAACTTGGCGGGCTGGTGGTCGTCGGTCTCTGGACGGTGGTGATCACGACGGCCATCGTCTTCGTCGCCAAGGCGGTGGTTCCGCTTCGGATCGGCGAGGAGGACGAGACCACCGGTCTGGACCTCGCCAGCCACGGCGAACGCGCCTACGACATCACCTCGTAGGCGAACGACTTCGGCGCAGCAGCCGCCGCGGCCCGGGGGGTCGCGGCGGCCGGCATTCCGGCCGGCGGCGCGCCCGGGCTGCACCGGGAGACCGACAGCGGTTCCGGGAGGGGAATGGTCCGGAGCGGGGGTTCACGTTCTTCCCGCGGCGCGGGACAAGGCCGCAGGCCACCGCGCCATCGCCGACCCGCCCCACCGGGGCGGCGATTTTGCAAGGTCAGCACATCGGCTGGAAGTTGCGCGGGAACCGCGGGATAAAGTGCGCCGATCCGCCGTCGGCTCGCCACCCCGCGGGTCGGCGATAGCGCGGCTTCGCTTCGTAAATGCAGATGTCCGCTTCCGGCCGCGCCCGGGCCGTGCCCGGCATCGCCGCGCCAGGTCAGGTCCGGTCCGGCGCGCCAAGCTCGGCCGCCAGCGCCCCGGGGTCAGGTGCGGCGTCGCGGCAGATCGCCGCGAGCCGCCCGGCCCGCGTCTCGCCCAGCAGTGCCGCCGCCTTGCGGTTCAGCTTCGCCGCGCGATCCTGAAGCGCGATCGGCGCGTCCAGATCATGGGCCGCGTCCAGGGTCCTGCCGCCTGCCCGCATCAGCACCCGCGCCGCGGTCTCGGGCAGCGCCTCGTCGGCAACCACGCGCACACGGTCGCGCAACGCCACCAGGCGCGGGTCGCGGCAGGCGGCATCGGTAAAGCTCGCCATCGCCCCGGTATCGACCCCGGCCAGCGCCATCGCCGCGGTCAGCCGGTACGAGAACTTCGCCTGCAGCCCGGTCGCGGGCTCGGCGATGTTGCAGACCGAAAGCCATCGCGGATGGGTGACGATCTCGACCGCCTCGACCGCGTCGCCCCCGGCGGTCCGGTCGCGCAACGCCGCCAGCGCCTCCAGCGCCGCATGGGTGCCGTGGCAGCAGGCGTGGAACTTGTGGCTGACGGTCTCGAACCGCCATTCACGGCCCAGCCCGTCCAGCGCGGCGGCGTCGCCCTGCCCGGCATGGGTCGGCCCGAAGCCCTGCGCCGTCTCCAGCGCTTCGGGATTGGCCACGAACCCCGCCGCGGCAAGCAGCGCCACCTCGACGCCGGCCGCGGCGGCGACGCCGGCATTGTAGGGCTTGCCCATGGTGCCGAACTGCGACTTCAGCCCGGCCGCACGGGTCGCGCACAGCCCCAGCGCATGGGCCATGCGCCCCGGGTCCAGCCCCAGAAGCCGCCCCGCCGCGGCCGCCGCCCCGAAGGCGCCCGCCGTCGCGGTCTGGTGAAACCCGGCCTGGTAGTGTGCCCGCCCGAGCCACATCCCCACGCGAATCGACAATTCCGCGCCCGCCAGGCAGGCATCGAGGAATTCGGCGCCCGCGGCGCCGGTCTTCTCGGCGACCGCCAGCGCCGCGGGCACCACGGCGACCGAGGGATGCCCGATATGCCCGAAATACGTGTCGTCGTAATCGAGCGCATGGGACGCCGCGCCGTTGACCAGCGCCGCGCCGCGCGCAGGCGCCCGCCCGCCGCCGATCAGCGCCGCCTCGCCGGCGCCGCCCTCGCCCAGCACCATCGTGCGAAGGATCCGCGCCACCGGCTCGTCCCGCCCGGCAATCCCGCAGGCCGCCCAGTCGAACAGTGACAGGCGCATCATCGAAAGCGCACCGGCGCCGGACAGCGGAGCGGCGGCGAAATCGGCGAGCCGTGCCGTGATCATCTGGGCCTCCCTTTCCTCATCCGGCCGAATATATCCCAACCGGACCCGGCGCGACAGGGCCGCCCCGGCGCGCCGGATCGCGCGAGGCCGTGCGGGATCACCCGTAAAGCTCTGCCGCGCGGCGCTCGAAGGCCTGCACGATCCGCTGCATCGCGTCGTGAAAGACCAGACCGATCGCCTTTTGCAGGATGATGTTCCTGAATTCGAAACTCACGTCGAAGGACACCTCGCACCCCTCCCCGGCCTCGCGGAAGGTCCAGGTCGAGTTCAGGTGCCGGAACGGGCCGTCGATGTATTCCGTGTCGATCCGGCTTTGGTCCTTCCAGAGCGTCACGCGCGACCCGAAGCGTTCGCGGAACACCTTGAACGAGATCACCAGGTCGGCCTCCATCACGTCGGCCGCCTCGCCGGGCGTGATCTTGCGCACCCGGGCCGCGGCACACCAGGGCAGAAAGTCGGGATATCGCGCCACATCCGCGACCAGGGCGTGGATCTGCGTTGCCGTGTAGGGCAGCGTCCGGGTCTCGGAATGTCGGGCCATGCGCGATTTCGTCCGTTTCGGTCGGGTGCGGGATTTCGTATGTGTGGGCGGGGAAATCAAGAGGACGCCATGTCTCAATCCGATTACGTGGTCGACGAGATGATCACGGCCAAGGCGATCGCGGCGCGGATCGAGGCGCTGGCGAAAGAGATCGAGACGGCGTTTCGCGGCACCGACAAGCTGGTGGTGATCGGGCTGTTGCGCGGGTCCTTCGTGTTCATCGCCGATCTGGTGCGCGAACTGGATCTGCCGGTCGAGGTGGATTTCCTCGAAGCCTCGTCCTACGGCGATTCGATGGAATCGAGCCGCGAGGTGCGGATCCTGAAGGACCTGCGCGGCGAGATCGGCGGCCGCGACGTGCTGCTGGTCGAGGATATCGTCGACACCGGGTACACGCTGGCCCATGTCACCGAGCTGTTGCAGACCCGCCATCCGCGCCGGCTGGAAACCATTGCGCTGCTGGACAAGCCCTCGCGGCGCGAGATCGACGTCAAGGCCACGTGGACCGGATTCGAGATACCGGACGAGTTCGTCGTGGGCTACGGCATCGACTATGCCCAGAGAAACCGCAACCTGCCCTTCATCGGCAAGGTGCGGTTCCCGGAAAGCTAGGCCGGGGCGGGGCGGCCGGGCGCTGGCACGGCGCCGGCCCCTGCCCCGCGACACCGCACCGGCGGCGGGACAAATCGCGAAAACCCCGGTATGAATGCCATGGCGCAACACAAGGCGGAACGGCAATGAACCCGATCTGGTTCCTGCGCATGGCGCGATGGGCGCGCAACCCTCCGTCCGAGGCACGGGTCAAGCTGGTGCTGGCGGTGATCGCGATCTGCCTGCTGCTGGTCGGCTACGAGTGGCTGTTCGGCTGGCCCGAATGGCTGACCCCGAACCGGGTGCCGGCGGGCCGCATCGCGCGCTGATCAGGCGCGGCCCTCGAGGTCCGGCGCCGCCCCGGCGAGAGCGTCGGCGAGATAGCTGCGCACCGCGTGGATGCGCGGCACCTCGGCCATGTCGGTATGCGCCGCCACCCAGATCGGCACGGCCAGGTCGGGCAGCGGCAGCGGCAGGCGCACGAGCCGCGGCTCGGACCCGCCCAGGATGCAGGGCAAGATCGCCCGGCCGAGCCCCGCCACCGCCATCGCCCGGAGCGTCACGAAACTATCGGCGCGGGCCGCGACCTTGTCGCCGCCCAGGTGGTCGGCCAGCCAGAGGCCGGGGCGCGACCGCTCCAGCGGGCCGCCGAGGCCCAGCCAGCGTTCGTCAGCTCCGTGCGCCGCATAGGCGGCGAAGGCCAGACGCGCCGGGGTCTGGCCGGTCAGTTCGCCCGGCAGGTCGAGCGCGGGGCGCACCGTCACGTCGGCATCGAGCCGCGCGAGGTCGAGATGCGCGTTCGAGCAGATCAGATCGACCTGCAGATCGGCGGCATCCCGCCTGAGACCGGCGAGAATCCGCGGCAGCAGGTGATGGCAGAACGTGTCCGTCGACGTGACGCGGACCACGCCGCTGAGCGGCGCCTGGGTGCCCTCGATCACGCGCCCGACCGCCAGCATCGCGGCCTCGACCCCGCGGGCCGCCTCGACGATCCGCGCCTTGTCAGGCGAGATTGCGTAACCTCTTGCCGTTCGGTCGAAAATCGGCCCGCCGTGGCGATCCTCGAAGGCCGCGATCCGGCGCAGGACGGTGGCATGGTTCACGCCAAGCACGCGTGCCGCCGCCGACACCGAGCCCCGCTCGGCCACGGCCAGCACGAAACGCAGATCGTCCCAGTTGTCCCTGTGCAAAATCGAACGGCTCACTTGCAGAAATCGCGACTGGATGTCGTTTTTCTCACAGCTACAGTGGGGGCGTCGAGTCAATTTTCAGGGAGTTTCACGAAATGCCGTTCAATCGCCCCGCGATTCTTGGCCTGTCCGCCGCCGCACTGGCCGCCACGGCCGTGTTTGCCGGCAGTCACGGCGGACATCCGGCCGTCGATGCGCGCAAGGCGCATATGGGCCTGAACATACACAACGCCGGCGTTCTGTTCCGCATGGCGCAAGGCAAGCTCGACTACGACGCCGGCGCTGCGCAGGCGGCGGCCGACAATCTGGCCGCGCTCGCCTCGATGAACCAGATGAGCTATTGGCCGCCGGGCACGTCCAACGAGGATATCGAAGGCACCCGCGCCCTGCCGGCGATCTGGGCCGAGGGTTCGACGGTCATGGACCAGGTCGCGAGCCTGCGCGACGCAACCGTGGCGATGCAGGCCGCGGCGGGCACGCTGGACGGTCTGAAAGGCGCCATCGGCGCGCTTGGCGGGGCCTGCACGGCATGCCATGAAAAGTACCGCGCGCCGGACAACTAACCGCGCGTGCTGACGGCCGCGTTCAGATGGACCGTCGCCCTGGCGCTGGTCGGGGCGGCGGTGTTCTGGTGGATCACGCGGCCCGCCGCGCTGCCGGGCGACGCGCTGGCCGGGATCGAGCCCGATCTGGCGCATGGCGAATGGGTGTTCAACGCCAGCGGCTGCGCATCCTGCCACGCCGCGCCCGGCGCCGAGGGCGAGGCAAAGCTGGTCCTCGCCGGCGGACGGGCGTTTCCCAGCCCGTTCGGCACGTTCCATGCCCCCAACATCTCGCCCGACCCGATCGCCGGCATCGGCGGCTGGAGCGCGACAGACCTGGCCAACGCGATGAAGCTGGGCGTCTCGCCGGCGGGCGAGCATTACTATCCCGCCTTTCCCTATGCGTCCTACACCCGGGCGACGCTGGAAGACATCGCGTCGCTGCACGCCTACCTGATGACGCTGCCCGCCTCGGACCTGTCGAGCCGGGCGCACGAGGTCGGCTTTCCCTTCAACATCCGCCGCACGCTCGGCGGCTGGAAATTCCTCTATCTGCGCGACGGCTGGGTCGTGACCGGCGCGCTGACGCCGCAGGAAGAGCGCGGGCGCTACCTTGCCGAGGCGCTTGGCCATTGCGGCGAATGCCACACCTCGCGCGACCTGTTCGGCGGGCTGAAACACGGCGCCTGGATGGGCGGCGCGCCGAACCCCACCGGCAAGGGCCGGATTCCGAACATCACGCCGGGCGGGCTGGACTGGTCCGCGGCGGATATCGCCGAATACCTGAAATCCGGCTTCACGCCGGAATTCGACACGGCCGGCGGCCACATGGTTGCGGTCGTGGAGAACACCGCGAAGTTGCCGCAAGAGGATCGCGACGCGCTCGCCGCCTATCTCAAGCGGCTTTCGCCGGTTGAATGACACTCTGTAACAGGCTGATTATTCACGACAAATCATATCAGACGATCTCGCCGGGAATGCCCGCAGGCGCCCGACCCGACGGGCCGTGCGGGGCCTGTCCGACCACTGGCGGCAGGCGCGCCCCGGGCGCCCGG
>JBFKQC010000062.1:0-24821 GCA_041627895.1 Rhodobacter sp.
ATCCCGGGTGGCCGGATCGGCGAATCCGCTGGTCGGGCCGGCGAGCAAGTACCATTCCCCCCGGGACCCCGCGGGGGCCCCGGCGCCCGTGCGCCCCGGGACGATCGGCGCGCCTTGCCGCCCTTCCACGATCTCGGAAGCTGGACTAGTATCGCGCCACAACAACAAAGCAGACAGAGCAGCCAGGATGCCCGCCGACGACCTTCTCACCGGCCAAGCCCCCGACACCTATGACGCCTCGGCCATCGAAGTCCTCGAAGGGCTGGAACCCGTCCGCAAGCGCCCCGGCATGTATATCGGCGGCACCGACGAGCGCGCGCTGCACCACCTGGTCGCCGAGGTTCTCGACAACTCGATGGACGAGGCGGTCGCCGGCCACGCCACGCGGATCGAGGTCGAACTGCACGCCGACCATTCGGTGACGATCCGCGACAACGGCCGCGGCATCCCCGTCGACCCGCACCCGAAGTTTCCCGACAAGTCGGCGCTCGAGGTGATCCTGTGCACGCTGCATGCGGGCGGCAAGTTCTCGGGCAAGGCCTACCAGACCTCGGGCGGCCTGCACGGCGTCGGCGTCAGCGTGGTGAACGCGCTGTCCGACGCGCTGCGCGTCGAGGTCGCCAGGGGCCGCGAGCTTTACGCGCAGGAGTTCTCGCGCGGCATCCCGCTCGGCCCGGTCGGGCACCTCGGGCCGACCAGCAACCGCCGCGGCACCACCGTCACCTTCCACGCGGACGCCGAGATTTTCGGCCATCACCGGTTCAAGCCGCACCGGCTGATGAACATGGCGCGGTCCAAGGCCTACCTGTTCTCGGGCGTCGAAATCCGCTGGAAGACGCACATCCCCGAGGACGGCGTGCCGGACGAGGCCGTGTTTCACTTCCCCGGCGGGCTGTCGGACTATCTCGGCGAACAGCTCGGCGCCGCCACCAGCTATGCCGAGCGCCCCTTCGCCGGCAAGGTCTCGTTCCAGGAAAAGTTCGGCGAGCCGGGCTCGGTCGAATGGGCAATCAACTGGACGCCCAGCCGCGACGGGTTCATCCACTCCTACTGCAACACCGTGCCCACGCCCGAGGGCGGCACGCACGAGGCCGGTTTCTGGGCCGCGATCCTGAAAGGCATCCGCGCCCATGGCGAACTGGCCGGCAACCGCAAGGCCGCGCAGATCACCCGCGAGGATTTGACCTCGGGCGGCTGTGCGCTGGTCTCGTGCTTCATCCGCGACCCGTCCTTCGTGGGCCAGACCAAGGACCGGCTGTCGACCGAGGCGGCGCAGAAGATGACCGAGGCCGCGGTGCGCGACCATTTCGACCACTGGCTGGCGGCCGACACCAAATCCGCCGGCGCGATCCTGGATTTCCTCGTGCTGCGCGCCGAGGAGCGCATCCGCCGGCGGCAGGAGAAGGAGACCGCGCGCAAGTCCGCCACCAAGAAGCTGCGCCTGCCGGGCAAGCTGGTCGACTGTTCGAACGGCGCGCGCGAGGGCACCGAGCTGTTCATCGTCGAGGGCGACAGCGCCGGCGGCTCGGCCAAGATGGCCCGCGACCGCGCGACCCAGGCGCTGCTGCCGCTGCGCGGCAAGATCCTGAACGTCCTCGGCGCGGCGTCGTCAAAGCTCGGCCAGAACGCGGAACTGACCGATCTCTGCCAGGCGCTGGGCGTGGGCATGGGCACCCGGTTCAACCTGGACGATCTGCGCTATGACAAGGTCATCATCATGACCGACGCCGACGTCGACGGCGCGCATATCGCGTCGCTGCTGATGACGTTCTTCTTCACCCAGATGCGCCCGATGATCGACGCAGGCCATTTGTATCTGGCCTGCCCGCCGCTCTATCGCCTGACGCAAGGCGCGGCGCGGGTCTATTGCCTGGACGAGGCCGAGCGCGACGGCTGGCTGGAGCGCGGCCTGCCGGGGGCCAAGGGCAAGATCGACGTCTCGCGCTTCAAGGGCCTCGGCGAGATGGACGCCAAGGATTTGAAGGACACCACGATGAACCCCAAGACGCGCAAGCTGATCCGCGTGACCATCGACGAGGACGACCCCGGCGAGACCGGGGACCTGGTGGAACGGCTGATGGGCAAGAAGCCGGAATTGCGGTTCCAGTATATCCAGGAGAATGCGCGGTTCGTGGAGGAGTTGGATGTTTGAGATGAATACGATTGGGAAGGCTCGGAAGGATTTCAGAAGTAGATTAGACTATTTGCTGCACCCTTCCCGACGCATCGAAATGGCAGACCAGCTAAAGGGTCGAAAAAAACTCTCAATGAAATGCTTGATGCTTTTGAAACGTCTGGTGCGCACCCGTTCATCTGGGGGACACGCGGCATAGGAAAAACGTCAGTGGGGCATACCGCTTGCCAGATCTTTGATGATCAGGTCGAGCTAGCTGCCGTTGTGGCCTGCGGAAAGGACACGACATTTCGCTCGCTTCTCCAAGACATCGTCAATGATGTGGCTGAACGGCAACCATCCCTTTTCAAAGGAAAAAAGATTAAAGGGCAATTGAAGGTTCTTGGAATTACGCTTAGCGGTGAAACAGGGGATATGTTGCTAATCAACGACGGCGTAAGCCCAAACCAAGCCACGTCAATCGTAAAACAAGCGATACAGCCTAATGATATAGACAAAATTTCATGCGTCATTGTAGATGAATTCGATCGACTAACAAATGACGATACATTTCAGAGCATAGCGGATATGCTTAAACAGATATCCGTTGCAGGCTTGCGTGTGAAATTTATCTTTTGCGGCGTAACCCGTGACTTAGACGACTTGCTCAGCGCACATGAATCGGTAGATCGGTATGTACAGGGTGTCGAGCTGCTACCGCTAACGCCCGACGCGATTTGGGAGATCGTTGATGACGTCGAAAACGAGTTCGGCGTCAAGTTTCATCGTGGCCAACGTGTTCGAGTATCCCAAATCTCCTGCGGCTATCCGCATTTTGCCCATTTAATTCTCAAGTACTCGCTAATGTCGATGTTTGAAAAGGAAGACAAAAACACCGACGTTTCAAACGATGTGTTCACAGATGCCCTCAATCGCTCGGCAGAGAAGGCTGCTACTAGGTTGAGAACGGCCTATGAGGCAGCGATAAAAAAGGGAACAGATAGATACATCGAGGTCTTGTTCGCACTTGCGAATGGGCCACACCTTTCCCGGCAATTCAAAGACATAGCAAATGACTACAAGAGAATCATCGAATCGAGACCGCATAGGAACGGATATGATGTCGATAAGAACAACGGCCAAGATTTTAGAAACGCTCTGGAGAGCTTGTACAAACGGAAATTCCTGAGAAAAGGGAAATCTGGATGGTATGAGTTCGATGACCCGATGTTGCGCGGGTATGTGCGTTTGGTAGCTGAGCAGGAAGGCGTTCAGCTTGGGGACGCAATCTTTCCAGCGTAGCAAGCGTAGGGTGGGCAGTCCTGCCCACCGCCCTGCGCCCAACCCGCGCGGTCGCCTGCCCGTGGGATGGCGATCCGACCTACGGGCGGCGCGCTTGATCCCGGCCACCTCCGAACGACCTCAACCCGACGCGCCCAGCCTCACCATATCGCCAGCCCGTCTCGCCAAAGGCGAGCCGACTCATACTCGGCGCACCTCCGGTGCGACGGAACGGGCAGGCGATCGCGCGGCGGCTGCGCCTTGAGTCCGCGCGAGGGCATGGACAGCACCGGATGCGCGAAATCGCCTGCGTGATTTCACGCAACCCCCGCCACCCAACCAGCCCAAGCCGCGCGAGCGCCTGCCCGTGGGATGGCGATCCGACCTACGAGCGGCGCGCTTGATCCCGGCCACCTCCGAACGACCTCAACCCGACGCGCTCACGACAGCCTAATCGCCAGCCCGCCCGGACGGGCAGGCGATCACGCGGCGGCTGCGCCTTGACCCCGTGCGGGGTGCTGCCTTGAAGCATAGGTAACGGGTGGGCGGTCCTGCCCACCGCTCGGCAGCCAGGCAGTCGCATGAGTTCCCGCCCCATCCCCATTACTCGCGGATCACGATCACCGTCTCGGCCCGGCCGGCCTCCTGCACCCAGCCGAACAGCGCCTCGGCGTTGTCGGGGTGCAGCCGCACGCAGCCGGCGCTCGCGGGCTGGCCGAGCTTGTCGATCTCGGTCGTGCCGTGGATCGCGTAGTTGCCGGAAAAGAAGATCGACCACGGCATCGGCGCCCAGTTGTAGCGCGTCGAATAGTGCATCCGCTTCAGAAGCTGCGGCCGGAACGTGCCGGTGGGCGTGCATTTGCCCGGCCGCGCGGTCGAGACCGGCCAGACGCCCGCCACCTCGCCGAACCGCCGCACGGTCATCTCCTGGTCGGAGAGGTCGATCAGGACCTCGACCTCTTCCGCCCCGGCGCCTGCGGCGGCAAGACAGAGGACCAGCGCGGCCAGCACATGGCGGATCGGAAACCACATTCGCATGGACGCAGTCTAGCGGTCTCCGCGGGCGCGGGGAAACGCCCCGTTGCCGCATCACGCGCCCCGTTAACCCGGCGACATCCCGGCCGCCGCACCGACGCGATACATACGCGATACATACGTGATACCGACACGCGAGAATCCCGCGAATCCGGGGCGTTAACCCCGATTCGCGGGATCGGCGGTCAAGGGCCGTCAACCGACCCCGGCGCCGCGCCTCAGCGCATGAGCTCGACCGGGGTGATCACGCGTTCGTCCAGCGGCATCGGCGGGCAGGTCAGGCATATCGGGCCGGGCCAGGGGAACGGACGCGGCTGCGGGATCGGGTGCAGGACGGAGGGGTCGATCCGGTCGGCCCAGGCCGGCCGCCTCGGGAAGAGCGGGGTCAGCACCGGCGCGGGCACGACATGGACGTGGGTCTGGCCGAACGCCGAGGGATGCGCGGCGGCGGGCATGGCCAGCGCCGAGGCGAGCACGGCGGCGGCGGTCAGGGGATAGATGAACTTCATGGGTCAGGGTCCTATCTTGGGTTGGGACTTGGGAGGACGCGCCCCGGAAGGCGCTGCACAAGTCCTGCCAGAGACCCGCCCCGACATCCAAAATCGGGCTTGCGTTATCCGATAACGGCGACCCGGGCGGCGGCCCTCAGGCACCTGATTTCGCTAAATTATCGCGCCGCGCCGGGGGGCGCGTGGCGGACCCGTCCGCCGGCGGCCCGCGCCCGGTCCCGCCGGTCGCAGGCGGCTGTCCGGCGCCTCGCCTGCGCCCCCGTGGCCGGGAATCGCGCCTAGTCCTGGATCGTCTCGAGAAACGCGATCAGGTCGGCGATCCCCTCGCCCAGCAGCAGCGGCTGCCCGCTTTGCGTTTTCATCGCGATCAGCGGATCGCCGAGGATGTCGCCGAAAAACGGCATCGGCCCGCCATGTGCCGCGATCGGGTCGCGCCCGTCGATCCGGTAGGCGACCATGACGGTCGGAAAGCGGCCGCCGTTCCGGGCCGCGAGCCCGGTCAGATCGGCCGGCGTGACGTTCAGGATCTCGGTCATCGGCCCATCGCCCTCGGCCCCGTCGCCGTGGCAGGAGGCGCAGTAGGTATAGTAGATATCGGCGCCAATCGCGGCGTCCTGCGCCTCGGCCGGCAGGGCGGCGATCAGCGCCAATGCGGCAAGTCTTGGTGTCATCGGCGTCGCTCCGTCGGTTGGGGGTCCCTCACTCCTGCAGGCTTTCGATGTATTCGGCCAGCGCCACCAGCGGCTCGGGCGTGGGGGTCAGCACGCCGTCGCCGAGGTCGACCAGAACCGTGCGGCCCTCGAGCAGCGGCCAGAAGGCGGGCATGGCGCCGCGATGCGGCTGGCCGCGCGCGTAGCCGTCGATCCTGGCCATCACCTGGCGCCGCGGAAAGCTGCCGCCGTTGCGTGCGGCGATCCGCGTCAGGTCGGCGGGCGGCGGCGAAAGACCTGCGCCCGCCGGGCCGTCACCCTTGCCCGCGGACCCGTGGCAGCCGGCGCAAAGCTCGCCATAGCTGGCCCGTCCACCGGGCGTCCCGGGGGCGCAGGCGGCCAGCGCCGCGAGCCCCGCGACGAGCCAGCTGATCCGCAGATGTCCGGTCATGCCCCGCCCTCCTGAATTCCGGCCAGATAGGCGCTGATCGCCAGGATCGTCGCGTCGGTCCCAATCCGCGTGCCGTCGGGCGCGGTGTAGACCGTGGGCGAGGCGGCCAGAAGCGCGCCGAAATCCGGCATCGCGACGATCTCGTCATGCTTGTCGCTGATCCGGGTGACGACCTCGACCACGTGGCGCTCGGGATAGGTCCCGCCGTTGCGCTGCGCGAGTTCCCGCAGGTTCGGCACGCCGGAAGGCACGAAGATCGCCATCGGCCCGTCGCCCGCCGCGCCCGCGCCGTGGCAGGCGGCGCAATGCTCGGCAAAGGCGGCGCGGCCGACATCGGCCGGGCGCTCGGGCGCGGCGCAGGCGGCCAACGCGAGACCTGCCAGGACCGGGGCGGCGCGGCGCATCTACTCGCCCGCCTCCTGCAGGGTTTCGAGGTAATGCGCGATCCTGACCACGTCGCCGCGGGTCTCGATCGCGCTGCCGTCGGGGGCGTCGATCACCGCGCTGCCGCCGCCGAGGATCGGGCCGAAGACCGGCATCGGCCCGCCGCCCGTGTGACCGCGCACCTGCATCCGGCCGTCGATGGTACGCACCACGTCCGCCAGCGGGAACGCGCCGCCGTTGCGCGCGGCGATCCGGGTGAGGTCGGCCACCTGCACCGACAGAAGCGCCGCCATCGCGCCGTCGCCCCTGGCCTCGGGCCCGTGGCAGGCGGCGCAGCGCGCGAGGTACAGCGCCTCGCCTGTGTCGTGGGTCTCGGCGGCGGCGGGAAGCGAAGCCAGGAACGGCAACAAGGCGACGGCCAGACGCATCTGAAAAAATCCTTCGGGTGATCCTGTTCGCGCCGAGGCTATCGCACTCCTGCGCGGGCGCCTTGATACGCATCAAGGTGACGTCAGGCGATCCGACCGTTGTCCAGGCGCACGGTGCGGTCCATGCGCCGGGCCAGTTCCAGGTTGTGCGTCGCGATCAGCGCGGCCATTCCGGTTTCGCGCACCAGTTCCATCAGCGCGTCGAACACCCGGTCCGAGGTCGCCGGGTCGAGGTTGCCGGTGGGCTCGTCGGCCAGCAGAAGCCCCGGCGCATTGGCCAGCGCCCGGCAGAAGGCGACGCGCTGCTGCTCGCCGCCCGACAGCGCCGCGGGGCGGTGATCTGCGCGCTCGGCGACCCCGACGCGGGCCAGCAGGGCGCGCGCACGGGCCTCGGCGGCACCGGGTGCCGCGCCGTTGGCAAGCTGGGGCAGAACGACGTTTTCCAGCGCGGTGAATTCCGGCAGCAGGTGGTGGAACTGGTAGATGAAGCCGACCTGCCGGCGGCGGGCGGCGGTGCGCCTGCGGTCGCCGAGCCCGGTCATGTCGGTGCCCGCGATCCGCACCGTCCCGGCATCCGCCGCGTCGAGCAGGCCGGCGATGTGCAGAAGCGTCGACTTGCCGGCGCCCGAAGGCGCGACCAGCGCCACGACCTCGCCGGCGTTCACGATCAGGTCGGTGCCCCTGAGCACGCTGACCTCGCCGGGCAGGCCCCGGTTATAGGCCTTCTCGACCGACGACAGCGCCAGCGCCTCACTCATAGCGCAGCGCCTCGACCGGGTTCAGCCGCGCCGCGCGCCGCGCCGGGAAGATCGTGACGACGAAGGACAGCCCCAGCGACAACGCGACCGCGCTGATCACATCGCCGAGTTCCAGCTTGGCCGGCAGGTTGTAGATGCCGCGGATCGACGGGTCCCAGACGCCGCCGCCCATGGCCCAGTTCACGAAGCTGAAGATCGGGTCGATATAGACGGCGAAGAGGCAGCCCAGGATCACGCCGCCGATGGTGCCGAGGATGCCGACGGAGGCGCCGCAGATGAAGAAGACCCGCAGGATCGAGCCCTCGCTCAGCCCGATGGTGCGCAGAATGCCGATGTCGCGGCCCTTGTTCTTGACCAGCATGATCAGGCCCGAGACGATGTTCATCGCCGCGATCAGGACGAGGATCGACAGAATGATGAACATCACGTTGTCCTCGACATCCAGCGCCCGCAGGAAGCTGCCGGCGCTGTCGCGCCAGGTCCAGAGCAGCGCGCGTTCGCCGGCGGCGGCCAGCAGCGCGCCGGAATAGGTGTCGATGTCCTCGGGGGCCGCGACGAACACCTCGATCTCGTCGGCGCGGCCCTCCTTGTTGAAAAAGCTCTGCGCCTCGGCGAACGGCATGTAGATCCGGGTGCGGTCGATGTCGTAGCGCCCGGCAGAGAAGATATAGGCGATCTCGTAGGCATTGATCCGCGGGCTGGTGCCGAACGCGGTGCGCACGCCGTCGGGCGAGATCAGCTTGATCCGGTCGCCCACCGTGGCGCCAAGCTCCCGCGCGACGCCCGCGCCGACGGCAATGCCGCCCGCGAAATCGTCGATGCTGCCGATGCCGGTGTCCGGGTCGGCGATGCGCGGGATGGTCTTCAGGTTCTCCGGCGTGATCCCGAAGACCTCGACCCCGGCATTGTTTGCACGCAGGTTGGCCATCACCTGGCCCTTGATCAGCGGCGCCGCGCGGGTCACGCCCGGGATCGCGGCGATCCTTTCGGCCAAGGCGTCGTAATCGGTCAGCGCCCGCGTGGTCTGGCCGGCATCGGTGACGTAAAGCTCGGAATAGACCGTGACATGGGCATTTGCCCCGAGGATCGTGTCGACGAATTCGGCGCGGAAGCCGGACCTGACGGCGAGCGTGGCGATCAGCGCGAAGACCGCCAGCGTGATGCCGATCAGGCTGATCCAGGTCATCGTGCTGACGCCGCCCTCGGCCTTGCGCGCGCGCAGGTAGCGCCAGGCGATCATCCATTCGAAGCGGGCGAAGGGGGCGGTCATGGGCGCGGTGTAGCCGATGGGACGGGCGGGTCAAGGGCCGCGGATTTCCGCGCATGCGCCCGATCGGGCGGGGTGCGCGCGCTGCGGCTTGCGGGCCGGGCGGTTCGGCCGCAAGCTTGGGACGGGAACAGGGGAGCGGTGCGATGATCGGCTTTTTCTTCCGGCGGCTCAGGCTGCGGATCATCTGGAGCCTGATGGGCTGGCGCGACGCCTGGGCGAACGAGCATTCGTTCCGCACCTGGGTCTGGGCGAACGCGGTCTCGGCGCTGCTGGCCTTCCTGCTGCCGTTGACGGCGGGGGAACGCGCGCTGGTCCTGTCGCTCGGCGTGATGGTTCTGGCGGTGGAACTGATCAACACCGCGATCGAACGCACGGTCGACCTGATCTCGCCGGAACAGCACCCGCTGGCGGGCCGGGCGAAGGATGCGGGCAGCGCGGGCGTCGCCGTGGCGTCGCTGGCGGCGGGGGCGGCCTGGGCCGTGGTGCTGTGGCGGGTGGCCCTGGGCTGACCGGGCCGCCCCCTGCCAGTTCAGACGCTGTCTTCGAACTTGAACGAGACCTTCAGCTTGGTGCGGTAGGCCGAGACCTTGCCGTTCTCGATCACCACGTCCTGCGCGGTGACTTCGGCGATGCGCAGATCGCGCAGCGTCTGCCCGGCCTTCTCGACCGCGGCGGCGGCGGCCTTGTCCCACGAATCCGGGCTGGTGCCGACGATTTCGATCATCTTGTAGACGGACATCTCTTCCTCCTGGTTTGGGGTAAGGGGAAGTGTAGGCGAGCGCGCGGGCTTTGTCAGCGCGGCGCGTTGTCGGGGCGCGGACGCGGGAACATCGTAGGGTGGGGTGGGCCGGGTTTTGGCCCGTCACTCGCCATGGCAGCAAGGCGTAGGGTGGGCAGTCTTGCCCACCGTGTCAGCGCAAGACGGTGGGCAGAACTGCCCACCCTACGAGAGCCGCGACACCACCAATTCCGGCGCCAGTTCCTCGCTCTCGCCGGTCGCCCGCGAGGTCAGTTCGACAACACCGCTCTTCAGCCCCCGCGGCCCGACCGTCACCCGCCAGGGCAACCCGATCAGGTCCATGGTGGCGAACTTGGCGCCGGCGCGTTCCTCGCGGTCGTCGTAGAGCGTCTCGATCCCGGCCGCGGACAGCGCCTTGTAGAGGTCGTCGCAGGCCTTGTCGGTCGCCGCATCCCCCTGCTTGACGTTGACAATGCCGACCCGGAACGGCGCGACGTCCTCGGGCCAGATGATGCCGGCCTCGTCGTGGCTGGCCTCGATGATCGCGCCTGCCAGCCGGCTGACGCCGATCCCGTGGCTGCCCATGTGCACCGGCACCGGCCGCCCGTCGGCGCCCTGCACGGTGGCGCCCATCGGCTCGGAATACTTGGTGCCGAAATAGAAGATCTGGCCGACCTCGATGCCGCGCGCGTGGCGCTGGCGGTCCTTCGGCACCCGCTCGTCGAAGCGCGCCGGATCGTGGGTCTCGTCGGTGCGGGCATAGCGCGAAGTGAATTCCTTCAGCACGGCTTCGCATTCGGCATGACTGTCGTAGTCGATCGCGCGGTCGCCGAAGCGCAGATCGGTGATTGCGCTGTCGTAGAACACCTCCGACTCGCCGGTGTCGGCCAGCACGAGGAATTCATGCGTGTCGTCGCCGCCGATCGGGCCGCTGTCGGCGCGCATCGGGATCGCCTGCAGCCCCATGCGCTCGTAGGTGCGCAGGTAGCTGACCAGGTGCCGGTTGTAGGCGTGCAGCGCGTCCTCGCGGGTGAGGTCGAAATTGTAGCCGTCCTTCATCAGGAACTCACGGCCGCGCATGACGCCGAAACGCGGCCTGATCTCGTCGCGGAACTTCCACTGGACGTGGTAGAGCGTCAGCGGCAGGTCGCGGTAGCTTTGCACATGGGTGCGGAAGATGTCGGTGATCAGCTCTTCGTTGGTCGGGCCGTAAAGCATGTCGTGGCCGTGCCGGTCGGTGATGCGCAGCATCTCTTCGCCGTAATCGTCATAGCGCCCGGATTCGCGCCACAGATCGGCCGATTGCAGCGTCGGCATCAGAAGCGGGATATGCCCGGCGCGAACCTGCTCCTCGTGCACGATGCGCTCGATGTTCCTGAGCACCTTGTAGCCGAGCGGCAGCCAGGAATAGATGCCGGCCGCGGCCTGCTTGATCATGCCCGACCGCAGCATCAGCCGGTGGCTGACGATCTGCGCCTCGGCCGGAGTTTCCTTGAGGACGGGCAGGAAGTAGCGGGAAAGGCGCATCGGGCTGGCTCGCAACGTGTCTGGTTGCGCGGTGGTCTAGGCCAAGCCCGGCGGCGGAGCAAGCGGCAGCGGCGCGGCGCGGCCCGCAGCTTGCCCGACCGGCGATCTGTGCTAGGCTCGGGCACGGATTTGAGGGAGTGCATTTGATGGATCGCGACATCCTGCACCAGCGGCTGGTGTCCTATGCGCATTGGGCCGCGGCCTCGCAGGGGTTCCGCTTCGGAACCGGTGCCGAGGCCGACATCGACAACATCGCGCAACACGCAATCGACACGATGTTCGGCGCAAGCGTGCCGAAGCGCATGACGCCGCGCCACCAGGCGATGATGGCGCAGGCCGAGGCGGCGCTTTCGGCGCTGGTGGCGGCGATGATCGAGGCGCGCGGCAGGAACCGCGAATACGCCATGAGCCACCCCAACGAGATCGGCGAATGGACGCTCGGCGAGGCCAAGGCCAAGCTGTGCCCGATCTTCCCGATCTGCTGATCCATGGCGGGCGACGACAAGACCCCGACCCGCGGCCTGGACAAGGCCTATGACTCGATGAAGCACATCACCACGCTCTGCACCGGGATCATCGGCCTGACGGTCACGTTCGCCAAGGAGTTCAAGCCCGACGCGGCGACTCTGTCGGTGCCGGCCAGCCTGAAGATTGGCTGGATCTGTTACGGCGTGTCGCTGTTCTTCGCGCTCTGGGCACTGCTGGCGATCACCGGGTCGCTGAACAAGCTCGACACCGGGCCGGACCGCGAGGACGGGGTGGCGTGGAACGACGCGATGCGCTCGAACGTCCGGATTCCGTCGGCCCTGTCGATCCTGGCCTTCGTGGCGGCGATCGGGTTCACGATCCACGCCGGCGCGGCGATCGCGCGCTGAAGCAATTTCCAGCGAAGCCGATTCGGCGAAGCGTCGCGAAATTGCGCGCGGCGAACAGGACAGGGCGCATTCCGTGACGCGAAGATTGCGGAATGTGCTCGGTCTGGCCGACCCATGCCCCCGGCGCGATCCGCTGGCCGGTGCGGCGCGGTCCCGCAACCGATCCCGCAATCGGGTTTGCCTGCCATGCGCCGATTGCCCCCGCCCCCCTCGCCAAGCCCGAATGCACGGGATAGACAGGCGTCATGGCTTTGCCCGTGGGATTGCAGTTGAGATACTGGAGCATCGCGATTGCGGTGTTCCTGGTGGTGATGTGGTTTCTGGGCGACGTGATCCTGCCCTTCGTGCTGGGCGGCGCCATCGCATATTGCCTCGACCCGATCGCCGATGCGCTGGAACGCCGCGGCCTGGGGCGCGCCGCGGCCACGGCCTATATCACGCTGCTGTCGATCCTGGCCTTCATCATCCTCTCGCTGCTGGTGGTGCCGACCCTGATCGAGCAGGCGGTGGCGCTGGTGAACACCGCGCCGCAGCTTTTCCGCGACCTGCAGGAATTCCTGACCGCACGCTTCCCGCAGGTGATGGACGAGACCTCGGCACTGCGCCAGTCGCTCGAAAGCCTGGGCCAGATGCTGCGCGAGAAGGGCGGCGTGCTGGTCGAGGGAATCGTGACCTCGGCCCTGAGCCTGCTGAACATCCTTCTGCTGGTCTTCATCGTGCCGGTGGTGGCGTTCTACCTGCTGCTCGACTGGGACCGCATGATCGAGCGCATCGACGACCTGCTGCCGCGCGACCACGCGCCGGTGATCCGGCGGCTGGCGGGCGAGATCGACCGCACGCTGGCCTCGTTCATCCGCGGCCAGGGCACGGTGATGCTGATCCTCGGCATCTTCTATGCCGTGTCGCTGATGCTCGCCGGGCTGCAATTCGGCCTGATCGTCGGGTCGGTGGCGGGACTGTTGTCGTTCATTCCCTATGTCGGCGCCATCGTCGGCGGCGGGCTGGCGCTAGGGCTGGCATTGTTCCAGTTCTGGGGCGACTGGCTGATGATCGGCGTGGTGGCGGCGATCTTCTTCGCCGGCCAGTTCGCCGAGGGCAATTTCCTGACGCCCAAGCTGGTCGGCAGCTCGGTCGGGCTGCATCCGGTCTGGCTGATCTTCGCGCTCAGCGTCTTCGGGGCGCTGTTCGGCTTCGTCGGCATGCTGGTGGCGGTGCCGGTGGCGGCGGCGCTGGGGGTGCTGGCGCGGTTCGGGATCGAGCAGTACAAGAAGGGCCTCCTTTATCGAGGGCTCGAAGGGCCGGGCCCGGACGGGGACTGAGCCTTGGCCGAACAGCTGACCTTCGACCTGCCGAGCGAACCGGCGCTGGGGCGCGGTGACTTCTTCGTCTCGCCGGCGAATGCCGCGGCGGTCGAGACCATCCAGTCCTGGCACGACTGGCCGCAGGGCAAGCTGGTGCTGGCCGGCCCGGCGGGCGCGGGAAAGACGCATCTGGCGCATGTCTGGGCGGCGATGACCGGGGCGCGGATCGAGGATGCGCGGGGGCTCGGCGCGGCGGATGTCCCGGCGTTGGCATCGGGGCCGCTGGCGGTCGAGGACGCCGACCGGATCGCCGGCGACGACCGGGCCGAACGGGCGCTGTTCCATCTGCACAACCTGATGCAGGAGCGCGGCCATGCGCTGCTGCTGACCGCGCGGACCCCGCCGGCGCGCTGGGCGCTCGCGCTGCCCGATCTGGCCAGCCGGATGCAGGGCTGCGCGCTGGTCACGCTGTCTGCCCCCGACGACGCGCTCTTGTCGGCGGTGCTGGTCAAGCTTTTCGCCGACCGCCAGGTCGCGGTCGACGCCAGGCTGATCGGCTACCTCACCGGCCGGATGGAGCGGTCCTTTGCCGGGGCCGGCCGGCTGGTCGAGGCGCTGGACCGCGCCGCGCTGGCCGAGGGCCGCGCGATCACGCGCGACCTGGCAAAGCGCGTTCTGGACAATCTGGCCGGCGACGCGCGATAAAGGCCCTCCCAGCATGTCATCCGGTGCCGATACCGCAGCCATGACCGATGCCAATTTCCTCGAGGCGCCCTTTTCCGCACCCGTCGAGCTGCCGCCGGAAGAGATCGCCGGGCCGAGCCGGTTCTACAACCGCGAGCTAAGCTGGCTGGGGTTCAACTGGCGCGTCCTGGAAGAGGCCGAGAACCCGCGCGTGCCGCTACTGGAACGGCTGCGCTTTCTGTCGATCAGCGCCACCAACCTGGACGAATTTTACATGGTCCGCGTCGCCGGGCTGCGCGAGCTGGCCCATGCCGGCAACACCCTGCCCGCCGCCGACGGGCTGACCCCGGCCGAGCAGCTTCGGCTGATCGACACCGATGCGCGGCGCCTGATGGAGCATCAGCAGACGGTCTGGGACCGGCTGCGCGCCGAGATGGACGAGAACGGCATTTCGCTCGCCACCCGCGAAACGCTGACCAAGGCCGACCGGGCGTATCTGGACGACGTGTTCCTGAACGCGGTCTTCCCGGTGCTTTCGCCGCTGGCCATCGACCCGGCGCACCCGTTCCCGTTCATCCCGAATACCGGCTTCGTGCTGGCGCTGCAGATGGAGCGCAAGTCGGATAAGCGGGCGCTGCGGGCGCTGCTGCCGATCCCACACCAGATCGACCGTTTCGTGCGGCTGCCGGATGCCGACGCCACGCGCCGGTACCTGCCGCTCGAGGAATTGCTGCTTCTGCATATCGACACGCTGTTTCCGGGCTACCGGATGACCGGGCATTGCGCCTTTCGGGTGCTGCGCGACAGCGACCTGGAGGTCGAGGACGAGGCCGAGGACCTGGTGCGCGAATTCGAGGTGGCGCTGAAGCGCCGGCGCCGGGGCGAGGTGATCCGCCTGAAGATGTCGGAAGGCGCGCCGCGCGGGCTGCACAAGGTGATCATCGACGAATTGCGCGTGGCGCCCGACGAGGTGATCGAGCTTGGCGGCCTGATCGGCATGGCCGACGTGGCCGAACTGGTGCTGGACGAGCGGCCCGATCTGCTGTGGCCCACGTTCACGCCGCGGGTTCCGGAACGGGTGCAGGACCACGACGGCGACATGTTCGCCGCGATCCGGCAGAAGGACATGCTGCTGCACCACCCCTACGAGACCTTCGACATGGTGGTCCGTTTCCTGCAACAGGCGGCGTCCGATCCGCATGTGGTGGCGATCAAGCAGACGCTGTACCGCACGTCGAACGAAAGCCCGATCGTCGAGGCGCTGTGCGAGGCCGCCGAGGCCGGCAAGTCGGTGACCGCGCTGGTCGAGTTGAAGGCGCGGTTCGACGAGGCCGCGAACATCCGGCAGTCGCGCAGGCTGGAACGCGCCGGGGCGCACGTGGTCTACGGCTTCCTGAACTGGAAGACCCACGCCAAGATCTCGGCCGTGGTGCGGCGCGAGGGCGACCGGCTGGTCACCTACACCCATTTCGGCACCGGCAATTATCACCCGATCACCGCACGCATCTACACCGATCTGAGCTTTTTCACCTGCGACGCCGCGCTGGGGCGCGACGCCACCCGGGTCTTCAACTACGTCGGCGGCTATGCCCAGCCCGACAGGCTGGAAAACCTCGCGATCTCGCCCCTGACGCTGAAATCCACGCTGATCGAGCGGATCGAGGCCGAAGCGGCGTTCGCCGAAAGGGGCGAGCCGGCGGAAATCTGGGCCAAGATGAATTCGCTGATCGAGCCGGACGTGATCGACGCGCTCTATGCCGCCGCACGAAAGGGCGTGAAGATCAACCTGGTGATCCGCGGCATCTGCGGGCTGAGGCCCGGGATCAAGGGGCTGAGCGAGAACATCCGCGTGAAGTCGATCGTCGGGCGGTTCCTGGAACATTCGCGCATCGTCTGTTTCGGCAACGGCCACGGGCTGCCGTCCAGGACCGCGCGGGTCTACATCTCGTCCGCGGACTGGATGGACCGCAACCTGAACCGCCGGGTCGAAACGCTGGTCGAGATCAACAACGCCACCGTCAAGGCGCAGATCGTCAGCCAGATCATGGCCGCGAACCTGGCCGACGAGGCGCAAAGCTGGGTCATGGCGCCGGACGGGTCGTTCAAGCGGACCCTGCCCGAGGACGCGGGCAAACTGTTCAACTGCCACCGGTTCTTCATGGAAAACCCGTCGCTGTCGGGCCGCGGGTCGGCCGGCGCCAAGGACGTGCCGGAACTGACCCACTCGCGCGACTGACCGGACGCGGCGATTGACGCGCCGACCCCGATTTTGCAGGGTGGCGGGGCTTCGAACGGGGGGACGCCGCGGAGATGGACGGCAAGGCAGAAGCGCCGGCGGAAGACTGGGGGCCGTTCGGCAGGCCGCTGTTTAACGATCCGGCGATGCAGCACCTGCGCCGCGTGGGCGTGGTCGATGTGGGCTCGAACTCGGTCCGGCTGGTGGTGTTCGACGGCGCGGCGCGCAGTCCGGCCTATTTCTACAACGAAAAGATCATGGCCGCGCTCGGCGCCGGCGTGCCGAAAACCGGGCGTCTGAACCCCTCGGGCCGCGCCCGGGCGCTGGCGGCGATCCGGCGCTTTCAGGCACTGGCCGAGACCATGGGCGCGGCGCCGCTGACCGCCGTCGCGACCGCCGCCGTGCGCGAGGCCGGGGACGGCGCGGAGTTTTGCGCCGACGTCGCGCGCGAGACCGGCCTCAGACTGCACGTGATCCCGGGCGAGGAAGAGGCGCGGCTATCGGCGCAGGGCGTACTGCTGGGCTGGCCGGATGCCAGCGGCTTCGTCTGCGACATCGGCGGCTCGTCGATGGAACTGGCCGAAGTGACCGCGGGCAGCGTCGGCGTCTGCCAGACCTCGCAACTTGGCCCGCTGCGGCTGGAAGCGATCCGCTCGAAGAAGGCGCGCAAGGAACGCATCCGCGCGACCATCGCCGCGATGGTGGCGCGGATGAGCGCGCCGCAACGGCGGCTTTACCTGGTCGGCGGATCGTGGCGGGCCATTGCCCGGCTCGACATGGAACGGCGCGGCTATCCGCTGCATGTCCAGCATGAATACCGGATGACGCCGCAATCGGTGCGCGAGACCATCGCCTGGATCGGCGAGCACGATCTGCAGGACCTGCGCGCCCGCACCGGCACCTCCGAGGCGCGGATGGCGCTGGTGCCGCTGGCCTGCGAGGTGCTGCGAGAGGTGATCCGCGCCGTCGCGCCGCGCGAGATCGCGGTGTCGTCCTACGGCATCCGCGAGGGGATGCTGTACCAGCAGATGCCGCCCGAACTGCGCCGCCGAGACCCGCTGATCGAGGCCTGCCGCTTTGCCGAGGACAAGGACGCGCGGCTGCCGGGCTTCGGCGAGGTGCTGTACAATTTCATCTCGCCGCTGTTCCGCAACCTGCCGGATCGCCGGACCCGGCTGATCAAGGCGGCCTGCCTGCTGCACGACGTCAGCTGGCGCGCGCATCCCGACTATCGCCACGAGGTCTGTTTCGACAACGTGACCCGGGCGAGCCTGGGCGGGCTGACCCATACCGGGCGGATCTATCTCGGCCTGGCGCTGCTGCACCGCTACAAGAACAGCCGCGAGGGCACGCGGTTCTCGCCGCTCTTCGATCTGCTGGCGCCCGAGGACATCGCCCAGGCCGAGGTGCTGGGCAAGGCGATGCGGTTCGCCTCGATGCTCGCCGCGGACGACGCGCCGTCGATGGGCGAATTGCGCTGGTTTCCCAAGAAGAGGAAGCTGGAGTTGTGGCTGCCGCCGCGCTCGACCGTGCTGTTCGGCGAGGTGGCCGAGGCGCGGTTCAACTCGCTCGCGTCCTCGCTCGGCGCCGAGGCCGCGGTCAAGACGGTCAGGCGGCCCGCGGCCTGACGCGCCTCAAAGGTCGATCTCGCCGTCCTCGCCGGTCTCGGGCTCGACCTGAAGCGGTATCTTGCGGCGGATGATGATATCGCCGTTCGGCAGCACTTCGGGCCGGTGATAGGCGTTGAGGTCGCTGAGCGCGCCTTCGAGTTCGCGCAGCGCAGGCTCGATCTCACCGATCAGGCCGCGCAGCAGCAGCTTGGTGCCCTCGGACAACAGGTCCATCCCCTCCCGCAGGTCGTCGCGTTCGGTTTGCGCAAAGGCCGGGGCCACGGTGAGCGTGGCGCAAAGCGCCAGGATAGCCATCTGTTTCATGCCCCCGAATATAGGCATTCCCGGCGCCGTTGATAAGCTCAGAGCGCCAGATCGACGCTGACCGGGAAATGATCCGACGCCGTCAGCAGCGCATCGCGCAATTCCGGCGTGCGATAGCAGGCCGGGTCGTCGAACGGATGCCAGATGCGCCAGCGCGGCTTCTTGCCGCGCAGCCCCTTCGAGATCATCACGTAGTCCAGCAGCGCCTGCAGATAGCGCCCCTCTTCGTGCAGGTAGAACCGGGCCGTCACCGGAATCCCGCCGACCCGCTGCGACAGCGCCATGCGCGCATGCGGGTCGTAAAGCTTCGGGCCGTCGCCCTCGCCCAGCACGATCTCGACCCCCGAATGACCGAACAGCTTTTCGTATTCGTCGAGCCCCGGCCCGTCGTTGAAATCGCCGAGCACGATCAGGTCCTCGCCGGCCTCCAGATGCCCGGTGACGCGCTGGCGCAGCCAGATGCATTGCGCAAGCTGCTTGCGGCGGTTGGCGATCGCCACGCGCATCACCTCTTCGGGCGTGTCGGCGCCGTGCGGGGCCTTGGATTTCACGTGCACCCCGATCAGGCGCAGGGCATGGCCGCCCGCGGTCTCGATGCGCGCCTCGAGCGGCGGCTTGGAAAACGTCACCTGGTCCGGCGAGGCGTCGGTGTCCAGGTCGATCCGGAACACGCTGTCGAACCGGGGCGCGTCCCAGGCGCCGCGCTTGCCGGTCGGGTCGCCCATCGGGTCGTGCACGGCCGTCATCGCGTCGGGATCGTAAAGCAGCGCGATTTCCTGCTGCGTGCCGTTGGCGAAGCCCATCAGCGCCTTGCGGGTGCGCAATTCGTAGCGCGCCGCAAAGGCTTCGAGCGCGCGCACGGTCGAGCGGCGGCGGTTGGTGTCGGGCGCCTCGACGATCAGCACCGCGTCGGCATCGAGCGCGGTGAAGACGATGCCCAGCGAGGCCAACTGGTCGGCGCGGCGCACGTCCTGCCGGCCCGACCAGGCGTCGTCTTCCAGAAGCCGCCCGTCATCGTCGAAGAGGTTGTCGAACCATTCCACGTTGTAGGTGGCGAACCTGAGCATCAGGCGGCCTCCTTGCTGATCGCCTCCCAGGCGCGGTTCAGCGCCACCAGCCGCGTTTCGGCCAGCTTCACCGCCTCTTGCGGCACGCCGCGGGCGATCATCCGGTCGGGATGGCTGTCGCGCACCAGATCGCGCCAGGCCTTGCGGATCTCGGGCAGCGGCATGTCCGGCGTCACCCCCAGCACGTCGTAGGGGTCGGGCTCGGCCTCGGCCACGAACCGGGCGCGCAGCCGAACGAACTGGCGCTCGTCCATGCCGAAGATCTCGGCGACCCGGTGCAGGAAATCGTCCTCGTTCGGGTGATACGTGCCGTCCGCGACCGCGATGTGAAAGAGCCCCTCCATCAGGTCGCAAAGCACGCCGGAATCGGCGGGGAACATCGCGCCGATGCGGCGGGCGTAATCGTCGAAGCCCGCCACGTCCTGCCGCGCCAGGTTGAAGACCCGCGCCGCCTCTTTCTCGGCGCTGCGAGGGATGTGAAACACCTCGCGGAACGCCGTCACCTCGTCGCGGGTGACCAGCCCATCGGCCTTGGCCATCTTTGCGCCGAGCGCGATCACCGCGATGGTGAAGGCGATCGAGCGCTCGGGCGGCGCGCGCAGCTTGTCGAAGACGGCGCTGAGCCCTTCGCCCTTGGCGAGCGACGATATGGCGGCGGAAATACGGGTCCAGATCGACATGTGGGGACCCTAGCGGGTTTCGCCCGGGGCTTGTATCGCAATATGCGCGCACCGGTTCCGCGCCCGGCGGTGCGGGCAGGCGACCAGGCCGACGCGTGCCGGTATCGCCGGCTTCACAGGCGCTTCTGCATCAGGTGCAGGTCCAGCCATCTGCCGAACTTCCAGCCGACCTCGCGCAGCACGGCTACCTCGCGATAGCCGAGCGCGGCATGAAACGCCACGCCTGCCGGATTGCCGGAACTGACCCCGGCAAAGATCATGTGCGCGCCGCCGGCGCGGGCGTGATCCTCGACCGCCGCCATCAGCGCGCGGCCATGTCCCCGCCCCTGCGCGCCCGGCGCCAGGATCACGGTATGCTCCATCGTGCGGGCATAGCCGATCCCGCCGCGAAACTGCGCATAGGTGGCAAATCCCAGCACCTGCCCGGCATCTTCGGCCACCAGGAAGGCGTGCCCGGCCGCGGCCCGTTCCGCGATCAGGCGCTCGATGTCGGCGGGCGTCTTCTCGACCGCGTTGAAGGTGACCAGCGTGTCGCGGATCACCGGGTTCCAGATCGCGGCGATGGCGTCTGCGTCCGCGGGTGTCGCGGGCCGGACCGTCATGCCAGCCGCCGCGACCCGCCGGGCGTGGCGATCACCGCGTCGAAGACGACCGCGTCGCCGGAAACGACGTGGCCCGCGAGCCCGCCCTCGTAGCGGTCAAGCGCGTGCCGCAGCGCGGCCGCGTCGGGATGGCTGATGCGCAGGCTCTGCAGCCGGCAGCCCGCGTCCGGCAGCCGTGCGGTCGGGTGCGGCGCCGCGCCCCAGGCGATCATCGCCGGAAACGCGTCGCCATGCGGCAGCCGGCCGTCTGCGGGCACCGACATGGTCCAGCGCAGATCGCCGCGGCTAAGCTCGACGATCTCGCCCGCGCCCGGGGGCGCCAGCGCCAGCGCGGCGGCCAGATCCCCGGTGCGCGCCACCCAGTGCGACAGCCTGGGCGGGCCGGAAACGCCATCCAGCCCGAACAGCCGCGCGCGCCCCGGCGGCGCCGCCCCGGGATCGACCGCGATCACTTCGAGATAGACCTCGCCCAGCCCGAGCAGCCGGTTATGCGTGCCCATCGCCGGGTGCCTGCCGCCCGGCGCCATCGCGACGCCCAGCCGGTCCTCGACGAAGGCAACGCCGTCGTCGAGACGCTCCGCCGTGACCACCAGATGATCGAGTGCCAATCGCGCCATCGCCTGCCTGCCTCCGCCTGGCCGCATCGGACCCGCGATTGCGCGAATTGTCCACCAGATCCGGTCGCCCCGCCCTTGACGCGGCCGCCATGCGCCCCATTTCGTCACAAACATCAGAAAAAGACTCAGGTTTAGGCATGCTTCGCACCCTCCACCGCATCTTCGCCCACGAAGCCGCCGGCGGCGCGCTTCTGATGCTGGCCGCTCTGGCCGCGCTGGTTGTGGCGAATTCGTCGCTGCAGCCGGTCTATGACGCCGTGCTCGGCGCCTATGTCGCGATCACCATCGAGGGCGACGGGCTGCAAAAGCCGCTGATCCTCTGGATCAACGACGGGTTGATGGCGGTGTTCTTCTTCCTGATCGGGCTGGAGCTGAAACGCGAGCTTCTGGACGGCAAGCTGAAGAACCCGCGCGACGTGGTGCTGCCGGGGATGGCGGCCGTCGGCGGCATGGCGGTTCCGGCGATCGTGTTCCTGGGGCTCAATGCGGGTACGCCCGCGGCCACGGGCTGGGCGATCCCGGCCGCAACGGACATCGCCTTTGCGCTGGGCATCCTGGCGCTGGTGGGCGACCGCGTGCCGTCGTCGCTGAAGGTATTCCTGCTGACGCTGGCAATCCTGGACGACATGGGCGCGATCCTGATCATCGCGTTGTTTTACACCGCCGAGTTGAAGATCGGCTATCTCGTGGTGGCGCTCGCCCCGCTCGCGCTGATGATCTGGCGCAACCAGGCGGGCGCGCACCGGATGGCGCCGACGCTGCTGCTGGGCGCGGTGCTCTGGGTGCTGGTGCTGAAATCCGGTGTGCACGCGACGCTCGCGGGCGTGGTCACGGCGTTCTGCGTGCCACTGAAGGACAGGTGGAACAAGTCGCCCCTGCATTCGCTCGAGCACGGGCTGGAACCTTACGTCTATTTCTTCATCGTACCGGTCTTCGCCTTTGCCAATGCCGGTGTGGTGCTGAAGGGGCTTTCGTTCGCCGATCTCCTTGCGCCGCTGCCGCTGGGCATCGCCGCCGGACTGGTCATCGGCAAGCAGGTGGGCATTCTGGGCCTGACCTGGGCGCTGGTCAAAACCGGCGTGGCGCGCATGCCGTCCCATGCCACCTGGGCGCAGATCTACGGCGTGGCGTGCCTTGCGGGCATCGGGTTCACCATGTCGCTCTTCATCGGATCGCTCAGTTTCAACGACCCGGAACTGATGAACGCCGTGCGGCTCGGCGTGCTGGGCGGCTCGGCGGTCTCGGCCATCCTCGGCTACGCGGTGCTGATGCTTGCGACCAGGCCGGAAACGGTTGGCGAGCCGGCGGCGGCGGAGTGATCTGCCTGCCGGGGCCCACCCGCCTGGGCCCGGTCAGTTCACGAACCACCACAGCACCGCCCAGCCGACCGCGATCAGCGTCGGATAGAAGGTGGCCGCGAACCCGAAGGCGCGCAGCGGCGGCGACAGGTGGTAGCCGACCCAGAACGCCACCCGCGCCACGGCGAATCCGATCCCCAGCATCAGCACCACGCCCGGCCCCTCGACGGCCAGCACATGGCCGGTGACCGGCCAGAGCGCCAGCGCGAGGGCCAGTTGCTCGACGGTGTTCTGCAGCACGCGCTGGTCGATCTCGGCGGCGCCGGTCATCGGCTCGCCGTCGATGATCGCGTCGTCGAAGAACCGCCGCTGCGCGATGCGCCCGATCACCGCGGCCAGGAACAGGCCGGGAAACAGGAACGACAGCGCCAGCGTCCAGGTGAAGGAAAAGATCGGCAGGTTGACGAACGCCGTGCCGATCCAGACCAGCGCCACGCCCCAGACCGCACCGGCGGCCATGCCGAAAAGGATGTGCCGGCGCTTGCTCATGCGGGCGGCTCCCAAAGCTCGATATTGTTGCCCTCGGGGTCGGTGATCCGGGCGAAACGGCCCGTCGTCGGGTCGTCCCATTCGTCGGGGCGCGTCTCGACCGCAATTCCCGCCGCCCGAAGCCGCGCGATCACGTCGTCAAGCTCGTCGACCCGCAGGTTCAGCATCCATGGCCTGTCGGCGGGCCAGTAATCGGTATCCGCCCGGAACGGCGCGAAGACCGAGATGCCCGCCTCGACCGGCCAGGGTCCGAACGATGCCACGCCCAGGTGCCCGGCGTACCATGCCGCCAGCGCCTCGGGGTCCGCCGCCCGGAAGAAGATGCCGCCGATCCCGGTCACGCGCCCCGCCATCGCCCTGCCCTCGCGTTTGGTCTGGCGGCAGATTAGGCGGCGGGGCAAGCGCCCGGCAAGGCAGGAAAACGTTACTCGGCGGCGTGACCCATGCGCGCCTCGCCGATCAGCCGCAGAATGTCCTGCGCCGCCGCCGGAATGTTGGTGCCGGGCCCGAAGATCGCCTTGACGCCGGCTTTCTTCAGGAACTCGTAATCCTGCTGCGGGATCACACCGCCGCAGATCACGATGATGTCCTCGGCGCCCTGCGCCTTCAGCGCCTCGATCAGTTTCGGCGCCAGCGTCTTGTGCCCCGCCGCCTGGGACGAGATGCCGACGACGTGCACGTCGTTGTCGACGGCGTCCTGCGCGGCCTCTTCCGGCGTCTGGAACAGCGGTCCGACATCGACGTCGAAGCCGATATCGGCGAACGCCGTGGCGATCACCTTGGCGCCGCGGTCGTGGCCGTCCTGGCCCATCTTGACCACCAGCATCCGCGGCCGCCGGCCTTCGCGCTCGGCGAAGTCCTCGACCGATTTCTGGATCGCGGCAAAGCCTTCGTCGCCCTCGTAGGCCGCGCCGTAGACACCCGCGAGCGTCTTCACCTCGGCCCGGTGCCGGCCGAACGCCTTTTCCATCGCCATCGAAATCTCTCCTACCGTGGCGCGCGCGCGCGCCGCTTCCACCGCCAGTTCCAGAAGGTTGCCGCGGCCCTCGCGCGCGCCGGTCTCAAGCGCGGTCAGCGCCGCCTCGCAGGCGGCCTTGTCGCGGGTCGCGCGGATCGTCTCGAGCCGCCGGATCTGCGCCTCGCGCACGGCGGTGTTGTCGATCTCGCGCACCTCGATCTCGTCTTCCTTTTCCAGCCGGAACCTGTTGACGCCGACGATCACCTCGTCGCCGCGGTCGATGGCGGCCTGCCGCCGTGCCGCGGCCTCTTCGATGCGCAGCTTCGGCATGCCCGAGATCACCGCCTTGGTCATGCCGCCCATCGTGTCGATCTCGTCGATCAGCTTCTGCGCTTCGTCGATCAGGTCGGATGTCAGCTTTTCAACATAGTACGACCCCGCCAGCGGGTCGACAACCCGCGTCACCCCGGTTTCGTTCTGCAGGATCAATTGCGTGTTTCGTGCAATTCTAGCCGAGAACTCTGTCGGCAAAGCAATGGCTTCGTCGAAAGAGTTCGTGTGAAGCGATTGGGTTCCTCCAAGTACGGCGCTCATCGCCTCGTACGCGGTCCGGACGATGTTGTTATAGGGGTCCTGTTCCTGAAGTGAAACTCCGGAGGTCTGGCAATGGGTTCGCAGCATCAGGCTTTGGGGTTTCTTCGGGCCGAATTCCGACATGATCCGGTGCCAGAGGAACCGTGCGGCGCGCAGCTTCGCCGCCTCCATGAAAAAGTTCATGCCGATCGCGAAGAAAAAGCTCAGCCGTCCGGCGAAACGGTCGACATCCATGCCGCGCTCGACGGCGGCCTTCACGTATTCCTTGCCGTCCGCCAGCG
>JBFKQC010000063.1:0-24145 GCA_041627895.1 Rhodobacter sp.
ACATCACGCCGGGCATGGACGCGGAAGTGTCCAAGGTGTTCCAGCGGATGCTCACCAAGCAGGGGCTGGCCTTCACCCTGGGCGCGGCGGTGCAGGGGGTCGAGGCGACGAAGTCCAAGGCCAAGGTCACCTACAAGCTGCGCAAGGATGACAGCGAGCATGTGATGGACGCCGATGTGGTCCTGGTGGCCACGGGGCGCAAACCCTATACCGACGGGCTGGGGCTCGATGCCCTGGGCGTGAAGATGTCGGATCGCGGACAGATCGAGGTGGACGGGCAGTATCGCACCTCGGTCCAGGGCATCCTGGCGATCGGCGACGCGATCAAGGGCCCGATGCTGGCCCACAAGGCCGAGGACGAGGGCATGGCCGCGGCCGAGGTGGTCGCCGGCCGGCACGGCCACGTGAACTACGGCGTGATCCCGGGCGTGATCTACACCCATCCCGAGGTCTCGACGGTGGGCGAGACGGAGGAAACGCTGAAGCAGGCCGGTCGCGCCTACAAGGTCGGCAAGTTCTCCTTCATGGGCAATGGCCGCGCCAAGGCGAACTTCGCCGGCGACGGCTTCGTCAAGATCCTCGCCGACAAGGAGACCGATCGCATCCTCGGCGCCCATATCATCGGCCCGATGGCGGGCGACCTGATCCACGAGATCTGCGTGGCGATGGAATTCGGCGCCAGCGCCGAGGACCTCGCGATGACCTGCCACGCCCACCCGACCTATTCCGAGGCGGTGCGCGAGGCGGCGCTGGCCTGCGGCGACGGCGCGATCCACGCCTGAGCTTTCGGGCGCGGGGATCGAAGTCCCGCGCCCCCTTTCGCCCCTTCGGGCGGGTCCACCGCACGGTTGGTTAACCCGCCGCTAACGCCCGGCGGCTATACCGCTTTCCCGAAACGTTTCCGCGCGGGGGTTGCGCCCTGCGTGACCAGGTCTTCCGGTCCCGCCGCCCCGCCAGGGGCAGGGACGGCCAAGTGCGTATGTCGGGCGCCCGTCGCGCCCGGGCCATATGGGGCTCGCCCCACGGATCGCCGACTGGCGGCGCCGCCACTTCCAAGCGATGCAGACCCGCCGCGGGCCGCGGCGGAATCGAGAGGCAGGGCGCCGCGGGACCGTGTCGACGGTCGCCGCAGGCCGCCCGTTCGCCCGTGCCTCAGACGCTGAGGCAGATGTATTTCAGCTCCAGGTAATCCTCGATCCCGTGGCGGCTGCCCTCGCGGCCGAGGCCGGATTGCTTGACCCCGCCGAACGGCGCGACCTCGGTCGAGATGATGCCCGTGTTGACGCCGACGATGCCGTATTCCAGCCCTTCCTGCACGCGGGTGATGCGGCCGATGTCGCGGGCGTAGAAATACGCGGCCAGTCCGAAGATCGTGGCGTTGGCATAGCCGATCACCTCGTCCTCGGTCTCGAACCGGAACAGCGGCGCGAGCGGGCCGAAGGTCTCTTCGGTGGCCACCGCCATGTCCTGGGTCACGCCGGTCACGATCGTCGGCTCGAAGAACAGCCCGCCGAGTTCGTGCGGCCTGCCGCCCAGCGCGACCTTGCCGCCCTTGGCGGTGGCGTCGTCGATATGGCTCTGGACCTTGGCGACCGCGGCCGCGTCGATCAGCGGGCCGAGCGCGGTGCCGGCGTCCAGCCCGTCGCCCACCTTCATCCTGCCCACCGCCTCGGCCAGCCTGGCGGCGAAGGCGTCGTAGACGCCGGCCTGCACGTAAAGCCGGTTGGCGCAGACGCAGGTCTGGCCGTTGTTGCGGTACTTGGACGCGATCGCGCCCTCGACGGCGGCGTCCAGGTCGGCGTCGTCGAAGACGATGAAGGGCGCGTTGCCGCCAAGCTCCATCGAGCATTTCATCACCTGGTCGGCGGCCTGTTTCAGCAGGATCCGCCCGACCTCGGTCGAGCCGGTGAACGACAGCTTGCGCACGGCGGGGTTCTCGCAGAACTCCTTGCCGATGCCGGAACTGTCGCTGGACGGGATGATCGACAGCACGCCCTTCGGCAGCCCGGCACGGTCGGCCAGCACCCCGAGCGCCAGCGCCGAGAGCGGCGTCAGCGTGGGCGGGCGGACGATGATCGCGCAGCCCGCGGCCAGCGCGGGGCCGACCTTGCGGGTGATCATCGCGTTCGGAAAGTTCCAGGGCGTGATCGCGGCGCAGACCCCGATCGGCTGGCGGATCACGGTGATCCGCTTGTCGGGCTGGTGGCCGGGGATGGTTTCGCCATAGACCCGCTTGGCCTCTTCGGCGAACCACTCGATGAAGGACGCGCCATAGAGGATCTCGCCCTTCGCCTCGGCCACCGGCTTGCCCTGTTCGGCGGTCAGGATCGTGGCCAGGTCGTCGGCGTTCTCGACCATCAGGTTGTACCAGGCGCGCAGGATGTTGGCGCGCTCCTTGGCGGTGCGGGCGGCCCAGTCCTTCATCGCGGTCTCGGCGCGGGCGATCGCGGCGGCGGTCTCGGCGCGGCCGAGATCGGCCACCCGGGCGATCACGTCGCCGCGCGCGGGGTTGGTGACGTCGAAGGTCCTGCCGTCGCCGGCGTCGGCCCAGTCGCCCGCGAGATAGGCGCGGGTGGCGAGCAGTTCGGGGTCCTTCAGCAGGCTGGCGAGATCGGTGGCGGTGTCGAGCATGTCTGTCTCCCTTTACCTGGCCGTGACGCGGCCATGGGCGCGGCGCCCTTGTCGCGCTATGAGGGGCGACATGCAAGACGGGGAATGCGCGATGGACCTGACCGACGCCTACGAAAACGGCGCCTATATTCCCGGCGCGGCGGAGTATCCCGCGCGCTGGGCCGCGGCGGCGGCGGCGTTCCGCGCATCGCTGGGCGCGCGGGCGCGGTGCGACCTGGCCTACGGGCCGGGCGCGCGCGAGCGGTTCGACCTCATGCTGCCCGCGGGCGCAGCCCGCGGTCTTCTGGTCTTCGTCCATGGCGGGTACTGGCTGCGTTTCGGCAGGTCGGACTGGTCGCACCTGGCCGCCGGGCCGCTGGCGCGCGGCTGGGCGGTGGCGATGCCGGGCTACACGCTGGCGCCGGAAATCCGGATCGCCGGCATCACCCGGCAGATCGCGGCGGCGCTGGCCGCGGCGGCCGGCGAGGTCGCGGGCCCGATCGTCGTCACCGGGCATTCGGCGGGCGGGCATCTGTCGGCGCGGATGCGCTGCCGCGACGTGGCCCTGCCGGAACCTGCGGCGGCGCGGCTGGCGCGGGTGGTGCCGATCTCGCCGCTTGCCGACCTGCGGCCGCTGATGAGGACGGCGATGAACGCGGACCTGCGGCTCGACGCGGCCGAGGCGGCGGCCGAGAGCCCGGCGCTGTGCCAGGACCTGCGGGCCGCGGACTGCGTGGTCTGGGTCGGCGCCGAGGATCGGCCGGCCTTCCACGACCAGGCGCACCGGCTTGCGCGGGCCTGGCCGGACGCGCGGCTGCGGGTGGCGCCGGGGCGGCACCATTTCGACGAGATCGCCGAGATGGAGGCGGCCGAAAGCCCGCTGACCGAGGCGCTGGTCGGCGGCATCGCGTGATCCGAAGGAGCGCCTGCGGCGCGCAGGGACCTCCCCATCCTCGGCTTCGCCTGCGGCGGGGCCCCGCCGCCCCTGGCGGCCGTGGCGCTGGGTGGCGGACGCGGGCGCGATTTGCCGCGGCGGGAGCGTCCGGCGGAGGCATTTCCGGGCCGGAGACGCGGCCGGTCAGGGCGTGCCGAAGCGATCCCGCCAGGTGGCGACCGGGTCGTTTTCGGCGGCGGTCGCGTGGTAGACGCCGCGAGCGATGGCGCGGGCGAGGCACATGGCCGCCGCGTGGCCGATCAGCATCGTGTCGAGGAACGGGTCGCCCAGCGGACGCGCGCCGGTCGCCGCCGCGAAGACCAGATCGCCGTCGAACGGCGTGTGGCTGGGCACGATGGCGCGCGCGATCCCGTCATGGGCGGCGGTGGCCACGCGCTTGGCCTGGGCCTGGGTCAGGTCGGCGTCGGTGGCGACGATCGCGATGGCGGTGTTCCCGCCCGGGTTGACCCGCGTTCTCAGCGCAGCCAGCGGGTCGGGCGGGGTGCCGGGCCCGAGGCCGCCGAATTCGTCGCCGACCTCGAAGGGCGCGGCCCAGAAATGCGGACCCTCGCCCATCAGCACCGACCCGATCGGGTTGATCGCGACGATGGCGCCCACGGTGGTGCTGTTTTCCAGCACGACCGAGGCCGAACCGAGGCCGCCCTTGACGTCGAAGCAGTTGGCGCCGGTGCCGGCGCCGGCGGTGCCGATCGCGAAGTCGCGGCCCGCGCCTTGCAGCGCGCGGGCGCCGAGCGCGGCATAGGGGTTTTCGTGCCAGGTCTTGTCGCCGCCGTTCAGCAGGTCGATGAGGATCGCGCCAGGCACGATGGGGACGTTCTGGCCGCGCACCTCGAAGCCGCGGCCCTGCGCGCGCAGCGCGTTGGCCACGCCCGAGGCGGCGTCGAGGCCCAGCGCCGACCCGCCCGACAGGACCAGCGCGTCGGCCTGCTGTACCAGGTTCTCGGGCGCCAGAAGGTCGGTCTCGCGCGTGCCAGGCGCGCCGCCCATGACATGCACCGCGGCGGTAAAGGGGGCGTCGGCGGTCAGCACCGTGCAGCCGGTCTTGATCACATGGTCCTCGGCGTTGCCGACGAGGATGCCGGCGACGTCGGTGATCAGGTTTCTCGGCCCGGGACGCATCAGATGCAGCGCCCGCCGTCCACTTCCATCGCGACGCCGGTGATCATGCCCGCCTCGTCCGAGCACAGATAGCAGGCGGCGTTGCCGAGGTCCTCGGGCGTCGAGAACCGCCCGAGCGGGATCGTCGCCAGGAACGCGGCGCGGCGTTCCGGCGTGTCCTCGCCGAGGAAGCTTTTCAGCAGCGGCGTCTCGCCGGCGACCGGGCAGAGCGCGTTGACCCGGATGCCGTGGGGCGCCAGTTCCACGGCCATCGCCTTGGTGGCGGTGATCACCCAGCCTTTCGAGGCGTTGTACCAGTTCAGGTTCGGGCGCGGCGAAAGCCCGGCGGTCGAGGCGATGTTGAGAATCGCGCCGGTCCGGCGCGACTTCATGTGGCCGACCAGGTGCCTGGCGGTCAGGTAGACGGATTTCGCGTTCACCGCGAGGACGCGGTCGAACTGGTCCTCTGGGACGTCCTCCATCGGCATCGGCAGATGGGTGATCCCGGCGTTGTTCACCAGGATGTCGACATGGCCGAGCCGGTCGAGCGCCGCGGCCATCATCGCCGCGACGCCGGCGCCGTCGGCGACGTCGACGGCCTGCGCGATGCCGTCCACCTCGGCGGCGATCGTCCGGGCGGCGGCCTCGTCGATGTCGGCGACCATGACGCGGGCGCCCTCGGCGGCGAACTTGCGCGCGATCCCGGCGCCGAAGCCCGAGCCGCCGCCGGTGACGATCGCCGTCTTGTGCTGCAGTCGCATCGCATCCTCTCCCGCGGGTTTCGTGGTAACTTACAGCCGGCGGCGGGATCGACAAGGAGGCAGGCGATGATCACCGGGATGCACATGACGCTGTTTTCGAGGGACGCCGAGGCGGACCGGGCGTTCTTTCGCGACGTGCTGGGGTTTGCCCATGTGGACGCGGGCGGCGGCTGGCTGATCTTCGCCGCGCCGCCGGCCGAGGTCGCGGTGCATCCCGACGAGGCGGGCGGGCGGCAGCAGGTCTATCTGATGGTCGAGGACATCGCGGCGTTCCGGGCGGCGATGGCGGCGAAGGGCGTGACGGTGTCCGAACCCGCCGACGAAGGCTGGGGGCTTCTGTCGACGCTGACGCTGCCGGGCGGCGCGGGGCTGGGGGTCTACCAGCCGCGCCACGCGCTGGCGCCGCGCGGCTGACGCTTTCGGGCCGGGGATGGCGCAAACGGGCCAGCGCGCGGCCCGCCCCGGGACTATGGCAGGCGCGAGCCCCGGCGATGGCGTCGCCGGACCAAAGGCTCGCAATCGTCCTGAACGCCGGGATCTTTGGTGGTCCGGGCGGTTCGGCCCCGGACCGATATCTGGAGGTCGACGATGACGGTGCATACCCCTGAACTTTCCCCCGCGCGGCCTGCGCATTTCCGCTTTGCGAATGGCGAGAAGGCGGCCCTGCCGTTTGCGATGGAGGAATACGAGGCGCGGCTGGCGGGCCTGCGGCGCGCGATGGCCGAGGCGGGCATCGAGGCGGCGGTGCTGACCTCGATGCAGAACGTCGCCTATTATTCGGGCTTTCTCTACTGCGCCTTCGGGCGGCCCTATGCGCTGGTGGTGACTGCGGGCGACGCGGTGACGGTCAGCGCCGGGATCGACGGCGGCCAGCCCTGGCGGCGCTCGGCCTGGGACAGCCTGACCTATACCGACTGGGCGCGCGACAACTTCTGGCGCGCGGTGGCCCATGTGGCCGGCACGGGCCGGCGGATCGGATTCGAGGCGGATCACCTGAGCGTCGAGCAGTCCGCCAGGCTCGGGGCTTATCTTGCACCGGCGGCGACGCTCGACATCGCGCCGGCCACGATGCGGCAGCGGATGCGGAAGTCGGCGGCCGAGATCGCGCTGATCCGCGCAGGCGCCGCGGTGGCGGACCTGGGCGGCCATGCGATCCGCGAGGCGGTGCGCGAGGGCGCGCGCGAGATCGACGTGGCGATGGCGGGCCGGGACGCGATGGAGCTGGAGATCGCGGCGCGGTTTCCGGACGCCGAGTACCGCGACACCTGGGTCTGGTTCCAGTCGGGGCCGAACACCGACGGCGCGCACAACCCGGTGACCGGGCGGGCGCTGCGGCGCGGCGACATCCTGTCGCTGAACACCTTCCCGATGATTTCGGGCTATTACACGGCGCTGGAACGCACGATGTTCCTTGGCGAGCCGGACGCCGAGAGCCTGCGGCTGTGGCAGGCGAACATCGGCGCGCACGAACTGGGGCTGGCGCTGATCCGGCCGGGCGCGCGGTGCTGCGACATCACCGCGGCGCTGAACGAATATTTCGCCGAGCGCGGCCTGCTCGACTATCGCAGCTTCGGCTATGGCCATTCCTTCGGGGTGCTCAGCCACTATTACGGCCGCGAGGCGGGGCTGGAGCTGCGCGAGGATGTCGAGACGGTGCTGGAACCCGGGCACGTGGTCTCGATGGAGCCGATGTTGACGGTCCCGGCAGGGATGCCGGGCGCCGGCGGCTACCGCGAGCACGATATCCTGATCGTGACCGAGGACGGCGCCGAGAACATCACCGGCTATCCATACGGGCCGAAGTTCAACGTGGTGGGCTGAGTTTCGCCCCGCCCCGGCGCGGAAGATTCCGTGCCGGGGCAGCCCCGCGCCGGCGGGACCTCAGCCCGCGCGGCGCACCAGCCGGATCACGAACAGGAAGATGACCGCGCCGATCGTGGCGTGAACGATCGACATGATCGGCCCGCCGCCCGCGCCGAGGCCCACCGCGGGCAGCACCAGGCCGGCGACGAAGGCGCCGATGATGCCGACGATGATGTTGCCCAGAAGCCCGAATCCCCCGCCGCGCATCAATTGCCCGGCGAGCCACCCGGCCACGCCGCCGATGATCAGCGCCGCGATCAGTCCGCCCAAGGTCATGTCGTGTCCTCCTTTGTCGATTCCGGGGCGCCGTTCGCGGATGCCGCCGGTTCGCCGGGAGAATAGCCTAAATTCCCGTTTCGAAAAGGTAATCCCGGGAAACCGGCTGTAATGGCCGGGAAATTTCCTATGCCGGGGCGTTAAATGGGTCTAAGAAATCCCTATCTGACCAAGGATTGCCTGACAGGGAGCATTCATGAGCGATTTCGACGCCCAGGTACGGGAAAGCCAGGAACAGGTCGCGGCGGCACAGGCCAAGATCGCGGAACTCACCAGCCGGGTCGAGGAGATGGGCGTGCGGATCAAGACCGGCGCGGACATCTCGGTCGACATCGAGAACGCAACGCTCGACGACGTGCACGCCCATACCGAACTGATGAACGCCAACATCGCCGAGCTGATCATGGGGCTCGACGACGTCACCGCCGCGTTCTCGAAGGATTTCGACGAGATGCGGAACAAGACCGGGTGGGAAACCTTCGTGGGCTTCTTCAGCCGCGGCAGGGCGGAAACGCTGCGCCAGGAGCGCATGCGCACGGCGAATGTCGACGACAAGCTGCAGGACCTGATCGGCAAGTCGGACATCATCGTCAAGCTTCTGCAGAACCAGCTGGGCGTGCTGGAACAGCACCGCGGCAAGGTCGAGGTCAACCTGACCGAGACGCTGGACGACCGCGAGGCGACGGTGGGCGAGCTGGAATCCCTGCGCGCCGAGATCCAGGCGATGGATCCGAAGATCATCGAGCTGGAGAACAAGATCAGCGTCGAGAAGGACGCCGCGGCGCGCACCAAGCTGGAAAGCGAGCTGGCCGCGCTCAATCAGAAATACAACGAGATGGTGCAGGCCGAGCAGGTCAAACTCGCCAAGTCGCAGACGCTCGAGCGCTATATCGAGAAGGGCAAGTCCTGGGTCGACAGCCTGCAGAACCAGGCGGCCACCCAGATGGTGCTGATCAACAAGCTGCAGACCGACACCAAGCAGCGCGTGGTGCTTTACGATGCGCTGACCAAGTCCTTGAAGACCGCGCAGCAGCAGGACGTGGCGCACCGGATCAACGAGATCGGGGTCGAGACCGACAAGGAGGCGCAGGCCGCGATGGCCGCGATCGGCACGGCGACGAACCAGCGCATGGCCGAGATGATGGAGGCGCACGAGGACCACATGGTCTATGCCCGCAAGGTGCTGGAGCAGAAGGCCAAGGCGGATGAACGCTTTGCCCGCCGCTTCGCCGAGATCGTCGAGAAGCACGACAAGAACCTCTACGGGGCGTGAATGAACCGGCGTGACGCCACCTTGGGCGTGGCCTTGATTGTCTTGTTCGCGTTGCTCGCCACGAAGGGCTTTGTCGCCGATCCCTGGGGCAAGGATGCCTACCGCGAATGGGTCCATTTCGGCAGCGGTATCCTGCCTGCCTCTTTCGTCGTCTTCGGGGGATTGGCGCTCTGGCTGGATCGGCGAGAGAAGCGGAACTGACGCCGATGGTCTGGCTGGTCCTCGCTATGATCCTGTTCTTCGCGATCTACAGCACCGCGCCGATCTTTGGGCTGGACGAGCTGTGGCCCGCGCTGTTTGCCAGCGACAGCACGATCGGCTGGGTGATCCTGGTGGTTCTGATGCTGCTCGGCGGGCTTTATTGGCGCGGTTTCTGGATCAAGAGCCAGAAACGGCAGAGGCGCGAACGTGACTGAGGTCGACCTCTCCCGCGACCATGTCGCACTCGACGACGCCTTCGCGGCGCGGCGGTATTTCCGCAAGTTCGAGACGATCACCGGGCACCTGGCGCGGGTCGCGGGCGTGATGGAGCGCGAGGGGCGGCTTTCCAGGCTGGATGCGCGGGTGCTAAGCGCCTACGTCCAGATGATCTCGGCCACGTTCCGGGCGCTCAGCCTCAAGTACCTGCTGACCGGGCGCGACGGCGGCAAGGTATTCGGGGCACTGTCGATCGACCGGGTGGAATCGGGGTTTCCGGTGTTCCGCGAGCTTCTGACCATGGCGAACGACGCGCAGCAGGCCGGCCGCCACCTGGCGGGCTCGATGTCGCGCGACGATCTGAAGGATGCGATGGTGCGCCAGATCGTCGGCGAACTGACGATTCCGACCCGGCTGCAATTCGCCATGTCGCAACGGCTTTACTACGAGGCGCTGCAGGAGGGCGGGCTGTTCTGGGCGCAGAACGACCCGCAGGCGCAATGGCTGGAGGACCTGCCGAACGGGCGGCGGCGCTATCTGCTGCACTGGGCGGTCTATGACAGCCAGGTGAACCTGCCGACGATCTATCTGATGGAGCTGGAGGACAGCGGCCGGCGCGGGCTGCCGGTCGACGACCGGCGCTGGCCCGAGGCGCAGGCGCACCTGATGGCGCAGGCGGTCGCGGGGCTGAAGCTGGTGACCATCGCCAAGGGCTTCGACACCGATTTCGACGATCTGCACCCCAAGCGGCTGCGGCGGTTCCACGTGGGCCCGATGTATTCCTCGGCCTTCACCCGGCAGACCGGGCCGATGCGCAGGGTGCTGGACGAGGCCCGGGCGCCGGCGGGCCAGGACTGGGCGCTGGCCTGGACCACCGAGGTGCTGGAAAGCGAGCGGGTGGCGCAGGAGCGCTCGGGCTGGTTCGGCACGGTGGACCGCGAGGTCTTTGCGCTCGACCCGTTCGCGGGGCGCGGGGTGGACACCGGCGCCACGGCGACCGAGCGCGCGATCATCATGCCCGTGCGCCCCTACCAGGTGCTGGCCGAGATGGTGCCGCCGGGGTTCCGCGAGGTGCGCAAGTTCGTGGTTTCGGAGACCGGCCAGGTGGTGAGCTACCGGTGAGCGGCAGCGCGATCAGATCGAGTGCCTTCGGCACGCTCCGTGTGCCCGTACTCGGCTTCGCCTGCGTGCGGGCAGATCCTGGGGGCGCTGCCCCCAAACCCCCGGCGTATTTTCAACGAGAAGAAGATTGGGTCCAGCGATGAGTGTACCGGCCGACCAGATGGAGCTGCGCGAAGACGACATCCGCGGCCATTATGCCGCCGCCGTGTCGATGCTGGAGGGGTTCGACCACACGCCGCGGATCGCCGCGGCGCGCACGGCGCCGGTGCCGGAGCGGTCCAGCGGCATCGGCGGGCGGCGGCGGTTCCGCTCGACCACGCCGGGGCTGGTCGGGCGGTCGACGGCGCGGCCCGAGGGCGTGCGGCTTCTGGACCGGATCGAGGCGGCGGACGGCGGCGATGCGCTGATCTCGCCAAGGCAGGCCACGGTGATGCAGGGGCTGCGGCGCGCGATCGCCATCGCGCTGGCGGTGGGCGAGGGGTTTTCGCAGGTCACCGGGCTGAAGGAGCTGAAACGCGAGAACCTGGAGGGGCGGCTGCCGCCGGCCAGGTCGACGGAGTTTTCCGAGCTTCTGGCGGCCGAGGCGCTGGCGGTGCTCTACACCTTTGCCAATGCCACGGCGTTCCTGCTGTCGGAGACGGCCAGCGAGGCGACGGTGGAGATCGGCGGCGTCGAGGAGGTGCTGACCGACAATGCGCAACTGGCGCTGCACGGCGCGCTTTGGGAACTGGACCAGGACCTGGAGAAATTCGCCGAGGGCGAGGACCGGCTGGTGGCCACCTGCCTGGCCTTTGCCGAGATGCTGATGGAGAAGGTGGCGCTGCGCGCCCAGACCGCGCCGCGGCTCGGGTCGTTCACCGGGGCGGCGTACCGGGTCGAGGCGGACGATTTCACCATCCAGGGCTTCACGCCCTCGCGCAAGGCGCGCGGCACCGCGCTGACCATGCAGTTCAAGAAGCCGCACCAGGTCGTCGGCAACCACATCGCCAAGTACCAGGCGATGAAGCTGTCGAAGATGCTGATGGCCTATGATTTCGAGCGCCGGCTGAACCCGTTCGCCGAAATCGGCGGGTTCATCTTCACCTTCATGGGCGACGGCAAGCCGGGCACCGGCAAGACCACGCTGATCCAGATGATGGCGGGACTGGTGCACGAATATTGCCAGGTGGCGGGCTATCCGTTCCGCTATCAGAACTTCTCGATCGACCAGATCGACAGCTACCAGGGCAAGTCGGGGCAGAACGCGCGCGCCTTCATCGACAACGTGATGGACCCCAACGTCATCGGCTTCGGCACCGTCGACGACATCGACCAGATCGCGGGAAAGCGCGGCGACCGGCAATCCTCGGCCGGGCAGCAGGAAGTGACCGCGGTGCTGATGGAGGCGTTTTCCGGCGCCAACACCGTGGTCAGGGGCAACTGCACCTTCGGGATGTTCTCGAACTATCCTGAGAACGTCGACGACGCGCTGCGCCAGCGCGCAGGCGCCCGGTTCCTGGTCGACGGGCCGCAGAGCCGCGAGGATTACATCGACATCCTGGCGCTCTTGCTGGGCAGGCGGCACGACATCCCGCTGGGGCAACACGAGCTATACGCGGCGCAGGAGATCAAGCGCGCGGTGGCGGCCTCGTTCGAAAGCCATGGGCGGCCGCACGAGGAGGGACTGCTGAAGGTCTGGGAGCGGGTCGAGAAGGAGACCGGCAAGCTGGATACCATCGCCAGGATGGGGGCCTATCTGAAGGCGATCCAGGAGGCGGACGACCGGTTCACCGGGCGGGCGATCAAGAACATCACCGACGCGGTGAAGGTGCGGTCGATGGACTTCGAGCTGCCCGACGAGTGGATGGAGAAGCCGGATCTGTTCCTGTTCAGGCCCTATGACGAGAAGCTGGGGATGATCGAGGAGATGCGGGTGCCGATCACCGTCGACATGGTGATCCAGGAGATCAACCGCTACGCGGACAGCGAGTTTCGCTATGCCGACAAGTCGGACGAGGCGGCGATCGAGACGATGGTGCGCAATTTCGGGCGTACCGAAGAGGCGCGGCGAAGATACGCCGAGCGGAAGGGCGGATGATCCAGTCCGAACCCATCGGCCTTTGGAACACCGGGTTTCCGCTGGTGCTGCTGGGCGTGCTGGCGGTGCTGTTCCCGCGGCTTCTGGTGCGGCGCGGGACCCGGTCGCAGGGCGAGGTGTTCGTGGCGGTCTGGGCCTCGGCGGGGCTGCTCTTGGTGGCGGGCGCGGGCGTCTTCGCCGCGGTCTACGGGGCGCGCGGCGCGCCGGTGGGCGCGGCCTTCGGCGCGGCGCCGTTGTCGGCGTCGTGGTTCTTCCTGAAGCTTTCGGGCTTCGCGGCGATGCTCTGGGGGCCGGTCCTGGTGCTGGTGTGGCTGGGGCTGGCGCAGGGCGTGGAGAAGCGCAAGGGGGAGGATGCGGCACGTGATGGCTGAACGGCGTGTCAGACGGACCGCCCGGCGGCACGCCGGGCAGCGCCCGCCCCGCCCCCAAGGGCGGGCGCTTCACGCCCGCCCCGGGGCGGGCGCCGCCCGGCTCTGTCGGCACGGAGGGCCAAGCGGATGAAACGCCTGATCGCCAAGGGCCTGATGTTCGGCAACCTGGTGCCGGTGAACTCGCCCGCGCTGGTGGAACGCTACAACCGCGCGCTGAAGCATCTGACCGGCAAGGAGACCGGGCTCGCCGACTTCCACGTCGACATCTCGGGCTATTCGCCCGAGGTCGGTCACGAATTGGGCGATCACCTCTATCTCAACCCGAACGGCTGCAACCGGCAGTTCATCCTGATGACGACCGAGCAGAAGGCCGCGCCGCTCTTGAATGCCAAGTTTTCGTTCTCGCGCGGCATCCTGCGCGACTATATCGAGCGGAACGAGGCCAGGCTGTTCGCGCTGACCACCCGCGACGCGGTGGCAGGCGAGCTGGCCAATTCGGTCTACGACATGAGCGAGGCGGGCCGGCTGTTCGACATCCGCCGCATCGTGGTGGCCGCCGACACGACCGGCGGCGACGTCAGGAACGCCCGCGAGCTTTCCAGGCGGATCGAGCGGTTCCGGACCGAGGAAGACGCCTGGTGGGACGACGTGCTGATCGCCGAGATGATCGGGCTGGCCAAGCAGACCGGCGACATCACGCGCCATCCGGTGGATCTGGAAAGCATCACGGTCGACGTGGGCAGCTACTGGACCGCGCATTTCGGCGGGCTGTACCTGTTTCGCGACCTCGAGCACCCGGCGCTGATCTCGGTCGGCGAGCCGCCGGCGGGCGTGCCGATCCGGCACGCCTTTCCGCTTGGCCAGCCGAACAGGGTGGCCAAGTTCTTCGAGCTCAATGGCCTGGTCGAGCCGATCGTGCGGGCGCGCGACACCGACGCGGCGGCGATCCTGCGCCAGAAGATGGATTTCATCCTGCTCGACGTGGCGGCGACGCTGGGCCAGGACCTGACCGGCGCGACGCGGCGCGATCTGCGGATGCTGGCGCGCTCGCTCGGCTCGGCGCTGCCGGCGGCGTTTCACGGTCTTGCGGACCTTCTGCGCTGGGTCGAGGGCGGCGGCGACTGGCCGCGGATCACCTCGGAGCATCCGGCCTATTTCTACACGCTGCGCGCGGGCCCGCACAAATACCGCGACCTGGTCAACCAGATGCTGGCAGAACTGACGCCGCTGGACGTGCGCCAGCTGTTCATCTGCCACAAGGAGCTGTTCTACGAGACCTACCAGCGCTGGCCCGAGGGCAAGCGGGCCTTCGTCGCCGATTTCCTGGCCGCGGAATATCAGGTGGACAAGGCGGGCACGCGCGCGGCACTCTTCGGGCCGGAACCGGGAATGGAGATGCCGCGCCCGCCCGAAGAGGAAATCGCCAGGCGGGTCGAATTGGTCGGCCCCTGGGGCGCGGTGCGGCGGAGGTAGGCAATGGCGCTCGTCCGGCTGGTGGTGTTCGGCTTCATCGCGCTCAGCGTGGTCTACGTGGCGGTCTGGCTCTATTCGCGCTCGGTGCGCCGCGAGAAGCTGGAAAAGCGCTGGGAGGCCGAGAACCCGGGCGGCGACCGCACGGCCCGCGATGCCTATGTCGAGAAGGGCATGGCGGAGTATCACGCCGGGCTCAGGCCCAAGCTGATCCTGCTGGTCTACGTGATCCCCGCGGTTCTGGTCGTCGCGGCCCTGATCGCAACCAACTGGAACTGATGCATATGGCCCGTATCCGACTGATCTTCCGCGTCCTCGTCTTCGTGATCCTCGGCGGGCTGTTTCATTACGTGCTGCCGCAGCACGACGTGGCGCGGATCACCTCGATCGAGGTGATCCGGATGGATTTCTCGTCAGTCAACCGGATCTTCTTCGCCCAGCCCGACAGCGCCGCGCGCGAGTTCGCCACCCGCGACATAAGGCTGATCAACACGGTGCGCCGCAAGGCGTTCCTGTTCGGATTCGTCCGGCGCGAGGCCGAGGGCGTGATGGTCTACCGCAACGAGGACACGGGCTGGATCTGGCCGCCCTATTTCAAGTTCGATTCCTCCGATCTGCAGGCCGAGGCGGCCGACAGCATCTCGACCGCCGAGACCCCGAAATGGGTGGTGATCACGCATTACGGCTGGCGCAACCGGTTTTTCACGATCTTCCCCAACGCCATCGCGATCCGCCCGGTTTCGGGGCCCGACGCGACGGTGATCCCCTGGTTCAACATCTTCTTCTTCGTCTTCCTGGTGCTCGCCTGGGCCTTCCTGCGCGCGATGTGGCGCCAGTTCCGCGAGCGCACGGTCAACCCGCTTCTGGAGGATGCCAGCGACGCCTACGAGCGCGTCGAGGACCGCGCAAGCGAGACCAAGGGCCGGTTCCGGCGCTGGCTGGACAGCTGGCGGTCGAAGCCGCGGCGGTAGGGTGGCGCCGGGGCGGGAACGGCCCGGATCGGACAGCTGTAAGCCTTGTGCGGATGGCCCGTCGACGGGCCATGCCGGCCGCCTGTCGACAGGCGGCGCGCGCGCGGTCGACCGCGCGCAAGAAAGCCGCGTCGACGCGGCTTTCGCCATGGGCAATGACCGCTTCAGGCCAATTGCCGCGCAGGTCCGCCGCCGGCCGCCCGCTCAGACGATGTAGTGCAGCCTGTCGAACCCCGCACGCAACGCCGCGGTGCGGGGCGCGATGCCTTCCGGCCGGTCCGCGCGCAGCGCCTCGGCGATCAGGTCGGCGAGCGCGGGCGCGTCCGCCGCGGTGACGCCCCAGCGCACCAGTTCCGGCGTCCCGATCCTGAGCCCGTTTATGTCGCCCGGCACCTCGGCGATGGGCAGCCCGATCCCGCAGGCCAGGAACCCGGCGCGCCGCAGCCGCCTCGACGCGGCCTGGCCGCCGCCGAAGGCGGCCGCCTCCAGCGCGAACTGGTGCGAGGCGGTGAAGCCCCGGCGCGCGGCATGAACCGGCAGGCTCAGCGCGTCGAGCGCCGCGGCGAGCGCCTGCGCCACGCCGATCATCGCGGCGGCATAGGCGGCCCCGTGCACCCGCCAGTCCAGCATCGTGACCGCCAGCGCCGCGCTTTTCGCGGCATCGAAATTCGCCGTCATGCCGGGAAAGGCGATGCGGTCCAGCCGCTCGGCCAGCCCCGCGTCGCCGGTCACGATCAGCCCCGAGGGCGGGCCGCCGAGGCTCTTGTAGGTCGACATCGTCATCAGGTCCGCGCCCTGGTCGAGCGGGTTGCTCCACGCACCGCCCGCGATGATCCCGCATTGGTGCGCGGCGTCGAACAGCACCCGCGCGCCGACCTCGTCGGCGATGGCGCGGATCTCGGCCACGGGATGCTCGAAGAGGTTCAGCGACGCGCCCACGGTGATCAGCTTGGGCCGCTCGGCCAGCGCCAGCGCGCGCAGCGCGCCGAGGTCGAGGCTGTAGGCCTCGGCATCGACCGGCGCGTGCAGCGTGCGCAGCCCGTAAAGCCCGGCGCAGCCCGCCAGGTGATGGGTGACGTGCCCGCCGATGCCCGCGGGCGGCGCGATGATCGCGTCACCGGGCCGGCAGGTCGCCATGAAGGCATAGAGGTTCGCCATCGCGCCCGAGGGCACGCGGATCTCGGCATAGGCCGCGCCGAACACCTCGGCGCACAGTTCGGCGGCGATCACCTCGATCTCCTCGATCGCCTCGAGCCCCATCTCGTACTTGTCGCCCGGATAGCCCAGCGAGGGCCGGGTGCCGAGGCCCGAGGCCAGCAGCGCCTCGGCGCGCGGGTTCATCACGTTGGTGGCGGGGTTCAGGTTGAAGCAGTCGCGCTCGTGGATGTCGCGATTGCGCGCGGCCAGCGCCTCGATCCGGCGGGCGACGGCGCCGGCATCCTCCGAGGCCGTTCGCGCGGCGATCCGCTGCACCAGCTCTTCGGACGCCGCGGGCACCCAGGGGCGGACGGCAAGGGTCATGGTCCTGTCTCCGGTTCGACGGGTCTGGTGCGACCATGCTGGCTAGGCGGGCAGTGCGCAAGCCGCCCGCTCGCTTGCGCGGGATGGGCTGGAACGGCGCGCACGGGCGAAGCCCGCGCCTAGCCGTCGAGCCGGTAGAGCTGGAAATGCAGCGGATCGGGGCGCTCGAAGTCGCCGCCCCAGAGGAAGCCGTGGCGCTCCATCACCTCGATGAAGCGCGCGAGCCGGCTGCCGGGCGGGGGATCGACCGCCTGGCCGAAGCGCATCTCGCGGCAGTTGACGTCGAAGGCGATACCCAGCGCGTGTGTCGACAGCAGCGAGGTCGAGCCGCGGATCAGGCGCGGGTTGTAGGACCCGCACCATTCGTCGATCACGCCGACAAGGTCCTGGCGGGCGAGGTCGGCGAAGGCGGCCTGCAGCTGATCCTTGCCGGCGCGGTGGAACAAGACCGTGGGCTCGGCGCCGAACTGCTCGGCGCCGAACAGCGAGACGCCGGCCAGTTCCGGCACGGGCACGCGCAGGATGTTGGCCTCGTCCCAGGCGTTGACGAACTCGATCCGGCCGTTGTCGAGCGGGCGAAACTCGATCTCGTCGCGCAGCTTCGTGCGCAGGTCGGCCGCGGCCATCAGACGCTCGGCCCGGTTGAGCCGGCCCTCGGCCAGTTCGGCCGCGGCGCCTTCGGCAATGTTCCTCTGCTCGATGTCGTCGCTTTGCCGTAGCGCGGGCAGTTCGCGCGTGACCTCGGCGAAGCGGTCGGCGGTGCGGGCGGCGTAGTCAACCACGCCGGCATCTGTGTCGGCCACCGGTGCGGTTTCGTTGCCCACGACCTTGGCGAACAGCTCGGGGTCCAGCCCGTTCTTCTCGAGGATTTCCAGCACCTGACGTTCGAGGCTGCGCGGCAGTTCGGCGGGGGCGCCGTTCTGCGCCAGCGCGCTGCCGATCCGGTTGAACGGGTCCTCGATGATCGAGTCGACCCCGCGATAGCCGACGAAGCCGATCACCGCGACCGCCGCGAGGCGCGCCAGCAGCGGCGCGAGCGGCACGCGCGGCGCCGGTGGGATGTCGTGCAGGCGGTGCGGCGCCGATTCCGGCGGCCGCTTCGACTTGGCGCGCCTTGCCGCTGCCGGCGGTGCGTCGATGGCGTCGCGCAGGAAGTCCAAGAGATAGCGGTAGCGCTCGTCGTTCCGGGCCTCGGCCTTGCAGACGCTGAAGTGGTCGGCGCCGTTGATCGGGCGCGGGCCGGGCCCGGGCAGGTTCGGGTCGGCGTCCTGCCGACGCACCACCCAGCCGAGCCGGGTCGGCCGGGTCTCGTAGAGCGTCAGGTGCTCGACCCCGTTGCCGGCGCCGGCTTGTGCGTCGGCCCAGTTCCGGTATGCGCCGGAAAGCTCGAACAGCTCGTAATTGTTCCGCGCGAGATAGCGGATCGTCGGGGTCGGCCACACCAGCAGGCGGAACAGGTCGGCGAGATTGCCCAGCCGCGAGCCGCCGTGCGGCGTGGCGTAGAACACCACGCCGCGCAGCCGGTCAAGCAGCCTGGCGTGGCCCTCGTCGCCGGTCAGGCCGCCCGCCGCCCGGGTGATCACCGACTTGGCGATCAGCCCGCCGAGGCTATGGCAGACCAGGAACAACGGCGCGTCGAAGTCACGGGTGACGGCGGCAAGTTCCTCGGCCACCTCGGTGGCGTATTCGCCCAGCGACAGCCCGCCGCCGCCCCAGCGGCTGGCGTGGGACAGGTAGTGAAGGCTGCCGACCGGCACGCCGGGAAGGTCGTCCTTCAACCATCGCGGCCAGGGTTCGATGTCCCGGCCGCCGCGCCAGGTGTCGTAGGCGTGCCCGCCCAGCCCATGCAGAAAGATCACCACCGCCCGGGGGTCGGAGACCGCATCCACCAACCAATATAGTCTTGCCATGGCGCCAACGCGTTCAAAGCCAATGCCTGGTCGGATGTTACACCGGGCGGCGAGTTGCGGAAGCGGAATTCCTGCGGGCCGGTCCCGCCTAGCCCGGGGCGGGGCGCAGCCGGTAGACGCCCTCGGGCAGGTTCAGCGCCGCGCCAAGGTCGCGGACCTGGGTCAGCGACAGGGTGATCTTCTGCACCTTGTCGGTGCGCGGGTCCAGCTGTTCGACCGTGACGCAATCCTCGAAGGCGTTGATGATCACGTCTTCCTGCAAATGCTCCGCGTCCTGGTCGATCAGCGTGACCACGGTGGAGTCGAAATCGTGCTCGATGGTAAACATGGGCCAAAGCCTAGCCGCGCCCGGCGCCCTTGCCCAGACGCAACCGCCGCCGTCGCGGGGCGGCAGGCCGAAACCGCATGGCATCCGGCACGGAGGCCATCGGCCGGAATTCGCGGCTGGCCGTTCCCGGTCACTTCGGCGATGATGAAAAAAAAACCAGGCACGCCCCGACCATGCCCCGACGCCTTGCCCTGATCCTGATCTTCGCCCTCGCGGGCTGCGCCGCGCTGCCGGCGCCGCCGCCGGTCGAGCATGCCGGCGCCCGGCGCGCCGATCTGCCCTCGCCCGAGCAGGCGGCCGAGAACTTCATCGCCGTGGTGGACCGGGTGGAACCCGTGGCCGAGCGGATCTGCCGGGCAGAGCGGCCGGGACTCGACTGCGACTACCAGATCGTCGTCGACGGCCGCCCAGAGATGCCGCCCAACGCGTTCCAGACGGTCGACCGGGCCGGGCGGCCGATCATCGCCTTCACGATCTCGCTGATCGCCGAGGCGCGGAACCAGGACGAACTGGGCTTCATCCTCGGGCACGAGGCGGCGCATCACATCGCCGGCCACCTGCCGCGCCAGCAGGAAAGCGCGGTGCGCGGCGCGGTGCTGGCAGGCGTGCTGGCCACGCTCGGCGGCGGCGATGCCGGCGTGGTGCGCACCGCGCAGGATATCGGCGCCACCGTGGGCGCGCGGGCCTATTCCAAGGATTTCGAGCTCGAGGCCGACGCGCTGGGCACCGTGATCGCCTACCGCGCGGGCTATGACCCCGAGCTTGGCGCAGCCTACTTCACCCGGATCCAGGACCCGGGAAACATGTTCCTCGGCACGCATCCGCCGAACGCCCGGCGGATCGAGACCGTGCGCCGCACCGTCGCGACGCTGCGCTGACGATTTGACCTGAATCAAGGCGGGGCCCCCGGCCCGATGCTCTATCTGGCGCATAGTCGCGACAGAAGGGACGTGCCATGGCGTTTCTTGGTAAGATCGACCGGCATTCGGTTCTGGTCAACCGGATGTCGAACACGCTGGGGGCCGATCTGGTCGGCGCCGCGCTGGACGGTGCCGCGCCCGAGACGGTCCTGCGTTCGGCGGTGTTCAACTGCATGGCCTGCAGCGATACGGAGGCTTGCGAGGACTGGCTTGCCGGGCACGAGGACGGCGCCGCGGAGGCGCCGGACTATTGCCGCAACAAGGCGATTCTCGACCGTCTGGCCAGAATGTGACGCGCCCCGAAGCGGCGCGGACGGCCTGCCTGATGCAGGGCATGGCCGAACGGCTTGGTGCGCGCCTGCCCGACGGCGGCGCGCTTGGCGGCATGGTCGCGGCGTGCCGGTCCTGCACCAAGCCCGACGAATGCATCCTCTGGCTGGTCGATCATGCGGCCGGCGCCGCGGCGGCGCCCGGGTTCTGCCTGAACGGCGAGCGGCTGGAGATGCTTTGCGACTGAGGCGGCGCAACCGGAGGCCGGAATCGCGAAGGATTTCCCCCGGATCGGGCCTTTGACACCTGCCCGGCGCGGACAGCGGCCAGAGGCCGCCGCGCCAGCGCCGACCCGCCCCCTCGGGGCGGCGCTTTTCAGCGGTCGACCTTGGACCGGCCGTTCGGCGGGGTCGCGGGATAAATCACGCGGAACCGGCGTTCGCAGCGCCACCCCGGCAGGTCGTCGCCGGCGCGGCCGGGGATCGCGTCAGACCAGCCGCCCCCGCAGATCGTACGCTCCGGCCTCGTCCACTTCGACCGCGACGATATCGCCGGGCGCGAGACGTTCGTGGCCCTCGTCGATGAACAGGTTGCCGTCGATCTCGGGCGCGTCCGCCATGGTGCGGCAGGTGGCGGCGTCTGCGTCGACCTCGTCGACGATCACCTCGAGCCGCCGGCCGACCTTCGCCGCCAGCTTCGCCTCGGAAATCGCCTGGGCGCGGGCCATGAAGCGCTGCCAGCGGTCCTGCTTGACGTCGTCGGGCACGTGATCGGGCAGCGCGTTCGACCGGGCGCCGGCGACATTCTCGTACTGGAAACAGCCGACCCGGTCCAACTGCGCCTCGTCGAGCCAGTCGAGCAGCACCTGGAACTCCGCCTCGGTCTCGACGGGGTAGCCCACGATAAACGTCGACCTCAACGCGATCTCCGGACAGATCGCGCGCCACTCGGCGATCCGCTCCAGAGTCTTCTCGGCGGCGGCGGGGCGGGCCATGCGTTTGAGCGTGTCGGGGTGGGCGTGCTGGAACGGCACGTCGAGATAGGGCAGCACCAGCCCCTCGGCCATCAGCGGCACCAGATCGGTGACGAAGGGGTAGGGGTAGACATAGTGCAGCCGGACCCAGGCGCCGAGCGCGCCGAGGTCGCGGGCCAGCCCGATCACCGGCGCCTTCGCCGCGCGGTCCTTCCAGTCGGTGCCGTAGGCCGAGGTGTCCTGGCTGATCACCAGAAGCTCCTTCACCCCCGCCTCGACCAGGCGTTCGGCCTCGCGCAGCACCGCCCGGGCAGGGCGCGAGACCAGCCGGCCGCGCATGTCGGGGATGATGCAGAACCGGCAGGTGTGGTTGCAGCCCTCGGAAATCTTCAGATAGCTGTAGTGCCGCGGCGTCAGTTTGACCCCTGCGGGCGGCAGCAGGTCGACGAACGGATCGGGCGCGGGCGGCACCGCGGCGTGGACCGCGTCGAGTACCTGTTCGTAGGCTTGCGGGCCGGTCACCGCCAGCACCCTGGGATGCGCGCCGGTGATGTATTCCGGCTCGGCCCCGAGGCAGCCGGTGACGATCACGCGGCCGTTCGCGGCCAGCGCCTCGCCGATCGCCTCCAGGCTCTCGGCCTTGGCGCTGTCGAGAAAGCCGCAGGTGTTGACGATCACCGCCCCGGCACCGGCGTAATCCGGCGAGATGCCGTAGCCCTCGGCGCGCAGCCGAGTCAGGATGCGTTCGCTGTCCACCAGCGCCTTGGGGCAGCCGAGCGAGACCATGCCGATGGTCGGCTGGCCCGGGCGGTTCGCCCCGGTCAGGACGGTTCGCGCCAGGTCGGGGCGCAGGTCGGGCGGATTCCGGCTCATGGCGGGGCCTATAGCGCCGGGGCCGGGCCAAGGAAAGCCGTGCCGCGCGGCGGGCCATTGAAATCCGCGCCCGACCGCATCAGGGTGGCCGGACAGGCGCGCCCGGCAAGGAGGACAAGCCATTCGCACCGTGACCGCATTTCTGGCCGCCGCGCTCCTGCTGTCGGGCTGCGGCGGCGACGTGGCCGACCGCCGCGCCGGCCCCGGGCTTCACCCCGGCGAAACCCCCGAGCTGCGCGCGCTGATCAACGAATACGCCGACCAGAACGGCGTGCCGCGCAGCCTGGTCCATCGCGTCGTCCAGCGCGAGAGCGACTATCGAGCGGCGGCGCGCAACGGGCCCTATTACGGGCTGATGCAGATCCTGCCCGAGACCGCGCGCACGATGGGATTCGTCGGGCCGCCCGCCGACCTGCTCGATGCCGAGACCAACCTGAGATACGGGGTGAAATACCTGCGCGGCGCCTGGCTGGTGGCGGATGGCGACGAGGCAGAGGCGGTGGCGTGGTACGCGCGCGGCTACTACTTCGAGGCGCGCAACCGCTGCATGCTGCGCCAAACCGGGCTGAGGGATACCGAGGTGCGGCGCCACTGCGGCTGAGCCGGCCGGGCCGCACGGCCCACATTCCCGCTAGTCCCCGGGAATCCCGGTGCGGGCGAAGGTCGCCATGTATTCCTCGTGGATCATGTGTTCGAGCGGCGGCAGGCAGGCGCGCAGATAGCCGAGCGTCACATAGGGGTAATGGCGCTTCAGCGCCGCGGCTGCCTCATGCGCCTTGTCCGGGCGCCCGGCCAGCATGTATTCGGCGGTCAGCAGGCGATAGGCCCAGGTCACGCCGGGGTTGGCGCGCATGCCCTCCTCGATCAGACGGATCGACCCTTCGTGATCGCCCGTCATCCGCGCGCAGATGCTGCGCCCGAAGATCATGTTGAACCGGAACGGGTCGAGCGGGCTAAGCGCCTCGGCCCGGCGGAACGCCGCCAGCGCCTCGTCCGGTTCGCCGGAATAGACGTGGCACCAGCCAAGCCGCATCCAGCCCCAGGCATTGTTCGGGTCGAGCCCGAGCGCCCGGTCGACATAGCTCTTGGCGTCGGCCATGTCGTGGCCGGCCAGCGCCAGTGCGGCGCAGACCGCGACCAGCGAGGGGGCGTGCTGGCCCATCTTCGGGATCGCCGCGTCGATCGCCTGCTGCGCCGCCGCCTGGTCTGCCGCGGGGTCGTCGGACCACATGTAGACCGGCTGTTGCGCCAGCGCCCAGGCGCGGTAGGCCAGCGCCGGCCCATGCGCCGGGTCGCGCGCCAGCGCGGCGTCGAGCAGTTCGATGGCGCGGGCGTTCTCTTCCTTGCGGTGCGCCCAGAAATGCGGCAGCGCCGTCAGCGTCAGCTCGTAGGCCGAGCGGTTCTCGGGCGGCGCGGTGCGGGCGCGGGCGATCTCGGCGGCGCGAAGGCTGGGCGCGAGCTGGCCCGCGACCTGCGCGGCGATCCGGTCCTGCAGGTCGAACAGGTCGTCCAGCCGGTCGTCGAAGCGTTCCGACCAGAGCGTGTGGCCGTCGGCGCCGCGCACCAGCTGGACCGAGATCCGCACCCGCTCGCCGGCGCGGCGCACGCTGCCCTCGACCAGGTACGAGGCGCCGAGCCGGACCGCAGCGTCCTCGACCGTCAGGGCCTCGCCCCGCAGCGCGAACGCCGACTGCCGCGCGATCACGTCGAAGTCGCGCACCCGGCTGAGCGCGCCGGTGATCTCTTCAACGATGCCGTCGGCGAACATGTCGCCCGCCGCTTCGCTGAGATCGTCGAACGGCAGGACCGCGATCACCGGCCGTGAATCCGCGCCCGGGGCCGGTGCCGCCGCGCCGCGGGCCGGCCGCGCACCGCGCAGCGCGTCCGCGAGCGCGCGGGTTTCGGGCTCGGGCGCGACGCCCAGCTCGCGCCTCAGCGCCGCGGCGAAACGGGCATGCGCCGCCAGCGCCGCGCTGCGCTGCCCGTCGGCGTCGAGGCCGCGCAGATGCAGCCGGTGCGCCGCCTCGTCCAGCGGATCGAGCGCAAGCGCCGCCCCGGCCTCGGCGGCGGCGCCCGCCCCGTCGCC
>JBFKQC010000064.1:0-23321 GCA_041627895.1 Rhodobacter sp.
CGCACGGTCGGCCACGTCCGACGGGTAGGTTTCGACCCTTGACGCGGGATCGGCGGCGCGGATCGCTTCGGCGGCATTCTGCAGGCGCGCGGGGTCGCGCGCGATCAGCGCCAGCGGGTGGCCCCGCGCCGCGAGCCCCTTGGCCAGTTCCAGCCCGATCCCGCTGGAGCCGCCGGTGATGAATGCCGCGCCACTTCTCACCTGCGGGCTCCGGGACGGTTCGAAAGGTCTTGGGAAAAGACCTCGAAAACCACTCTGCCCCCCGGGACCGGCATGGTTTCAGGCGTCGCCGGCGAAGGCGAGCAGCAGGTCATGCGCCTCGGGGTCGTCGACCTGCACCGGCGGATGCTTGAACAGAAACGCCGATGCGTCGGCGATGGCGCCCGAAAGGCCCTTGTCGCGGGCGATTCGGGCGCAGCGGATCGCGCTGATCGCCATCGCGGCGGCGTTGGGGCTGTCCTCGACCTCGAGCCGCATCTCGACGCTGGTCCGCGCCCCGCCCAGCAGCCGGCCCTCGAGGCGCACATAGGCCACCTTGCGGTCGTGCAGCCAGGGGATGTAGTCCGACGGGCCGATCCGGATGTTGCCGTCCTCCAGCCGGTTGTCCATCGCGGTCTGCACCGCCTCGGTCTTCGACTCGCGCTTCATCGCCAGCCGGTCCATGTCCATCATGTTCATGAAATCGGTGTTTCCGCCGACGTTCAGCTGATAGGTGCGGTCGATCTTGACCCCGCGCAGGTCGGCAAGGTGCGCCAGCGTGCGGTGCACCACCGTGGCGCCGAACTGCGCCTTGAAATCGTCGCCGATCAGCGGCAGGCCGGCATCGGCGAACTTCTTCGCCCAGGCCGGGTTCGACGCCAGGAAGACCGGGATGCCGTTGACCACGGCGCAGCCGGCGCGCAGCGCACAATCGGCGTAGAATTCCACCGCGCGGGCCGAGCCCACGGGCAGGAAGATGATCAGCACCTCGGCCTCGGCCGCCTTCAGCACCTCGATCACCTGCTCGGCGCTAAGCGCCGGACGGTCGGACGGCAGAAAGCTGACCTCGGGCGGCTGGTTGCGCATGAACGCCGAGACGCCGTCGAGATCGGGGCCGCGGTGCACCGGCGCGTCCTGGTCGCGCAGCTTCGACCAGAACACCTCGGTGCAGTTCGGTTCTGCCAGCACCGCCTCGCCGATCCGGTGGCCGACCTTGCGCGCATCGACGTCGAAGCCGGCGACGATGCGGATATCCTCGGGCCGGTAGCCGCCCAGCACCGGAAAGCTGACGCCCACCGCCTCGTCGCCCTTCGCAGAGCAGTACGAGATCGCCTGGACAAGCGAACTGGCGCAGTTGCCGACGCCGGCAATCGCTGTGCGGATGGGGTCGCGCATTGGGCCCTCGGTCTGGTCTTTCCGGTCTTCGGGGGCTTTTTGCACGGGCACGCAGCGGGTGCCAGAGCGTTATTGCCCGATCGCCCCGCCGGCGACGCTGAAGGTCTCGCTGACCGCGCGGCCGGTGGCCGGGTCGATGCCGTGGATCGACAATTGCGTGACCCGGGGGATCAGGCCGCTCTCGTCGACGGTCACGAAGGCATAGGCCGCGCGCACGGTTCGCCCGCCGAGACTGGCCAGCAGTTCGGCCTTTCCCGGCCCGGTCTGGCGCAGCAGCATCGGGAATTGCGGCAAGGGTTTCAGCGTGACGGTGAACTCGCCGGGCGCGTCGCGCGGGCGGACGTTGACGCCGTAGGCAAAGTGCTGCTCGATCGGCTTCAGGGGCTTGCGCGCGCCGTCGGTGTTGTAGCGCCGCCAATAGACCTGTCCCGGGCGGTCGGCGCGCAGGTTGCCTTCGGCATCGAACAGCGCGGTATAAACCACCGTGTTCGAGTTCGTCGAGCGTTGCAGGTAGAACACCTGGTTCGGCTCGCGCGGGACCGGCCAGTCGGGGCGGATCGCGGGCAGCGTCGCGGATTCGGTGACATGGACGCTTTTCAGTTGCGCGGCCGGCGCCTGCGCTGCGGGCAGGAACGCCGCGAACAGCGCGGCCAGCGCGGCCGCACGCAAGACAAGGGGCATGACGGGCGGGTGCCTCCGTTCAGGACGATGCGATCTGAACGGGAACGTTACCATGCACGGCCGAAGCCGCAATGTCGACGGCGCGCAGAATGTCCTGCTCGCGATGTTCCGCCGAGAAGAAGAAGCGGATCCGCGGCTGATCCTTGGGCACGCCGACCTGGACGATGGGCGGCGCGTAGATGCCATGCTCCAGCAGCACCTGGCTGACCATCATGGTCTGCAGCGGGGTCTCGAACATCAACGGCACCACCGCCTCGCCGATGGCGTCGCCGGGGTTCAGCCCGGCGGTGCGGGCCGCGTCGAGGAACAGCCGCGACTTCTGCTTCAGCCGCCCGACGCGGTCGGGCTCGGCCCGCAGCACGTTCAGCGCGGCCTGCGCCGTCGCCACGGTCGCGGGCGCCAGCCCCACCGAATAGACGAACCCCGGCAGCGTGAAGCGCAGCCAGGCGATCACGTCCTCGGCGGCGCAGATGAAGCCGCCCGACGAGACGAAGCTTTTCGACAGCGTGCCGACGCTCAGCTCGATCTCGGCCGGGTCCACGCCGAAATGCTCGCAGATGCCGCGCCCGTTGGCACCGAGCACGCCGTAGGAATGCGCCTCGTCGACCAGCAGCCAGGAGTCGTGGCGCGACTTGATGTCGATCAGCCGGGGCAGGTCGGGGATGTCGCCGTCCATCGAGTAAAGCCCCTCGACCACCACCAGCACGTGGCGGTACTCGCCGCGCACCGCGGCAAGGCGCTCTTCGAGGTGGTCAAGGTCGTTGTGGCGGAAGGTCTCGCATTCGAACTTGCCGCTCTTGGCGCCAAGCACGATGGAATTGTGCGCCAGCTCGTCGATCAGCACCAGGTCGCGCGGGCCCAGCAGGTGATTGATCAGCGTGACGTTGGTCAGGTAGCCCGAGATCATCGCCAGCACGTCGCCGACGCCGAGAAACTCGGCCAGGCTGCGCTCGAGCGCGCGGTGCGTGCTGCGCTCGCCGCCCACCAGCCGCGAGGCGCCCGCGCCCGACCCGAAGGTCTCGACCGCGTCATGCGCCGCGCGCAGCACTTCGGGATGCCGCGACAGCCCCAGATAATCGTAATGCGCCAGGCTGACATAGCCCTCGGGGTTCGACGAATACATCTTCTCGAGCTGATCTACCGGGACGAAATAGGGGTGTCCCTTTTCGATGATCGCCTTGCCGGCCAGTCTGAAGCGCCGCTCAGCAACGGCCGCGAAACTCGGCCGTTCCGGCTTGGCGTCTACACCCATACTGTCCCTCCATGGCGGCGTTCTGGCCGACCTGCCCTGATCGGACCATGTGTTTGCGACAAACAACGCGCTTTGTCCACCTTCACAATATCGGCGGGCGGTTTGACAAGCGAAAAATCGGGCAGCGCCGCGCCTGTAATCTGTTGAAATGATTAGTGAGGCGCTTGAAGTGCGTCCTGCACCTCGGCGGCGGCAAGCAGAAACCGGCGCATCACCGCGGCGTCGATCGCGCCGATCACGCCGATGCGGAAGGTCTGCCGCGCGCGCATCTTGCCGGCGTAGATCGCGAAACCGCGCGCCTTCAGCGCGTCGTAGAATCGCTCGAAGTCGAACCAGGGCGCGCCGGGCTCGTCGAACGACACGATGATCGGTGCCTGCAGGGCACGGTCCAGCGCGATGCGGAACCCCAGCCCAGCCATGCCGTCGATCAGGATGTCGCAGTTCGCGGCATAGCGCGCCAGCCGCGCCGCCGGGCCGCCCTCGTCGGCAAGCTCGCGCAGCGCCTCGGCGAAGGCGGCGACGACATGCGTCGGCGGGGTGAACCGCCACTGGCCGTCGGCGGAAAACTGCCGATCCTGTGCGGCGAGATCCAGCACGATGGACGGGCAGGTGTGGTCTTTGCGCGACAAGGCCGAGCGGCGGGCGATGACGAAGCCGAGGCCGGGCGCGCCCTGGAGGCACTTGTTGGACGAGGCGGCGAGCGCCGCGAATCCCAGCGCCCGGGCATCGACAGGCAGCGCACCGAAACCGGACATGGAATCGATCAGCAACTCGCGCCCCGCATCGCGGCAGATCCCGGCGATCTCCGCGATCGGGTTCAAAAGGCCCGAGGTCGTCTCGCAATGCACGGCAAGGACATGGCGCAAAGACGGGTCCGCCGCGAGCGCCGTGGCGACGGCCGCGGGGTCGCAGGGCCGGTCGTCGGCGACCGCCAGCACCTGGTGGCGCAGCCTCAGCCGGGCGCAGATGTCGGCGATCCGCCGCCCGTAGGCGCCATTGACCAGGACCAGCGCGCCGTCGTCGGGCGCGACGAGAGAGGCGATCATCGCCTCGACCGCGAATGTGCCCGAGCCCTGCAGGGGCACCATCGTGTAGGCGTCGTCCGGCGCATTTGCGATGCGCAGCACCTCGGCGCGGACAAAGGCGGTTTCGGCCTCGAACTCGGGATCGCGCGAGCCCCAGTCGCGCAGCATCGCGCGCTTGACGCGGGCCGAGGTGGTCAGCGGCCCCGGGGTCAGCAGGATCGTGTCGTCGGTCATCTCAGGTATTCCCGAAAGCGGCGGGCGACCTCGTCCGGCGTCACCGCCGGTCTCGGCAGGGTCTCGACCCGCGAAGGCGCAACGCGCAGGTGCAGAAGCCGCGGGCCTGGCGCGGCAAGCGCCTCGGCCAGCAGCCGTGCGGCGCCGGCCGCGGTGTCGGCGCGCGCGGTAAAGCGATAGCCGCAGGCGGCGGCGATGGCGGCGAAATCGACGCCGTTGGCGACGGTCAGTTGCCCGCCGGTCGATTCGTGGCAGCCATTGTCGAGGATGACATGCGTCAGGTTCCGCGGCGCCTCGGCGCCGATGGTGGCGAGGTTGCCGAGCTTCATCAGCGCAGCGCCGTCGCCGTCCAGCACGACGATTTCGCGCGTGCTGATCAGCGCGGCGCCGAGGCCGATGGCGCTGGCCCCGCCCATCGCGCCCACGCTGTAGAAATGGGCGGGCGCGTCCTCGATCGTGTAAAGCTCGCGCCCGCAATAGCCGGTGGTCGCGATCAGCCCGGCGCCGTCCGGAACCGATCGGCGGATCATCTCCAGCACGTCGATGCGCCGGGGCGGCGCGGCGCCTTCGAAGTCGCCGAGCGGCGCGGTCGCGGGTTTCGGCACAACCGGCGTCTGGGCAAGGCCGGACCTGGCGACGCTGCCCTTGGCCAGAACCAGGCCGTAGGGCAGGGCGGTCCCGCGCATCGCCGCAAGCGCCCGGTCGAGAACCGCGCCGATGCCGGCCGGATCTGCGGGGAACGGCTCGTTCGGCACGCGGACCAGGTCCAGCAGGTCGGACGTGATCTGTCCCATCAGCACGTGCTGCGGCTCGTCGCCGAGCCCCGGCATGCCGCGCCAGGTGGTGATGAAGAGCGTCGGAATGCGGGCCGGGAAATTCAGCGATGTCAGCGGGTTGACGGCATTACCCAATCCCGAGTTCTGGCACATCACCGCAGTTTCGCGCCCGGCGAGCCAGGCGCCGGCGGCGATCGCCACGGCCTCGCCCTCGCTGGTCGCCCCGACATAGTGCGTCCGGTCGCTGGAAATCACCGCATTCATCAGCGGCGTCAGGAAAGAGCAGGGCACACCGGTCCAGAACGTGATGCCGCGCCGTTCCGCGGCCGCGATGAATTCCTCGGCCTCGATCATCGCGCAGGCAGGCTTTTCCACAAGCCCGGCGCAAGGCGTCGCAAAACCCCGGCGCCCGTCTGCGTGCGGCGCGTCATACTCTGTTCCGCGCCTCGGACAGATCGGCCAGATCGTTGACGTTCATCCAGTTGCCCGAGACGTAGATCACCGCCACGGTCTCGCCCCCCGCGACCAGCCGGGTGAGGATCGTTGCGGTGTCCGCCGCCGCGAGCGAGCCGTCGTCCCGCATCGCCGCCAGTTCGGCCCGCAGCCGTGCCGCGCCCGCCGCCGAGACGCCCATCAGGCCCACCCACTGCCCGTGCACCTCGCCGACATCCTCGCCGATGGCGGCAAGCGTCGGCGTTCCGGCGCCGAGCCCGCCCTCGAACGGTGCCGAGCAGGTGACGAGGTCCTTCTTCGTCGCGCCCGCATCCGGGTCGACCAGCAGCACGAAATCCTCGCGCCGGTCGCGCAGCAGGCTGACGAAGAACGGCTGATAGACGATGTCGCCGTAAGACAGGATCGTGGCCCCGTTCAGCGCGTCTGCCGCGCGGGCGAGCGAGACGGCCTCGCCCGTGGCGGCATAATCCTCGTTGACCACCTTGACGATATCCTCGCCCTCGACGGTCTCGTGGCGATAGCCCGCGACCACCGTCACCTTGCGCACGCCGTCGCGGCGCAGGGCCTCGATCTGGCGGCTCAGGATCGTGCGGCCGCGCACGTCGATCATGCATTTCGGCCGGTCCTCGGTCAGCGCGCCGAGGTCCGATCCGCGCGTCGCCGCGAGGATCACCGCGGCGCGTTCCGGCTGCGCCGCCAGATAGACCTTTTCGGCCTCTTCCAGTTCCTGCGAATTGGCGAGCGCAAAGACGTCGTCGAGGGGGGCGACCTCGGATTCGATGGTCAGCAGCGACTGTTCCTCGAAGATGCGGCGTGAGACGTCGCGCATCGCCTGGATCGAGGCGCGCAGGTTGTGGTTGGCCCAGATCACGGTCGAGATCCCCGCCTCGCGGAACCGGTCGGTGGGCATGCGGTAGTATTTCGTCGGCACGATCACCACCGGCTTGCGGTGATCCCAGCGCCGGCTGAAGTCCAGGATCTCCTCGCCGTCGGCCTTGCGCGAATGGATCAGGATCGCGTCGGCGCCGGCGTCGGCATAGGCGCGCGCCCGTTTCAGCGCCTCGTCCATGCCGGCGCCCGCGATCAGCGCCTCGACCCGCGCGACGATCGAGAAATCGGCGTCTTCCTGGGTGTCCTTGCCGGCCTTGATCTTGCCGCAGAACTCCTCGACATCCGCCAGGTCGTCGCCGTCCGAGAGGAACGAGTTGGTCTTGGGAAAGACCTTGTCCTCGATGCAGACACCCGCGACGCCGCGCTGGCAGAGCTTCTTCACCAGCCGCCGGAAGTTGTTGAAATTGCCATACCCCGTGTCGCCGTCGACCAGAATCGGGATATCCGTCGCGTCCGACATGTATTCCAGCACGTCGAGCACCTGCGTCCAGCTCAGTTCGTTGTTGTCGCGCACGCCCAGCGCGGCCGAGATCGACAGGCCCGAGGCCCAGACCGCGTCGAAACCGGCCTCTTCGACGATCTTGGCCGAAAGCCCGTTATGCGCCTCCATAAGAAAGGCCAGCTCGTCGGATTGCAGCAGCGCGCGCAACCGCGAGAATTTCGATGTGTCGGGGCGGTGAAGCACGTTCGACCTCTTCGCTTGGGACGCGCCGGTTCTGGGCAATCGGCGGCGGGATGTAAACATGGCTCGCCTGCTCTTTGGGCGCTAACGGGCGCAAGTGCAACAGCGCAGGCCGCCGCGGCATATTGATCGCCGGGTCAGGCGGGATAAGGTGAGCGCGAGGGGAGGGACCGATCCATGCCGAACGCCAAGCCGCCCTACCGCGCCGATCATGTCGGCAGCCTGCTGAGGCCCGCGGCCGTCGCCGCCGCGCGACAGGCGCATTTCCGGGACCGCGCGATCACCGCGGGCGAGTTGCACGAGATCGAGGATGTCGAGATCCCCGCGCTGATCCGGATGCAGGAAGAGGTCGGGCTGAAGGCCGTGACCGACGGCGAGGCGCGCCGATCGTTCTGGCATTACGACTTCATGGGGATGCTGGACGGCTTCGACCTGGTCGAGCGCGACGAGGGCGTGCAGTTCGCCGGCGTCAAGCTGCGCCCGATCTTCCCGACGATCTCGGGCAAGCTCGGCTTCCCGGCCGATCACCCGATGATCGACCACTTCAGGTTCGTCGCCGAACATACTGCGGTCACGCCGAAAATCTCGATCCCTGGCCCGTCGTGCTGTCATTTCCGCACCGCGCCCGAAGACATCGCGCCGCCAGAGTACAAGGACCCGGACGTGCTGTTTTCCGATATCGCGGCGACCTATCGCAAGGCGGTCGCGGCGTTCTACGGGGCGGGCTGCCGGTATCTGCAGATGGACGACATCTTCTTCGCCTATCTCTGCGACCCGAAGCACCGCGCCGAGAAGGCGGCGCAGGGCCAGGACCCGGACTGGCTGATCGGTCGCTACGCCTGGATGATGCGCGAGGCGATCCGCGACCGGCCCGCCGACATGGTGATCGGAATGCACATGTGCCGCGGCAACTTCCGCTCGACGCACGCGGCCGAAGGCGCCTATGACGCGGCGGCCGAGGCGATCTTTTCCACCGGCGTCGACATCTTCTTCATGGAATACGACACCGACCGCGCCGGCGGGCTCGAGCCGCTGCGGCTGCTGCCGAAGGGCAGGCAGCGGGTGATGCCCGGCTTCATCACCACCAAGACCGGCGAACTCGAGCCGATGGACTGGCTGAAGGCGAAATTCGACGAGGCGTCGAAATACGCCGATCTCGACCAGTTGGGCATCGCGCCGCAATGCGGCTTCGCCTCGACCGAGGAGGGCAACGAGATCACCGCGGACGACCAGCGCCGCAAGCTGGACCTGGTCGTGCGCTGCGCCGAGGCGATCTGGGGCGGGGTCTGAGGGTCGCGCCCGACCCCGGGGAGGGAAAAATCTTCGAAGATTTTTCGCAAATTCCTTCGAAGGAATTTGCCCCCCGCTCAGGTCAGCGCGGCAAGGTAGCTCGCGCAGCCGGTGAGCGCGGCGAAATCGTCCTCGATCACCGCGACGCCGAAACTGTCCATCAGCCCCGAGAACCGGCCCTTGTCGCGGAACGCCCCGGCAAAGCCGAATTCCGCGAGATAGGGCGCGAAGGCCCGCGCCACGCCGCCGGACAGGTAGATGCCGCCATAGGGCAGGGTGATCAGCGCCAGGTTCCCGGCCACCGCGCCTAGCTTTTCGGCGAAGACGCGCGCCGCCGCCCCGGCGCGCGGGTCGCTGCCGGCGCCGAGCGCGGCCATGATCTCGGCGGCGCTGGCGGCGCGCGGGTCGCCTTCGCGCTCGCCCAGCCAGGCATAGACCCGTTCCAGCCCGCGGCCCGAAAGCACCTCTTCGGTCTCGGGGAAGCCATGCGCCTTCTCGACGAAATGCGCTAGGCTCAGGTCGGTCTCGTCGCGCACGGCAAGGCCGGCGTGGCCGGCTTCGGACGCGGCGACGTGGCGGCCGTGGGGGGTGTTGTAGACCGGTGCGATGTTGAACCCGGTGCCGATGCCGATCACCAGTTGCGCGGCGCTGTCCTCGGCGGCCGGCTGCGGCACGATCTGGCGCAGGTTCGCGGCGTCGATGCGGCCGAGCGCGTGGCCCTGCGCCTGCAGGTCATTCAGCAGCGCGGCCGTCTCGGCCCCGGTGGCGCGGGCCAGCGTCGCCTTGTCCATGCGCCAGTCGAGGTTGGTCATCTGCGCGACATCGTCGCGCACCGGCCCGGCGACCGCGACGCAGGCGCCGATACAGTCGACGCCGCCCTCGGCCGCGACGTAGGCGCGCAGCACGCTTTCCAGGTCCGGGTGCTCGGCGTTGCGGAACCGGCGCACCGTCTCAGGCAGGACCTGCGGCCCCTCGGCCAGCGCCACCCGGGTGTTGGTGCCGCCGATATCGGCGACCAGCGAATAGGTGTCGGCAGGGCGGGGCGGGGCCATGGGCGGTCCTTCAGCGGCGCAGGGCGCGGGCCAGCGCGTGATAGGACGCTTTCGGGGTCCTTGCCAAGGTGTCGAAGTCGACATGGACCAGCCCGAAGCGCTTCTCGTAGCCGAGCGACCACTCGAAATTGTCCAGCAGCGACCAGACGACGTAGCCCGCGACCGGCACGCCCTCGGCGATGGCGCGGCGGACCGCGGCCAGATGGGCGTTCAGGTAGGCGACGCGCGGGGCGTCGCCGACGGCGCCGCCGTCGATGCGGTCGTCGGCGGACATGCCGTTTTCCGTGACAAGGATCGGCAGGCCGCGGCCGTATTCGGCATGCACCCAGGTCAGGAAATGGTGCAGCCCGTCGGGATAGATTTCCCAGCCCATCGAGGTCTTCGGCAGATCGCCCGCCCGGTCCAGCAGATCGCCGAACAATCCGCTGGGGCCCGGCAGGATCAGCTTGCGGGTGTAATAGTTCAGCCCCAGCCAGTCGACCGGCGCGCTGATCACCGCCATGTCGTCCTGCCAGCCCGCGGGCATGTGCGGCGCAAGTCCTTCCAGAACGTCCTCGGGATAGGCGCCGTTGCGGATGCCGCCGAGGAACCAGCGGTTATAGATCCCGTCATAGAGCCGCGCGGCCGCGCGGGCGGCGTCGCTGTCGTCGGCGGGCGCGGCATATTCGTGATTGGTCACCGCGCCGAGGTTCGACATGCCGAGCGCACGCATCGCCTGGATCGCCCGGCCGTGGGCCAGGCCCACGTGATGCATGGCCCGCGCTGCGGCGCGGATGTCGCGCAGCCCCGGCGCGTGCAGGCCCATGAAATGGCTCAGCCAGGCGACGCACCAGGGTTCGTTGATCGGCGCGGCGGCATGCACCCGGTCGCCGATCCGGCCCATGATCAGGCGCGCGAAATCCGCGAACCACCCGGCGATGTCGCGGTTGCGCCAGCCGCCGAGATCGGCCAGCGGCTGCGGCAATTCCCAGTGATAGAGCGTGGCAAGCGGTTTCAGGCCGCGCGCCAGCATCGCGTCGACCAGCCGGTCGTAGAAGTCGAGGCCTTCCGCATTCGGCGTGCCGCGGCCCTCGGGCAGGACCCGCGCCCAGGAGGTCGAGAAACGGTAGGCGTCCAGCCCCATCCCGGCGGCGAGGTCGAGGTCTTCCTCGTAGCGGTGGTAATGGTCGCAGGCCCGCGCGCCGTTCTCGCCGCGCACCACGTTGCCCGGGGTGGCCGCGAAGCTGTCCCAGTGCGTCGGCCCCGCGCCGCCGAAGCCGTGGCCCTCGATCTGGTACGACGACGTCGCGGCCCCGAACAGGAAGCCCTGCGGAAAGTCGGCGCGCATGTGATCGAGGCTCATGGGGGCGTCTCCAGACGATGAAGGGTCAGGCGGTGGCCCGGCGCACGCCGCGGTGCGGGGCGGGCCCGGTCGACAGGCCGATGGTCAGTTCCGCCTCGAGCAGCCGGCTGCCGGGCGCCTGGCCCGGGTCCTGCACCAGCGCGATCAGCCGCTCGGCGCAAAGCCGCCCGGCATGGCGCACGGAGGACCGGGTCGCGGTGAAGACCGGCACATCGTTGCCGTTCTTCAGATAGCTCAGCTCGTCGTCATAGGTGATTACCGAAATGTCGCGCGCCAGTTGCAGCCCGGCCTCCTCCACCGCGCGGCGGACCCCCAGCGCGGCGATGATCGACGAGACCAGGAACGCCGTCGGCGGATCGGGCAGGCGCAGCATGTCGCGCGCCGTGGCGTGGCCGTAGGTCTCGGTCATCTCGTCGGACCGGATCAGCGCCGGATCGGGCTCGATCCCGCGGCCGCGCAGCGCCTGGCAATAGCCGTCTTGGCGGCGCCTGGCGAAATCCATCACCTCGAGCCCGTTGACCAGGGCGATCCGGCGATGGCCGAGATCGGCCAGGAACTCGGTCGCGCGGTGGAAGGCGCGGCGGTTGTTCACGTCGACCCAGTCATAGGGGTGTTCGGCCTGGCTGACGCGGCCATGCACCACGAAGGGCAGGCCGATCTCGTTCAGCAGCCCGATTCGCGGATCGGCGGTGCGCGGCGAATGCACGATGAAGCCGTCGACCGAGCCGCGGGCGGCGATCTCGCGGTAGGCGCGCGCCTCGTCCGCGTCCGAGACCACCGAGATCACCATGTCGTAGCCGTGGCCGAGATAGGCCTCGCTGGCGCCGGCGATGAAATCGGCGAAGATCGGGTTGACGATCTCGTGCTGGGTCGAGACCGGGATGACGTGGGCGATCGCGTTGGTGCGGCCGGTGGCCAGGCTGCGCGCCGAGGCGCTAGGGCGGTAGTTGTATTTCGCCGCGGCGCTCAGCACGCGCAGCCGCGTCGCCTCGGCAACCTCGGGATAGCCGTTCAGCGCACGGCTGACGGTGGTCTGCGACAGACCCAGGATTTCGGAAAGTTCCTTCAGATTCATAGGCGGTAACAGCCAAAGCGCTTTGGATTACATGGCGAAGATACCGCCGGCTGCTCCGGACGTCAAAGGTTGAATATGCTGCGGTGCAGCGTGAAATGGCTTGTTTTGTTTGACCAATCAACCAATCGACGATTGACACCGGGCTGCGTTTCACCGATTTTGAAAGGGTTCAAAGCGCTTTGGGATGATTCTCAAAGCAACCGCATATTGCGACGGCGCCGAGGGGCGCCAACGAGGGAGGATCTCGATGAAACATGCACTCTATGCCGGCGCCGCGTCGCTTGCGCTGACCACTGGGGCGGCCACGGCAGAGCAGGTCACGGTGTTCGGCCCCTGGCTCGGCCCGGACCAGGAAAACGTCGAGGCGGTTCTGGCCGCTTTCGCCGCGGCGTCGGGCCATGACGTCCGCTATGTCGGCTCGGACAGCTTCGAACAGCAGATCATGGTCGATGCCGAGGCCGGTTCGGCGCCGAACGTGGCGGTGTTCCCGCAGCCCGGTCTTGCCTCGGACATGGCGCGGCGCGGCTTCCTGACGCCGCTGGCCGACGGCACGGCGGACTGGATTCGCGACAATTACGCCGCGGGCCAGTCCTGGGTCGACCTCGGCACTTACGCCGGTCCGGATGGCGACAAGCTCTACGGCTTCTTCTACAAGGTCGATGTGAAGTCGCTGGTCTGGTACGTGCCCGAGAACTTCGAGGATGCGGGTTACGAGATTCCGCAGACCATGGAAGAGCTGAAGGAACTGACCGACCAGATCGTCGCCGACGGCGAGACGCCGTGGTGCATCGGGCTGGGCTCGGGCGGGGCGACCGGCTGGCCGGCCACCGACTGGGTCGAGGACATGATGCTGCGCACCCAGGCGCCGGCGGTCTATGACCAGTGGGTCACGAACGAGATCGCGTTCAACGACCCGGTGGTGGTGGGCGCGATCGAGGAATTCGGCGCGTTCGCCCGCAACGACGACTATGTCGCCGGCGGCGCGGGCGTGGTCGCCTCGACCGACTTCCGCGATTCGCCCAAGGGCCTCTTCTCGTCGCCGCCGCAGTGCTACATGCACCGCCAGGCGTCGTTCATCCCGGCCTTCTTCCCGGAAGGCACCGTGGTGGGCGAGGATGCCGATTTCTTCTACTTCCCGGCCTACGAATCGAAGGATCTGGGCACGCCGGTCCTGGGCGCCGGCACGGTCTGGGCGATCACCAACGAGAACCAGGCCGCGCATGACCTGATCAAGTTCCTTCAGGACCCGCAGGCGCATGAAATCTGGATGGCGCGCAAGGGCTTCCTGACCCCGCACAAGGGCGTGAACCCCGATGCCTTCGGTGACCCGACGCTGAGGAAGATGAACGAGATCCTGCTGGGCGCCACCACCTTCCGCTTCGACGGGTCCGACCTGATGCCGGGCGGCGTGGGCGCGGGCAGCTTCTGGACCGGCATGGTCGATTACGCCGGCGGCAAGTCCGCGGCCGACGTCGCCGCCGAAATCCAGGCGAGCTGGGACTCGCTGAAATAGGCCGCAGCGTCTGAAAAGTCCGGTCCGGGCCGCCCGATCGGCCCGGCCGCAACGACACCGGGGGACGGGGGAAAGAACATGCATCCGGCACTTCAGGGCCTGCTGACCATCGTGATCGGCGTCGGCGGCTGCGTGGGTTACTTCTATTTCTCCAACCTCCTGCTCGACAAGGTGATCTTCCCGGCGAGCGGCCCGAATATCGGGCGCAACATCAACCGCGCCAACGTGGTGCGGCCCTGGCTGTTCCTGTTCCCGGCGCTTTTCGCGCTGGGTCTCTATCTTGCCTATCCGGTGTTCGAGACGCTGCGCCTCAGCGTCACCGACCGCGATGCGGGCGGCGCCTTCATCGGGCTCGCCAACTACACCCAGATGATCGGCGAGCCGAAATTCTGGGAGGCGCTCAGGAACAACTTCCTGTGGCTGCTGATCGTGCCGGCGGCGGCGACGGCCTTCGGCCTGCTGGCCGCGCAGCTCACCGACCGGATCGCCTGGGGCAACCTGGCCAAATCGCTGATCTTCATGCCGATGGCGATCAGCTTCGTCGGCGCCGGCGTGATCTGGAAGCTGGTCTATGAAACCCGGCCCGTGGACGTCGAGCAGATCGGCATCCTGAACGCGATCTACCTCGGGCTCGGCGGCGACGCGCCGCAGACCTGGCTGACGGTCCCGTTCTGGAACAACTTCTTCCTGATGATCGTGCTGATCTGGATCCAGACCGGCTTTGCCATGGTGATCCTGTCGGCGGCGCTGCGCGGCATCCCCGAGGAAACCGTCGAGGCCGCGATCATCGACGGCGCCAACCCGTTTCAGATCTTCTTCAAGATCAAGGTGCCGCAGATCATGGGCACCATCGTCGTGGTCTGGACCACGATCACGCTGGTGGTGCTGAAAATCTTCGACATCGTCTTCGCCATGACCAACGGGCAATGGGAGACGCAGGTTCTGGCGAATTACATGTTCGACAAGCTGTTCCGCGCCAATGACTGGGGCGTCGGCAGCGCCGCGGCCATGGTGATCATGCTGCTGGTGGCGCCGATCCTTGTCTGGAACGTGCGCAACGCGCGGAAGGAGATGCGCTGATGGACAATATCGCGGGCACCAAATCGGGTCTGACCTGGGCGGTCCACGTCTCTGTCGCGCTCCTGGTCTTCCTGTGGCTCTTTCCGACGGTCGGGCTGTTCGTCAGCTCGTTCCGCACCGCCGACCAGATCGCCACCACCGGCTGGTGGAAGGCACCCTTCGCGTCCGAGCAGAACCTGCAACTCAGAACCGCCGCGCCCGACACGGCGACCGAAGAGGGCGGCCTTTTCGTGATTGCGGGCAATCTCTTCGCGGAAGACGGCCGCGACATCGCGGAAATCAGCGTCTGGGGCGTCTCGGCGCGCGAGATCGACGCGTTCACGCCTGGCGACACGGCGGAATTGCGCGGCGGCGGCACGATCGCGGTGCAGTCGAACGGCGATTACCGGATGGAAAGCGCCGCGGCGTTCGAGGGCAGCCGCGGCCAGCGCGTCTTCGTCACCGCCGAGATCCCGCCGGAGTTCACGCTGGCGAACTACGACACGGTTCTGGGCAAGGACGTGGTCAAGCGGCTGCTGATCTACATCGTCGCCGCGGCGCTCTTCGGGGCGGTGCTGCAATTCGTCTTCCGCAGCCACGAGGGCGCGATCGCCAGGGCGATACCGCCGGTGGCCGCGGTGGCGCTTCTGATCCTCTTGAGTTTCGCATTCGGCCTGTCGACCGGCCGGGTCGAGGGCGCGCAGACCACCGACTCGATGGCCAACGCCTTCTTCTCTACGCTGACGGTCACGGTCCCGGCGACGATCATCCCGATCCTGGTGGCGGCCTTCGCGGCCTATGCGCTGGCCTGGATGGATTTCCGCGGCCGCGCGTTGCTGATCGCCGCCGTGGTCGGGCTGCTGGTCGTGCCGTTGCAGCTGGCGCTGATCCCGCTTCTTAAGCTGCATCTGCAGGTCGGAATCGGCAAGGGATACCTCGGCGTCTGGCTGGCGCATACCGGGTTCGGGCTGCCGCTGGCGATCTATCTTTTGCGCAACTACATGGTCGGCCTGCCGCGTGACATCATCGAGAACGCCAAGGTCGACGGGGCGACGGATTTCCAGATCTTCGTTCGCATCATCCTGCCGCTGTCCTTCCCGGCGCTCGCGTCCTTCGCGATCTTCCAGTTCCTCTGGACCTGGAACGACCTGCTCGTCGCCAAGGTGTTCCTGATCGACGCCACCGGCGAGACCACGGTGATGACAAACGCCATCGTCGAGCTGCTGGGCACCCGCGGCGGCAACTGGGAAATCCTGGCCACGGCAGCCTTCGTGTCGATCGCGGTGCCGCTGGTGGTGTTCTTCTCGATGCAGCGCTACCTGGTGCGCGGCCTCCTGGCCGGCTCGGTCAAGTGAGGTCCGGCAAGTGAGCATTCTCGATCCCATGGTGCACGAACGCCCCGCGCGCGAGGCCGACACCGACTGGTGGCGCGGCGCGGTGATCTACCAGATCTATCCGCGCAGCTTCCAGGATTCGAACGACGACGGCATCGGCGACCTGGCCGGCATCATCCACCGGCTGCCGCATATCGCCGACCTGGGCGTCGACGCGATCTGGATCTCGCCGTTCTTCCGCTCGCCGATGCTGGATTTCGGCTATGACGTCAGCGATTACCGCGACGTCGACCCGATGTTCGGCACGCTCGGCGATTTCGACGCGCTGATCGAGCGCGCGCACGACCTGGGCCTGAAGGTGCTGATCGACCTGGTGATGAGCCACACGTCCGACCAGCACCCCTGGTTCAAGGAAAGCCGCGCCAGCCGCGACAATGCGCGCGCCGACTGGTACGTCTGGGCCGACGCCAAGCCCGACGGCGGCCCGCCGAACAACTGGCTGTCGATCTTCGGCGGCCCGGCGTGGGAATGGGACGGCGAGCGGATGCAGTATTATCTGCACAACTTCCTGCGCGAGCAGCCCGACCTGAACCTGCACAACCCGGCGGTGCAGGACGCGCTGCTGGGCATGGTGCGGTTCTGGCTGGAACGCGGCGTCGACGGCTTCCGGCTGGACACGATCAACTTTTACTTCCACGACCCGGAATTGCGCGACAATCCCGCGCTTTTGCCGGAAGAGCGCAACGACCGGATCGCGCCGTCGGTCAACCCCTACAACTGGCAGAACCACCTTTATGACAAGAACCGGCCCGAGAACCTGGACTTTCTGAAGCGGTTCCGCGCGGTGCTGGACGAGTTCCCCGGCTCGACCGCGGTCGGCGAGGTGGGCGATGCCCAGAGGGGCGCGGAAATCCAGGCGCAATACACCTCGGGCGGCGACAAGGTGCACATGTGCTATTCGTTCGAGTTCCTGTCGAACGCGAACCCCAGCGGCAGCTATTTCGCCGAGAAGCTGCAGAATTTCGAGGATATCGCCGGCGACGGCTGGGCCTGCTGGGCGTTTTCCAACCACGACGTGGTGCGCCACGCCTCGCGCTGGAACCTCTCCGAGGGGGCGATCCGCGTCTATGCCGCGCTGCTCTTGTCCCTGCGCGGCTCGGCCTGTCTCTACCAGGGCGAGGAACTGGGCCTGACCGAGGCCTATGTCGCCTTCGAGGACCTGCAGGACCCCTACGGCATCCGCTTCTGGCCCAAGTTCCGCGGCCGCGACGGCTGCCGCACGCCGATGGTCTGGGTGCAGGACAACCGCAACGGCGGCTTTTCCGACGCCAAGCCGTGGCTGCCGGTGGCGATGGAACATCTCGACCGCGCCGCGTCGACCCAAGCGCACGACGAGGGCTCGACGCTTTCGTTCTACCGCGCGATGCTGGCCTTTCGCCGCGCCAACCCGGTGCTGGCCAAGGGCAGCCTGAGCGTCGTCGAGGCGCGCGACGACTACCTTGCGCTGCTGCGCGAACACGAGGGCACGCGGATGTTCTGCGCCTTCAACCTGGGCGAGGCGGCGCAGACCGTGACGCTGCCCGACGGCGCCTGGCAGGATGCGGGCGCGCCCTTCACCTACGGGACCGAGAACGGAATAACCCTGCCGCCCTTCCAGGCATACTTTGCCTGCAGCGGCGCTTGAACGACAAGGGGACAGGCCATGGCCGATCTGAAACTGACCGATGTGGGCAAGCAATACGGCGGCACGGTCGAGGTCCTGAAGGATATCGACCTCGACATCACGACGGGCGAGCTGATCGTCTTCGTCGGCCCCTCGGGCTGTGGCAAGTCGACGCTTCTCAGGATGATCGCCGGGCTCGAGAAGATCACCAGCGGCACGCTGGAAATCGACGGCGTCGTCGTGAACGATGTGCCGCCGGCGCAGCGCGGCATCGCGATGGTGTTCCAGTCCTACGCGCTCTATCCGCACATGACCGTCAAGGACAACATGTCGTTCGCGCTGAAGATCGCCAAGAAATCGCAGCAGGAAATCGACGCGGCGGTGGCGAAGGCCGCGAAGATCCTGCAACTGGAACCTTACCTCGACCGCCTGCCCAAGGCGCTGTCGGGCGGCCAGCGCCAGCGGGTCGCCATCGGGCGGTCGATCGTGCGCGATCCCAAGGTCTACCTGTTCGACGAGCCGCTCTCGAACCTCGACGCCGCGCTGCGCGTCGCCACCCGGATCGAGATCGCGCAGCTCAAGGAATCGATGCCTGACTCGACGATGATCTACGTCACCCACGACCAGGTCGAGGCGATGACGCTGGCCAGCCGCATCGTCGTTCTGGCGAACAAGGGGATCGCTCAGGTGGGCTCTCCGCTGGAGCTGTACGAGCGGCCCGAGAACGAGTTCGTGGCGCAGTTCATCGGCTCGCCCGCGATGAACCTGCTGCCGGGAGAGATCGCCGGCACCGGCGAGCAGACCACGATCAAGCTCGCAGGCGGCGGCACCGCGGTGTCGAACGTGCCGTCCAGGGATGGCGACATGGGCCTGACGGTCAATGTCGGCGTGCGGCCCGAGGATCTGGTGGCCACCGACGGCGAGAATTACATCTACGAGGGCACGGTCAACATCATCGAGGCGCTCGGCGAGGTCACCGTGCTCTATTTCCAGCCCGAGCCCGACCGCGCCGCGGTGATCGCCAAACTGCCCGGCATCCACCCCGACCTGCGCGGGACCAGCGTCAGGCTGACCGCGGACCCGGGCAAGGTGCACGTCTTCTCGGACGGCCGCTCGCTGCTTTACCGCGACTGAGCGCGCGGGCTCAGGCCGCCAGGCGCCAGAGGCCCAGGCCGATCAGGAAAACGAGGCTCAGCGCGCTTGCGAGCAGCAGCGCGGCCAGCGCCGTCGGGCGCGGCGGCGGGGCGTCGACCCCGAGGACGGTCGTCCTGTCCTTGCGCATCGCCTTGCCCTTTCCTGCCGACCGACATGAAGGCGGCAATAGGTTAAACAAACCTTAACCATGCGCCGTCTAGCCTGCGGCCATGGAAATTTGGTGGGACGGTCTCGACTCGCAGCTCTGGCAGGCCGCCATGCCCGGTGGCGCGGCCGCCCTGCAGCAAAGCTGGCGCTACGGCGCGGCGGCGGCGGCGCTGGGCCGAACGGTGCGGCATGCGGAGATCCGCAGCGGCGGAAGGCTGATCGGGCTGGCACAGGTGCTGGTGCGCAAGGCGTTCGGCCTTCGCGTTGCCTTCATCCCGCGCGGACCGGTCTGGATCGACGCGCCGCCGGCGGCTGCAGCCGAGGCGCTGAAGGCCTTGCGCCGCAGTCTGCAGCGTCAGGGGCCCTGCCTGCTGATCGCCGCGTGCGACGCGCGCGTGCCGGGGCACGTCCCGCTGGTCTCGCCCGCGACGATGGCCGAGACCGACCTGACCGCCGGGCCCGAGGCGCTGCGCAGGGGGCTGCACGGCAAATGGCGCAACCGGCTGACCGCGGCCGAGCGTACGGGGATCGACGTCAGCAGATCGGACCCGGGACCGGCCGATCTGCAGGTGCTCTTCCAACGCGACGCCGCGCAGCAGCGGGCGCGCGGCTATCGCACCCTGCCGCCTGCCTTCGTCAGCGCCTGGATCGGCGCCGGTCCGGGCGGCGCGCGGCTTTACGCCGCCCGTGCCAGAGGCGAGACGATTGCCGAGATGCTGTTTCTCGACCACGCGCCCGGCGCCACGTATCAGATCGGCTGGACCTCGCGGGCCGGGCGCGCCGCCTCGGCGCATCACCTGCTGCTGTTCCGCGCGATGCAGGATTTCGCCGCCGCGGGACGGTCGCGGCTCGACCTCGGGATGATCGACACCGTGAACGCGCCGGGGCTTGCGCGGTTCAAGCTCGGCACCGGGGCGCGGGCGCGCCGGCTCGGCCCGACGGGGCTGGTGCTGCCCGGCTGGACAGATGGACCTGCCGGCTGGAAGAGGGTGGGCGGCACCGGCGCCCGCACGCGAACGGGAATACCGGGATAGGGCAGTGCGGCGGGCGATTCGGCAGACCTGCCGTCACTCCACTGGCCAGCGCGCCCCCGCAGAACGTCTCACAGCAGGTTCGGCAACCACAGAACGATGCCGGGGAAGGCGATCAGCACGCCCACCGTCACCACGTCGGCGATGAAGAACGGCGAGGCGCCGCGAAAGACGTCCTGCACGCTGATCGGCAGCCGCGTGTCCTGCGCGACGCCGGCCACGACGAAGCAGTTCAGCCCGATCGGCGGCGTGATCAGGCAAAGCTCTGCCATCTTCACCACGATGATCCCGAACCAGATCGCGCATTCCTCGCCGGTCATCCCCAGCGCGCTGGCTTCGCGGGTGACGTCCGGCCCGCCGTTCAGCGCGATCACCGCCGGGAAGGTGACGGGCAGCGTCAGGATCAGCATGCCGATCGCGTCCATGAACATGCCCAGGATCACGTAGGCCCCGAGGATCAGAAGCAGCGTCAGCAGCGCCGGCTGGTCGAGCCCGCCGATGAAGCCGGCGAAAGCGTCCGGCAGCTTGGCGAAGCCGAGGAAGCGCACATAGATCAGCACGCCCCAGATCATCGTGAAGATCATCACCGTCAGCTTCGCGGCCTCCATCAGCGCGCCGCGCAGGTCGCGCCATTTCATGCCCTGCCAAAGCGCCATCAGCAGCACGACGAAGGCGCCGAGCGCGCCGGCCTCGGTCGGCGTCGCCCAGCCGAAATAGATCGAGTAGACGATGATGAAGACCACCAGGATGATCGGCAGCGTGCCGGGCAGCGCGGCGAGGCGCTGGCCCCAGGTAAAGCCGCGGACCGCCGGGCCGAGGTCGCGGCGGTAACGCGCCAGCCCGACGATCAGCGCGCCATAGATCAGCGCCGAGACCGCGCCCGGCACGAAACCCGCGAGCAACAGCTTGCCGACGGATTGCTCGACGATGATCGCGTAGATCACCAGGATCGCCGAAGGCGGGATCAGCGAGGCGAGCGTGCCGCCCGCCGCCACCACGCCGGCGGCAAAGCGCTTGTCGTAGCCGACCTTCAGCATCTCGGGTATCGCGATCCGGGCGAAGACCGCCGAGGTCGCGACGCTGGCGCCCGAAACTGCCGCGAACCCCGCCGTGGCAAACACCGTCGCGACGCCGAGCCCCCCCGGCAGCCAGCCGACCCAGCGCTTGGCGGCCTCGAAAAGATAGCGCGTCAGGCCCGCGTAATAGGCGAGATAACCGATCAGGATGAAGGTCGGGATCAGGCTGAGCGCGTAGGTCGTCGATTTCGAATGCGGGATCTGGCCCGTCAGCTTCATCGCCGTGATCAGCCCGCGGTCGAAGCCCTGTTTCTGCATGAAGAACAGGCAGAGCCCCAGAAAGCCGATGAACGCCGTGGCGAAGGCCACCCGCACGCCGATCACCACCAGCACCACCAGAAAGCCGGAAAGCCAGAGCGACAGCGTGAAGACGTCGACGCCAGCGAGCAGCGCCTTCATGTCGATCAGGCTATCCATCGCGCCCGCTCACGGTTTCGGCCTCGTGCGCGGCCACGGTCGCGGCGTCCTCGATCAGCGGCACCGCCACCGGCGCATGGGCCGCCGTCTTCAGTGCCCGCCAGTAGCCCCAGATCTGCAAGACCAGCCGCACCCAAAGCACCGCTATCGAGAACGGCACCAGCAGTTTCGCGGGCCAGAGCGGCAGCGCGATGTCGATCGAGCTGTCACGGCTCCAGAGCGGCAGCGACGTGTCGAAGCTGCGCAGGAAATGAAACCAGGTGCCATAGATCAGCGCGGTGGTCAGCAGCAGCATGAAGACCACCGACAGGAACTCGGCAAACCACAGAACGCGGCCCCGAAGCCGGCCGACCACGATGTCCATCCGGATGTGCCCGCCCTCGCGCTGGCAGAAGGCGAGGCCGAGAAAGGCGAAGGTCGCCATGAATTGCTGGGTCCAGTCGACATAGCCCGGCACCGGCGCGCCGAAGAACTTGCGCCCAAGCACGTTGACCACCGCCAGGATCACCAGAAGGAAGATCACCACGCCGGACAACAGGTTCAGCCCCGCCTCGAGCCGCAGCCAGGCGCGGTCGGCGCGGCTGAGCGCCGTGTCGTCGGTCAGGACCGAGGACGAGGACATGGCTTGCCCAACGCGGATCGGCCCCGGGCGCGCGGCCCGGGGCCGACGCCTCTAGTTCGACATGCGGGCCTTGTCGAGCGCGTCGAAGACCAGGTCGTAAAGCTCCTGCGCCGGCAGGCCCTGGGCCGACATGTCGGCGATCCAGGCGGCGTGGATCGGCTTGCCCGCGGTTTCGCGGAACTCGGCGATCACCTCGTCGGGCACCGACACCTTGGCGACGTTCTTTTCGGCCAGGATCGCTTCCCACTGCTCCAGAAGCCTGCCGTAATTGTCGAGGTAATGCGCGATCGCCTCGTCGATCGAGCTGTCCAGCGCGGCGCGATGCTCGTCCGACAGCGCCTCGTAGGCGTCGATATTGACCACCACGGGGCAATTCACCGTGCCGGGGTTCAGGTTCTCGGTCCACCAGTCGGCGATGTCGATGGTGCGGAACGACAGATGCGCGTGCTGGGCGAAGGCCACGGTGTCGACGACGCCGGATTCCATCGCGTTGTAGGCCTCGGTCGCGGTCACACTGGTCGGCACGCTGCCCACGGCCTTGAACGCCTCGCCCAGGCCGCCGGTGGCGCGCACCCGCATGCCGTTAAACTCTTCCAGGCTGTCGCGCGGTTCGCCGGTGCCGACGAGGTTGTATTGCGGCATGGGCGAAGTCATCACGATCTTCGCGTTCCACTGCGCCATCTCGTCCTGCACTGCCGGGTGGGCATAAACGGCGTGGCTGACCGCGACCTCTTCCTTCAGATTGCTGACCCCCAGGAACGGCAGTTCCAAGACGGTGATCGCGCGGTTCTTGTCGCGGTGGTAGCCGGCGCAGAACTGCGCCATCTCGAAGGCGCCGATCGAGATGCCGTCCAGGTTCTCGGTGTTCTTCGACAGCCCGCCGTAGGAGATGTTCAGCGTGAAGTCGCCGCCGGTCTTCTCGGCGACCAGCTCGGCCAGCCTCTCGACATGTTCGGTGAAGGCGCGGCGCTTGCCCCAGAGCGAGACGTTCCACTCGACGGCGACGGCCTCGCCGGCAAAGGCAACAGCGACCGCCGCGACCGCGGCGCGGTTAAGAAGTTGGTTCATGATTTTCCTCCCGGTTTGCCGATCTTGGTGATCCGCTGGCGCGTAACCTAGAAGCTTGGGCCCCGGGCTCCAACCCCAAAACGCGGGGCGGCAGGCGCGCACCGGGCGC
>JBFKQC010000065.1:0-22067 GCA_041627895.1 Rhodobacter sp.
CCCCCCCCCCCCCCCCCCCCCCCCCCCCCCCCCCCCCCCCCCCCCCCCCCCCCCCCCCCACACCGCGACGCGCAACGCGCGGCGCAATCCCTCCGCCCCGGGAGTGCCGCCATGCGTCGCCTTGCCCCTGCCGTTGCCCTGCTTCTGGCTGCCGCCCCGGCTGCGGCGCAGGCGCCGTTCGCCACTTTCGAGCGCGCGTCGGAGCCGGTGCTGAACGATCCGCACGACCTGACAATCGGGCCCGACGGGCGGCTCTACGTGGCGGACAAGCTCGGTCACCGGATCGTGGTGATGGACCCCGAGACGCTCGCGGTGATCGAGACCTTCGGCGACGGCGCGCTGGTCGAGGTGCGCGACATCTCGTTCGGTCCAGACGGCAAGGCCTATACGGCCGTGACCGGCGCGCATTCGGTGGCGGTCTACTGGTTCTCGGACAGCGGCCCGGCGCTGGAATACGCGCTCGGCACCTTCCCGCGGACCGAAGGCATGCTCGCGCATTCCAACGGCCGGCTTTACGTGATGGCCTCTGGCACCGGCATGCTGGTCGCGATGGAGAACGGCGAGGCGGTGGGCGCCGTGCAGGGCATGCCGGGCGCGCATGAAGTCGCCGAGGCGCTGGACGGCACGATCTGGGTCGCCGACAACGCCCGGCGCAGGCTGGTACAGTTCACCGCGGACCTGGAGTTCATCCGAACGCTCGACGATCCGAAATACGGGTTTGTCGGCCCGCGCTATCTGGATGTCGACGATTTCGGCCGCCTGGTGGTGGCCGACCAGGACGCGCACCGCATCCTGCTGATCGACCCGGTCGGCGGCGATCTGCTGGGCGTGATCGGCGACGGCACGCCGGGCGAGGGCCCCGGCAAGTTCGACGACCCCGAGGGCGTCGCGGTGCGGGGCAGCACGTTTTACTTTTCGGACAGCGACAACAACCGGGTCGTGAAATACACCGTCGTCACCAACTGATCTCAGGCCCCGGCCTTGCCGGCCGGCGCGGCCCCGCCCCGTATTGCCCGGTCCCAATCGGCCAGGTAATCCCGCAGCCGGTCCTGCAAATGCCCGATCGCGTCGCCAAGCGCGAGGAACGCCTCGAGGGGCATCCAGCGCACCGCCTGCCCCTCGGCGCCGAGACGCGGTGCCGGCAGACACAGCCAGCCCGGCTCTGCCACCAGGAACCAGGCCGGCAATTGCCCCGGCCGCGTTCCCGGGTAGATCCGGCGCCAGGTCACGTCGGCGCGCGACAGCCGGAGCCCGGCCTCTTCCCAGGTCTCGCGCAGCGCACAGGCGGCCGGCGACTCGCCCGCTTCGCGCCCGCCGCCGGGCAGGTCCCAGAGGCCGGGATAGGGGATGCCGGGCTTGTCGTCCCTGAGAAGCGCCAGGATGTGCCCGCCGGCAAGCACCGCCATTTTCGATCCGCTGAAGTCGCGCGTGGTCATAGCGGGATTCTAGGCAATCGCGGGTCGAAGGGAATCCCCCCGCGCCCCGCCGCACGTTTGCTCGGCGGTTTCCGGCCGGTGCCGTGCCTGCGCGGGGCAGCGCCGCGTCCGGGGGTGGGCAGGGGACGGCGGCCGCCCCGACCGACACCTACGAGACACCCCCGCACGCGCAAGTCTGATAGAATGCGCGGAACACGCGGAAAGGGACAGAGATGACCGTTCACATCGGTGCCAAGCGCGGCGAGATCGCCGAGACCGTTCTGTTGCCCGGCGATCCCTATCGCGCCCGCTGGGCGGCCGAGGCCTTTCTGGACCGGCCGCGCCTGGTGAACGAGGTGCGCGGGATGCTCGGGTTTACCGGCACCTGGCGCGGACACGAAGTGACGATCCACGGCACGGGCATGGGGATGCCCTCGCTGTCGATCTACGTCAACGAACTGATCCGGGACTACGGCGCGCGGACGCTGATCCGGATCGGTTCGGCCGGAGCGATGCAAGAGGATGTTGCGATCCGCGACGTGGTGATCGCGATGACCGCCTCGTCGCTGTCCACGCCCTCGAGCAGTATCTTCCGCGAGTTGGACTTCGCGCCATGCGCCGACTGGGGGCTGATGCGTGCTGCCGTCGCCGCGGCCGAGGCGCGGGGCGTCGCGCCGCATGTCGGCGGCATCTATTCCTCGGACACATTCTATGACGAGCGCCAGGACCTGAACGAGCAGATGACCCGGCACGGCATTCTGGCGGTCGAGATGGAAACCGCCGAGCTTTACACGCTTGCGGCCCGCCGCGGGGCGCGGGCGCTTTCGGTTCTGACGGTCAGCGACCATTTGCTGACCGGCGAGTTGCTGCCCGCAGAGGACCGCGAATCGTCGTTTTCCGAGATGGTCGAAATCGCGCTGGAGGCCGCTTTCGCCGGCGCCTCCGGATAACCCGGTCCGCGCCGCGCCGTTGCGCGGGGCTTCGTGCTGTGGCAGGCGTTTCATCCATGCGGATTTATCGGATCGGCCCCGGCGAGGGTGTTGAATGGGTTCAGTTCCCGGATCTCTCGTTCGGCGACCGCATGCGGGCGCTGTCATGGCGGCGTGTCGCCGACGGTTGGGTGCCGATGCCGGTGCGTCGGATCACCGAGGATGGCGGCGAAACGTTTCGCGACGCCGACATGCCGTGGCTCGGCGGACGGCACATGGTGCTTCGCGAAAGCGCGCTGGCGGTGCTCGGCCCGCTTCTGGCGCAGGATGTCGAGTTCCTGCCGCTTGCCGTGGACGACGGCACGCCGATGTGGATCAGTCACGCGCTGCGCACCCTGCCGGTGCTGGATGTCGAGCGTTCGGAGATCCTGTACTTCCGGTCCGGCGGAATCATGCGGATCGCGCGGCACGCGTTCCTGCCGTCGGTTGCCGAGGCCGGGCTTGCCTTTCACCTCAGCGTCATGCCGCGGACCGGGCTGTTCCTGCGCGAGCACGTCAAGGCCGCGGTTGAAGAGGCCGGCCTTTCCGGCTGGAAGTTCCACGAGGTCTGGCGCCCGGAGTGATCTGCCGCCCGTCCGCCCCGGATCAGGCGCCGTGGCTCCGTGAATATCCGTTCACGGCGGGCGGCGACCAGCCTGCCAGCGCGCCGTGCGCAGGCTCGAACACCTCGACCAGCAGCGGATGACACGCGGCCGCGTCGCTCGAATGCGTGGCCGAGCAGTCGCCGCCGGGACAGGCGCTGAGCGCGCCGAGAAGGTCGATTTCGGCGAAGAATTCGATGTGGTCGCCGGGGCGCACGGGGCTGGCCTTCATGAAGTATTGCCCGGTGTCGCGGGTGAACCCGGTGCACATGAAGACGTTCAGCACGTCGTGCACGTGCAGTTCCGCCTCTTGCGGCGGCAGGCCGGTCGCCCGGGCCAGCGCGCGGGTCAGGTTGGAATGACAGCAATGGTGGTATTCGCCGCCCGAAAGCAGCCGGTGGGTATAGGGATCGCAGCGCGTTCCGATCACGTCGTGCACGCCGCCGCCCCATTCGTCGAAGCCGTACCAGCCGAGCGTGTCCCCGACGATGGTCGCCATCGGTCTGAGATAGGGCAGGCACGACCACAGCCGGTCGCCGGTGCCGACATGCGTGCCGTGCAGCGCGCGGGTCTTGCCGGAAAAGAACCGCTCGGCAAGGTTGTCCGCGGCCCAGAGGTTCAGGTCGCCGACCTGCGGCCCCTCGATGCTGGTGATGCGGAAGAACTGGCCCGCCCCGGCGCGGAACGTCCCGCCCTCGCGCGGCGCGACGACGACCTCGGCGATCTTTCGCGCATCGGCGCGTGCCCTGCGATAGGCCGCCAGGTCGGCGCGTTCCAGCGCCTCCGGCGGGTAGACGATCACCGGTGCGACGGCCCGGCGGTCCGCCGCGTCCGGCGGTTCGACGGCGTTTTCGTCAGTCATGGCGCGTTTCCTTTTCGCCCGTCCGTTCGTGGCGGCGGCGCCACTCGCGGGAATAGACCGATTCCTCGGTATGCTTGCGGGAATGTGCCGCCAGCCGCGCGGCGGCCTCGGCGCCGGTTTCCGCCCGGGCCGTCCCATGCCGCACCAGATCGGCGCGGCGGTAGGGCACCACCTGAACCATCGGTGTGCCGGCGGGCAGGCGCAACTCTGCCGCGCCCCCGGTCCAGAGGAACGGCACGTTCACCGGCACTTCCAGCGCGTCGCAGTCCACGGCACCGCAGAAGGCCACGAACGGAAGCTGGAACTGGTTCAGCGGATGCAGGAAGGCCGCCGACCAGCCGGCAGGCAGGACCACGCGCCAGGGATTGATGAACTTGAGCGGCTGCGCGCCCTGGAACGGCGGGCGGTCTGCGGCGATCTGGCCGGGGTGGTGCGGCTCGATCGGGTTGAAGGGACAGGCAGGGTCCCAGCGAAAGTTGAGCTGTCCGGTGGCCGGGTCGATTTCGGTCCGGATGTCGAAGGGCAGCGGAACGATCCACCCGAGGCTCATCGCGTCGGTGACCGGAAGGCAGGCGCGAACGGTCAGGCCGGGCAACCCGTGCGCATCGGGTATTCCCATCTCGCGCGGCATGTGGCGAAACCAGTCGGGCAGGAACCGCCCCGCCGGCGCGGGTTGCGGTATCCGGTCGGCCAGGTCCGGCGGGCACAGGAATTCGACGGACGCGGGGCCGTCCGGTGCCGTCTGATGCCCGGGCGCCGCCGCGGCGGTCCGGTGCGGTGATGCTGTCGGTTCGGCGCCCTCTGGCCCTTCCTTTCGCGGCGGTCCGGTCATGGCGGTCTCCTCGCTCGGATTGCCGCGAGCCTAGCGACCGTGGCGGCGGCGGCAACGCGATCGCGCGGGTCAGTGCGTCAAGCCTAGCGGTGCAGCACCTCGACCGACAGCACGGTCGGCAGGTGCCGGGCGATCTCGGACCAGGCCTCGCCCTCGTCGGTGCTGGCGAAGACCGAGCCCGAGTTGGTGCCGAAATAGACCCCCGCGGGGTCGCCCCGGTCGGTCGCCATGCCCTGGCGCAGGACGGTGAAAAAGCAGTTCTGCCCCGGCAGCCCGCCGCGCTTGGCCGCCCAGCTTGCGCCGCCGTCGCTGGATTTCCACACTGCGGCGCTGGCGTCGGGCGGATAGCGGCCGGCCGAATCGCCGTTCAGCGGCAAGACCCAGATCGTCCGGGCGTCGCGCGGGTGCACCGCGATCGGAAACCCGAAGGTCGAGGGCAGGCCCTCTGTGATGTCGTCCCAGCTGCGCCCGCCATCCGACGAGCGCCAGACACCGTGGTGGTTCTGCTGGTACAGGAGATCGCTCGTCTCGCCGGGGGCACGCATCATGTTGTGCACGCAATGCCCGGTCTCGCCGTCGCGCGGCGCCGCCGGGTGGTCGTGATCGCCGCAGGCCTCGGCATTCGACAGCCGGTTGCGCCGCTCCCAGGTCTCGCCGCCGTTCTCGGTGGCAAAGACCCCGGCGGCGGAAATCGCGATCCAGAGCTTTCGCGCCTCGGTCGGGTGCGGCACGATCGTGTGCAGCACCAGCCCTGCGGCGCCGGGGTTCCAGCTTTCGCGGGTTGGATGGCCCGCCAGTGCGGCGTTGTCGGTCCATGTCGCCCCGCCGTCGCGGCTGGACAGAAGCTGCGCCGACTTGGTTCCGGCAAAGAGCGTGCCGTGCGCGTAATTCAGCGACCAGACCTGGGGAAACGTGTCGCCGAAGGGCGGTTCCTCGGGTGTCCAGCCGATCAGCGCCGCGAAGTCGGGGTCCTTGGCGGCCCATTCGTCCATCTGGCCCGAGGTCAGCTTGGCCAGCGTCCAGCTTTCGCCGCCGTCCTCGCTGCGCCAGACACCGGCGCCGTGCCAGTCGCCGCCGCCCGCAGCCCAGATTCGCCCGGTCTCGGCGTCGCCCACCACGTGGTTGATCGGCCAGCCGTCGCAATGCGGGCCCGACACGGCCCAGTCCCGGCGTTCGGTTCCGGATTTGAGCAGAAAGGCGCCCTTGGTCGTGCCGACGAGGACGGTTACCGATCCGGTCATGAACTTGCCCTCCGATGGTGGTCGGGCCGAGCGTATCACGCCGCCTGAAAGGCGCATAGCGATCGCGTGCGGGCCGGCTTGACCTGACGCAAGGCGCGGCGCCGCGCATCCGTGCGATGGCTGGGCCGTCGGGGCAGCGGGATGCCGGAACATGACGATGTCGCGCCGGACACTGGTGCTGGGAGGCACCGCGCTGGCCGCGGGCGCGGCGGCGCTGGGGATCGGCACTGCGTTCCGCCGGGCGATGCGCGCGGCGCAGCGGCCGATCGACCCCGGGCTGTCGCGCATCGCCGAAACCCGCCACGGCGCGATGGAATACGCCGTGGCGGGCGACGGTCCGCCCGTTCTGATGTTCCATGGCACCGGTGGCGGGTTCGACCAGGGGCTGGCATTCACCGCCCGGCTATGGCGCGGCGGCTTTGGCGTCATCGCGCCGTCGCGGTTCGGCTATCTGCGCACCCCGATGCCGAATGATGCGGACCACGTGGCCGAGGCCGAGGCGGCGGCCGACCTTCTGGATGCGCTGGGCCTCGACCGGGTGGCCGTGGCCGGCGGCTCGGCGGGCGCGATCCCGGCGCTGGCCTTCGCTATCCGGTTCCCGGACCGGACCGCCGCCTGCCTGCCGATCGTGCCGGCCTTCTTTCTGCCGGACCGTGCCCCGGTCGCACCGTGGAGCCCGCTGTAGGAACGCATGGTCCGCGCGCTGCTTGCCTCGGATTTCCTGTTCTGGGCGGCACTGCGGCTTGCGCCGGACCAGATCACTGGCAGCATCCTCGCCACCGACCCGGCGCTGGTCCATGCCGCACCGGCCGAGGAACAGGCCCGCGTCGCCGCGATCATGCAGGGGCTGATGCCGATAACCGCGCGGGCCGAGGGGCTGCTTTACGACGGGTGGCAGACCAACCGGCCCCTGGGGTTGGACCTGGGCGCGATCACGGCCCCGACGCTGGCGCTGTCCTGCGAGGACGACCGCTATCGCACTGCCGAGAATGCCCGGCATATCGCCGCCGAGGTCTCGGGCGCCGAGGCGCGCATCTACCCGGACGGCGGTCATGTCTGGGTCGGCCGCGACGCCGAGATGTTCGCCGACGCCGCCGGATTTCTGCGCCGCTCGGGGTTCGCCTGAGGCGCAATTCGCGGCGGCGAGGGGATCGCCGCGCGCCGCGACGTGACCGACTCGGTTTCGAAGCGTATGCTGTTGCCCGGGCGCACGCCCTTCCGGCGCGTCGACGCCCGGCGCCCGCTTTCATGCAGACGCACACCTTGTCCGGCCCGCGCGGCGCCCGCGATCAGCATCGGGGCAACCGTGGCGGAGGATATCGAGGAAATGGAGGACGACATGCACATGCACCATCCGGCGACCGCGGCGGTCTTGCTGGCCGCGCTGCCCGCCCTGGCCGATCCGATTGCGACCGACACTTTTGCCACGGGCGCCGACAAGTCGGTCTTCGTGCCGACCGGCGAGGCCAGCGGCGTGCTGAATTTCCTGTTCGAGTTCGCGCCGCTGCAATCCGACGATCCCGCCGATCCGCTGGCCGGGGCGCAGGGCCCGTGCTGGGGGCTCGGCAAGATGGCTGCCGGAATCACCGCCGGCGACGGCTATTGCGATTTCGCCGATCCCTCGGGCGATCACGCCGTGATGCACTGGAGCATGGAGCCCACCGTCGAGGTGCGCGGCGCCTGGCAATTCGTCGGAGGCACCGGCAAATGGGCGCATGCCGTGGGCGGGGGCTACTTTTTCGACACCACGCCGGATGACGGCGCACCCGTCACCCACTTCGTCGGCCGGGTCGAGTTCGAGTAGCCGGGGGCGCTCAGACCACCCGATCCAGCATCATCTTCTTGATATGCGTGATGGCCTCGGCGGGGTTCAAACCCTTGGGGCAGGTCTTGGCGCAGTTCATGATCGTGTGGCAGCGGTACAGCTTGAACGGGTCCTCGAGATCATCGAGCCGCTCGCCGGTCGCCTCGTCGCGGCTGTCGACGATCCAGCGGTAGGCGTGCAGCAATGCCGCTGGGCCGAGATAGCGGTCTGAATTCCACCAATAGCTCGGGCACGAGGTCGAGCAAGACGCGCACATCACGCATTCGTATAGCCCGTCGAGCTTTTTCCGGTCCTCGATCGCCTGCTTCCATTCCTTCTGCGGCCGGTTCGACCTGGTCTCGAGCCACGGCATGATGCTGGCGTGCTGGGCGTAGAAATGGGTGAGGTCCGGGATCAGGTCCTTGACCACGGGCATATGCGGCAATGGATAGATTTTCACCGTGTCGCCCCTGATCTCGTCCATTCCCCAGATGCACGCGAGCGTGTTGATTCCGTCGATGTTCATCGCGCAGGACCCGCAGATCCCCTCGCGGCACGACCGGCGGAAGGTCAGCGTCGGGTCGATCTCGTTCTTGATCTTGATCAGCGCGTCCAGAACCATCGGCCCGCAGCTGTCCATGTCGACGAAATAGGTGTCGACCCGGGGGTTCTGTCCGTCGTCCGGGTTCCAGCGGTAGATCTGGAACTTGCGCACGTTGGTCGCGCCCTCGGGTTTCGGCCAGGTCTTGCCGGTGCGGATTTTCGAGTTCTTCGGAAGCGTGAACTGAACCATGTGTCTATCCTGTCTCGGGGCGCCGGGCGCGCCTAGAACGAACCCCCGACCGTGAGGCCGGCGGTTGTCGGTGGCGGGCGCCCGGCCATGCGCCGGGCGACGCAATCGGCGATGAAGTCCGCCTCGGACTGCGGGTCGAAGATGCGGTTCGTGATGGTGATCCCGGCCTTGGTGCGCGGCCCGCCGGACCCGACGCCGATGCCCACCGTTCCGCGCACGCCGTCGGCAAGATCCGCCTCTTCCCGGCAAAGCCGTTCGGCCCTGTCCGCGGTCATCGGCGTGGGCGCGCAGGCCGACGCGATCAGCGAACAGGCGACGAGATATCGCGGACCCGGCCGCATCACGCTGCCTGCGCCGGCAGCGCGTTCAGGCAGGCCTGCGCCTTGGGCCGTGCGGCAATCGCCAGCACATCGGCGCGGCGCTCGGAATTCAGCGCCCTTGTATCCATCACGCCGTATTTCGCCGTCTCGCCGATGGTCATTGCCCGGACGACGCATTTCGCTGCCGCCTCGCTCGGCAGGTCGGGGCGCGCTTCGGCCATCACCCGCTCGAACAGCGGCTGGGCGTTCTTGCGCGAGGCGTCATAGGCGACGACACCCGCGCAGCCGGGCAGGAGCAACACGGCCGAAAGGCCGATGAGCACGATCTTTCGCATCAGTATACCCTTGCTTTCGGCGCGATCTTCTTAAGGTCGATCCCGCCTTCGTTGTGACCCAGCAGCGGGTCGACGTGCACCGGTCGATAGTCCAGCTCGACCTTGCCGTTGACCCGCGCCAGCGTGTGCTTGCGCCACTTCTTGTCGTCGCGCTCGGGATAGTCCTCGTGCGCGTGCGCCCCGCGGCTTTCCTTCCTGGCCTCGGCGCCGACGATGGTTGCCAGCGCGTTGGGCATCAGGTTGGTCAGTTCCAGCGTTTCCATCAGGTCGCTGTTCCAGATCAGCGAGCGGTCGGTAACCTGGATGTCGTCCATCTTGCCGGCGACCGCGTACATCCGCTCGACGCCCTCGGCGAGCGTCTTGTCGGTGCGGAATACGGCAGCGTCGGCCTGCATGGTCTTCTGCATCTCCAGCCGCAATTCGGCCGTGGGCACCGTGCCTTTGGCGTGGCGCAGCCCGTCGAAGCGGCCGAGGGCGGCGTCAATGCCAGCCTTGTTCGGCATCGGGTTCGGCGCGGCGGCATCGACGACCTCGCCCGCCTTGATCGCGGCGGCGCGGCCGAAGACCACGAGGTCGATGAGCGAGTTCGAGCCCAGCCGGTTCGCGCCGTGCACGCTGGCACAGCCGGCTTCGCCGACGGCCATCAGCCCGGGCGCGATGGCGTCGGGGTCCTTCTTGGTGGGGTTCAGCACCTCGCCCCAGTAATTCGTCGGCACGCCGCCCATGTTGTAATGCACCGTCGGCAGCACCGGGATCGGTTCCTTGGTGACGTCGACGCCGGCGAAGATCTTGGCCGATTCCGAGATGCCGGGCAGCCGTTCCGCCAGCGTTTCGGGCGGCAGGTGGCTGAGGTTCAGGTGGATGTGATCACCTTCGGCGCCGACGCCGCGGCCTTCGCGGATCTCCATCGTCATGCAGCGGCTGACCACGTCGCGGCTGGCCAGGTCCTTGTAGGTCGGAGCGTAGCGTTCCATGAACCGCTCGCCCTCGGAGTTGGTCAGATAGCCGCCCTCGCCGCGCGCGCCCTCGGTGATCAGGCAGCCCGAGCCGTAGATGCCGGTCGGGTGGAACTGGACAAACTCCATGTCCTGCAAGGGCAGCCCGGCGCGGGCCACCATGCCGCCGCCGTCGCCGGTGCAGGTATGCGCCGAGGTCGCGCTGAAATAGGCGCGGCCGTAGCCGCCGGTCGCCAGCACCGTCATCTTGGCGTTGAAGACATGCATCGTGCCGTCGTCGAGCTTCCAGGCCACGACGCCCTGGCATTGTCCGTCGTCCGACATGATCAGGTCGAGCGCGAAATACTCGATGTAGAACTCGGCCTGCTGTTTCAGGCTTTGGCCGTAGAGCGTGTGCAGGATCGCATGGCCGGTCCGGTCGGCGGCGGCGCAGGTGCGCTGCACCGGAGGGCCCTCGCCGAATTCCGTCGTGTGGCCGCCGAACGGGCGCTGATAGATGCGGCCGTCCTCGGTGCGGCTGAACGGCACGCCGTAATGCTCCAGCTCGTAGACCGCTTTCGGCGCCTCGCGGGCGAGGTATTCCATCGCGTCGACGTCGCCCAGCCAGTCCGACCCCTTGACGGTATCGTACATGTGCCACTGCCAGTGGTCCGGCCCCATGTTGCCCAGCGACGCCGCAATTCCGCCCTGCGCCGCGACCGTGTGCGACCGGGTCGGAAACACCTTGGTGATGCAGGCGGTTCTCAGCCCCTGCTCGGCCATGCCGAGCGTGGCGCGCAGGCCCGATCCGCCGGCGCCGACGACGACAACGTCGTAATCATGGGTCTCGTAGTCGTAGGCAGCCATGCCGCACCCCTCACAAAGCCATCTTGGCCAGGGCGAAAAGCCCCGTTGCCATCAGGAAGTAGGTGAATGTGATCACGAAGATCAGCGTGATCTTGCGATTCAATCCGCGCACGTAATCCTCGACCATGATCTGCGCACCGCGGCGGAAGTGGTTCAGCCCCACCACCAGAACCATCGCGGTCAGGATCGCCGGGAACGGCCGCTCGAAGGTGGCAAGCACCTCTGCGTGGCTCGACCCGAGCGCGCGGCCGAAGATGAACAGCCAGGTCGGGATCATCACCGCCAGGCCCACGGCGCTGACGGTCATGTACCAGTGATGCTCGGTTCCGGTGCCCGAGGCGCCCTTGCCGATCGCGCGTTTGTAGGCGGTCAGATAACGCATGTCTCGCTCTCCCTCAGACGATCAGCAGAGTGACGATGGTCAGCACGACAGAGCCGATCACGCAGACCCAGCCCAGCATTTCCGCCGTGGGCACGTCCAGCCCCTTGCCGGCGTCGAAGTAGAGATGCCTGAGACCTGCAAGGTAGTGATACCAGACCGCCCAGAGCGATCCGGTGAAGACGAGATCGCCGAACCACGAGGTCGCGACCCCGTCGACGAAGGCGAAATACTCGGGCCCCGACGCCGCGGCCAGCAGCCACCAGACCGCCAGCATCACCCCCACGATCAGCGCATTTCCGGTGATCCGCGTCAGGATCGAGCTGATTGCGGTCATCTGCGGCCGGTAGATCTGCAGATGCGGCGACAGCGGGCGTTCGACCGGTTTCGCGTCAGACATGGTTATCCCTTCCTTCGCGGCCATGGCAGCGACCATGCCATGTTGATACCGATTTTTCCGGCGGAGTCACGTGACCCCGCCCGAAATCGGCGTGGTATTTTGGCGCATTTCGCAGGCTTCTCCTTCATATGCGATTACACAAAATATCACGTGATCACAAAGCCTGCGGGCGCCACCCGGCCTGCTGCCTAACGCGGTGCGACCTGTGCCAGCCATTCGGCAAACTCGCTGCACATGATGATTTCGCGGGTCTTCGGATCGTAGAAGGCGTTGACCGTCTCGCAAGGTTCGGCCCGCACCAGCAGGCGTTTCGGCAGCGACATGTCCTTGTTCAGCGCCGCGATCTCGGCGGCGAGGATGTCGTGCGCCAGCTTGCCGAACTGGTCGGCGCGGTGATCGGCCAGGAACCGGATCGTGCGCCCACCGCCATTCTGCGCCAGTTCGTCGATCACCGGCCCCCAGCTGTTCGTCGCCAGTTCGTATTCCTCTTCGCAGGTGTCGCGCCGCGCCTCGGGCAGTTCCAGGTCGTCGGCGACATCCTCGCGGGCGTCCGGATTGGCGCCGTAGAACAGGCAGACGAAGGTGTAGTAGCGTTGCAGATCAGGCCCGTGCACGTCCCAATATGCGACCTCTTTCTGCCTGGCCTGGTCGATGGTGTCGTCGCCGAGAAACCCGAAGGCTGTGGCATAGGCGATCTTCGTCGCGGAATCCTCTTCGAAGAAATCGTTGATCAGCACGACGCTCAGGACATCCGCCGCGTCCTCTTCCTGGCCGAAGATCGGCAGTTTCATGATGTCGATCAGCGCATGCCCGAACTCGTGATAGAAGATCGCGATCAGGTTGGCGGCGACGAAATCCTCGGTGCGCCGGTCCATCCGGCCCGCCGCCGCGGGCAGGGCCAGAGCAATGCAAAAAAGCGCGATGGCAAGGCGTCTCATGGCGGAAATCATTCCGCCAGCGCCCGCGCCCGGTCAACCCTCGTCGTGCGGCGCGGGCGCCTCGCGACATGCCACAGAACAAGAGATTTGCGCGCTGGTTTCGCGCAGAAGCTTCATGCGGATGCGGTCGGGGTAGTCGCGAAAGCTGTTCGCGGTGACGACGAAGGCGCCTTCGCCCACGATCAGGTTTTCCCAGAAATAGGCGGTCAGGTCGAACTTGTCGGTCAGAATCGCAAGCCCGTTGACCGTGATGCCGGCCGCGCGCAGCGCGGGGTGCGCGTCGCGCGGATCCGTGCCCTCGTTCGAGGGGCCGTCGCCCGAGACGTCGATGATCTTGCGTGTGCAGTCGGGTGCGTCCGCCCATTGCTTCAGCGTGAAGGCCAGCGCATCGCCGATGGCGGTCGAGAAATTCCGCCAGCGCCGGGGCGCGGTTTCGATGCGCCGGGCCAGCAACTCGACATCGGTGAAGCTGGTGATCCGGGTCCAGGGCACCGTCACCTCCTGCCGCGAGGATCCGGTCCACTGGATCAGCATCACCGCCGCCTCGCCGCGCACCAGCGCCTCGCTGACCACGCCGTCGCGCAGCGCATCCGCAAGCCCCTGCATCTGGGTGTGGTATTCCGTCGGATCGACCGAGCCGGAAATGTCCACCGCCAGGGCAAGCGCCAGTTCGCAGGCCTGGGCCTGCACCGGAAGAAAAAGCGCGAGAAGCGGGGCGAGAACAAGGCGCATGCGCCAAAGCTTACGCGATACCCGAGCCCGCCGTCATCACATTGGTATCAACGCCCAGTAGTCGAGGTCCAGCAGGACATCGGGCAGGTATTTCCCGTCGTCGCCCCGCAACTCGAACGGCGCGCCCTTGGTCGCGACCAGCCGCAGGCGGATCGCGCCGACGCCGGGCGCCGGGGTCTCGGCCTTGTCCAGCACCTCGGACCAGGCGCGCACCGTGTCGCCCGCGAAACACGGGTTGGCGTGCGCGCCGGCGTTCAGCCCGACGATCATCTGCGCATTGGCGAGGCCGTTGAAGCTGAGCGCGCGCGCCAGCGAAATGACGTGCCCGCCATAGATCAGCCGTTTGCCGTCCGGGCGCTGGGTGGCATCGAAATGCACCTTCGCCGTGTTCTGCCAGAGCCGCGTGGCCAACATGTGCTCTGCCTCTTCGACGGTCACGCCGTCGACATGGTCGATCCGCTCGCCGATCTCGTAATCGGCAAGGCGATGCGGTTCGCCGGCCAGGGCGAAATCGTATTGCAGAAAGTCCAGCCCCTCCGGCAGCGCCAGCCGCCCGGCGGGCACCGCCTTTGCCAGGTCCGGGATCACGGGCGCGGGCGCGGGCGCGTCCGGGTCGCCCTTGCGCACCATGACCCAGCGGACATATTCCAGCACCGCCTCGTCCCACTGGTTCAGCCCGCGGGTCCGCACCCAGACCACGCCCGACTTGCCGTTCGAATTCTGCTTGACCCCGATCACCTCGCTGACCGCGCGCAGCGTGTCGCCCGGCCAGACCGGTTTCAGCCAGCGCCCCTCGGCATAGCCGAGGTTCGCCACCGCGTTCAGCGAGATATCGGGCACGGTCTTGCCGAAAACCAGGTGAAAGGCGGCGAGGTCGTCAATCGGCGAGCGCTCGAGCCCGCAGGCCTCGGCGAAGGCGTCCGAGGAATAGACCGCGTGCCGCGCCGGATAAAGCGCGTGGTAAAGCGCGCGTTCCCCGCCCGAGACGGTGCGCGGCACGGCATGCGCGATCACCTGCCCGACCACGTAGTCCTCGAAGAAGCGCCCCGCGCCGGTCTTGCCCATAGCCCTTGCCCCCAAGCTCGATTGCCGGCCGGCGACCGGCCGTTGCGGCGTCACCCGAAGGCCGGATAGCCCAGCCAGTAATGCACTGCCGCCGTCACCGCGAACAGCACGACCGTCACCACGGCCAGCGTGATTTCCTTTCGGACGGGCGCCTGCGGCGGCGGCGTCCAGGGGCCCTCGGCCCGGCTGATCACGACGATCTCGGCCAGCGCCCAGGCCAGGAGACCGCCGAACAGGATGAACGACCCAACGTCGCCGTTGACCAGCAGGTGCGCGAACGCCCAAAGCGAAAAGCCGGTGAGTTGCGGATGCCGCAGCCTGGTGCCGAGCCAGACCTTGGCAGGCTTCGCCGCCGAGGCGCCGAAGGCGTAGAACGCCGCCAGCATCAGCAGATTGTTGATCCCCACCAGCGCCGGGCTGCGGCCCCAGAAGAACGCGCCGTCTGCCTGGCGGTAGCCGATCACCATCAGCACCACGCTGATCAAGAGCGCCAGCGCCACCGCCCCCTTGCCGGGATCGCCCAGCCGCGCGCGCGCATCGGGCGCGATCCGCTTGAAGAAATGCGCGCCCCACCAGAGCGCGACGCCGAGGATCAGCCAGATCATACCGCGCCCTCCAGCTCCGCGATCGCCGCGGCCTTGGCCAGCGTCGCCCGCGCGGTTTCCACGTGCAGGTTCTCGACGATCTTGCCGTCGACCACCGCGACGCCCTGGCCGGCCGCGCCTGCCGCCTCGAAGGCCTCGATCTGGCGGCGGGCCAGGTCGACGTCGGCCAGGGACGGCGCGAAGACCTCGTTGGCGATGGCGATCTGCGCCGGGTGGATCAGCGTCTTGCCGTCAAATCCCAGGTCGCGCCCCTGCTCGCATTCGGCGCGCAGGCCGTCCTCGTCCTTGAACGCGTTGTAGACACCGTCGACGCAGACGATGCCCTGCGCCCGCGCCGCCAGGAGGCTTTGCTGCAGCGACGCCATCAGCGGCAGCCGGTCGGGCCGGAACCGGCAGCCCAGTTCCTTGGCCAGATCGTTGGTGCCCAGAACGAAACCCGCGATCCTGGGATGCGCCGCGATCTCCATCGCGTTGACGATGCCGCGCGGCGTTTCGATCATCGCCCAGACCGGCAGGCCGGCGGGCAAAAGATCGGTCAGCGGCTTGATCATTAGCGCGTTGTCGACCTTGGGCAGCAGGATGGCGTCGGCGCCGACACCGGCCATCGCCTGGGCGTCGTCGCGGCCCCAGGGCGTATCCAGCCCATTGATCCGCACGATGCGGGCGCGTCCGCCATAGCCGCCGGTCGTTAGTGTCTCGGCCAGAAGCGCCCGGGCGTTCGCCTTTTCGTCGGGGGCCACCGCATCCTCGAGGTCGAAGATGATCGCGTCGACCGGCAGCGTTCTGGCCTTGTCGAGCGCACGCTCTTTCGAGCCGGGGATGTAGAGGACAGAGCGGTAAGGCCGCGCCGGGTGATCCATGATTCTCGCCCCTCGATGTCTTGCCGCGAAATCCACCATAGCCGCCCATGGCTTCGCAAGGGTAGAATTGCCGCGGCGCAGAAACACTGCCTTTTCATAGGTATAGCGGCGACTTCGGGGACGTTAACCGATCGTTAACGTTAAAACGCGCGCAGCGTTAACCGAATTTTTTCGGCCAGGGGGGCAAGCTTTCCCCATCGTCGGACGAGGGAGAGCCGCTTCGGAAGGCCGCCAAAGAGATACGGTGTAACAGGTCCGACACCAGATGAACCAGGGCAGAACCCGCCTGCCGGATGATCCGGATGGCCCGGTCGGGACCGCCCCAAGTTGAAGGGAAGACCCGATGAAACGCCAGTTTCTTGCACTCTCCCTGGGTGTCGGCGCCATGATCCTCGCGACCCAGCACGCCTTTGCCCAGCAAAACCGCAACTGCGCCGACCGCGAGCGTGTCGTCTCGCGCCTGGCAGAGGCCTACGGCGAAAGCCGCCAGTCGATCGGCCTGGCGCCGAACAACTCGGTGGTCGAGGTCTTCGCCTCGCTGGAAACCGGCACCTGGACCATCACCGTGACCACGCCGCAGGGGATGACCTGCCTGGTCGCGTCGGGCCAGGCCTTCGAGGCGACGAACGGCGATCTGACGCCGGCCTCGGGCACCGCGCTTTGACGAATGCCACGGCGCGCCGGCCTCAGGTCAGCGCGTCGAGTATCAGCTTGCCGCCGGTGAAGGTCAGGAACAGGTAGATCACCGTGAAATAGACCTTGTCTGGCAGCTTGCGGTTCAGATGGACCCCCAGCCAGGTTCCGAGAATCGCGACCGGCACGAGTGTCAGTGACGGAATTGCCGTGTCCCAGCCCAGAAGACCGAGCCACAGGTAAAGCACCGCCTTGATCAGGTTGTTGACCCAGAAGGTCACGATGGTGGTGGCCTGGTAGGCCGACTTGCCCAGGTTCTTCGACAACAGAAAGATCGACGCGACCGGCCCGCCCGCATGCGCGATGAAGCTGGTCACGCCGGCGCCGGCGGCGAATATGTAGCCGGCGGTGTCAGGCATCTCGCGGGTCGACGACAAGAGCCCGGCGCGCCGGGCAGCACGGATCGCGACGAAGGCCAGCGCGATCACCCCGATCAGCAGGCGGAACGCATCCGGCGTCACGAGCGAGATCAGCCCCGCGCCCAGGAACGCGCCCACCGTCGTGCCGGTCAGCATGATCCGCGCAGCCGCCGGATCCCACTTGCGCCAGTTCGGCCGGAGCGCGGTGAAATCCATCACGATCAGCAGGGGCAGCATGATCGCCACGGCCTGCGCCGGTTCCAGAATCAGCACCAGAAACGCGGTGGCCGCCACCGAGGTCGCGGACCCGAAGCCGGTCTTGTCGATGCCGGCATAAAGCACCACAGGCACCGCCACCGCGTAAAAGAAAAAGCCCAGTTCCATCGTCCCGACCCCGGAGAACGCCCCGACCATAAGGCCTTAGCGGACCATTGCCATCATGGTATTCCGCGGCATACCGAAAATGCCGCAGTGCGGCGCCCTTGCGCGGCGGCACGCCGTGGACTAGGCAACGCGCGACAACCAACTGGACCGAGGATCGAACACATGGCCAGACCGAAAATCGCTCTTATCGGGTCGGGACAGATCGGCGGAACGCTTGCCCATCTTGCCGCGATGAAGGAACTGGGCGACGTCGTGCTTTTCGACATCGCGGACGGCATTCCGCAGGGCAAGGCGCTGGACATCGCCGAGTCGGGCCCCTCGGAAGGCTTCGACGCCGCGCTTTCGGGCACCACGAACTATGCCGGCATCGCCGGCGCCGACGTCTGCATCGTCACCGCAGGCGTGCCGCGCAAGCCCGGCATGAGCCGCGACGACCTGCTGGGGATCAACCTCAAGGTCATGAAGTCCGTGGGCGAGGGCATTCGTGACCACGCGCCGAACGCCTTCGTGATCTGCATCACCAACCCGCTGGATGCGATGGTCTGGGCGCTGCGCGAGTTCTCGGGCCTGCCGCACAACAAGGTCTGCGGCATGGCGGGCGTTCTGGACAGCGCGCGGTTCCGCCACTTCCTCAGCCTGGAATTCGGCGTCTCGATGAAGGACGTCACCGCTTTCGTGCTGGGCGGGCACGGTGACACAATGGTGCCGCTTGTCCGCTATTCCACGGTCGCCGGCATTCCGCTGCCGGATCTGGTGGCGATGGGCTGGACCAGCCAGGAAAAGCTTGACGCGATCGTGCAGCGCACGCGCGACGGCGGCGCGGAAATCGTCGGCCTGCTGAAGACCGGCAGCGCCTACTACGCCCCGGCGACCAGCGCCATAGAGATGGCCGAATCCTACCTCAAGGACCAGAAAAGGGTGCTGCCCTGCGCCGCCCATGTCGACGGCGCCTATGGGCTGAAGGGGCTTTACGTCGGCGTGCCCACGGTGATCGGTGCCGGCGGGATCGAAAAGGTCATCGACATCAAGCTCGACAAGGACGAGCAGACGATGTTCGACAACTCGGTCAAGGCCGTGAAGGGCCTGGTCGAGGCCTGCAAGGGGATCGACGAAAGCCTCGCCTGACCGGACACACCGAGGTCTGACAGGGCGCGCCGGGATACTGGCGCGCCTTTTGCTTTGCCGGGGCAGGCAACGGGCGTATGATCCGCAACATGTTTCGATCAGCCCTTTTCGCCCTGTCCCTCGCCGCAAGCGCCGCTGCCGCGCAGGACACCGACATCTCCGCCACCATCGCCCAGAAGGGCCTTGCCGAAACCGAGGCGATGCTCGACGCCGCGCCCGGCAATGCCACGCAGCAGTTTGCGCTGGGCGGTGTGCGTTTCCTGCGCGCCATCGAGAAGACGCTGCAGACCCGGTGGCTGCTGGGCATCAACGCGGCGCGCACGGAACTACCGGTGCTGCGCCTGCCGGTGCCACCCAATCCGAACCCGCAGCCCTTCACGCCCGAGGCGATCGAGGCGCTGTTTTCCGACCTGGTGGGCGATCTGACCGCGGCGCGCGAGCCTCTGCTGGCGATCGGCGACGACGATGCGGTGGGTCTGGCGATCGCGATTTCCGACCTCTGGTTCGACGTCAACATGAACGGCGCCCGCGACGAGAACGAGGGACTGACCGAGATCGCCGGCCTTACGCTGACCGGTCGGCCCGCGGCGCTGCCCGAGGGCCCGGTGATCCGGTTCGATACGGCGGATGCCGCCTGGCTGGCGGCCTATACGCATTTCCTGTCGGCCTTCGCGGAACTCGTGCTGGCCTTCGAGCCGACGGAACAGATCGCGCGCGTTTCGGCCGCCAGCGAGGCGATGGACGGCCTGGCTGCGATCACGCCCTACCGAAACGCGCTGGACATGCAGTTCGGCCAGCAGATCGACCGCGTCGCGATGATCTATTTCGCGCTGCGCCAACAGCCCGACGCTGCCCACACGCAGGCTGCGCACGGGCATCTTCTGGAAATGATCCGCCAGAACCGCGCCTTCTGGCGTCGCGTCGCGGCCGAGACGGACAATGCCGGCGAATGGGTGCCGAACGACGCCCAGACCCAGGCGCTGGGCCTGAACGTGCCCGAAGGCACCGGGGCGCGCTGGCAAGCGGTGCTGAACGATGCCGAGGCATTGCTGAACGGCACCAAGCTGATCCCGCATTGGCGGCTGCGCGCCGGTGCCGGGATCAACATGAAAAAACTGTTCATGGAACCGGTGCCCATCGACCTGGCCGAGTGGATCCACGGGATCGGGCTGTTGCCCTTCGCCGAGGAAGGCGAGCGGATCAGCCCCGACAGTTGGTTCGACTTCGAGCGGATGATGCGCGGCGACGCGATGCTGTTCGTCGTGTTTCTCAACTAGGCCCAGCGAATCATTGAATAATCCGTGTTATCGCTATCTGTGATCACACTAGAAAATCATGTGATCACAAAAGTGGGAAATATTGCCCCGTATGCCGCGGTATGCCGCTGGGCCATTTATTTCCCCTGCCGTTCAGTGTCAGATCGTCGTAAGTTGCCCAATGCACATCCCGCTGGATTCTGGGATACCAGACGGGAAGGAGGACAGTGAAGCATGAATATCCACGAATACCAGGCCAAGGCGCTGCTCAGAAGCTACGGCGCGCCGGTGTCTGACGGCCGCGCGGTGCTGAACGCCGCCGATGCCAAGACCGCCGCGGCGGAACTCGACGGGCCGGTCTGGGTGGTCAAGGCGCAGATCCACGCGGGCGGCCGCGGCAAGGGCAGGTTCAAAGAGCCCGAGGCCGGCGACAAGGGCGGCGTGCGGATCGCCAAGTCGGTGGAAGAGGCCGCGTCCGAGGCCCGCAAGATGCTGGGCCACACGCTGGTCACGCACCAGACCGGCCCGGCGGGCAAGCAGGTCAACCGCGTCTACATCGAGGATGGCGCCGGCATTGCCCGCGAATTCTACCTCGCGCTGTTGGTCGACCGCGGCACCAGCCGGATCAGCTTTGTCGCCTCGACCGAGGGCGGGATGGACATCGAAGAGGTCGCCGCTGCGACGCCCGAGAAGATCCTCAGCTTCGCCATCGACCCGGCGATCGGCTACATGCCCTATCACGGCCGACGCATCGCGTTCATGCTGGGGCTCGAGGGCAAGGCGGTGAAGCACTGCGTCAAGCTGATGGGCAAGCTCTATCGCCTGTTCACCGAAAAGGACTGCGAGTTGCTGGAAATCAACCCGCTGATCCAGACCGACGAGGGCGATCTGAAGTGCCTGGACGCCAAGATGGGGTTCGATGGCAACGCGGTCTACCGCCACCAGGACATCGTCGAACTGCGTGACGAATCCGAAGAGGACCCGAAGGAACTCGAGGCCTCGAAATACGACCTCAACTACATCGCGCTGGAGGGCGAGATCGGCTGTATGGTCAACGGCGCGGGGCTGGCGATGGCGACAATGGACATCATCAAGCTCTATGGCGCGGAACCGGCGAACTTCCTCGACGTCGGTGGCGGCGCCACCAAAGAGAAGGTCACCGAGGCGTTCAAGATCATCACCTCCGACCCGAACGTCAAAGGCATACTGGTCAACATTTTCGGCGGCATCATGCGCTGCGACGTGATCGCCGAAGGCGTGGTCGCCGCCGTAAAGGAAGTGGGGCTGAAGGTTCCGCTCGTCGTCCGTCTCGAAGGCACCAAGGTCGAAGAGGGCAAGCGGATCATCAACGACTCCGATGTCGACGTCATCGCCGCCGACGACCTGAAGGACGGCGCAGAGAAGATCGTAAAAGCAGTGAAGGGGTAAACCGTGGAAAACTTTCTTGATTTCCTTGATTTCGCGCGCGAGCGCGCAGACGAATTTTTCGGCAACGAGGCGCTTGTCGTGCCGCTGCTGATCGCATCGGCCGGCGTCTTTCTGTTCCTGATCGCGGAGCAGGGCGCGCGGGAAGTGAATTTCCTCAACGCGATCTTCGTGGTCATCGGCCTGCTTCTGGGCATCACGCTGACCGTGATCGGGCTGTGGGATGCCTACGAAGCGATACGGGCCGAGCCCGAGACGGCCATGGAAGCACCGATGGAGGCGCCGATGGATGCACCGTCAGAGGCCCCCGCGGCCCCGATGGACGCGTCCGCCGCGACCTCGTCCGAGGCACCCGCGCCCGCCCCCGCGGCGCCGTCCGATGCGCCTGCGCCGGCAGCAGAGGCCCCGGCCCCCGCCGAAACCTCTGCCCCGGCAGATGCGCCGGCGGATGCACCGGCGGATGCGCCCGAGACACCCAGCGATACATCCACGGGCACCACGCCCGGCAACGGTTGAAGGAACGAAAACCAATGGCCGTCCTCGTCGACGAAAACACCAAGGTGATCTGCCAGGGCTTTACCGGCAGCCAGGGCACTTTTCACTCCGAACAGGCCATCGCCTATGGCACCAAGATGGTCGGCGGCGTGACACCGGGAAAGGGCGGGCAGACCCATCTGGACCTGCCGGTCTTCAACTCGTGCCACGAGGCGGTGGCGGCGACCGGCGCCAATGCCTCGGTGATCTACGTGCCGCCGCCGTTCGCGGCGGACTCGATCCTCGAAGCCATCGACGCCGAGATCCCGCTGGTCGTCTGCATCACCGAGGGCATCCCGGTGCTCGACATGATGAAGGTCAAGCGCGCGCTTGAGGGC
>JBFKQC010000066.1:0-21805 GCA_041627895.1 Rhodobacter sp.
CGCCCCCCGGCCGGTCGGATCGCCGGCAGGCGATCCGATCCGCGCCCTTCCGCGCAAAACCTGACGTTGCGTCCTTGCCCTTCCCCCTTTCCCTTTCAGGTGGCACATTGGGAGCCGTCACATCCCAGGCGAGAATGTATCATGGAGCTTTCCATCAACGGGCGAACCCACCGGGTCGAAGCCGACCCCGAAATGCCGCTGCTCTGGGTGCTGCGCGACCTGATCGGGCTGACCGGCACCAAGTACGGCTGCGGCATCGCCGCCTGCGGCGCCTGCACGGTGCATGTCGACGGCGTGGCAGAGCGCGCCTGCCAGTTGCCCGTGGGCGACCTCGAAGGCGCCCGGATCGTCACGGTCGAGGGGCTCGGCACGCCCGGCGCGCTGCATGCCGTGCAGGCCGCCTGGGTGGCGCATCAGGTGGCGCAATGCGGCTATTGCCAGTCCGGCCAGATCATGCAGGCCGCCGCGCTGCTGGCCGACACCCCCGACCCGACCGATGCCGAGATCGACGCCGCGATGTCCGGCAATCTCTGCCGCTGCGGCACCTATCCCCGCATCCGCGCCGCGATCCACGACGCCGCCGCCCGCCTGAGGGGGGCCTGAGATGTCGCGCGCAGGCCGGATCGCCCGCCGCAGCTTCCTGGTTGCCGCCGCCTCCGTCGCGGGCGGCGCGGCCTTCGGCTACTGGCAGTACCGCCGCGACCCGGCAAACCCGCTGGCGGCGGGCGAGGGCGAGGCGGTGTTCAACCCCTGGGTCGTCGTCCGCGCCGACGGGGTGACGGTGATCACGCCCCGCGCCGAGATGGGCCAGGGCGCGCAGACCACGCTGGCCGCGCTGGTCGCCGAAGAGATGGACCTCGGCTGGGACCAGGTCCGCGCCGAGCATGGGCCCGCGGCCGCGGCCTATTACAACGGCTTTCTCGGCGAGGCCGGGCTGCCGTTTCCCGACTATGCCGACAAGTCGGCGATGCAGGAGGCGGCGCAGGATTTCTTCGGCGCCGTGGCCAAGCTGACCGGGCTGCAGGTCACCGGCGGCTCGTCGTCGGTGCGCGACGGCTTCGACCGGATGCGCGCCGCCGGCGCCACCGCCCGCGCGATGCTGGTCCGGGCCGCGGCGGACCGGCTGGGCATCGACGCCGCGTCGCTGAAGACCGAGGCCGGCGCTGTGATCGCACCCGACGGCAGCGCGATCACCTACGGCGATCTCGCGACCGAAGCGGCGGCGCTCGACCCGCCGCGCGATGTCGCGCCGAAGCCGCGGGCGGACTGGCGCCTGCTCGGCCACGACCTGCCGCGGCTCGACATGGCGGCCAAGGCCACCGGCACCGCCGGGTTCGGCATCGACGTGCGCCTGCCCGGCATGGTCCATGCCGCGGTTCGCGCCAACCCGGTGCTCGGCGCCGAAATCGAACGCTTTGACGCCGCCGAGGCAAAGGCGATGCCGGGCGTGCACAAGGTGCTCGACATCGGCGGCGCCGTCGCGGTGATCGCCGCCGATACCTGGACCGCGATGCGCGCGGCCGAGAGCATCGCGATCACCTCTGCCCCCGCGCCCTATCCCGAGGACACCGAGGCGATCTTCGCCAAGATCGCCGCGGCCTTCGGCGAGGCGCCGAACGACACGCTCAGGAATGACGGCGGCGGCGCCGACGCGCTGACCGGCGAGGTGATCGAGGCGGAATACCGCGTGCCCTACCTGGCGCATGCTTGCATGGAACCGATGAACGCCACCGCGCTTCTCGACGGCGGGCAGCTGACAATCTGGACCGGCAACCAGGCGCCCACCTTGATCCGCGACCGGGCGGCGGGCCTCGCCGGGCTCGACCGCGACAACGTCACCGTCGTCACGCCGTTCTTGGGCGGCGGCTTCGGCCGGCGCGGCGAGTTCGACGCCGCGATCCAGGCGGTGAAGATCGCGATGGCCGTTCCCGGCACGCCGGTGAAACTGACCTGGTCGCGCGAAGAGGACATGCGCCACGACTTCTACCGCCCCGCCGCCATCGCCCGGATGGCCGGCGTGATGGGGCGCGACACGCCAGAGGCCTTCTCGGCCCGGATCGCCGCGCCATCGGTGAACCGCGCCGCCTCGCGGCGGATCCTCGGCTTCGCGCCGCCCGGGCCCGACCGGCTGTTGACCGAGGGCGCCTTCGACCAGCCCTACCACATCCCGCACCACCACGTCGCGGGGCACATCGCGGATGTCGACGTTCCGGTCGGCTTCTGGCGCTCGGTCGGCAATTCGCACAACGCCTTCTTCAACGAATGCTTCCTCGACGAATTGGCGCAGTCGAAGGGCCTCGACCCGGTCGCGATGCGGCTGAGGATGCTCGCCGCCGAACACGCCCCCTCGGCCGCGGTGATGGAACGGGCCGCCCAGATGGCCGGCTGGGGCCGCCCGCGCCCGGCGGGCCGCGCGCTCGGCGCGGCGTTCTGCTACAGCTTCGGCTCGCCGGTCGCCCAGATCGTCGAGGTCGCCGACGAGGACGGGCGCATCCGGATCGCCCGGGTCTGGGCCGCGGTCGACGTCGGCACCGCGCTCGACCGGCGCAACATCGAGGCGCAGGTCGTCTCGGGCATCGTCTACGGCCTGAGCGCCGCGGTGATGGGCGAGATCACCTTTGCCGGCGGCGAGGTCGAGCAGTTCAACTTTCCCGACTACGACGGCTTGCGCATGCACCAGATGCCCGCAGTCGAGGTCGCGGTGCTGGAAGCCAACGCCACGATGGGCGGGGTCGGCGAGATCGGCACGCCGCCCGCCGCGCCGGCACTGGCCAACGCGGTGTTCGCGCTGACCGGCAAGCGGGTCCGCACGCTGCCGCTCTGGCATCACGTGGATTTCGTCTGACGCGCGGACCGGCGTAAATCCCGGCAATTCAGTTCAAATACTGAAACAATTCGAAAGGTTGCCGCCGATTATTCGCGAGATGGGCACTTTGCCATAGTCTTGCCGCATTTCCGGGGTAGAAGATTAGACAACGAAATAAATTGATCAGTTTCCGCGCCGGGTGAACCAGGCGCGATACGATTTCCTCCCTGACTGGACAGGCCGTGCTTCGGTGCGGCCTCTTTTTTTTCGCCCGGGCGCCATGGTTGCCGGCGCGGCAGCGGACCGCAGCCTCGCAGCCCGCGCCGGGCCCGAACTCCAGGTGATCACCGGCCGCTCGCTCCGCCCGCCCGGAGCCGCAGGCGAGGACGGGAAAGACATGCGCCCGGTATCGCCGCAGGCGATGGCGGGCACCGATCGGCGGGTCACGCCGCCAGCGGCTCGATCAGTTCGGGGCCCGCGGCGCGGTTCGAGTTGACCCGCGGGTCGACCCGGTGAAACGCAAAGACGTCGCCCGGCGCCTGCGTCATCAGCCGCGCCGCGCCCTTGCCCGCCTCGCCGAGCCAGAGCCCCCAGTTCTCCGGCGCCACGCTGACCGGCATCCGGTGGTGGATTTCCGCGACACCGTCCTTGGACGCGGTGGTGACGACGGCGCAGCTCACCAGCCGTTCGTCGCCGCGCTCCCAGGCCTGCCAGACCCCGGCGAAGACCACCGGCGTGCCGTCGCGGTGATGGATGTACCAGGGCAGGCGCTTGCCGTCCCGGTCCTTGGTCCATTCGTAGAACCCCGTCGCCGGCACCAGGCAGCGCCGCTCGCGGCAGGCGGCGCGGAAGGCGGGCTTTTCCGCGATCGTCTCGCTGCGCGCGTTGATCAGAAGCGGCCCGTCGGCCGGCGTCTTGTACCAGTGCGGGACGAAGCCCCAGCGCATCGCCACCAGCCGCCGGCTGCCCGCGTCCGAGGTCACCACGTGGATACGGTTCGTCGGGCAGACGTTGTAGTTCGGCACCGGCGGCAGGTCGTTGGCCGGCACTGCCTCGAACAGCTGCACCATCGCCTCGGGCGGCAGGGTGATCGCGAAACGTCCGCACATGCGGGCCAGCCTAGCCGCAATCGCGACGCGAGGCGAACCGTTTGCCGGTCTCCGGCACGTCGCCCGCGCGGGTCCGTTGCGGATAGCGCGCGGTTCCGGGATGTCTCCGGCGGCGGAGGGGCGGCCTTGCGGCAGCATGGCGTTCGCCGGCGATCCGCCGGCCGGGCGCGCTGACGTCTTGACGCCCCCACGTGCAGGCGCCATGGCTCGGCCCAATGCTGATCTACAAGATATTCCGCGCCCCGGAATGGGCCGCCTTTCGCGCAGCCGGCGAGACCCGGGGCGCGCCCGTGGACCTCGCCGACGGGTTCATCCATTTCTCCACCGCAGACCAGGCGGCAGGGACGGCGGCGAAGCATTTCGCGGGCGAGGCCGGGCTGGTGCTGCTGGCGCTGGAGCCGGACGCGCTGGGCCCGGCGCTGAAATGGGAGCCGTCGCGCGGCGGGCAGCTTTTCCCGCATCTCTACCGCGCGCTCGCGCTCGACGATGTGCTTTGGGAGGCGCCGCCGCCCCTGCTTGACGGCGCGCATGTCTTTCCCGAAGAGATCGCCGGCCATGTCGATCCGACCCGGCCGCAATTCGACGCCTTCAAGGCGCTGGGCCGCGACCGGCCGATCGAGATGCTGAACCTCGTCCGCCTGCGCGGCCGCGCCGCCTATCCCGAGGGCCACGACCTGGCCGGGGCCGGGCTGAGCGGCGCCGAAGCCTATGCCCGCTACGGGGCCGCGACGGCGCCGATCCTCGCCCGGCTCGGCGGCGGGATCGTCTGGCGCGGCGGGTTCGAGGCGGTGCTGATCGGCCCCGGGCGCGAGGCCTGGGACCATGTCTTCGTCGCGCGCTACCCCACGGCGCACGCGTTCCTCGCGATGGTCACCGATCCGGATTACCGCCGCGCGGTGGTGCACCGCCAGGCGGCGGTGCGCACCTCGCGGCTGATCCGCTGTGCGCCGGCAGCGCCCGGGGCGGCCTTCGGATGAGCACGCTCGAGCGGATCGGCCTGGCCGCGCTGCGCCGGCTCGACCCGGAAGCTGCGCACCGGATCGCGCTGCGCGGGCTGCGCCTCGGGCTGGTGCCGCTGCCCGGTCCGGTCGGCTCGCCGCGCCTGGCAACCCGGGTCGCGGGGCTCGACCTGCCGAACCCGGTGGGGCTGGCGGCGGGCTTCGACAAGAACGCCGAGGCGCTGGCACCGCTGATGCGCGCGGGCTTCGGCTGGATCGAGGTCGGCGCCGCGACGCCGCGGCCGCAGCCCGGCAACCCGCGCCCGCGGCTCTTCCGGCTGGCCGAGGACCGCGCCGCGATCAACCGCTTCGGCTTCAACAACGACGGTGCCGCGGCGATCGCGGCGCGGCTGGCGGCGCGGCCCGCGGGCGGCGTGCCGGTCGGGCTGAACCTCGGCGCCAACAAGGACAGCGCCGACCGCGCCGCCGATTTCGCCGAAGTGCTGCGGATCGCGGGGCCGCATGCCGATTTCGCCACCGTCAACGTGTCGTCGCCCAATACCGAGCGGCTGCGCGACCTGCAGGGCGCCGCGGCGCTGGAGGCGCTGCTGGCGGGCGTGACGGCGGCGAACGCGGCGCTGGCCCGGCCGGTGCCGGTGTTCCTGAAGATCGCGCCCGACCTGACCGATGCCGAGCTTGCCGAAATCGCCGCCGTCGCCACCGGCGCCGGCGTCGACGCGATCATCGCCACCAACACCACGCTGGCGCGCGACGGGCTGCGAAGCCGGCACAGGGACCAGGCCGGCGGGCTGTCCGGCGCGCCGCTGTTCGCGCGCTCGACCCGGGTGCTGGCGCAATTGGCGCAGCTTACCGACGGCGCGCTGCCGCTGATCGGCGTCGGCGGCATTGGTTCGGCCGCGGACGCCTATGCCAAGATACGCGCCGGGGCCAGCGCCGTGCAGCTTTACACCGCGATGGTCTATGACGGGCTGTCGCTTGCCGCGCGGATCGCGCACGGGCTCGACGACTTGCTGGCGCGCGACGGATTTGCCAACGTGTCGCAGGCGGTCGGCACCGCCCGGGAGGACTGGCTTTGATCACCATGTGGCACAACCCGCGCTGCTCGACGTCGCGCGCGACGCTGAAGCTGTTGCAGGACCGCGGGCTGAAGGTCGCCCAGCGCCGCTATCTCGACGATCCGCCCACCGAGGTGGAACTGCGCGACGCGCTGGCGCTTCTGGGTATCCCGGCGATCGCCCTGGTGCGGCGCAAGGAACCGGATTACCGCGCCGCCGGGCTGACCCAGGACAGCCCGGACGAGCGGATCATCGCGGCGATGGCCGCGCATCCTCGGCTGATCGAGCGCCCGGTGGTCTTCGCTGACGGCAAGGCCGCGCTCGGCCGCCCGCCCGAGGCGGTGCTGGCGATCCTCTGAGGCGCGGCGGTTTGCCCGGGCGTCCGGGCGGAGCGAAGCCTGGGGCGGACGTTGGCATCGCAGCACGAAAGCCGCGCGAGCGACCGACCGCGGGTCAAATGCGCCCGCCCGTGGGGGCGGTCGGGCGCTCGCGCGGCGGTCATCGGCCGCTGCTCGGGCGGTCTTTGTGACTACGGCCAAGTCCGCTTCGGGCCAACCCCGACCGGCGTTCCGCCAAGCGCGTCCGCTCTAACTGCCGCCCACGCGCGCCTCGAGCCGCGGGTATTTCAGCCCCAGCGTCAGGCCGCGGGCGACGTTCAGAACCATCAGCGCTGCCCAAAGCCCGTGATTGCCGAGCCAGGGCACCAGCACCGCAAGCGCCACCGCGTAGACCGCCACCGATTGCAGTATCGCGACCCGCATTTCGCGGGTCCAGGTGGCGCCGAAAAAGATGCCATCGAGCATCCAGCTGGCGATCCCGATCGCCGGCGCCAGCGCAGCCCAGGCCAGGTAGCTGCGCGCCGCGGCGCGGACCTCGGGCGATGTGGTCATCAGGTCGATCAGCCAGTGCCCGCCCAGCCAGAAAGCCGCGCACAGCACCACCGCCCCGCCCGCGCCCCATTGCGAGCTCATCCACGCCGCGCGGCGCAGCCGCGCCCGCGCCTTCCCGCCGACAGCGGCGCCGACCAGCGCCTCGGCCGAGAACGCGAAGCCGTCGAGCGCGAAGGCGGTGATCTCGAGGAACTGCAGCAGCACCTGGTTCGCCGCCAGCGTGACATCGCCCAGATCGGCCGCGACGAAGAGGAACGTGGTGAACGACAGCGTCAGCACCACCGAGCGGATCATGATGTCGGCGTTCACCGCCAGCATCCGCCGCAGCCGCGCCGGGTCGAATATCCGCGCCCAGTCGCGCCACTGGTCCCCGGCGAACGCCGCGCGGCAAAGCCAGAGGCCCAGCGCCAGCCCGGTCCACTCGGCGATCAGCGTTGCGATGGCGACGCCCTCGACCCCCCAGCCGAGGCCGAGCACGAACCAGAGATCGAGCAGGATGTTCAGCCCGTTCATCCAGAATTGCAGCACCAGGACGCCCGTGGTGCGCTCGAGCGCGATCAGCCAGCCGGTGACGACGTAAAGCGCGATCGTGGCCGGCGCGCCCCAGATGCGGATCGCCAGATACTCGCGCGCCAGCGCCTCGACCTCCGGGCTTGCCGGCGCCAGCCAGAAGGCCCCGGCGAACAGCCCCGCCCGGATCGCGATGAACAGCACCCCGCCCGCGACGCCGATCAGCAGCCCGCGCATGAACAGCGCGCCGGTCTCGGGCGCATCGCCCGCGCCGCGGGCCTGCGCCACCAGCCCGGTTGTGCCCATCCGCAGGAACCCGAAGACCCAGTAGATCGTCGCCAGGATCACCGCGCCGATCCCCACCGCGCCGATCGGCGCCGCCAGCCCCATCTGCCCCACGACGCCGGTATCGACCGCGCCGAGGATCGGCACGGTGGCGTTCGAAAGCACGATGGGCAGGGCGATCTTCAGAATGCGCCGATGCGTCAGCGGCGCGTCCGGACCGGCGGTCATCCCTCGCGCGCGGGCATCAGGAAGTGCCCGGTCGCCTGCGCGAAGAGCCGCGCGCGGTTGTCCTGCCAGGCGTCGACATGCACGCTGGCATAGCGCCGGCCCGAGCGGTTCACCCGGGCCCGCGCATAGGCGTCCCGCGGCAGGCCCGTGCGCAGGTAGTCGACGGTGAAGTCGATGGTCTTGGGCAGCCGCGGCAGGTGCTGCGGGTCGATCGCGCGCGGGTCGATCCGGCCCGATTCGATGTCTTCCCAGAGATAGGCCCAGGAAAGCCCGATGATCGCCGTCACCTCGAGGAAGGCCGCGGTCACGCCGCCGTGCAGCGCCGGCAGCATCGGGTTGCCGATCAGCTTGTCGTCATAGGCCAGGACCGCGGTCAGTTCGTCGCCGTGGCGTTCGAAGACGATCCCGAGAAAGCGGATGTAGGGCACCCCGTCCACCAACGCCTTCAGTGCGGCGTCGCGGCGCTGCTTGACGACCTGGACGGGTTCGGGGCGCGGGCGGTTCACTTGCCGCGCTCCACCGTGAAGGCGCCGGTGGCCGTCGCGACCGGGCGGTCGAAATCGGCATCGTAGGCATGCGCGCGCACGAAGGCGACCGACCGCGTGACGTGATAGCACTCGGCGCGCGCAGTGATCGGCTGGCCCGGCGTGGCGGGACGCATGTAGTCGATCCTCAGATCGAGCGTCGCCGTGACCGGCGAGGCCTCGGGGTGGCTCATCACCGCCGCCCCGCCGCAGGTGTCCATCAGCGCGCTGACCGCGCCGCCGTGGATCACCCCGGTTTCCGGGTCGCCGATCAGCCGTTCATCGTAGGGCATGACGAGTTCGGCCTCGCCTTCGCCGATTGCCGACAGCTCCATCCCCAGCGCCCGCGAATGCGGCAGCGCCTGGATGAATTGCCTGGCGATCTTCAGCTTGTCCGGCGCCATGCCTGCCCGCCCCCTGACCGATGCGATACCGCGTCCGTTATTCGGGCTTGCAATGGCGGTCGCAAGTGCTATCTTCTGCACTTGAGAATTATTCGCAATCTCAGGTTTGCGCCATGACCATGACCTCCTCGGTCTCTGCCACGACGACCGCCCCCGCCCCGTTCGTCGCCCAGGACAGGTTCGGGCCGTTCCGCTCGCGCCGGCTTTGGGTGGCGCTGGCGTTTCTGGCGCTGGCCGCGGCGCCGGGCGAGCTTGGCGACCTCACGCGGTCGCTGATGCTGGACGCCTATGTGCAGGTCTCGGTCTTCGTCGCCGCCACGCTCTTGATGTTCTACGGTGCCGAGCGGGCGTTCCGCTTCGATATCGGCCGGGCGCTGAAGGGCGCGCGCGGCTGGCAGGTGCCGATGGCGGCGCTGATGGGCGCGACGCCCGGCTGCGGCGGCGCGGTGGTGGTGGTGGCCGCCTATTCCAGCGGCAACGTGGGCTTCGGCGCGGTGGTGGCGACGCTGACGGCGACGATGGGCGACGCGGCCTTTCTGCTGCTCGCCACGCGGCCCGACGCCGCGGCGGTGGTGCTGCCGCTGAGCTTTACCGTCGGCATCGTCTCGGGCTGGATCGTCGACCGGCTGAACACCGCCGAATTCCGCGCCTCGACCGCCGGGCAATGCGAGATCGCGCCGCTGATCGGCCGCACCCGGCCGCAGGATCTGGCCTATCTGCTGCTCGCCGCGCCGGGGCTGATCGTGGGCGGCGCGCAGCTCGGACAGGTGACGGTCGACACGCTGCTCGGCGTGCCGGTCCTTTGGCTGGCGCTGGCCGGCACGTTCCTGGGGCTCTTCATCTGGTCGACCTCGCCGCTGCAGGCGATGACCAACCCCAAGGACAGCCCGCTGACGCGGATGGCCGAGGAAACCAGCTTCATCTCGGTCTGGGTGATCGGCGCGTACCTCGCCTACGACTACCTCGACGCCTTCGCCGGGCTGGATCTGGCGGCCGCGTTCGGCGCGATCCTGCCGGTGCTGCCGCTGATCGCGATCCTCGTGGGGTTCATTCCGGGCTGCGGGCCGCAGGTGCTGGTGACGACGCTCTACATCAATGGCGTGATCCCGTTCGCGGCGCTGATCGGCAACGCGATCTCGAACGACGGCGACGCGCTGTTTCCGGCGATCGCGCTGAACCCGAAGGCGGCGATCGTCGCCACGGTCTATTCCGCCGTGCCGGCGCTGATCGTGGCCTACGGCTTCTTCCTGCTGGCGCCGGGCTTCATGAACTAGCGCCTTGCCTCGGCCGCGCCGGGACATTGCGCACCGGGGCTTCGAGAGGCGGCGCAATCCGCCCCGGGGTCGGGCCGAACTGGCCCCCGGGTCTTCTTCTTGCCGCGAATACGCACGGCCCGGCCCCGGCCGCCCCGCACCGGCGCCGGCACGACGCGCCCGCGCCTTCGGGCGTGCGGGCGGGCGGGTGGGGAACGACCGAAGGCGCGGTCCCCCGATTGATCCCCCTCGCGAACCGCCCTACCCTTCGGTGCAAGGGAGGCCCGCGATGTCCCAGACCCGCCTGACGTTCAAGGATATGTGCACCAGGTTCGACGTCACCCCGCGGACGTTGCGCTATTACGAGTACATCGAGCTGCTCGCCCCCGAAAAGGAGGGCCGCTCGCGGTTCTACGGCCCGCGGGAAACCGCGCGGATGACGCTGATCCTGCGCGGACGCCGGTTCGGCTTCTCGCTGGAGGAAATCCGCCAGTGGCTGCTGATATACGAGGAAAAGGGCACCCGCGAGCAGTTCCAGGCCTTCCTCGGCATGGCCGACCGCCAGCTGGTCGCCATGGCCGACCAGCGCGGCCAACTGGACGATACCATCGCCGAACTGGAAAGCCTGCGCGCCGAAGTGGCCGGACTGGTGCATTCGGAGGGCTCCGCCGGCGAATGACGTGACGTTTCTTTTACGTTAACGTCAACTTTACTTGCCCGACTCGCCCGGAAGGCGCATGTCCGTCGCACGAGGCGCGCCGGCAGGCGACGGCGCCGCAATCGACGACGACGAGGAGGAGATGTCGCCCATGACCGAGGCCCTGATGACCATAAGGGAGATGTGCAGCGAATATGCCGTCACCCCCCGAACCCTGCGATTTTACGAGGCCAAAGAGCTGCTGTCGCCGATCCGCGAGGGCCAGAAGCGGCTGTTCACCCGGCGCGACCGGGCGCGGCTGAAGCTGATCCTGCGCGGCAAGCGCTTCGGGTTCTCGCTGGAGGAAATCCGTCAGCTTCTCGATCTCTACGAGATCGACGACCAGCAGGAGACCCAGTTCCGCCGCACCTACGAGCTGGCCCTGCAGCGGCTGGCCGACATGGAGCGCCAGCGCGACGAATTGATCGAGACCATCGGCGAGCTGAAGACCCAGCTGGACTGGGGCCGCCAGGTCCTCGACCAGTACGAGCGCCAGGAAGCCGCCGAGTAACCCGCGTACCCCAAGTAACCCGCCCCGACGGAGCCACAAATGCCCAGCTACACCGCCCCCACCAAGGACATGCAGTTCCTGCTGCACGACGTCCTCGACGTCAGCGCCTCGGACATCCCTGGCTATGACGAGCTTGACCGCGATTTCACCGCCGCGATCCTGGAAGAGGCCGGCAAGATCGCGACCGAGGTGCTGCAACCGCTGAACGCGGTCGGCGACGAGGAAGGCTGCACGCTGGAAAACGGCGTGGTGCGCACGCCCGGCGGCTTCAAGGCCGCCTATGACCAGATGCGCGCGGGCGGCTGGATGGGGCTCGATGCCGATCCGGAATACGGCGGCCAGGGCATGCCGTACCTGATGGGCAGCGCGGTGGGCGAGATGTTCGTTTCGGCCAACATGGCGTTCAACATGTACCAGGGCCTGACGCACGGCGCCTATTCGGCGATCCACGCGCATGGCTCGGCGAGCCAGAAGGCCACCTATCTGCCGAACATGATCGAGGGCCGCTGGTCGGGCACGATGAACCTGACCGAGCCGCATTGCGGCACCGATCTGGGGCTCATTCGCACCAAGGCCGAGCCGCAGGACGACGGCAGCTATCGCATCACCGGCCAGAAGATCTGGATCAGCGCGGGCGAGCACGATCTCAGCGAAAACATCATCCACCTGGTGCTGGCGAAGATCCCCGGCGGGCCCGAGGGCATCAAGGGCATCTCGCTGTTCATCGTGCCGAAATTCCTGGTCAACGACGACGGCAGCCTCGGCGACCGCAACGCGGTGACCTGCGGCGGGCTGGAAAGCAAGATGGGCATCCACGGCAACGCCACCTGCGTGATGAACTACGACGGCGCGACCGGCTGGCTGGTCGGCGAGGCGCACAAGGGCATGCGCGCGATGTTCACCATGATGAACGAGGCGCGGCTCGGCGTCGGCCTGCAGGGTCTGGCGCAGGGCGCGGTCGCCTACCAGAACGCGCTGGCCTTCGCGCAGGAGCGGCTGCAGGGCCGCGACATCACCGGGCCGAAGAACCCCGACGGGCCCGCCGACCCGATCATCGTGCACCCCGACGTGCGCCGCGGCCTGCTGATGCAGAAGAGCTTTGTCGAGGGCGGCCGCCTGCTGGTGTTCTGGGGCGCGCAGATGATCGACCGCGCGCACCGCGCCGGCGACGACGACGCCGAGGCGCTGGTCTCGCTGTTGACCCCGGTCGTGAAGGGCTTTCTGACCGACAAGGGGTTCGAGACCTGCGTGCTGGCGCAGCAGACGCTGGGCGGATCGGGCTTTACCCGCGAATGGGGGCTGGAGCAGTTCGTGCGCGATGCCCGGATCACCATGATCTACGAGGGCACCAACGGCATCCAGTCGCTGGATCTGGTGGGCCGCAAGCTGCCGCAGGACGGCGGCAAGGCGATCATGGCGTTCTTCGAGATGGTGAAGGCGTTCATCGCCGAGAACGAGGAACATGCCGGGCTGAAGGCGGGCTTTCTCGATCCGCTCAAGGCGGCGTCCAAGGATCTGCAGGCGGCGGGGATGTATTTCATGGCCGAGGGCATGAAGAACCCGAACAACGCGCTGTCGGGCTCGTACGACTTCATGCACCTGTTCGGCCATGTCTGCCTGGGGCTGATGTGGGCGAAGATTGCCAGGGCGGCATATGCCGCGCTGGACGGCGGCGCCGCGGACCAGGACTTTTTCCGCACCAAGATCGCGACCGGCCGGTTCTACATGGCCCGCCAGCTGCCGGCCACCGCGATGCACCTGGCGCGGATCCGCTCCGGCGCCGAGCCGGTGATGGCGCTGGATGCGGCGAATTTCTAGACCGGGGTGCGCCATGAATGCGCACCCTGCGAACCGGGGGGAAAGATGCCGAAACGCTTTCGCCTGACCCGGCGCTTTAACGCGGCGATGACCGAGGACGGCTATCGCCGGCTGCGCCGGTTCGCCGAGGAGGCCGGGCTTGACGAGGGCGAGGCGCTGAGCTTCCTCTTCGAGCACTTCGACAGCGTGACCAACCGCGAGAACCTGGTCGCGCGTCTGAGGCTGTTCAATTCCGAGCTCGAAGAGCGCAAGAGATAGGACCAAGGCATGACCGAGACCGCCCGCCCCGGCTGGATGACCGACGAGCACCGGATGCTCGCCGAGATGACCCGGCAATTCATCGAGACCGAGTGGCAGCCGCATTTCGCGCGCTGGCGCAAGCAGGGCGAGATGGACCGCGAGACCTGGGGCCAGGCGGGCGGGCTGGGGCTGCTGTGCCCGTCGATCCCCGAGGAATACGGCGGGCCCGGCGGCGATTTCGGCCACGAGGCGGTGATCCTGATGGAGGCGGCGCGCGCCAACCTGGCCTCTTGGGGCCACGGCATCCATTCCGGCATCGTGGCGCATTACGTCCTGGCCTACGGCACCGAGGAGCAGAAGAAGCGCTGGCTGCCGAAGATGGTGAGCGGCGAGATCGTCGGCGCGCTGGCGATGACCGAGCCCTCGGGCGGCTCGGACCTGCAGGCGATCAGGACCCGCGCCGTGCGCGACGGCAACGTGTTCCGCCTGAGCGGGCAGAAGACCTTCATCACCAATGGGCAGCACGCCAACCTGATCATTGTCGCCGCCAAGACCGACCCGAAGGCGGGCGCCAGGGGCACCACGCTGGTGGTGGTCGAGACCGAGGGCGCCGAGGGCTTTCAGCGCGGCCGCAACCTGGAAAAGATCGGCTGCCACGCGGCGGACACGTCCGAGCTGTTCTTCGACAACGTGGCGGTGCCGCCGGAAAACATCCTCGGCCAGGAAGAGGGCCAGGGCTTCTACCAGATGATGAGCCAGCTGCCGCAGGAGCGGCTGATCATCGGCTGCGGCGCGGTCGGGGCGATGGAGGGCGCGGTCGAGCGAACGATTCGCTATTGCAACGAGCGCCAGGCTTTCGGCGGGCCGATCATGCAGTTCCAGAACACCCGCTTCAAGCTGGCCGAGTGCCTGACCAAGACCCGGGTGGCGCGCGCCTTCCTGGACGAGTGCATCGCCGAGCACCTGCAGGGCGAACTCGGCGTCGAGAAGGCGGCGATGGCGAAATACTGGCTGACCGACACCCAGGGCGAGGTTTTGGACGAATGCGTGCAGCTGCACGGCGGCTACGGCTTCATGGCGGAATACGCGGTGGCCGAGATGTGGGCCGATGCGCGGGTGCAGCGGATCTACGGCGGCACCAACGAGATCATGAAGGAGCTGATCGCGCGCAGCTTCGCGGAGAAACAGGGATGAGCGCGGTTTACGGTTTCGCCGCGCCTTCGGCGCGTCGACCCGCGCCGCCTGGCGGCGGCGGGGAACGCCGCCATGCGGCGTGCCTCCGGCGGGGATATTTCCGAAGAGAAGAAGATCGGACCGCCCGCGAAGGGGGTCCACCCCACCACCTGGGGCGTCAGACGCATCGGTGGCGGGGCTTCTCCTCTTGCGGTCATCGGCTTCCCAGCCTGTACCGCAGGCCCAGCAAGACCACATTAACGTTAATGCCCGGTTACCGGGTCCGGTCTTCTTCTCTTTTCAAATATCCCGCGGGGGTCTGGGGGTGCGAAACCCCCAGTCCGCGGGCGGGGCAAAGGGGCAACGCATGACCATAAAGCTGCACTGCTTCGGCGAGTCCGGCAATTCCTACAAGGCGGCGCTGGCGCTGGAACTGTCCGGCCTGGACTGGGCGCCGGTCTTCGTCGACTTCTTCAACGGCGCGGCGCGCACGCCGGAATACCGGGAGACGGTCAACGAGATGGGCGAGGCGCCGGTGCTGGTCGACGGCGATTTCCGGCTGTCGCAGTCGGGCGCGATCCAGCAGTGGATCAGCGACCGCACGGGCCGGTTCGGCGGCGAGGGCAACGACCGCTACGAGGTGCTGCGCTGGGTGCTCTGGGACAATCACAAGCTGTCCAGCGCCGCGGGCACCACCCGGTTCCTGATGAACTTCCTGCCCGAGGACAAGCGCCCGCAGCCGGTGATCGCCTTCCTGCAGGGCCGGCTGAAGGCGGCCTACCAGGTGCTGGACGCGCATCTTCGGGGCCGCGACTGGATCGTCGGCGACGGGCTGACGAATGCCGACATGTCCTGCTGCGGCTATCTCTATTACCCCGAGCCCTTCGGCTTCGACCGGGCCGAATGGCCGAACATCGACGCCTGGCTTTCGCGGCTGAGCGACACGCCCGGCTGGAAGCCCCCCTACGACCTGATGCCCGGCAACCCCTCGGACCGGGCCTGACGAAAGGATATCCGCAATGCAAGACGCATACATCTACGACGCCGTCCGATCCCCCCGCGGCAAGGGCCGCAAGGACGGGTCGCTGCACGAAGTCACCGCCGCGAAGCTGTCCGCGGACATTCTGAACGCGATCAAGGCGCGCAACGGCCTGGACGGCCACGCGGTCGAGGACGTGATCTGGGGCAACGTCACCCAGGTCGGCGAGCAGGGCGGCTGCCTGGCGCGCACCGCGGTGCTGGCGTCAGAGCTGGACGAGTCGATCCCCGGCGTCTCGATCAACCGGTTCTGCGCCTCCGGGCTGGAAGCCGTCAACATGGCGGCGAACCAGGTGCGCGGCGGCGCGGGCGAGGCCTATATCGCCGGCGGCGTCGAATGCATGGGCCGGGTGCCGATGGGCTCGGACGGCGCCGCGATCGCCGCCGACCCGACGCTGGCGATGAAGACCTACTTCGTGCCGCAGGGCATTTCCGCCGACATCATCGCCACCGAGTTCGGCTTCGGCCGCGACCAGGCGGACGAGCTGGCGGTGCGCAGCCAGCGCCGCGCCAAGGCGGCCTGGGACGACGGGCGGTTCGCCAATTCGGTGGTGCCGATCAACGACATCAACGGGCTGCCGATCCTGACCCATGACGAATACATGCGCCCCGAGACCGACATGCAGTCGCTGGGCGCGCTGAAGCCCAGCTTCAAGGACATGGGCGAGGTGATGCCGGGCTTCGACAAGATCGCGCTGATGAAATACCCGCATCTCGAGCGTATCGAGCATATCCATCATGCCGGGAACTCGTCGGGCATCGTCGATGGCGCCGCCGCGGTGCTGATCGGTAACAGGGCCTATGGCGAGAAGCACGGGCTGACGCCGCGCGCGCGGATCCGGGCGACCGCCAAGATCGGCACCGACCCGACGATCATGCTGACCGGCCCGGTGCCGGTGACGCAGAAGATCCTGGCCGAGAACGGCATGCAGATCGGCGATATCGGCCTCTTCGAGGTCAACGAGGCCTTCGCCAGCGTCGTGCTGCGCTTCATGCAGGCCTTCGACGTCGATCCGGAGCTTGTCAACGTCAACGGCGGCTCGATCGCAATGGGCCACCCGCTGGGCGCGACCGGTGCGATCATCCTCGGCACGCTGCTGGACGAGATGGAGCGGTCGGACCGCGAGACCGGGCTGGCGACGCTGTGCATCGGCTCGGGCATGGGAGCGGCGACGATCATCGAGCGGGTCTGATGCCGAAGATCGACATATCCGCGGTCCCGGCGAAAACCGGCTCGGGCTATCCGGGCCGGCTGGCCGAGGGCTTCGAGGGCCGCGCGCAGCGCCGGATCGGCGATGCGGCGGGGCTGACGCAGTACGGCGTCAACCTAGTGACGCTGGCGCCCGGCGCGATGTCGTCGCTGCGCCACTGGCACGAAACACAGGACGAGTTCCTGGTGGTGACCGCGGGCCTTTGCACGCTGGTCGACGACACCGGCGCGACCGAGCTTGCGCCCGGCGACTGCGCGGCGTTTCCGGCGGGCGACGCGAACGGGCATCACATCGTCAACCGCTCGGACGCGCCGGCCAGCTTCGTGGTCGTGGGCACGCGCACCCCGACCGAGACCGCGTGGTATTCCGATATCGATATGAGGGTGACCTCGGATCACGGCGTCCACCGTTTCACCCGCCGCGACGGCGCGCCGCTGGAGGACGGGTGATGACCGCGCTGACCGGGGGCTGCGCCTGCGGGCGGGTGCGGTTCCGCGCCGAAGGCCCGGCGCGGTTCGCCTTCGTCTGCCATTGCCGCGCCTGCCGGCAGCTGACCGGCACCGGCCATGCCGTGCAGGCGGCGCATTCCCGCGACGCGCTGAGCGTGACCGGCGCGCCCGCCGCCTATACCCGCGACAGCGACAGCGGGCACCGGGTGACACAGCATTTCTGCCCGGATTGCGGCAGCCCGCTTTACAACTTCATGACCCGTGGCCCGGGGATGGTGATGATCAGTCTCGGCGCGCTCGACGACGCCGCCGACATCGTCCCGGACCGGGTCTTTCATTCCGAACAGGCTGCCGACTGGGACCGCGTCCCGTGGCACGACTACACGCAAGGAGCCGACAAATGAGCGAATTCCACTATGCGCTGGGCGACGACGGCGTCGCCGTGATCACCTGGGACCTGCAGGGCAGGTCGATGAACGTGATGTCCTTCGAGGGGCTCGCCGAGCTTGACGCCCATATCGACACCGCGCTTGGCGACGAGGCGGTAAAGGGCGTGGTGATCACGTCGGCCAAGGACAGCTTCGCCGCGGGCATGGACCTGAACGTCCTGGCGCGGATGCGCGACGAGGGCGGCGACAACCCGGCGCAAAGCCTGTTCGACGGGATCATGGCGATGCACGGGCTGCTGCGGAAGATCGAGCGCGCGGGCATGGACCCGAAGACGCTGAAAGGCGGCAAGCCGATCGCCGCCGCCCTGCCTGGCACCGCGCTGGGGATCGGGTTCGAGATCGCGCTGGCCTGCCACCGGATCGTCTGCGCCGACAACCCGAAGGCCAGGATCGGCCTGCCCGAGATCATGGTCGGCCTCTTTCCCGGTGCCGGCGGCACCACGCGGCTGGTGCGCAAGATGGGCGCGATGGCGGCGGCGCCCTACCTGCTGGAGGGCAAGACGCTGGAGCCCGCCAAGGCGAAGGGCGCGGGGCTGATCGACGAGGTCGCCGGCGACCCGCTGGCCGCCGCGAAGGCCTGGGTGCTGAACGCCAGGGACGCGGACCTGGTGAAGCCCTGGGACGCCAAGGGCTACAAGATGCCGGGCGGCGCGCCCTATCACCCGGCAGGCTACATGACCTTCGTCGGCGCCGCCGCGATGGTCCACGGCAAGACGCAGGGCGTCTATCCGGCGGCGAAGGCGCTGCTGGCGGCGGTCTACGAGGGTGCGCTCGTGCCCTTCGACACGGCGCTGAGGATCGAGGCGAGGTACTTCGTCAACGTCCTGCTGAACCCGTCGTCCAGCGCGATGATCCGCTCGCTGTTCCTCAACAAGGAGGCGCTGGAGAAGGGTGCGAACCGGCCGCAGGTGCCGGACCAGAAGGTCGCAAAGGTGGGCGTGCTGGGCGCCGGGATGATGGGGGCCGGCATCGCGCTGGTCTCGGCGCTGGCCGGAATCGAGGTGGTGCTGATCGACCAGACCCAGGAGGCCGCCGACAAGGGCCGTGCCTATTCCGAGACCTACATGGACAAGGGCATCAAGCGCGGCAAGGCGACGCCGGAGAAGAAGGCCGATGTGCTGGGCCGGATCACGGCCACCGCCGATTTGAACGCGCTCGCCGGCTGCGACCTGATCGTCGAGGCGGTGTTCGAGGACACCAAGGTCAAGGCGGAGATGACGGCGAAGGTCGAGGCGATCATCCCCGGCGACTGCATCTTCGCCACCAACACCTCGACCCTGCCGATCACCGATCTGGCGAAGGCCAGCAAGCGGCCCGAGCAGTTCATCGGCATCCACTTCTTCTCGCCGGTCGAGCGGATGATGCTGGTCGAGATCATCAAGGGCGCGGCGACGGGCGACCGCGCGGTTGCGAAGGCGCTGGACTACGTGCGCCAGATCCGCAAGACGCCGATCGTGGTGAACGACGCACGGTTCTTCTACGCCAACCGCTGCATCATCCCCTACATCAACGAGGGCGTGCGCATGGTGGGCGAGGGCGTCGAGCCGGTGCTGGTCGAGCATGCGGCGCAGATGCTGGGCTTTCCGGTCGGGCCCTTGCAGCTGAACGACGAGACCTCGATCGACCTCGGCGTCAAGATCGCCAAGGCGACCAAGGCGGCGCTGGGCGACGCCTATGACGCGGGTGCCGCGGACGAGGTGCTGTACTGGCTTTACGACCAGGGCCGGCTGGGGCGGAAGTCGAAGGCGGGCTATTACGATTATGACGAAAGCGGCAGGCGAACCGGCCTGTTCGCGGGGCTGCGCGAGAAGTTCGGCACGGGCGCGACCGCACAGCCCGATCTGACCGAGGTGCAGCACCGCCTGATGCTCGCGCAGGTGCTCGAAGCGGTGCGCGCGCTGGAAGACGGCGTGCTGACGGATATCCGCGAGGGCGACGTGGGCGCGATCCTGGGCTGGGGCTTTGCGCCCTGGTCGGGCGGGCCGTTCAGCTGGCTCGACATGATCGGCGCGGGCCGGGCGGTCGAGCTGTGCGACGGGCTGTCGGCGCGGCACGGCGCGCGGTTCGCGGCGCCGGCGCTGTTGCGCGACATGGCGGCCAAGGGCGAGACGTTCTATGGCCGGTTCGGCGAGGCGGCGAAGGCGGCCTGATCGGGCCGTTCCGCCGGCATTGGCGGCCGCCCTGCCGGATCGGCCGGGCGGCGGCGTGCCTCAGGCGCAGGCGCTGCGATAGGTGGCGGTGACGCCGGTCCGGTCGTCGGTGTCCGCGACGCCGTCCAGGATGTCCTCTTCGATCATGCACTTGACCAGGCGCCGGGCATCCTCGGCGGGCAGCGGCGTATAGATCGGGTCGGCCGGGCGTTCGGACATCAGTTCGCCGATGCCGACCACGCCCAGGCTCGGGCAGAAGGCCAGCGCGCCGGAATTGGTATAGACCACCTCGTCATTCTCGAATTCCAGGTGGATCACGTCGAGACGCAGGGGCGGGTCCAGGCGCTCGATTCCGCGGAAGCCTTCGAGATGCGCGGCGTGCAACAGGGTGAAGGGGTCGTCGTAGAGCAATTCGGCGGTCTCGTTCTCGACGATCACGCATTGCTCGGGCAGAAGCCACATCGGCTCGCGGTTGCCGAGCGCCTCTGCGGGCACGTAGAGCGGCCTCAGCGTCATCGGGCAGCAATGGTCGCCGTCCCAGTGCTTGCCGCGCTTGACGCTGCGCAACGGCTGCAGGCCGCGGTCGAAGGTCAGCACCCGGTCGCCGTCGCTGACCGTCTCGACCGGACGCCAGCCGACCGCGGTCGCGACCTTGGTGCCGGCCACCAGGCCCGAGGCCTGGCCCGACGTCTTGAAGATCGTCGAATGGCGGCGCGCGCGCCTGACCCGCTGTTCCGGCGTCTGGAGGTCGGGGTCGTCCATCGCGTCGTTCTGACCGTACATGGTCTTGTCGCCTTCTGGCTCGTGGCTGTCGGACTGCTGGTGATTGCCATTCGAACCGATTCGACGGACCGGAGTTCGGCGCCATTCGGTTGGAAATATGTCAATCGCCACTCGGCGGGCGACAATGCCCGACCCGCATGCGCGGTTAACCAAGGTTAAGAAACAGTAAACACGTCAAAAGCGATATCCGAAACGCCGGATATCTTCCCGGCAGAGTTCGGCGACGAGTTCCGCGGACGCGTCGTCATAGTAGATCCGGTGATCGCGCTCGCGCGGCGAGGCGTTGGCGCGCGGGATTTCGCCGGCGAGGCGGAAGCCGAGATGCGCCTCGACCGGGGCGAGGTCCTCGGCCAGATGTTCGAGCCGCACGAAATGCGCCGGCCGTTCGGTGCCGCGCGCGTCGGTGAGGTAGCCGCCGCAGCTTTCGGCGCGCAGCGCCGCCCGGGTGTCTGGATGCGCCAGGAAATCGGCGAAGCCGAACCGCCCGGCCAGCGCAACCGCAGGGTGATCGAATTCCTGCGTTCCGAGCCAGTGATAGTAGCTGACCAGCCGGTCCCAGGGATTGCGCACCAGCGTGAAAAGGAACATCCCGTCCAGCTCGTCCGCGCCGACCAGCCCGTCGATATCGGCCAGCGTCGAATGCTTCCAGAGCCGCCCGGCGGTGCGCACGCCCTTCAGCCGGTGCCTGCGCCGTTTCGCCTTGGGCGTGTCGCCGATCAGGATGTCGTCGGCCATCGCCCGCGCCTCCAGCGCGAGGCTGAGCGCCGTGCCCCCGGTCTTGGGGATGTGCACGAAGATGTAGCGGTGCCCGCGCGAGATGATCATGGCGCTGATTACCGCGCGCGCCGCGGCGAGGCCAGCCTCAAAGCCGGCGAATGCGCGCCCGGCGCCTTGGCGGATGACCGCGCCGGCGGCTGCGGCCTCGCGGCTTCGTAGTGGCGATTTCGCGGCGCGCGCCGCGGCAATGCGCAATTCGCCCTTTGCATTCGGCGCGGCGACGGTAGATTTCCGCGAGAGCCTGAGGGGACAAGACGAAAAGGGAGCGCAGGATGGGCTGGATGGCAGACGAGACCGGGCTGGGCAAACGGCCGGCGAACTACGTGCCGCTGACACCGCTCAGCCACCTCCTGCGCGCCGCCCATGTCTGGCCGGACCGCGAGGCGCTGGTCTACGGCACCCGGCGCTGGAGCTATGCGCAGTATCACGCGCGCTGCACCCGGCTCGCCTCGGCGCTGGCGGGCGCCGGCATCCGGCTCGGCGACG
>JBFKQC010000067.1:0-20657 GCA_041627895.1 Rhodobacter sp.
CCCGCGTCTCGCCGCCGTAATGCTTGCGCCCCGCCTCGGCGAAGGTCTCGTAGGTGCCCTGCACGATTCCCTGGGTGCCGATGTAGATCCAGGACCCTGCCGTCATCTGGCCGTACATCATCAGCCCGGCCTTATCGAGCCGGTTGAAATGCTCCCACGTCGCCCAGTTCGGCACCAGGTTGGAATTGGCAATCAGCACCCGGGGCGCGTCGGCATGGGTGCGGAAGATGCCGACGGGCTTGCCGGACTGCACCAGCAGCGTCTCGTCGTCGTCCAGCTCGCGCAGGCTGGCGACGATGCGGTCGAAATCGGCCCAGGTGCGCGCCGCACGGCCGATGCCGCCATAAACCACCAGCTCATGCGGGTTTTCGGCCACGTCCGGGTGCAGGTTGTTCATCAGCATCCTGAGCGGCGCCTCGGTGAGCCAGCTTCGGGCGCTGATCTCGGGGCCGGTGGGCGGAAAGATGTCGCGGGCGTTGTGGCGCGGGTCGGTCATGCGGGTCTCCAGTCGGACAGCGCGGCGAGGATCGCGGCGAGAGTGTCGCGGGCGGGCTTGGCGCGCGCGGGGTCGTAGGCCCAGGGCGGCGCTTCGGCGGCGAGGTAGGCGCGCTGCGCCAGTTCCATCTGGATCGCGTGGATGCCCTCGTCCGGATGGCCGTAGCGCCGCGTGGTCCAGCCGCCCCTGAAGCGGCCGTTCAGCACCGTGGGCGCGCCCGAGGCGACGGCCAGGCGATGGGTCGCGGCCTCGATCGCAGGATCGCAGGTGGCGCCGCCATCGGTGCCGATGTTGAAGACCGGCAATGTGCCGTCGAAGAGGTAGGGGATCACTGAGCGGATCGAATGGCAGTCGAACAGCACCGCGTGGCCGTGGCGCGCGCGGACCCGGTCAAGCTCGGCGCCGAGCGCGGCGTGATACGGCGCGTGCCAGGCGGCGCGGCGGTCTGCGATCTCGGCCGCGCCGGGCGCCTCGGCCCAGATCGGGGTGCCGTCGAAATCGGTCAGCGGCACCAGCCCGGTGGTGTTCCGCCCCGGATAGAGGCTTTCGCCCGAGGGGTCGCGGTTGGCGTCGATCAGGTAGCGGTGGAAAGTGGCGCGCACAATTGTCGCCCCGGGCAGCAGCCCGGCATAAAGCCGGTCGATGTGCCAGTCCGTGTCGGCCAGCGCGCGGCCGGTATCGTTCAGCCGGGCGCGCACCTCGTCCGGCAACCAGGTGCCGGCATGCGGCATCCCCAGAACGAGCGTGCCTTCGCCGCGGATCACCTCGGCCGGGGTCATGGCAGGCCCCCCGTCACCGCCGCGGGCAGGCCGAGGCCCTGCAACACCGTTCCGTCGCGGATCATCGCGGCGGCCGTCTCGATCTCGGGCGCGAGGTAACGGTCGACCTCGAGCGCCGGAATCCGGCCGCGCAGGCGGGCGATCACACCGCTCAGCGGGGCGCTGGTCCGCAGCGGCGCGCGGAACCCGATGCCCTGCGCGGCGGTGATCAGCTCGACGCCGAGGATCACGTTCAGGTTCCGGTTCATCCGGTCCAGCCTGCGGGCGGCGTGCGCGGCCATGCTGACGTGATCTTCCTGGTTGGCCGAGGTCGGCGTCGAATCGGTCGAGCACGGCGTCGCCAAGTGCTTGTTCTCGCTCATCAGCGCGGCGGTGGTGACCTCGGCGATCATCAGGCCCGAATTCAGCCCCGGATCGGGCGTCAGGAACGGCGGCAGGTCGAAGCTGAGCGTCGGGTCGACCATCAGCGCCACCCGGCGCTGCGCGATGGCGCCGATCTCGGACAGCGCCAGCGCGACCTGGTCGGCGGCGAAGGCCACCGGCTCGGCATGGAAGTTGCCGCCCGAGACGATGCGCCCCTCGTCCGCCAGCACCAGCGGATTGTCGGTGACGGCGTTGGCCTCGATTTCCAGCGTGCGGCCGGCGAAGGCCAGCAGGTCGATCGCGGCACCCGTCACCTGCGGCTGGCAGCGGATGCAATAGGGGTCCTGCACGCGGGTGTCATGCTCGCGGTGGCTTTCGCGGATCTCGCTGCCCTCGATCAGCGCGCGCTGCGCTTCGGCGACGGCGATCTGGCCGGGATGGCCGCGCAGGTCGTGGATGCCGGCGAGAAGCGGCGCGGTCGAGCCCATGATCGCGTCGGTCGACAGCGTGCCGGTGACCACGGCCGCGGCGGCGTTGCGCCAGGCGTCGAACAGCGCAGCCAGCGCCAGCGCGGTCGAGAACTGTGTGCCGTTGATCAGCGCCAGCCCCTCCTTGGGGCCGAGCGTCAGCGGCGCCAGCCCGGCCCGCGCCAGCGCCTGGCCGCCGGGCAGCCTTTGACCGTCATGCACCGCCTCGCCGGTGCCGATCATCACCGCCGCCATATGCGCCAGCGGTGCCAGATCGCCCGAGGCGCCGACCGAACCCTGCACCGGGATCACCGGCAGCACGCCCCGTGCCAGCATCGCCTCGATCAGCGCGCAGACCTCCCAGCGCACGCCCGAGGCGCCGCGGCCGAGCGACAGAAGCTTCAGCGCCAGCATCAGGTGGGTGGTGCGGGCGTCCAGCGGCTCGCCCACGCCGCAGCAATGCGACAGGACGAGGTTGCGCTGCAGCGTGGCCAGCGCGTCGGCGGCGATGCGGATGTTCGCCAGCTTGCCGAAGCCGGTATTGACGCCATAGACCGGCTCGCCCGAGGCGGCGGCGGCGGCGACCAGCCGCTCGGCCGCCTCGACCGCGGGGCGCGCCTCGGGGGCCAGCGTCACCGCGCCGTCGCTGCGCCAGATCGCGGCGAGATCGGCCAACGTCGCCGTGCCGGGTGCAAGGACAAGCGTCATGCCACCGCCCCGCCGAAGATCCGCAGGTAGAGCGGGTTGAAGCCGATGCGATAGGCCAGCTCCGCCGGATGCCCGACGTCCCAGACGCAGAAATCTGCGCGCATGCCCGGCGCGATGCTGCCGCAGTCGCCGAGGCCGAGCGCGCGGGCGGCGTGCGCCGTCACCCCGGCCAGCGCCTCTTCGGGCGTCAGGCCGAACAGCGTGCAGCCCATGTTCATCGCCAGGAGGATCGAGGCCAGCGGCGACGAGCCGGGGTTGCAGTCGGTCGCCAGCGCCATCGGCACGCCTTGGACGCGGAACGCCTCGACCGGCGGCTTTCGCGTCTCGTGCAGCGTGTAGAACGCACCGGGCAGAAGCACCGCGACCGTCCCGGCGGCCGCCATCGCGCCGGCGTCGGCGCCGGTGGCGTATTCCAGGTGATCGGCCGACAATGCGCCGTACCGCGCCGCCAGGGCCGCGCCGCCCATGTGCGACAGCTGCTCGGCATGCAGCTTCACCGGCAGACCGAGCGCCTGCGCCCGGTCGAAGACGCGCGCGATCTGCGCCGGCGTGAAGGCGATGCTTTCGCAGAACCCGTCGACCGCGTCGGCAAGGCACTCGGCCTGCGCGGCCGCGAGCGCCGGCAGGCAGACCGTGTCGATATAGCCGTCGGCGTCGCCCGCGTGTTCCGCCGGCACGGCATGGGCGCCGAGAAAGCTGGTGCGCACCCGCACCGGGCGCTCCGCCGCGATCCGGCGCGCGGTGCGCAACATCCGAAGCTCGGTCTCGGTGTCGAGCCCATAGCCCGACTTGACCTCCAGCGCGGTCACGCCCTCGGCGATCAGCGCGTCGACCCGGGGCAGGGCGGTGGCGACAAGCTCGTCCTCCGAGGCGGCGCGCGTCGCCGCGACGGTCGAAACGATGCCCCCGCCGGCGCGGGCGATCTCTTCATAGCTCGCGCCCTTCAGCCGCATTTCGAACTCGGCGGCGCGGTTGCCGCCGTGCACGACATGGGTGTGGCAGTCGATCAGCCCCGGTGTCACCAGCCGCCCGCCGAGGTCGCGCGTCTCGTCGCCGCGGTAGATGTCCGGAACAGGGGGCGCGCCGACCCACGCGATCCGGCCGTCGCGGATCGCCAGCGCGCCGTCGATCAGCCCATAGCCGGCACCGGGCGCCATGGCGGCGATCCTGGCATTGGTCAGAAGCATCGCGTCGCTCCTTGAGTCGCGGCGGGGAATGCGATTATTATGTCTATACATAATAACGCGAGTCAATCGGGTGGCAGCCATGGCGCGACTTTGGGCGGAACAGGCGCTGACCGGCGAAGGCTGGCAGCGCGACGTGCTGGTCGAGACGGACGCGGCGGGACGGATCGCGGCGGTGACGCCCGGCACGCCTGCGGCCGGGCACCGGGCAGCCGTGCTGCTGCCGGCGCCGGTCAACGCGCACAGCCACGCCTTTCAGCGCGCGATGGCCGGGCTGACCGAGGCGCGGGGACCCGCGGGCGGCGACAGCTTCTGGACCTGGCGGCGGCTGATGTACCGGTTCCTGGAACGGCTGACGCCCGGGCAGGTGCAGGCAATCGCCGCCTTCGCGCAGGTCGAGATGCTCGAGGCCGGGTTCGGCGCGGTGGCCGAGTTCCATTACCTGCACCACGGCCCGGACGGGACACCCCATGCGCGGCTGAGCGAGATGTCCGACCGCATCGCCGCCGCGGCAGCGGCATCCGGGATCGGGCTGACCCTGCTGCCGGTGCTTTACGAGCGCGGCGGCTGCGACGGCCGGGCGCTTGGGCCGGGGCAGGTGCGATTTGGAAATGATATCAACAGGTATTCCAGGTTAATTGACCTGTCACATGAAGCGTTCGATGCGCTGCCCGCGGATTGCCGCATCGGTGTCGCCGCGCACAGTCTGCGCGCGGTGGCGCCCGAATCGCTGGCAAGTGTCGCGGCGCTCGCGGGCGATGGCCCGATCCACCTTCACCTGGCCGAGCAGGTGGCCGAGGTCGAAGAGGTGCGCGGCGCATGGCGCGTACGCCCGGTGGAGTGGCTGTTGGCCAATGCCGCGCCGGGGCCGGGCTGGGGCCTGGTGCACTGCACGCAGATGCTGCCGCACGAGACCGCGGCTCTGGCGGCGACCGGGGCGGTCGCGATCCTCTGCCCGGTCACCGAGGCCAATCTCGGCGACGGGATATTCGACGGTGTGCGCTGGCTGGATCACGGCGGCGCAATCGCATTGGGTTCGGACAGCAACATACTGATTTCGCTGCAGGAAGAGATTCGGATGCTGGAGCATTCGCAGCGCCTGCGCGACAAGTCGCGCGCGGCACTGGCCGGTGACGGCGCCTCGATCGGGCGGCGCATATTCGAGGCGGCGGCGCGCGGCGGCGCGCAGGCCGCGGGGCGCGGCAGCGGCGTCATCGAACCCGGCGCCTGGGCCGATCTTCTGGCGCTGGACGGGGTGCATGTCGACCTGGAGGGGCGCGAGGGCGACACGGTGCTGGACGTCTTCGCCTTCGCCGGGCGCCGCGCGATGGTGCGCGACGTCTGGTCGGCGGGGCGGCATGTGGTGCGGGATGGCCGGCACATCGCGCGCGACGCCATCGAGGCCGCCTACAGGCGCGCGCTGACCGGGTTGAGGGATGCGCTGTGAGCCGCACGGCCTCGACCTGGACCGAGATTCGCGCCGAGGCGCTGCGCCGGATCAACACCCGCGAATGGGCGCCGGGCGACACGATCCCCAACGAGGCCGAGCTTGCCGAGGAATTCGGCTGCGCCCGCGCCACCGTGAACAGGGCGCTGCGCGACCTCGCCGACGAGGGCCTGCTGGAGCGGCGCCGAAAGGCGGGAACCCGGGTGCCGCTGCACCCGGTGCGGCGCGCGACCCTGCGCATACCCGTGATCCGCCGGGAGATGGAAGATCACGGAAAAGCATATGGTTATCGCCTGATCTTCAACAGGGCCGAAGTCCCGCCCGACGATGTGGCCGCGCGGATGCGGGCGCGCCGGTCGATGCTGCACGTGGCCTCGCTGCACCTCGCCGACGGCATGCCGTTCATGGCAGAGGACCGCTGGATCGATCCGACCGTCGTGCCCGCCGCCCGCACTGCGCCATTCGCGACCGGGAATGCCAACGAATGGCTGCTGGCCCATGCGCCCTATACGCATGGCGAGATCGCGTTTTCAGCCGAGCCCGCCGACGCAGCGGTCGCGACATTGCTGGACCTGGCGCCGGGGGCGGCGCTGTTCGTGATCTGCCGCACCACCTGGGACGGCGCCCGCGCGGTCACCACGGTCACGCAAAGGTTTGCGCCCGGTTACAGGCTGCAGACAACGCTATGACCGGCTGCGGTAATGCCGCAGGACGTAAAGCCTGATCGCCGAGGCAAGCCCCGTCTCGACCCCGCGCGATTCATCAATTTCGGCTGCCAACGCGTTGATCGGAAGCGATTTCCTGGCGGCAATTTCGCGAAAAGCGGCCCAGAACTCGGGCTCCAGCGAGACGCTGGTGCGGTGCCCGCGAAGGGTCAGCGAATGCTTCTCGGGGCGGGTCATTCCTCGTCTTCGATGCGGTGGCGGTCGAGCGCCTTGCGCACCCGCTCGTTCTGCGTCGCCTCGAGGATACGCTGCGCCTTTGTGCGCCCGAATGTCACCGCGTTTTCATCGGCTTCCTGACGTTTCTTCAACTTGTTACGGGCCTTGCGGGCCTTGTTCAGATTGATCGGCTTGGTCACGCTCATGTCCCTGCGATTGCTGCTGCCCCGATGCTTCGGCCGGTCGGAACGCCGCCCGCCGCGCCGGCGTCGCCCGTGCTATACTGCGATGCGCCGCGGCCATGCAATTGCGCAGGCACCGCGGCGGCCAAAGCGGAGGAGTGGGGAGATGATGATCGCACGCTGGCACATCGAGGCGAAGTTCGGCCACAAGCAGGACGTGATCGAGCTGATGAAGGAATGGAACGAGGCGGTCGGCAAGCAGACCGGCCTCGACATCAACGAGGAACGCATGATTACCGGGTCGATCGGCGCCAAGGAGGCGGTGATCGAGACCGAGATGGAGATCGCAAGCCTCGCCGACCTGGATGCGTTCTTCGACAAGATCGGCGCGGTCCAGGTGCACAAGGACTGGGGCCGCAAGATGAGCGATCTGGTGGTCTCGGGCTCGTCCTACTGGGAGGTGTTCCGGGTCATCGACTGACGCAGCGCACCCGGCGCGGCGGGGGCCGGCAAGCGCGGTCTATCTGGGTCCGATCATCTGCTCGGGCCGCACCACGCGGTCGAAGGTCTCGGCATCGACGAATCCCAGCGCGATCGCCTCTTCGCGCAGGGTGGTGCCGTTCTTGTGCGCGGACTTGGCCACGGTCGTGGCGTTGTCGTATCCGATCTCGGGCGCAAGCGCGGTGACCAGCATCAGCGATTCGCGCATCAGCTTGTCGATGCGCTCGCGGTCGGCCCGGATCCCGGCGACGCAGTTGTCGGTGAAGGCCACGGCCGCGTCGCCCAGCAGCTGCATGGATTGCAGCACGTTGTAGGCGATCATCGGCTTGTAGACGTTCAGTTCGAAATGCCCCTGGCTGCCGGCGAACCCGACGGCGGCGTCGTTGCCCATCACGTGCGCGCAGACCTGGGTCAGCGCCTCGCACTGGGTCGGGTTGACCTTGCCGGGCATGATCGACGACCCGGGCTCGTTTTCCGGCAGCATCAATTCGCCCAGCCCGCAGCGCGGGCCCGAGCCCAGCAGCCGGATGTCATTGGCGATCTTGAAGAGCGAGGCGGCGACCGTGCGCAACGCGCCGGACATCTCGACCATGGCGTCATGCGCGGCCAACGCCTCGAACTTGTTCGGCGCGGTGACAAACGGCAGCCCGGTGATCCGCGCCATGTTGGCCGCCACCGTCTCGCCCCAGCCCTTCGGGCTGTTCAGCCCGGTGCCGACGGCGGTGCCGCCCTGCGCCAGCTCGTAGATCCGGCCCAGCGCGCCCTCGATCCGGGCCAGCCCCATGCGCACCTGATGCGCGTAGCCCGAAAATTCCTGCGCCAGCGTCAGCGGCGTCGCGTCCATCGTGTGGGTGCGGCCGATCTTGATGATGCCGTCGAACTCGCGGACCTTGGCTTCGAGCGCTTCGGCGAGCTTCTTCAGCCCTGGCAGGGTGACGTCCTGCGCGGTCGTCGCGGTGGCAATGTGCATCGCGGTGGGAAAGGTGTCGTTCGAGGACTGGCCCATGTTGCAGTGGTCGTTCGGGTGCACCGGGTCCTTCGAGCCGACGGTGCCGCCCAGCATCTCGATGGCGCGGTTGGCGATCACCTCGTTGGCATTCATGTTCGACTGCGTGCCCGACCCGGTCTGCCACACGACCAGCGGGAAGTTGTCGTCCAGCTTGCCGGCCACCACCTCGGCCGCGGCGGCGATGATCGCGTCGGCGATCTCGGGCTTCAGCTTGCCGCTGGCCTTGTTCGCCTCGGCGCAGGCCTGCTTGATCACGCCGAGCGCCCGGACGACGGCGACGGGCTGTTTCTCCCAGCCGATCGGGAAGTTCATGATCGATCGCTGGGTCTGCGCGCCCCAATAGCGGTCGGCGGGAACCTCGAGCGGGCCGAAGCTGTCGGTTTCGGTGCGGGTGGCGGTCATGGCGGGGCTCCCCTCGGTTGGTTGCGGAGGAGCTATAGGCGGCACCGGGACAAGGTGCAATCGCCGGCGGTCAAGGCGGCCACGCCGCGGCAACGGGGGCGTCGGACGGGGCGCCGGCCGCGACGGGGACGTGCACACGCCATGGGCGATCCGCCGGCCGATATGCTAGCATCACAGGCGAGATCGTCCGCCGGATGTCAACCCGGCCAGGACGTTGGCCACCGTTGTCGAAAGGACCGTTGCGATGAAATTGCCATTGGCCCCGAGGTCGGACATCTACCAGCCCGACAGTCAACACACCTACGGCAGCAACCCGGACTACCTGTTGAGCCAGAAATTCTATGCCTCGCTGGTCGGAACCGTGGCGCTGTTCCTGCCGATCTTCATGCTGTTCTGGCCCTGGCGGGACGCGTGCTTTCGCGACTCGATCAGCCACTATTACTACGCGCAGTTCCAGGGTGCCGTGCTGGTCGCGGCGCTGGCCTTCATCGGCACGTTCCTGTTCGCCTATCGCGGCCAGCACCCGCGCGAGAACCTCTATGCGTTCTTCGCCGGGCTAGGGGCGTTGGGGGTGGCGCTGTTTCCCACCACCGGCACGGGCTGCGAGGACGCGCTGAGCGTTTCGTCGCACCTGTTTGCCGAGCTCACGCGCGCCGAGGCGGGCGCGCCGCTGGTCCTGACATCGTCCGACGTCCCGAAGATGTTCGAGCTTTTCCGCTTCACCGACTGGTTCCACTATGCCAGCGCCGCGGTGCTGTTCGCATTTCTCGGCTGGTACTGCTTCCGGGTCTTTCCGCGCACCATCCCGTCGCTGCACTACGCGTCCACCGGCGACGGGGTCACGATGCCGAAGGCGGTCCGCATGAAGCCGCAGAAGGTCGCCCGAAACGCGATCTACTACGTCTCGGGCGGCGTGATCGTGGTGTCGGCCGGCGCGATGGCGGTGCGGGGCATATTCGCGGCGACCGGCAACGACCCGGCCTGGTGGAATGCCGGCAACTGGACATTCTGGTTCGAGGCCTTCGCGCTGTGGGCCTTCGGGGTCAGCTGGATCGTCCGCGGCCGGGGTTTCGGAAAGCTGAAGTTCCTGGAGGACAAGGGCTGAAGCCGCCTACTTGCGGAAGCTGTCCAGGCTGACGACCTCGGCGTCCTTGTGATCCGGCTTGTCCTCGGGCACCTCGATGTCGGTGCCGTCGTCGTCGCCGTCGTCGCCGTCCTCTTCCTGGGTCTCGAACCGCAGGCCGAACTCGACCGAGGGGTCGACGAAGGTCTTGATCGCGTCGTAGGGGATATAAAGCGGCTCCGGCGTCTCGCCGAAATTCAGCGTGACGGCAAAGCCGTCGTCGGTCACTTCGAGGTTGTCGAACCAGTGCTGCATCACGATGGTCATCTCTTCGGGATAGCGGTCGGACAGCCAGTCGGCGATCTCGACGTCGGGATGCATCGTGTCGAAGGTGATGAAGAAATGGTGCTGGCCGGGCAGGCCGCTGGTCTGCACATCGCACAGCACCTCCTGAATCAGCCCGCGCATCGCGCGGTGCATCAGGTTGCCGTAATCGATGGTGCGGCTCATGCCAGATCCTCTCCAGCCGGTGGGCTCAGCATAAGGGATTCGGACCGGAAGAAAAGTGCGCCCCCGGGCTTCGTGAGCGCTATCAGACGGCCCGCGCCAGCACCGCCCCGGCGAGCGCGGCGAGGACCAGCACGCGCACCAGCCCGAGCCTGAACCAAAGCAGCAGAACCGCCGCCGCCGCGGCCAGTGCCAGGGCGCCGAGATCGAGCGTTGCAGGGTCCGGCACGAGCAGGTGCAGCGGCCCCGCACGGCGTGTTGCGACCTCGGCGAAGAACACATGCGTCGCGAACCAGAGCGACAGGTTCAGGATCACGCCGACCACCGCCGCGGTGATCGCCTGCAGCGCCCCGGTCAGGCGCGGACGGGTGGAAATCCAGTCGATGTAGGGCGCTCCGGCGAAAATCCACAGAAAGCAGGGCACGAAGGTGACCCAGACCGTCAGCGCCGCCGCCGCGACCGCCAGCGCCCAGCCGCCGGCGCCGAAACCGGCAAGAAAGCCGACGAACTCGGTCACCAGGATCAGCGGGCCGGGCGTGGTCTCGGCCAGGCCCAGCCCGTCCATCATCTCTGCCGTCGTCAGCCAGCCCTGGTCCTGAACCACCTCCTGCGTCATGTAGGCCAGCACCGCGTAGGCGCCGCCGAAGGTAACGATGGCGAGCTTGGAAAAGAACAGCCCGACCTCGGTCAGAAGCTCGCTGCCCGCGGCCCAGGCGGCGCCGACGGGCGCCCACCAGAGCGCGGCCCAGACCGCGATGGTGCGCCCGGTATTGGCGCGGGCCAGCGGCGGGGCGGCATCGCCGGCCGCACCGCCCATCCAGGCGCCGTAGGCCGCAGCCGTGGCGATGATCAGCGGGAAGGGCGCCGCGAAGAAGAAGATCGCCACGAACGACAGCGCCGCGATCGCCCAGCGGTCGGTGCCGTGCAGCGCCTTCTTCGAGACCTTCAGCAACGCCTCGAGCACGACGATCACCACCACCGCCTTGATGCCGAGAAACAGCGCCTCGACCAGCGGCACCTGGCCCAGCCAGGCATAGGCCGCCGCCAGCCCCAGCATCACCAGCGCGCCGGGGATCACGAACAGGCATCCGGCAAGCAGGCCGCCGGGCACCCCGCGCAGCCGCCAGCCGCAATAGGTGGCAAGCTGCATCGCCTCGGGTCCCGGCAGCAGCATGCAGAAGCTGAGCGCGTTCAGGAACTGCCGCTCGGTCAGCCAGGGCCTGTCCTCGACCAGTTCGCGGTGCATCACCGCGATCTGCGCCGCCGGGCCGCCGAAGCTCAGGATGCCGATCCGGGTGAAGGCGTGCAGCAGCTCGTGCCACGAGGCGGTCACGCGCCGCGCCCCCCGTGGGCCATGGGCCAGTCGTGGCCCTCGTCGAACCCGTCCCGCGCCCAGCGGTACAGCGCGTCATAAAGCGTCAGCCCGGCCGCAAGCTGGGCCTGGTCGTCGCGGTACTGGCGCGACAGCCCCACCGAAACGGCGAGCAGCCCGGCGCATTCCGGCGCAAGCTCGTGGCGGTTGGTGTCGGCGCCCCGGATCACCGCGGCCAGCCGGTCGAGCGGTTCGGAATGCAGGTTGAACTCGTCGAGCATGGTGTCGAAGCTGCAGCGCTCGCCCTGGTGGCTCCAGAACGCGCCCTCGACGTCGAATGGCGTGGCGCCGTAGCGTTCGGCGACGCCGGCGACCTCGGACGGCGCGACGAAGAGAAACCGCGCGCCGGGGTCGACGAAGCGCCGGATCAGCCAGGGACAGGCGATCCGGTCGATCTTGGGCCGGTGCCGCGTGACCCAAAGCGTCGCGCCGCCCACCGGCGCCGGAATCGCCCCGGCAGGCACCCGCAGCGCGCCGGGCGTCTCGCGCCAGCCATGCATGCCGCCCTGCAGGTATTCCGCCGCCGCCCCCTCGGCGCGAAGCCAGGCGACCATGCCCTGGCTAAGCTTCAGCCCCTTCTGGCAACTCACCACGCAGCGGCGCCCGCCGAGGCGGGCGATCAGGCCGGGAAGGTCGGTATGCGGATGCCGGAACGCGCCGGGGATCAGGTAGGGATCGGCGCGGAAATCCTCGTCGGTCGAGACGTCGGCGAGGGCCGGGCAATCCGGCGTGCCGATCAGGCGGTTTAGCTGGGTGGCGGTGATCTCGTTCGGGGCGGGCATCGGGCATCCTTCCTGCGGCCAGGTTCGGGATGCGAAACTTGGGCTGCCGCCTCACGGGGTGTTCGCGTCGACCCCTTGCGCCAAGTCATGCGCCCCTGTGGCTGCCATGTCAAATGCGCCGTTCCGGTTGCCGCCGGCCCGCCCCGGCGCTAAAGCGATTTCCGGCAAGGCCGATCCGGCGAAGCGTCGCGAAATCGCGCCCGGCAGACAGGACAGGGCGCAGTCCGTGAAGCGAAGATCGCGGAATGTGCGCCAGCACGCGCAGGCGCCACCGGGAGCGGGACGTGAGACAGGCTGCGGCACGGATCGAACGGGCACTTCTGCGCCACCGCGATGCGCTGTTGCTGGTCGGCTGGGCTGCGGCGGTTCTGCTGCTGCTGGGCCGGTCGCTGACCGGGGCGGTGCCGCCCTATGCGCTGCAGGACATCCTGATCAACTATGCCGGCGGGCTGGTGCGCCGGGGGCTTCTGGGCGCGGCGGCGGTCGGGCTGTCCGAGCGGATCGGCGGCGAGCCCTGGGCCTGGGGCTGGGGGCTGGCCGCGCTGCTGTCGCTGGCGCTGTTCCTGCTGGCGATCCGGATATTCCGGCGATTGCCCGGCGATCCGGCGCTGCTGCCGCTGGCGCTGGCGCCAGGCGGATTGCTGTTCTTCGCCTACGATCCGGACGGCGGGCTGCGCAAGGAGTTCCTGGGATACCTGGCGCTGGTCCTGGTGCTGCAGGCGCCGCTGGCGCGCAGCCCGCGCGCGGCACGGGCCTGGGCGGCGGCCGGGGCGGCCGCGTTCCTGCCGGCGGTGGCGGCGCACGAGGCGAACCTGTTCCTGCTGCCCGCGCTGCTGCTCGGGCTCCGGCTCGCGGCAGAGGCGCATCCGGGGCTGCGCGCCGGGCTGGCGGCGGTGGCGGTGGCCGCAGCGATTTCGTCGGTCGTTCTGGCGGCATATCTCGTGCGACTGCCGTCGCCCAACCCGGCGGCGATCTGCGCCGCGGCGCGGGTCGCAGAATGCGGCGGGCCGTTCGGCTGGCTGGCGCGCAGCACCGGCGACGGCGTTGCCTATGTCCTTGGCCGCCGCGACCTCGTCGACCTGCCGGTCTACGGCGTCTATGCGGCGCTGGCGTGCCTGCCGCTGCTGTCGGTGCGGTTCGCGGCCCGGCGCGGCGGCCTGGGGCAAGCGCTGGTTCTGGTGCCGTGCGCCGCGGTGCTGCCGCTTTTCCTGCTGGGCTACGACTGGGGCCGCTGGATCCAGATGGCGGTGCTGCCCGCATCGCTGCTGCTGGCGGCCGCCGCCGCGGCGGGGCTGGGCGGCCCCCGGCGGCTGTTGCCGCCCTGGGCGGCGGTGCTTTATCTGGCAAGCTGGAGCCTGCCGCACGCGATCGCCGGGCTTCATCTGCGCGCGGTCTTCCTGCTGGCGGCGCTTGCGGCGCTGGTCGCGCTCGGCGCCGCCGTCCGGCGCATCGGCGCATCGCGGCGCTGACGCGGGGGCCGGGCAAGCGATCTGGCGGGTAAGTGCAGGCTTCTGTTGCCAGGTGCCTGCGAACCCCGCCTTACGCGGCTAGGCGCAAGGACTTAGATTTCGGCTTTTCGCACCGCATTAAGCGGCGAGAGCGACCGGAGCATGATTGTCGTTGGCAATTATGCTGTTTGGACCGGTAACGGTGGTACCTCACCGAGCGAAAGCAGACACCTTTACACGTTCGTCGATCCTGTTTCGGCCCCGCGATCCCTCCAACGACAGGATTTTGGTGGAGCCGCCGGGTACCGCCCCCGGGTCCGAGCCGCTTATTCCGTGCGCGTTTATCGCCATAGTCCCGAAGGACCCTGCCAATGTAGGAAGAAATCGCGTCCGTCTCAAGAGGACCTTGCGCCGGTCGGTGCCGCATCCCGGCCCAGGACCTCGCGATAAAGCGCCAGATAGCGCGGGCCGACCGTGGCGATATCGCTGGCGGCGGCCCGCACGGCGGCCCAGTCGCGCCATGCGGCGATCCGTTCCGGCGCGCGGACCAGATCGACGATCTTCGTGGCCAGCGCAGCCGCATCGCCGGGCGGCACCAGCAGATCGGCGCCCGCTTCGCCCAGGACCGAGGCATAGCCCGGATTGGCCGCCGCCACCGGCACCGCGCCCGCGGCCATCGCCTCGGCCAGGACCAGGCCGTAGCTTTCGCCGTAGGGCGCGGGCGCGATGAACAAATCCGCCTTGCCGAGCAGGCGGCGCGCGGCGGCGTCCGAGGGGCGGCCGACATAGTCGAGCCGCGGCAGGCGCGCGTCTTCGACCGGTGGCCGAAGCGGGCCGTCGCCCGCCACCGTCAGGCGCGCCCCGGAAAGTTGCGGCGCGGCCTGCCGCCAGGCCTCGAGTAGGGTGCGCAGGCCTTTGCGCTCTTCCAGGCGGCCGAGAAAGACCAGCGCGGGCGGGCCGGTGCGTGCCGCCGCCGCGTCGCGCCAGGGCGCGAGGTCCACCGCCGGCGGCAGGACATGGGCCGCCAGGTCCGGAACAAGCCGCCCGAGCATCGGCAGGGGTGCCCCGGACGGCACGACGACCGCCCGGCTGCGGCGGATGGCGCGGCGCGCGGCCCAGCGGATATAACGCTCGACCGGTCCGGCGGCGCCGGGCTCGGGCAGGGTGGCGTGCAGGGTCGTCACCGCGGGCAGGCGCAGCGCGCGCCAGAGCTGCCCCGCGACCGCCGGGGTCCAGGGTGTGTGCAGGTGCACAAGCTCGGCGCCCCAGCCGTGCAGCTCGCCCGCCAGCATGCGCACGGTGATCGGTGCGGCCAGGCTCAGCTCGAACCCGGTGCCGTGGGCGCCGAAGGCCCGCGAGCGGCCGATCTCGATCAACCGGCCCTCGCGGCGCGGGCGGCGGCCGGGCAGGGGCGGCGCGACGATGACGACCTCGTCGCCCCCGGCGGCGAGCCAGGCCGAAAGGTCGCGCACATGGCGCTGCACGCCGCCCGGGCGGTCCATCGCGTAGGGGCAGACCTGAACGATCCTCATCGCCGGCGGAACAGCGGCCAAAGCCCCTCGGCCACGTCGAGAAGCGCGTAGACGAACAAGGCCGCGACTGCCACGCCCAGCCAGTCCCCGGCCAGCGCCAGGAACGGGATCAGGCCCGAGATGCCGGCAAGGAAGGCGGCCGGGTAGCCGGCGGGCCGAAGCGGCGGCGGCGCGCTGACGGCGGCGTCGTCCAGCCGGTCGCGCACGACCCGCGCCAGCAGCCGCGCCCAGGCGGCGGCCACCGCCAGCGCGGCGTATGCCCATCCCGTGCCCAGGGTCCGGTCGGCGAGAATGCCGATGGCGAGATACAAAAGCCCCCACTGCGCCATGTCGACGAGGAAATCCACGTCCGCGCCCCGGTCGGACGCGCGGCCGGTCAGCCGCGCCAGCGAACCGTCGGCGCAGTCGAGCGCGTGGAACAGAAAGCCCGAGGCCGCCACCAGGACCGGGGCCGCGGCAAGCGGCAGCAGCGCCGCCTGCAGCGGCATCGACAGCGCCAGCACAAGGCCCAGAAGCGTCACCGCCATCGGCGTAAGCCCCAGCCGCCCCGCGGCCCAGGTCAGCGGCACGCTCGGCCAGCGATAGAGCAGCGCGATCGACCAGGCGGTGCGCATTTCGCGCCACAGCCGCTCGCGGCAGGCATCCGCGACGATCGCGCCCCATGCGATGCGGTGCGTCTCGGCCACGTCTCTCCCCTGCTTGAAGCCCCGAACCTCGTAGCATACCCTTCGCCCGAGTCACGAGCGGTTCGCGGATTATCCGGGGAAATCATGCAGAAGATGACCGCGCTTGTCCTGGCGGCGGGGCTGGGGGTGCGCATGGGACCGCGCGGGCGGCTGATGCCGAAGGGGCTGATGCCGGTCGGCGGCGCGGCAATGGTGGCGCAATCGGTCGCGACGCTGCGCGCCCGCGGGGTGCGGCGGATCCGGATCGTGACCGGGCACCTCGCCGGACAGTACCATGCCGCGTTTGCCGGGGCCGAGGGGGTCGAGTTGCTGCACAACCCCGCCTATGCCACGACCGGCAGCCTGCGCACGCTGATGACCGGGCTCGACGGGATCGAGGGGCCCTGTCTGATCCTCGAATCCGACCTGATCTATGCGCCGCAGGCGCTCGACGGGCTCGACGGCACCGGCAACAGGCTGGTGGTGTCCGGCGCGACCGGCGCGGGCGACGAGGTCTGGGTCTGGGCCGACGGGGCAGGGCGGCTGCGGGCGATGTCGAAGGCGCGCGGCGATCATGCCGCGGCGCCGCTTGGCGAACTGGTGGGCATCACCGCGCTGTCCGCCGCCGCGCTGCCGGCCCTGCGCGAGGCCGCGGCCGAGGTGCTGCTGCGGGTGCCGGACGAGCATTACGAGCCCGGCATCGTGGCGCTGGCCCAAAGGCTGCCGGTCGACTGCGTGCTGCACGGCGATCTGCCCTGGGCCGAGATCGACGACGAGGACATGCTGGCGCGCGCCGAGCGCGATGTGGTGCCGCGGATCGAGGCGGCGCGCCGCGCCGGGACCGGCTAGCGGTAGGGCCATCGGCCAATCAGACGGGCGGCAAAACGTCTGCGGCGGACGTTCGCGTTCCTCCCGGAGCGGGACAAGGCCGCAGGCCGCCGCGCCATCGCCGACCCGCCCCACCGGCGCCCCGCTCAGGTCTCGCGCCAGATCAGCACGGTTGCCACCAGAACCAGCCCCAGCAGCGATACCGGCACCGCGACCGGCGCCGGCATCCCGCCCAGGTCCGCCACGGTGCGGAACACCCGGACCGACACCACCGCGACGAACCCGAGCGTGCCCAGCGCGATGGTCCGCAGCAGGTTGATCTGCCGCCCGCTATAGCCGCGCCGCGCCAGCGCCACGGCGATCAGCGCCATCGCGAAGGGCAGAGCCCAGGACAGCCTGCGGCGCCAGAGCGTTGCCTCGGCCTCGGTCACGGCGGCCGGGGCATTGCGGATCAAGCGCAGCCGCTCGACCGTGCCGGTGGGAAGATAGATCGGCGGAACCCCGTAATGCGTGACCTGATCGCGCAGGATGTCGAGCGACAGCACGATGTCCTCCGCCGGTTGGCTCGCGGCGCCCCCGGCGGACGGGTCCCAGCGCTCGACACCGCGAAGCTGCCAGGCGAAATCCGTCCCGGCGGGTTCGAGATGCGCGGCCGCAAGGATGCTCGACAATTGCGGGTCCTTGAGCCCCTCGAAGATCAGCGCGTCGCGCAGGATCGGCGGATCGCTGCGCAACAGGTCGGCGCGCACCGCGAGATCGCCGCTGACGAACCACACGTTGTCGATCCAGCGCGGCCGGAAGCGCGCGGCGTAGTCGCCGTGCCCCAGCGCCACCTGCGCCTCGATCGCAGCCGGGCGCCAGGTGGCTTCGAGCTTGTAGGCCAGCGTGCCCACCACTGCACCGAAGATCAGCACCGGCGCCGCAAGTCTGATGGGCGTGGCGCCGGACGCCGCAAGGATCACCGATTCCAGCCGGGCGCGGCGCAGGATCTCGGCGAGGAACACGCCGAAGAACACCGCAAACGGCAGAAGCCGCACCAGAATGTCGACGCCGCGATAGACGAGATAGGGCAACAGGATCGACAGCGTCGCTAGGCCGCGGTCCGCGGCATCCTGGCGGATCGGCGCGAAGTGCCGCGCCAGGTCGATGGTCCAGGCGATGGCCAGCAGGATGAACATCACCAGCGCCAGCATGCGCAGGTATTCCGCCACGATCCGCCGGGTCGCGATGCCGAGAAACGCGGTGCGCAGCCGGTCGGCGCCGTTCATGCCCGCCCGGCCCCGGGCGCGATCATCGCCTCGCCGCGATGGGCGATGTAGGGCAGCGGCAGCGCCAGCGCCAGCACCGCGAGCGCGCCGAAACCCGCGGCAAATGCCGCCGGGCCGGCCTCGGCCGCGTCGGCCAGGAAGGTCGGCGCCAGCAAATCCGCGCCGAGCACGATCAGGCCGGCCACCGGCAGCGCCGCGAAGCGGCCGATCCGCGTGCCGCCCCAGGCCGCCGCCGCCACGGCCAGAAGCGCCGCGAAGGGGCAGAGCAGCGCACGGCCCAGGATCCGCCCGGCATCGCGGTCGATCAGCCGGTCCGCGGCACCCGAGGTCAGGTCGGCCCAGGTGAACAGCAGCCGCTCGTCGCCGCGCCGGGTGCGGTCCAGCGAGGCGATGATCTCGCTCAGCCGGAACTCGGTCGAGAACGACCTGACTGTCAGCCGGGCCGTGTCGAGGGCGACGCCGACCCCGCCGTCCTCGGCTGCGGGCGCCGCGGCCGGCTGTCCGCGGTAGTCGCGGAATCCCCTCAGCCGGACCGAATAGGTGCCGTCCTCGCGCGGCCCCTCGACGGCCCAGTCGTCGGCCTGGCTGACCCGCCAGCCGGCGCCGGTGCCGGGGTCGAAGACGAAGAGGTTGCCGCGCTCGGCCCCGGGCCCGTTCGGCGGCGTCGCGATCACGGTGCGCCCGCGCACGGTGCGCACGGTGTTGCGCGGCTCGGGCGTGGTGATCTGCGCGATCGCGTGGCGGGTCTCCATGTGGTAGAAGGCTATCCTTTCCGAGTAATTGGCGACCGGCGTGACGAACCCGGCGAAGGCGACGCTTGCGCAAAGCCCGAACAGGCCCACCTTCAGCGCGAAGGCCGGGATCTGCGTCCAGGGCACCCCGGCGGCGGCATAGACGATCAGCTCGTTGTCGTCGCGCGCGGTGCTGATCGCGAAGAACACCCCCAGCAGGATCACGATGGGCAGCGCGAAATCGACGATCTGCGGGGTCTTCAGGAGGATCAGAAGCGCCAGATCGGGCGCCGAGCCGCCGTTGCGCAGCACCGCCTCGAGCTGCGAGGTGAAGACGTCGGCCACGAAGATCGCCTCGATCAGCGCGAAGAGCCCGGCGAGATACCAAAGCGTGCGCCGCGACAGAAGCCGGGTCATCGGCGCCCGGATCATCGGCTGCGGCCTGTGGTCTTGGGTGTGGCGGTCACGGCGCGGAGTGTGCGGCGAAGGCGGCGGGTTTTCAAACAACTTCGCGGTCAGGCCACGCCGGCCAGACCGACCGCCGCGACCAGCCCGGCGCCGGCAGCGATCCAGGCGTCGGCGATATCCAGCAGCCCGCCCTGGTGCGGCAGGACGCGCGGGTAGTCCTTGACCCCGCTCAGCCGCTTCAGGCGCGACGCCGCCAGGTCGCCCGCGACGGCAAGCGCGCCGACGAAAAGCGCCACGGCAGCCGAGGACAGAACCGGAAGTCCGGCCAGTGCCGCGCCGACCAGCGCAGCCGTCAGCATCAGCATGACGGCACCCGCGGCCAGCCCTTCGACGGTCTTGTTCGGGCTGAGCGACGGGAACGCCCTGCGCCGTCCGAACAGCTTGCCGCCGAGCAGGGCGTAGCTGTCGAAGGTCTCGACCAGGATGAAGGCCGCCAGAAGCCAGACCGACACCAGCCCCTGCACCCCGGCGGCGGTGAAGAGGAAGAGCGGCAGAACCGGGAACAGCACGAAATCCAGCCAGGGCGCCCCCCGGACCGTGCCCGCGGCGCGCAGCGCGAGGCCCGCGGCCAGGCCGGCGAGCGTCACGGTGATCAGGATAGCCATTGGCAGAAACGCCGATACCGAACAGAGCAGAGGCAGCGCGAGACCGGCCGCCACCGGCGGAACCGGCAGTCCGCGCCGCGCCGCGACGCTTGCGGCTTCGTAGGCCGTGCGCCCGGCCAGCAGCAGCAGCGCCAGCGTCAGGACCCATCCGCCCAGCCAGAACGCGCCCGCGACGGTGCCCACGATCAGGGTTTCGGTGTGCAGGATCGGCCAGGCCTCGCGGATCGCGGGCGCCAGGCGCGGCATCCGCCCCAGTGCCAGGAACAGCACATAGCCCGCGCCCAGCAGCACCGCGCAGGTCAACGCCAGCATGTCGACGGTGACGCCCAAGCCTCAGCCCCCGTGGCGCCGGATCACGCCCGCCTGCCAGCGCCGCAGGAGCGGCGCGATCAGGCTGTGCAGCGTCAGAAGCGCGGTCATCTGCAGCCCCGGCGTCGCCGCGAACCGGCCGCGCTCGGCCCGGCGCAGGATCAGCCCGGCGACCCTGTCGGCGGGCCAGCGGCCGCCGCCCGCGGTGATCGCCCGCGTCGCGGCGGGCTTGAAGCGTTCCTCGTGCTCCAGCATCGGCGTAGCGGTGTCGGGCGGATAGGCCAGCGTCACCGAGATGCCCCTGGGCGCCAGTTCCACCCGCAGCACCTCGGCCAGCCCGCGCATCGCGAACTTGGGCGGCGCATAGGCGGAATAGCCGTAGATGCCGAAGACCGCCGCGCCGGAGGACACGAACACCAGCCGGCTGCCCGCGGGCATCGCCGGCGCCACCGCCTTGGCGAAGTAAAGCGCGCCCAGGTAGTTGGTGCGCAGATGCGCCTCGAACGTGTCGAGGTCCTGGTCGAGAAAGCGGCCCGGCTCGGCGATGCCGGCATTGGCGATCGCCCAGCCCGGCGCGCCGAGATCGGCAATGGCCTGCGCCACGGCGGCGTCGAGCGCCGCACGGTCGGCCACGTCCGCCGGGTAGGTTTCGACCCTTGA
>JBFKQC010000068.1:0-20514 GCA_041627895.1 Rhodobacter sp.
CGCGGCCCGGGCGCGCGGCAAAGCTTTCCTCGAAAAAGCGCAGCCAGTTGCCGCCCATGATCGCGGCCGCCTCGTCCTCGCCCAGCCCGGCGGCGCGCAGCCCACGCGCAATCTGCCCGAAGTCGCGGTTGTCGGCAAACCAGCGCGGCATGGCCGGGAACCCGGGCGCCGCGGCGCTGCCCTCGCCATAATCCGCCTGTTTGGTCCAGCGGCCCATGCGCATCCACTCGACGACGCTGTCGGGCTGATCCTGGCATAGGTCGGTGCCGATCGCGACATTGCCCGGCCCCATCAGGTCGACCGTGCGGGCGATCATCGCGCAGAAATCATCGAGGTCGCAGGCGCCGCCGCCCTTCAGATGGTGCGGATAGACCGAAAAACCCAGCATTCCGCCGGTCTCGGCCAGCGCCTTCAGCACGGTGTCCGACTTGTTGCGCCGGGCGGGGTGCCAGGTGGCCGGATTCGCATGGGTGATCGCGATCGGGCGCGACGAATGCGCGATCGCCTCGAGGGTCGAACGCTCGCCCGAGTGGCTCATGTCGACCACCATCCCGACCCGGTTCATCTCGGCCACGACCTCGCGGCCCATCCGGGTCAGGCCGCTATCCTCTTTCTCGTAGCAGCCCGATGCCAGCAGCGACTGGTTGTTGTAGGTCAGTTGCATGAAGCGCAGGCCCAGCGCGTGCAGGACTTCCACCAGGCCGATATCGTCTTCCATGCAGGACGGGTTCTGCGACCCGAAGAAGATCGCCGTCCTGCCGGTCGCGCGGGCCCTGGCGACATCGGCGGCGGTGCGGCCCTGGAAGATCAGGTCGGGAAAGGTCTCGAACCAGCGGTTCCAGCGCTCGATATTCAGGACGGTTTCGCGGAACGTCTCGTGATAGGTGATCGTGGCGTGGACCGCATCGACGCCGCCCTCGCGCATCTGGCGGAAGATCCTTTCGGACCAGTTGGCGTATTGCAGGCCGTCGATCAGATAGCTCATTGCGGCGCCCCCGCGGTTGCGGTCGCACCATGCGCCGGCCGGACCGCGCCGGAGACCCGGTTGCGGGAACGGCCCGGACGGCCGGGCGTTCCGGTGCGGGCGGGCCGCAAGAACCCGCTTGCACGCGCGGAGTCCGGGCAGGTGCGGAGCGGTGCGCCGGCGCCAGGGCGCCGGTCGGAATGAATGCCGGAAATATCGGTCATGGAAACCTCGGTCGTTCTGAATCGCTACTAGACGACGAGGAATACTTTAGGCAATCTTGAAGCAGTGAACAAAACTTCAGGCAAACTAAAATGGCAATCAAGCTCGAGATGCTGCGGGTCTTCCGCACGGTCGCCGAAAAGGGCAGCCTCGCAGGCGCGGCGGAGGTCCTGGGCCGCACGCCTTCGGCGATATCCATGATGCTGGCGCAGCTCGAAGAAGATGTCGGCGCGCCACTGTTCGAGACCGACCGGAAGAACAGGCTCAGCCCGCTCGGGCAGCGCGTTCTCGACGAAAGCAGCCGCGCAACGGATGCCTTTTCCCGCAGCGTCGACGCGATCCGGCGCCATGCGGCATCGCTGGCCGGAACGGTCCGGGTGGCGGCCGTGCCCTCTGCCGTCGTGACGGTGCTGCCGCAGGTGATCGGACGCTTCCGCGCAGAGCGGCCCGACGTGCGGCTGGAAATCAGCGATGTCGACAGCGCCAGCGTGCGCCGCCGCGTCATGCTGGACGAGGCCGATATCGGCATCATCTCGGCGGCCACCGGCGACGGGTCGGGCGGCACGGCGATCCTGCAGGACGATCTGGGCATCGCGTGCCGGCGGGACGGCCAGATCGCCACGCAGGCGGCGGCGGCGGACGCGCCATCCTGGGCGCTTCTGCAGCTCGAGGGCCTGATCGCGAACCCGTTATGCGGCCTCGTTCCCCATCCGGTCGTGGCCGGGGCGATCGAGGCAAGCAATCTCGAAGCGCGCAACACAACCGCGCTTTTGTCCTTCGTCCGGGCGGGGCTGGGCGCGACGATCCTGCCGCGCAGCGCGGTGGACGGCGATCTGGCATTCGTCGCGCCGGTCGATCCGGGCACCCGCCGCGAACTGCGCAAGATTTCGCGCAGCGACGGCGGGTTCAGCCCCGCGACGGCGGCCTTCTGGGCGGCGCTGTAGCGCGGCCGCGCCGGGTGGCACTGCGCCAGGCCGGGCCGGTTGCGGGTAACGTCGTGCCAGGCGGACGGGCCGGTGCGGCGGTGTCGCGGATCGCCGCCTTCAGCGCCGCGACCTGGGCCGTGTCCGCCTGCCCGGTTCGCGTCAGGAGCCCGACGGGCCGCGCGATTGCCGGTCCGGCAAGCGGCCGCCGGATCACCCTTTCGTCGCCTAGCGACCGCAGCGACGACAGCGGCAGCACCGCGATCCCCGCGCCCTCTGCCACCAGCGCGAGCGCCCTGGCCGAGCGCGCCGCCTCGAACGTCCAGGTCAGCGCGCGCCCGGCACACGCGGCGGCGTCGTCGATCAGCATGCTATTGCCGGTGCCGCGGGCGGGAAGGATCGGCGCTTCGCCGTCCAGGCGCTCCCAGGGCACGCGGCTTGCGCGGGCAAGCGCATGACCGGCCGGAAGCGCAAGCACCATCGGGTCGTCGAACGGGGTCTCGAACCGGGTATCCGGCTCGTGCGTGGGAATCGAGCATATCCCGAAATCGGCCTCGCCCTGCGCCACGGCCTCGGCGACCTCGTTCGCGGCGAGATCGAGCAGCCGCAGAGGCGCCCGATGGCGACCTGACGCAGTTAGCCAGTCTCTGCCACGATTGCCGGGGCTGCTGGCGCTGCATCTCGGCGCGGTTCTGGGGTTCTTCCTGCTGGCGCCCTACACCAAGACGACGCATGGGTTCTACCGGCTGGCCGCACTGATGCGCGAGTATTCGGGCCGCTAGGGTCCATGCCTCGATCTCCGATACACGGACTGCGCTCTGTCCCGTTCGCCGAGCGCAATTTCGCGACGCTTCGCCTGACCGGCTTCGCTGGAAATCGCTCCAGGGCGGTATCGGCGGCTGCGGCGGTCCCGGACCGCCCTGCAGCCGACGCGCCGATCCGCGCCGCGCGGCGGCGGGGCTACTCGGCCGCGACCGCCACCGGGTCGGCCGCCAGCGAGAACCGGCTGATCACCCGCTCGAGTTCCTCGGAATGGCTGCTCAGCAGATGCGCCGCCGCGTTCGTCTCTTCGAACATCGCGGCATATTCCTGGGTCGCACGTTCGATCTCGGCAACCGAGTTGTTGATTTCGCTGATCCCGGCCGATTGCAGCCGCGCGGCTTCGGAAATGCCGGTGATGCCGTGGGCCATGTTCTCGACCGACCGCGCGATGCTGGCCAGCGCGTCGCCGGTCTGGCGCACGAGGTCGACGCCCTGGCGGACGTTGGCGTGCTCTTCGCCGATCAGGGCGGAAATCTCGCGCGCGGCGTCCGAGGACCGGTGCGCCAGCGCGCGGACCTCGCTGGCCACGACCGCGAAACCGCGGCCGCTTTCGCCGGCGCGCGCGGCCTCGACGCCCGCGTTCAGCGCCAAAAGGTTGGTCTGAAACGAGATCCCCTCGATCACCTCGATGATCGTCGAGATCTTCGACGAGGCATCCTGGATCCGCTCCATCGCCGCGACCGTCTCGGCGACGACGCGGATGCCCTTTTCGGACTGGCCGAGCGCGGTGTCGGCGATGCCGTGCGCGGTCGCGGCGTCGTCCGATGTGGTCGCGACCGATCCGGTCAGTTCGCCGAGGGTTGCCGAGGCCTCTTCCAGCGAGGCGGCGTTCTTCTCGGTGCGGAAGGCAAGCTGGGTGGCGGCCGACGCGACCTGGGTCGAGGCCTTGCCGATTTCCTCGCCGCTCTCGGCGATCAGCACGACGATGTCGCGCAGCTTGCGGACGGCGTCGTTGAAATCGTGACGGATCGGTTCGTGCTCTGGCTTGAACGCGGTCCCGATCTCGGCGTCGAGCCGGCCGTCGGCCAGCTTTCTCAGCCCGGTTCCGAGTTCGGACAGGACCAGCCCCTGCGTGTCGAGGATCGCCTGTCGCTCGCGCTCTGCCTCGGCGCGCATCGCGTCGCGCTCGGCGGCCTCGCGCGCGGCGCTCTCGGCCTGTTCGCGCTCGGTCTCGGCGCGGCGGCGCGCGGCGTCGACCTCGGCTTCGCGCGCCGCTTCGTCGGCGCGGGCCGCGGCGGCGCGCTCGGCCGCCTGGCGGTCCCGGTCGCGCCGCACCAGCGCCTCTTTCTCGATCAGCCCGTCGCGCACGACCTGCAGCGCGCGCGCCATCTTGCCCAGTTCGTCCCGCGCCTTGGTTCCGCCGATGGCGTCGCCCATCTCGCCGGCAGCGATCCCGCTCATCCTGGCCTCCAGCCTATACATCCGGCGGGTGAGGTTGCGGGCGATCCACAGGCTGAGCCCGACGCCCGCCAGCAGCGCGAGGAGGCCGGTCGCGACCAGCGTTCGATGCATCTCGCGCCGCGCGTCGACGAGCCCGGCTAGCAGCGCCTCCGAGGCGGCCTTGGCGCGGGCGCGGAAATCGGCGACCCGCAGGTCGATACGCTCCACCGCCTCGCGGAACGGCCCCTGCACCGCCTCGGTCGCCTGCAGTTGCGCGAACTGGCCGGCATAATCGAAGACCTGCGTCCCCGCCGCGCGCAGCCGTTCCAGGTCGGACGGCACGTCCCCGGCCGGTTCGGCGGCCTCGGGCAACTGGACGGCGAGCGCATCGAGGATGGCCCCGTATTCGGCCTGCTCGGCGCGGAGCTTGTCGAGGTCGATCGCGCTCGGCGCGGCGCGCACCAGCGCGACCGCATGCTCGAGCCTCTGGCTGAGCGCCATCATTTCGGCGGCGCTCGCCTCGCTTTCCGCGAGAATCTGGTGCGCCGCCTCGGCCATCTGCCTGCAGCCGACATGCGACGTCCAGAGCGTCGCCGACAGCCCGCAGGCCGCGATCGCCGGGAGGATGAACAGCTTGGCGCCGATGGGCAGGCGGTCGAGCGGCATGGGACCTCGCAGATGCAATAGCCGGCCGGGGCCCGTCACGCGGCCTCCGGCGATACCTTCAGGACCCGGCGGCCCGCGACGCCCGGATCACCGCCCGCATATCTTCGGTCGGGGCGCCGATGGTCACCAGGATGAGCGGCTGCGCGACCGGCGCGTCGGTCCGGACCACCCTGGCCGAGTCGGCGCCGGCGGCCACGGCCGCGGCGATTCCGAAGGCCTGCGGCATCTGGGCCGCGACCCGGGGAACCTGTGTGGCGTTCGGGAACTCGCGCAGCGTGCCGGTGATCGACGCGCCCGGGATCAGGCGCGATTCGACCAGCGATCGCACGCCGCCGCCCGCGGTTTCGGCCACGATCACGATCGGCATGTCCGGCCCGCCGAGCGCCGCCCAGTTCGTCACCTGGCCGGTCAGGATACCGGCGACCTGTTCGAGCGTCAGCGACGTGACCGGATTGGCCGGGTGGACGACGAACGAGACCCGCGTCTCGCCGATCTGGTGGCCGCGCAGGTCGACGCCGTCGAGCCGCCCGGGGGTCTTGCTGTTGATGCCCGCGACGGTCACGTCGAGCGGTGCGGAAATCATCGCGAGCGTCGAGCGCCCGCTGACGAGGTCGTCGATCCCACGGCTTGACCCGTTGGCGACGATCTTGAGCGAAATGCCCGAGGCGGCCTCGATCTCGCCCTGTTTCGGCATCATGACGCTGCTGGCCACGGTGGTCGAGCCGCTGACCGTCAGCGTGGCCGCGCCGGCGGCGATGGGCAGCATCAGCGCAGCCATGGCCGCGGCCAGGACCCCGTTGCGAATGATCGGCATGTATCACCTCCGGTTGGAATCTCGCCGCGAGCATCCGCAAGACAGATTGCTTTTGGGTTAAGGCAACTGCCGGAAAAAGCGTTCCGGCCGGGGTCGGGACGGCCGGCGCCCGTCTTCCATATCGCGGCGACCTCTGTCACACATGACCCCAAGCCGTAAGAATGGCGCGCGTCGGGGCGCGCGCCGCGGAACAGGGAGGACGAAGATGGAACGGATGAAATCGCTGGCGCTTTGCGCCGCGCTCGCGGTGCTGGCCGCGCCCGCCGGTGCCGAGGGGCTGAAGGTGGGGATGATCACCACGCTTTCGGGCGGCGGCGCGGGGCTGGGGATCGACGTGCGCGACGGCTTCATGCTGGCGGTCCGGCAGTCGGGCCGCGACGACATCGAGGTGGTGATCGAGGACGACCAGCGCAAGCCGGACGTCGCCGTGCAGCTGGCCGACAAGATGATCCAGGCCGAGAATGTCGACGTGCTGACCGGGATCATCTGGTCGAACCTCGCCATGGCGGTGGTGCCGGCGGCGACGGCGCAGGGCAAGTTCTATCTGTCGCCCAACGCCGGCCCCTCGGCGCTGGCCGGCAAGGGCTGTCACAAGAACTATTTCAATGTCGCCTGGCAGAACGACAACCTGCACGAGGCCGCGGGCGCCTATGCCAACGGGGCCGGGTTCGCCAACAGCTTCATCCTGGCGCCGAACTACCCGGCGGGGCAGGACGCGCTGACCGGCTACAAGCGGTTCTACGAGGGCGCGCTTGCGGGCGAGGTCTATACCAAGCTCGGCCAGACCGATTATGCCGCCGAGATCGCGCAGATCCGCGCGTCGGGCGCGGATTCGGTGTTCTTCTTCCTGCCGGGCGGCATGGGAATTTCGTTCCTGAAGCAATACGCGGCCTCGGGCGTCAAGATCCCGGTGGTCGGCCCCGCGTTCAGCTTCGACCAGGGCATCCTGCAGGCCGTCGGCGAGGCGGCGCTGGGGGTAAAGAACACCTCGCAATGGTCGAAGGACCTCGACAACCCGGCCAACAAGGCCTTCGTCGAAAGCTTCCAGGCGGAATACGGGCGCCTGCCCTCGCTTTACGCCAGCCAGGGCTTCGACACGGCGAACCTGCTGATTTCGGCCATGGCGAAGGCCGACGTGTCTGACCAGGACGCGTTCCGCGCGGCCCTGAAGGCGGCCGATTTCGACAGCGTGCGCGGCGCGTTCGCATTCAGCCCGAACCAGCACCCGATCCAGGACATCTACGTGCGCGAGGTGATCAAGGAGGGCGAGGTCTTCACCAACAGGATCGTCGCCACCGGGCTGACCGGGCATTCCGACGCCTATGCGGCCGAATGCGAGATGTAGGCTGCCGGGCCTGACCGGATTGTGCGCTGCCGCGCGCATCTGCCCTGCCGGCGGAGAGGCAAGGCGTCTGCCCGGCGGCAGCGCGGGGTTCGGGCGGAAGCGGCGAGGCGTCTCGCCAGGATGAAGGAGCCCGCGTGTCGCTGGTCCTGATCGTCGAGCAGGTCCTGAACGGGCTGCAATACGGCGTCATGCTGTTCCTGATGGCGGCGGGCCTGACGCTGATCTTCGGGGTGATGGGGCTGATCAACCTGGCGCATGGCTCGCTTTACATGATCGGCGCCTTCGCCGCGGCGGCGGTGGCGGCGGCGACCGGATCGTTCCTGCTGGCGCTGGCGGCGAGTCTTGCCGCCGCGGCGGCGGCGGGCGCGCTGGTCGAGATCGTGGTGATCCGGCGGCTTTATGCGCGCGACCACCTGGACCAGGTGCTGGCGACCTTTGCGCTGATCCTGGTCTTCTCCGAGGGCACCCGCTGGGTGTTCGGCTCGTTCCCGCTGTTTCTCGACGTGCCCGCGGCGCTGGCGGGACCCGTCGCGCTGCCGGGCGGCATATTGTACCCGGCCTACCGGCTGTTGCTGATCGGAATCGGGCTGGCGGTCGCGGCGGGCCTGTTCTGGCTGATCGGGCGGACGCGGGTCGGCATCCGGATTCGCGCGGGCGAGGCGGACCGCGAGATGATCGCGGCGCTGGGGGTCGATATCGGGCGGCTCTACACGCTGGTCTTCGCGCTCGGCGCCGCGCTCGCCGGGCTGGCCGGGGCGCTGGTGGGCGCGATCCAGTCGGTGCAGGTCGGCATGGGCGAACCGATCCTGATCCTGGCATTCGTGGTGATCGTGATCGGCGGCATCGGCTCGATCAGGGGCGCGCTCGTGGGCGCGCTGCTGGTCGGGCTGACGGATACGCTGGGGCGGTTCCTGCTGCCACTGGCATTCGGCCTTCTGATGGACCCGGCGGGCGCCACCGCCGTCGGATCGGCGCTGGCGTCGATGGCGATCTACGTGGTGATGGCGGGCGTGCTGATCTGGCGGCCGACCGGGCTGTACGGGAGCGCCTGAGATGCGCCGCGAGGACTGGCTGACGCTCGCGCTGCTGGCCGGTCTCGGCGCGGTGGGGCTGGCGGCCTGGGCGGCGGGCGAGCCGTTCACGGTGACGCTGGCGACCCGCGCGGCGATCCTGGCGCTCGCCGGCGTCGGGCTGAACATCGCGCTGGGGCTCGGCGGCATGGTCAGCCTCGGCCACGCGGTGTTCTTCGGGATCGGCGGCTACGCGATGGGAATCCTCGCGAGCCATGCGCAAAGCTTCACGCCGCTGCTGACCGCCCCGGTGCCGATCGCGGGCACGCAGTCGATGCCGGTGATCTGGGTCGTCGCGGTGCTGGCCGGCGCGCTGGCGGCCTTGGCGATCGGGGCGCTGAGCCTCAGGACGTCCGGCGTCTACTTCATCATGATCACGCTCGCCTTCGGGCAGATGTTCTTCTATTTCGCGATCTCCTGGCCCGCCTATGGCGGCGAGGACGGGCTGTCGATCTATGTCCGCAACGGCTTTCCCGGCTTGAACACGCTGGACCCGATCCAGTTCTTCGCGATCGCCTACGCGCTGCTCGTCGTCGTCGTGGCGTTTGCCGGGCGGCTCGCCGCATCGCCGCTGGGCCTGGCGCTGGACGCGGCGCGCCAGAACCCAGAGCGGGTGCGCGCGGTCGGCATCGACGCCTACCGGGTCCGGCTTGCGGGCTTCGTGATCTCGGGCGCGGTCACGGCCCTGGCCGGGGCGCTTTTCGCCGATCTCAACCGCTTCGTCAGCCCGGCGATGTTCAGCTGGCAGACCAGCGGAGAAATCATGATCTTCGTGATCCTCGGCGGCGTCGGCCGGCTTGCCGGCCCGGTCGCGGGAGCGGCGCTGTTCGTGTTCCTGGAACACTGGCTGGGCGGGCTGAGCGAGTTCTGGCTGATCTACCTGGGCGCGCTGCTGCTAGGCATCGTGTTGTTCGCGCGCGGCGGGCTGATCGGGCTGGTCGCGGGGGCGCGGCGATGAGCGCCGTGCTGGCGGTCGAGGGCCTGTCAAGGCGGTTCGGCGCGCTCAGCGCCTGCGAGGACGTGTCGCTGACGCTTCAACCTGGGGAAATCCACGCGCTGATCGGGCCGAACGGCGCCGGCAAGTCGACGCTGATCGCGATGATCGCCGGCAGCCTGGCGCCGGATGCGGGGCGCATCCTTCTTGGCGGCGCCGACGTGACGCCCGAGGCAAGCGTGGCGCGGGCGCGGCGCGGGCTGGCGCGGACCTTCCAGATCTCGTCGCTGGCGATGCAGGCGACGGTGCTGGAAAACGCCATGCTGGGCGCGCTGGGGCGGCGGGGCGGCGTGTTCCGGCCGTTCCGCCGGGTCGCGCGCGACGCCGGCCTCTGCCGCGCGGCCGAAGCGGCGCTGGCGCGCGTCGGGCTGGCGGATCATGCCGGCCGGGTGACGGCAGAGCTTTCGCACGGCCAGCGGCGGCAACTGGAAGTGGCGGTTGCACTGACGCTGAAGCCGCGCGCCTTTCTGATGGACGAGCCGATGGCGGGGCTCGGTGCGGAGGGCTCGCGCGCGATGACGGCGCTGCTGGACGGGCTGCGCCGAGAGGCGCCGATCCTCTTGGTCGAGCATGACATGGACGCGGTTTTCGCGCTGGCCGACCGGATCACGGTGCTGGATTACGGCCGCGTCATCGCCAGCGGCACACGAGCCGAGATCCGCGCACATCCCGCGGTGCGCGCCGCCTATCTGGGAGCGGAGGCGTGAGCCTTCTGCAGGTGCGCGGCCTGACCGCGGTCTACGGCGCCAGCCAGGCGCTGTTCGGCGTCGACCTGGACGTGGGCGAGGGCGAGGTCGTCGCGCTGATGGGGCGCAACGGCATGGGCAAGACCACGACGATCAAGGCGATCTGCCAGATGATCCGGCCGCGGGACGGCAGCGTCCGGTTCGGCGGGCGGGACCTGACCGGCCTGCCGTCGCACCGGGCGGCGCGCGCCGGCATCGGGCTGGTGCCCGAGGGCCGCCGCTGTTTCGCCAGCCTCAGCGTGCGCGAGAACCTGATTGCCGCCGCGCGCCCGGGCGTATGGACCTTCGAGACCCTGCAGGGGCTTTTTCCGCGGCTCGGCGAGCGCGCCGGGCAGTCCGCGGCATCGCTTTCGGGCGGCGAGCAGCAGATGCTGGCGATCGGCCGGGCGCTGATGACCAATCCGCGGCTTCTGATCCTCGACGAGGCGACCGAGGGGCTGGCCCCTGTCGTCCGACAGGAAATCTGGGCCGTGATCGCGCGGCTGAAGCGCGAAACGGGTCTCGCGATCCTTCTGGTGGACAAGTCGCTGAGGGAGCTTTCCGGCGTCGCCGACCGCGCGGTGATCCTGGAACGCGGCCAGAGCGTCTGGGCCGGGGACTTCGCGGCGCTCGATCATGCGACGACCGAGCGGTATCTGGGGGTGTGACCGGGCGGGGGACCGGCAAGCAATGAGATCAGTTGCTTACGCTTATGATCTCGTCCGTCGCGGGTTGTTCAAAATCCCAGTCGGTGCTAGAGAATTCCGGCGCGGCGCAGAGTAGATACGACATGAAAAATTCTTACAGCGTTGACGATCTGCTCGATATGGTCGACCTCAAGGCGTGGCGAAAGCTCGAGAATGCACTCTCGTCAAAGCTGAAAGATGTCCCGCAGGATGGGACGCGGGATACAATGTTCCGCCTGGAAAGGAATTACTCGAAGTATTTCGACCTCGAGCAGTGGCTGCAGTATCATCGCCGCCACGCACGGCAAATGCATTTGCACCAGGAAGATCGCCCGCTGCGTATACTTGATCTCGGTTGCGGCGCCGGGATTTTCCTGTTCGTTTGCAAAGCGTACGGGCATTCGGGCGTCGGCCTCGACGTGGATTCCGAGATGTACAAGAAGATGGCAAGCATCCTGGGCGTCGAGTACGTCCCCAAGCTTATAGAGCCGATGGTGCCGCTTGAAGATCGCTTCGAGGGATTCGACTGGATTTCGGCAATTGCAATTAAATTCGACCGGCTCGATTTCGCCAACCTGAAGGCGATTTCCTGGACGCTCGATGAATGGAAGTTTCTACTTGGCGACTTGGCCAACCGCTTGAATCAGGGCGGCAAGCTCTATGTCAAACCGAACCTCTTCGCGCCGGATCAACTGTTCGAGGATCCCGCGATCACGGACTACTTGGACGAGCTCTCGCTCGTCCGGACCCCGACGAACGAGTTCATCATTCCGCGCGAAGCCATTCTCTGACCTGCCGCCTTCTCAGCCGCGCACCCGTGCGACGCAAAGCAGGTTCTGGGTCTCGAAATCGCGGTCGGTCAGGTTGGGATAGCGTTTCCGTATCTTGTCGGTCAGCCGGCCCAGCCCGGTTTCGGGGCGCGAGGGGATTTCCTCGGCGGTCTCGATCTCGAAATACTTCTCGGTCAGTTCGATGATCTCGTCGAGCCTGATGCGGTTCAGACCGCGGGCGATGTAGTGCTCCGGCGCGGGGTCGTATTCGACATGCCCCCAGTCCAGCATCTCGGCCTGCGACGGGTCGGACGGGTCGATGGCCGACACGGTCTTGGGCGGCAAATGATGCCCGTTCCAGGCGTAGAAGTTGTGGTGGTTGTAAAGCAGCACGCCGCCGGGGCGCAGCCGCTTGGCGATGTCGGCGAAAATGCCCTCGATCCCGTGCAGGTGCTCGGTCACGTTGTGCAGCGTGGCGATGTCGAAAGCGCGCGCCGGATCGTAGTCGCCGATCGGGGTCGGGCTGATGTTCCAGGGCTCGATACGGTCCGATATCTCGTTCGGGGACCAGCCGAAGCCCATCTTGTTGCGCTGCGTCAGGTTCTTCACCCGGTCGGCGTCGGGTTTCACGATCGGGTCCATCCCGACATAGGATTTCGCGCCGGCGGTCAGATAACCAAGCCCGTGCAGCCCGGGACCGCAGCCGATATCCAGCACGTCGCGCCCGCGCACATGGTCGCGTACCTTGCTCGGCCAGTTCATGTAGCCGAACTCGTAGGCGCGCACCAGGATTTCGGGGCAGAACGCCCTGCCCCGCCACGGCTTGTCGGCATTGTTCAGCCAGAACGCCTTGAGCGTCATCGCCGAGCTTCCGTGGAAATGGGTCATCGGACGGCGATACGACGCCTTGTCGTTGTGCAGCGCGAGGATTTCCGAGAACGTGCCGAACTGGTCGGGGTTCGCCTCGCGCGCGCGGCCCAGTTCGGGCTCGAGCTTGTCCCAGGCGACCTTCAGCTCGCGGTCCGGCTTCATCGAGGCGAGGATTTCGTAGGCCTGCTGCCAGCGCCCCGCATTGACCTCTTTCACGATCCTGGCCAGCTGGAACGGCCCCTTTCCCGCCAGTGCGCTCGGCCCGGCGGCGGGCCCGCTTTCCCGCGCTTCCAGCGGAACCTCGGCGAAATCGGCGATGTTCTCGCCGCGGCGAAGCACGATGATGTTCGATTTCGGATGGGTCCGGCGCGAATCGACCTCGAACACGCCGTGGCGCACGAGATTGTCGATGTATCCGAGCATTTCCCCGAATTTCGGGTTCGTTCCGTTCTTTACGGCAACAATCCCGTCTTTCCGAAGCGCGCCGTGCACCGCCCTCAGGCAGACCTGAAGCGCCGCCGCGTCCTTCGGCGAGTCGATGACGCACAGGCTGATTTCGCCCGACGTCCACTCGAAATCCTGAAAGTCGGTCTCGTGGTATGTCGCGCTCAGCCCCTGGCTTGCGAGGATGTCATGCAAGGCGGGCCGAAAGCTGTCCCCCGGCGCGACCAGACCGGGCACGCGCCGGTCGTGGTCCGCGGTCCAGACGAAGTTGTCGACTACGTGCAGATCGGCCTTTTCGGCAAGCTTGATGCTGAATGCCCCCAGCCAGGGCCCGAATTCGACGACCTTGTCGGTCGCGGCGAGGCCCTCGGCGATGGATTCGATGAATTCGACATCGAATGCGCCGACCATGCGCGGCGGATTGGCGCTGTCGGCGATCGGGTTCTTGGCTTTGGCGGATTTGCTCGGCATCGAATTCGGACTGGTCACCGGGGTTTGGCGCGCGGCGCGACGATAGCCCAGCGCCCAATGAGGAACAAGCCTCGGGCACGGGCGCGTCCGGCCAGCGGCCGGGCCGGCCCGCCGCCACCACCCGCAGGACCGTGCCGACCCTGCCCGGGATCGTGGGAAAATCCTTTGAAAATCGGTCTTTAGAATGCTAGAAATCGGTGTCGCCCCTTGGATAAGTCCGGCGTGTCGGGGCGAAGTGGTGTGCAGGGTCTTTCATGGTCCCTCGAGCTTGAAACGGAGGGAAATATGCGCGTTCGGTTTCTGATCACGGCAATCCTGGCATTGACGTTGTTGTGGCCCGCGGCATGGCCGGCGGGTGCGCAGTCGGCCACGGAGAACCACGCCGCCGGCAGCGACGAGACGGATCCGGAAACGCTGGAGCTGTTCCAGCGGGCCGAGACGTTGCGATACGGCGTCGACGTCCCCCGCGACGCGGACGAAAGCATCAGGCTGCACGGGATGCTGGCGGACCGAGGCTATGCGCCCTCGATGTTCCGGCTCGGCGAGTTTTACTATTGGGGGCGCGATATCCCCGGCGACACCGAACGGGCGGTCGAGCTGTTCCAGGGGGCCGCGGACAAGGGATACGACCTTGCGCTGACCTATCTGGGACGGGCGCTGAGCGATCTCGGCAGGACCGAAGAAGCGCTCGCCGCCTACGAACGCGCGGTCGAGTTGGGCGCGCGCGACGCGGACCTGCGGTTCGCCATCGCCAATCTCAGAGGCGATTTCGGGGATCGCTCGGACATCGAGGGCGGCTTTGCCGAAACCGCGCAGTTCGCGGGCGACGGTGAAACCCAGGCCCAGCTGGCCCTGGCGGATGCCTATCGTTACGGGCGGGGAACCGACCCCGATCCGGCGAAAAGCTATGACCTGGTCAAGCAGGTCGCCGACGGCAACAACCCCTATGCGGTGCGGCTGCTCGGCCAGTACATCGAGGACGGTATCGGCACGCCGGCCGATCTCGACGCCGCAATCGCGGCCTACCGGCGGTCCATCGACCTCGGCCACGATTATGGCTGGGTCCGGCTGGGCCTGGCGCAGATCAAGGCCGGACGGCTGGGCGAGGCCCAGGCCGCGCTTGAGAAGGCGGCCGAGCTTGGGGCGTTCTCTGCCGAGCTGACGCTGGCGAAGGCGCATTACGAGGGCGATTTCGGCGACGCCTCGAAGAAATCCTTCGGCGCGAGCGAAATCGTCAGGCTGGCCGAGGCCGGCGACGTCGCGGCGGGGCGCGCCCTGCTGCTGTATCACGAGCGCCGTTCGCGCCGGCTGAACGAGGCCGACCTCGATCTGGTCCTCGCCAACATGACCTCGGCGATGGAAAAGGGCGATCCGTGGGCGACCGAGGCCCTGCTGCGGTTCTATCGCAATCTTCGCTGGCTGATCCCGAACGCCGACGCCAGGCGCGCCGAAATCTTCGAGCGGTTCGGCAACCAGCTTCGCAAGGCAAGGTACGTGCCCGAAGAGCTGTGGCTGGCCTACGACCGGAACCGGCCCCGCACGTCGCGCCGGGTGATGGCCGACATCGTGCAGGACTACGAGGGCGAGGATTTCTATTACGGGATGCTCGAACTGCTGTTCATCGACCGCAATGCCTATACCTACATGGTTCAGCGCGAGTTGAAGAACGCCGGCTTCTACAGGGGGCCGGTCCACGGCACGATGACGCGCAATACGGTGCGCTCGGTGCTGCGGTTCTGCAGGGAACTCGGGGTCTATGGCGACTGCGTGCACGGGCCGCTTTTGTATTCCAACGCCAAGCTGGTCGTGGATGGCCTGACGCGGCGGCGCTGAACCGCGCCTGCCCGGCGCCGCCACCCGATGCCGGGCAAGCCAACGCCCCGGCATCGCTTGCAAACTTGCATCTTGTTTGTTGTCGATCCGGGACCCATCGGATAAGACACGGGCAGGGCAGAGGCTGGGTTTTGATGATTGGATAGCGCAGGCGAACGCGTAACGACGGGGCAGATACGCTCGGAAATCGCGGCGTTGTGTGCAAGGGCCGACTTCCTGGGCGCGTATTTCCGCATTCACGAGGCGGGGCTCGACCCGGCAACCGAACCGGGCCCGTGGGAGTACCTTGCAGGCCGTTGCCAGGAGGCCGGCCGCAAGGAGATCGCGCACCGCATCCGATGGCTGCTTTGGGAGACCGGCAACCGCACCGACGACGTGACCCTGGGCGAAAGCCGGTTCGCGCTGGAAAACGGGCGCAGCCGGCTGGCGGCATATTTCATCGAGGAGGTGTTCGGCGACGAGCCGGACGATCCCGAGGCGCGCGTGCTGCTGGCAAGCGCCTATGCCGTCGAATACCCGCAGCGCGCCTACGACCTGGTCCGCGATCAGGCGGCGGACGATCCCGACCTTGCGGTCCTGGCCATCGACATCCTGCGCGGCGACGACCAGCTGAAGATCGCGCTCGAGGCGACGAAGGCCGCGATCGAGGCATTTCCGGACGAGCAGCGTCTGCGGGTCCGCCTGGCGCGGGTGCTGGAAAGCCTGGGCGAATGGCACCGCGCGCTGGAACAGTGGCAATGGATCGCCGGGGCGTATCCCGACGCGGTGTCGATGTCGCTGATGAACCAGGTCCGGCTGTACCTGCGGCTGGACCAGCGCGATCAGGCGATTTCCGCCGCGGCGGCGCATACACTGCTGGGGGCTCCGCTTGGCGAACGGATCGCCGTCGCGTTCGAGATCGAGCAGGACTGGCTGATCCCGATCCTGCTGGACCAGGCGGCGCGAAGGCCCGCCGCCGGCGAAGTGACCGCACGCGAATGGAGCCAGATCGCGCGCAACCTGATCGACCAGGGGCGTATCGGGCTGGCCGAGTGGCTGGCGCGAAAGGACATGCCGATCGGCCACGAGGCGCGGGCGGTCCTCGAGGCGGTGGAGTTCTCCGCCGCTGAAACCGCGGCGATCGATGCCGATCCCTACAGCGCCGCCTCGGTGATCAGCCCGAATTGCCTGTTACCCTTGTCGCGGCTTCTCGGGCCGGACTGGATTCCGCCCAGCGGCAAGGAGTTCGATCCGCAGCGCGACCAGATCATGCTGGTCAACTCGACGCTGGCCGCCGGCGGCGCCGAGCGCCAGCTTGTCGCGACCGCACGCGCGCTGCTGCGCCAGGGGCTGACGCCCGAGCGGCTGCATGTCGCGCTGTATTCCGTGGCCGCGGACCGGGGCCATGCCCATTTCCTGCAGGAAATGCAGTCGCTGGGCGTGCAGATTCACACCCTGGCGACGCGCACGCCGCGGCTTTCCGCGCTGCCGGAGCACCTGAGCCACGTGTTTTCCGCCCTGCCGACGCCGCTCAGGCAGGATGCGGTGGCGCTGTGGCTGAAGGTCAGGGAGGTCGGCCCGCAGATCCTGCACGGATGGCAGGACCGGGCGGCGCTGGCCTGCGGAATCGTGGGCTATCTGCAGTCGGTGCACCAGGTGGTGCTGAGCGTGCGCAACATGAACCCGGCCACGCGCGATTACCGCGCCGGCCAGTACGGCGCGCACCTGATGTCGGCGCTGTCGCAGCTTGCCAACATGACCGTCACCGCCAACTCGGACCCGGGCGCGCGGGACTACGAAAGCTGGCTGGGCCTCGGCCGCGGCGCCGTCAAGGTTGTTCGCAACGGCCTCGACGTGCCCGAATTCGCGCTGTCGGCGCCATGGGCGCAAACCGGCCGAAACGGGTCGCGGGTTCTGCGCATCGGCGGTGTCTTCCGCCTTTCGGCCAACAAGCGGCCGCGTCTCTGGATGGAAACCGTTGCCGCGTTGCGCGCGGCCTCGGCCTACGAAATCCGGCCGGTCCTGATCGGCAGCGGGCCGTTTCTCGAGGAAATCCTGGCGGCGAAGACGGAGCTCGGGCTGGACGATCTGTCGGTGGAATCCGGCCTGGACCGGCCCGAAGACATCTATTCGCGGTTCGACGTCATGCTGCTGATGTCGCGCGTCGAGGGCACGCCGAACGTGCTGATCGAGGCGCAGGCCTGCGGGATTCCGGTCGCGGCCTGCGATGTCGGCGGCGCCGGTCTGCTGCTTCATCCCGAGATCGGCGCGCACGAGGCCGCATCGCGGATCGAGTCGTGGCTTCCCGGCGCGCTGGCGGCCGACCCGGCCGAACGGCGGGCCTTCGTTCAGGGCGCGTTCAGCATCGAGGCGCTCGGCGAAAGAACGCTGCGCCTTTACACCCGCGCCGAAAGCGACTGGACGGAGTACTGATCCTTGACCGACCCAGCAAAGGCCAGGCGGATCGGGCTCTTGTCCCTGCCCATGGACCCGGTGGCGCAGCTCTATGCCGAGACCTGCCGCGCCGCGGGGCACCGCGTGGTGGGCATCCACGGCCCGGAAGCGGCCGACGGGCTGGTCGACGCGATCGTCGTGACCTCGCACCGGATGTTCGTCGCCGATGCGGCCTGGCTGTGCGATCAGCCGCATCCCTGCGACGTGATCCTGCGCGGCCGCAGCCAGCTTGAAGGCCGCGACGCCTGGCTCGGCGGAATACGGCTTTGCGCCGCGATCGCGGGCCAGTCGGGTGCCGGGAACATCCGGCTGCGCGCGCTGAGCGCGCAAAGCGCCGCGGCGCTTGCGGACGAAACCGGCCTTGTGGTGACGCCGCTGGAGCCGCGGGTCGCCGACCAGACCAAGGCCCGCCGGCGGGCGACCATCGACACCGAAAGCGGCGTGATCCGCGTCGCACCGCAACCGGGCGGCGCGGCGAGGCCCGATGACCCGCCCGAAGACCGGACGCTGCCCCTGCACGCGCTCAACTGGTCGCGCCTTGCCGATCGCGTGACCATCGACGCCCCGGATCCGCCGGATGCCGACCTGGCGGGCATTGTCGCCTATGCGAATGCCGGACGGGCCGCCGCGCGCGATGCAGGCGGCGAGCGGGCGATCGTGATCGTCGTTCCGAACGGCGTGGGGCTCGGGCACCTGACGCGCATGCTGGCCGTCGCGCACGAGATCGGGCGCCTTTGGGCCGGGCCGGTGGTGTTCTGGTGCTTCAGCCGCGGCGCCGAACTGATCGAGGCCGCCGGCCACGCCGTCGTGCATCGCCAGACCGCCGAGCATCTCGGCTGCGAATCCGCGGCCTGGCGCCGCTGGGAAACCCTTGCCTTCGCACGGTTCCTGCAATCGGCGAACGCCGCCGCCGTCGTCTATGACGGCAGCGCGCCGGACCGTTTCATGGCGGCCGCGCTGCGCGAGCCGGGCAATGGCGGTATCGGGTTCGTCTGGGTCCGCCGCGGCATGTGGAACGAAAAGGCGGACTGCGCGCCGCTCGAGGATACCCACCTTTTCGACTGCATCCTCGAGCCGGGAGAACTGGCGGCCGAGGCCGACAAGGGCGTGATCGACGGCTACACGCCCGAGCATCTGGGGCTTGCCGAATTCGTGGCCGCCCCGCCGGTGACGCTTCTGTCGCGCGACGACATGCCGGCGCGCCGCGCCGCCCGCCGGGACCTCAAGATCGGGCGCGGCGCCACCTGCATGGTCAGTCTCGGCAGCGACGTCTTTGGCGGGCATGACCTGCTGATCTCCACGCTGATCGCGGCGGCACGTCACGAACGCGTCCGCCTGGTCTGGCTCCGGTCGCCGCTGGCGCCGATGCCGGGGCCGGACCGCCCGGGCATGGAGGTGCGCCAGGTCTATCCGGTCTCGCGCTATTTCAATGCCTTCGACGGCGTGGTCTCGGCCGCGGGCTACAACAGCTTTCACGAATTGATGCTTCTCTACGACGGGCCGGTGCTGTTCGCGCCCGCAGAGAACCGGCTGCTTGACGATCAGGCGGCACGGGCGGCCTATGCCGAGGAACAGGGCTGGGCGGCGTCGATCCGCAGTGCCGATCCGGCCACCGTGCAGTTCGAAAAGCTCGCAGCCTTCATGCGGTCCGTCCGCAGGGGCGAGGGGCCGGCGAACCGGCCCCGCGTCGCCAACGGCGCCGCCGCGATCGCCGCACGGATCGTGGACGTCGCGCGGCGAAGCGAGCCCGACGGGGGTGCACGATGATCCGGCGGTCGAACGGCGGCATGGGTGCCGAGACGCGGTCGAGCGAGGTGATCGAGGACCTCAGCAGGCAGGTCGCAAAAAAGGGCCAGCGGCTCGCGCGGCTGGAATTCCGCAACTTCGTCCAGGAGATCGAGAGCGGCGGCGCGTTCGATCTGAACGTCGCCCTGCCGCCCCGATTGTCGGGACCAGTCCGGCACGCACCGCCCGCCGACCCCGCGGTCGCGCGTCATCAGGCGTCGCGCGAGGCACCGCTGGAGGTTCCGCTTGGCGACATCGCCTGGACCGAGGCGCCGCACGCCCTGCCCGTCTACGGCATCCACTGCCCGGCGATGGGCGGCCGGGAGTTCGCGGTCGCATTATTGCGGCTTCTCGGCGACCATCACCGCAAGCCCCTGGTCAGGTTCGTGTTCATCTGCGACACGCTGACCCCGATTCCGCTGCTGGGGCGCTATGGTTTCGCAGTCCATTACCTTGGCGGCGAGCCGCTGCAGGACGCCATGTCCGAGCTGAGTGCCCGCTTCGACATCGGCCAGGTTCGTGCCCTGGACGACGCGCGACAGCTGTGGCGGCGCGACGACGACATCGGTCAGTAATCCCGCGAATCCGGGCCGGTCCGGCCAGACGCGCGACCCGCCAATCCCCTCACGCCGGTGCGAATGCTGCCCCGGTCGGGCCCGGGGCGCATTGTTCGGCACCCGCGGCCAACCGCGCGACCGTGGCGGTACTGTAACGCGAATTTAAGCTTTTCCCGAAAAAGTCTCATTTGCGGCCGATAGCGGCCGGATTCGGCCTGTAGCGAGAAGCTGTGAAAGAAACGCCGCGGATGTGAGACCCAGGCGACAAGACCACTGCCGTGCCGTGACGGCGTGACCCGAGATGAAGTTGAATCGAGCGAAGATGGGAAAGACGATGAAAAAGCTTCTGTTGGTGTCGTCACTAGTGGCGGCGACGCAATTCGCGGTCGCAACGGCGGCCACGGCGGCCACCTGTGCCGACCGCACCCACGTCGTGACTCAGTTGCAGAACCGCTTTGGCGAAACCCTGCAGGCGGTCTCGGCGATGCGCATGAGCGCGGTGATGGAAATCTATGCCTCGCAGGAAACCGAAAGCTGGACCGTGATGGTCTCGCTGCCGAAACGGCGCCTGACCTGCCTGGTCGCCTCGGGCCGCGGCTTTACCTCGCTGAACGCGCGGTTCCCGGCCACGCGCCACGCCGCCCGGCTGCAATAGCCCGACGGATCCGGCCGCGCCGGTATCCGGCCCCGGCGCCCTGCGCGCCGCGGCAGGCCGCGCAACGAAAGAGCGCGTTTCGCGA
>JBFKQC010000069.1:0-20188 GCA_041627895.1 Rhodobacter sp.
CGACGCGGCTTTCGCCCTGGGCAATGACGGCTTCAAGCTGCAACGCCCCGCGCCGGTCTGCGCGAACCCTCGCCGCGTGTTAGCCGTCGCTCTTGACCAGGCGCAGGTGCGGCGCCTTGCCGGCAGGTGCCGGCGCATAGTCCGCCGCCGGCTCGGCGAAGGCGGGCTGCGGCGCGGGCCTGGCCGAGACCTCGGGCGCGTCGCCGGCGACGGCGACGATCCGGCGCATCTGCACCCGGTCGATGGCGAACCGGCGCGGCGCCCGACCGATCCGGCCCGCGCTTTGCAGGCAGGTGAGGATCCGCGCGTGCCGCCGCCCGGGATCCGCGAGCGGTGCGAGATAGAGCCGCGCCTCCAGCGGCGGGCGGCCGATCCCGCGCGGGCTCGACAGGCGCAGGTCGGCCACTTCCGGCGTCCGGACCACGCGCTCGACGATCCGCGCCAGGCGGTCGCGGTCTTCGGGCTCGACGAAGGCACTCAGCGGCATGCCGCGCACCTCCATGCCCAGCAGGTCGGCCAGATGCATGCCGGCGACGCGCACCCTGGCGACGCCCGGCGCGACGCGCTCCAGCATCAGCGCGTATTCCAGCGCCGAATCCAGCCCCCTCGGGTCGACCTCGGCGCGCTCGGGCATCTGACGCCCGGCGCGCAGCCCTTCCCAATACGCATCGACCTGTGCGACCGCCGGAAAGGTCATCGCCGCGCCCCGCGGCCGAAACCCGACGACATTGTCCCCAAACGCATGGCGCATCTCCATGTGACCCCCCACCTTGCCAACTCGCCCTCGACCGATTGTGACAGGCTACACCCTCTGTTAACCCTATGGTCACAATCCTTACTCATTCCTTAATCTGCCACGAATTGCGGCCAAAAGGAGGCGGAAAAGTCCTAAATGGTTAATTGCAATGGTTAAATCCATGACCGGGTTTGCAACGCAACGGGGCGAGTGGGGCGCCTGGGGCTGGGTCTGGGACATGCGCGCGGTGAATGCGCGCGGGCTGGACATCCGGCTTCGCCTGCCGGACTGGATCGAGGGTCTCGACCTGGCGGTGCGCACCGGCGTCGCCAGGGCGGCGGCGCGCGGCAACGTCACGCTCTCGCTCAAGCTCGCGCGCGAGAACGGCGCGGCCGCCGAGGCGCTGGACCGCACCGCGCTGGCGCGCGTCCTCGGCCAGATGGCCGAGATCGACGCCGCCGCCGCCGAGGCCGGGCTTGCGCTCGACAAGCCCAGTGCGGCCGACGTGCTGGCGATCCGCGGCATCCTGGTCAGCGACGACGGCGCCGACGAGGCCGAGCCGCTGACGGCGGCGATCCTGGACACGCTGCCGCCGCTGGTCGCGGCCTTCGATGCGATGCGCCGCACCGAGGGCGGGGCGCTCGCCGGGCTGCTCGCCGGGCAGCTCGACCGGATCGCCGATCTTGCCGCCGAGGCCGCGACGCTGGCCGAGGCGCGCAAGGACCAGACCGCGCAACGGCTTCGCGAGAACCTGGCCCGCGTGCTGGACAATGCCGAGGGCGCCGACGAGGCCCGCGTCGCCCAGGAACTGGCGCTGATCGCGGTGAAATCCGACGTGACCGAGGAAATCGACCGCCTCGGCGCCCATGTCGCCGCGGCGCGCGACCTCTTGGCCGGGGACGGCCCGGTGGGCCGCAAGCTCGACTTCCTGATGCAGGAGTTCAACCGCGAGGCCAACACGCTGTGCTCGAAGTCCCAGTCGGCCGATCTGACCCGGGTCGGCCTTGACCTGAAGGCGACCATAGATCAGATGCGCGAGCAGGTTCAGAACGTGGAGTGACCATGGCCTCGCGGCGCGGCCTTCTGATCATCCTGTCGTCGCCCTCGGGCGCCGGCAAGTCGACGCTGGCGCGGCGCCTGCGCGACTGGGACACGTCGATCGCCTTTTCGGTCTCGGCCACCACCCGCGCGGCCCGGCCCGGCGAGGAGGACGGGCGCGAGTACCATTTCCGCAGCCGCGCGGCGTTCGAGGACATGGTGCAGGCCGGCGAGATGCTGGAATATGCCGAGGTCTTCGGAAACCTCTACGGCTCGCCCCGCGCGCCGGTCGAGGCGGCGCTGGCCGAGGGGCGCGACATGCTGTTCGACATCGATTGGCAGGGCGGCCAGCAGATCGCCGCCTCGGCGCTGTCGCGCGACGTGGTGTCGATCTTCCTGCTGCCGCCCTCGATCGCCGAGCTTGAGGCGCGGCTGCAGACCAGGGCGCAGGATTCCGACGCGGTGATCGCCGGCCGGATGGCGAAAAGCCAGGCCGAGATCAGCCATTGGGCGGAATACCAGTACGTGCTGGTGAACAACGACCTCGACGCCACCGAGGCCGACCTGCGCGCCATCCTGACCGCCGAGCGGCTGAAGCGCACGCGCCAGACCGGCCTGGCCGATTTCGTCCGCTCGCTGAACGCAGAATTCGAGGCCCGCGCATGACGCTCTACGCCCTTGGCGACCTTCGCCCGACGCTGCCCGAGGACGGCGATTGCTGGATCGCCCCCGGCGCCCATGTGATCGGCGACGTGATCCTGCATCCGGGCGTGTCGGTCTGGTTCGGCTGCACCCTGCGCGGCGACAACGAGCCGATCGAGGTGGGCCATGGCAGCAACGTGCAGGAAAACTGCGTGATGCACACCGACCCCGGCTTTCCGCTGCGCATCGGTGCGGGCTGTACCATTGGCCACAAGGCGATGCTGCACGGCTGCACCATCGGCGACGGCGCGCTGATCGGCATGGGCGCGACCGTGCTGAACGGTGCGGTGATCGGCGCGGGCGCCCTGGTGGGCGCGGGCGCGGTCGTGACCGAGGGCAAGACGATCCCCGAGGGCATGCTGGCGCTCGGCGCGCCCGCCCGCCCGGTGCGCCCGCTCGACGAAGAGGCCCGCAGGATGATGCGCAGGGCAGCGGAGCATTATCAGACGCGAATGCGCGACTACCGGGCGCGCCTGCGCGCGATCGACTGAGCCGTGGCGAGCGATCCGATGACCGACAGGCCCCGTTCCATCGTCCGCCGCACGCCCTGGCCCGACAGTTCCAGCCGGGCGCTGGTGACGCCGCTGCAGCCCTCGGTGGTCTATGCCTCGGACAGCCCCGACGCGCTGGACGCGCAATACGAGGGCCGCGCGCCGGGCTATACCTATGCCCGCGAGGGGCACCCGAATGCCGACGTGCTGGCGGCCAAGATCGACGCGCTCGAAGGCGCCGAGGGCGGGCTGATCACCGGCAGCGGCATGGCGGCGATCACCGCGGTGATGCAGGGGCTGCTGCGCGCGGGCGACCACGTGCTGGGCGGCAACCAGCTTTACGGCCGCTCGATGCGGATGCTGACCGAGGTGCTGCCGCGGCTCGGCATCGCCACGACGCTGGCCGACCCGACCGACGCCGGCGCCTTTGCCGCCGCGATCCGCCCCGAGACGAGGCTGATCCTGGTCGAGGTCGTGTCGAACCCGACGCTGCGGGTTTCGGACATTGCCGGGATCGCCCGGGTTGCGCGCCGGGCGGGGGCGATCCTGGCGGTCGACAACACCTTTACCACGCCGCGCGCCTTCCGGGCGTTCGAGCATGGCGCCGACATCGTGCTGCATTCGGTGACCAAGCTTCTGGCGGGGCATTCCGACGCGACGCTCGGCCATGTCGCTGCGCGCGACCCCGCGCACCGCCAGGCGATCCGCGACACCGCCGTCACGCTCGGCCTGACGCCCAGCCCGTTCGATTGCTGGCTGGCCGAGCGCGGGCTTCATTCCTTCGAGCTGCGCTATGACCGGGCCGAGGCGAACGCGGCGGCACTGGCAGAGGCGCTCGCCGGGATGACGGGCGTCGCCCGTGTCCTGTATCCCGCCCGCCCGGACCATCCCGACCACGATCGCGCCGCGGCGCTGCTCGGGGCGCGCGGCGGCAACATGGTCAGCTTCGAGATCACCGGCGGGCGCGAGGCGGCGAACCGGCTGGTGCGCGCCGCGCCGGACATCGCATTCGCGCCCACGCTCGGCGATATCGGCACCACGCTCAGCCATCCCGCCACCTCGTCGCACCGCGCGCTGACGCCCGAGGCGCGCGCCGCTCTGGGCATGTCCGAGGGCTTTTTCCGCGTCTCGGTCGGGATCGAGGACATCGACCTGCTGATCGGCGAGTTCGGCGCCGCGATCCGCGCCGCCGCCGGCGCCTGAGGCCATGCAGGGCGACCTCGCAGCCGCGCTGATGGATGCCGTGCCGCTGCCGCTGGTGTTGATCGGGCGCGACGAGCGCGTCGCCGCCGCCAATGCCGCGGCCGCGGCGCTGGTCGGACCCGCTGCCGCGGGACGGCACTATATCACGGTGCTGCGCCAGCCGGCGCTGCTCGACTGCGTCGAGACCGCGCTGAGGACCGGCAAGCCCGCCAACGCCCGCTATCCCGCGCGCGAGGCCACGCGCGACACGACCTATCAGGCGGTCGCGGTGCCGCTGTCCGGGGCGGGGGGCGCGGGCGTGCTGCTGAGCCTCGAGGACATCGGCCATGTCGAGGCGGCAGGCCAGATGCGGCGCGACTTCGTCGCCAATGTCAGCCACGAGTTGCGCACGCCGCTGACCGCGCTGCTGGGCTTCATCGAGACGCTGCGCGGCCCGGCGCGCGACGATGCCGAGGCGCGGGACCGCTTCCTCGGGATCATGGCGCGCGAGGCGAACCGGATGAGCCGCCTGATCCAGGACCTGCTGTCGCTCAGCCGGGTCGAATCCGAAGAGCGCGTGCGCCCCCGCGACCCGGTGGACGTCGCCGGCCTCGTGACCGCGGCGGCGGCAACGCTGGGGCCGCTGGCCGCGGAATCGGGCGTGACATTGCACGTCAGCGGCGGCGGCGATCCGATCGAGGTGCCGGGCGACGCCGACCAGCTTTTGCAGGTGTTCACCAACCTGATGGAAAACGCGGTGAAATACGGCGGCAGCCGGGTCGCCGTCGAGATCTCGCTGCAGGACCGCGACCCGGCGCTGCGCGGGCCCGCCGTGCGGATCGAGGTGCGCGACGACGGCGAGGGGATCGACCCGATCCACCTCCCGCGCCTGACCGAACGCTTCTACCGCGTCGACAGCCACCGCTCGCGCGAGATGGGCGGCACCGGGCTGGGCCTTGCCATCGTCAAGCACATCGTCGGCCGCCACCGCGGGCGGCTTCGGATCGAAAGCGCGGCGGGGCAGGGTAGCCGGTTCGTCGTGGTGCTGCCCGCGGGGCTCGGGCCGGCCGAGGCGGCGCAGGGATGACGCGGCAGGCCGGCGGCCGGGGGCGACTCGCTCGACCGGCCGGGCGGCGCCGTGGCGGCGCGGCACGTGTGCCGCGAAACCGCGGCTGCGACAATTCGGCCCAAACCGGCAGGCGTTTGCATGAAGCTCGACAGGCAAGGAATTGAAACGAAACAGATTGCCGGGCCGTGCCGCCTGCGCGCGCCGGCCGGCCGCGCCGGCGAGTGTCATAAAACCGTTACGTCGCTGTCACAAAACCATAGCTGCACGGACCTATCCCGCGGCCAGCGGCGCGGCACCGGCCGCGCCGCGCGTGAGGCAAACAGGAGAATGCAATGCCCTTCGTGAAACCGACCGCCACGGCGCTGGCGATCACGGCCCTCGCCGCAACGGCCGCCGCCGCCCGCGACCAGATCCGGATCGTCGGCTCGTCGACGGTGTTCCCGTTCTCGACCGCGGTGGCCGAGCAGTTCGGCAGGACCACCGATTTCGCCACGCCGGTCGTCGAATCGACCGGATCGGGCGGCGGGCTGAAGCTGTTCTGCGCCGGTGTCGGCACCGAACACCCCGACATCGCCAACAGCTCGCGCCGCATGAAGGCCAACGAGTTCGAGATGTGCACGCAGAACGGCGTCACGGCGATCACCGAGGCGGTGATCGGCTATGACGGGATCGTCGTGGCCAACGCCAAGGCCGGCCCCGACTTCGCGCTGACCCGCGCGCAACTGGTGATCGCGCTGGCCGAAAACGGCCCGAAGCCCACCACCTGGGACCAGGTCGACCCGTCGCTGCCGGCGATCAGGATCGAGGTGCTCGGGCCGCCGCCCTCGTCGGGCACGCGCGACGCCTTCGAGGAACTGGTGATGCACGAGGGCTGCGCAGAGACCGATCTGGTCGCCTGCGAGGGCGTCAGCGTGCGCAGCGACGGCATCTGGGTCGACGCGGGCGAGAACGACAACCTGATCGTCTCGAAGCTCGAGGCCAACCCGAACGCGCTGGGGGTCTTTGGCTTCTCGTTCCTCGACCAGAACGGCGACGCCATCAAGGGCGCCGAGGTCGACGGGGTGGAGCCGACCTTCGAGAACATCGCCGACGGCGAATATCCGGTCGCGCGCTCGCTCTACTTCTACATCAAGAACGCCCATGTCGGCGCGGTGCCCGGCATTCAGGAATACGCCAACGAGTTCCTGTCCGAGGCCGCGACGGGCGAAGAGGGCTATCTGGTCGACAAGGGCCTGATCCCGCTGCCGGAGGACGTGTTCGAGACCGTTTCGGGGAACGTCGCGTCGCTGACGAAGATGACCGGGGACGAGTGGAACTGATCCGCGGGACCTGATACCGCGGCGGGGGGCAGGGCGCTTCCCGCCGCCCCGTTCGCCGCGCCTTCGGGGCGCGCGCTGGAAAGGACATCGCCGGGGCTGCCATGACCGCCGTTCTGCTTGCCTTCGTACTCGTCGCCGCGATGGCCGCGTTCGTCATCGCGCAGCACCGCGCACAGGTGGTCGTGGGCGGCGATACTGCCGCGCTGCATTCGCGCCCGTCCTATCACGGTTTCTACAGCTTTCTCTGGGTCGTGCTGGTCGGGCTGGGACTGGTGATCGTGCTGACCGCCGTGCCGAACCGCGCAATCGACGCCATGCTGATGGGCCGCATCGCCGAGGCCCTGCCGGACCAGCCGCGGATCGCGCATGAACTGGTGCTGTCGGATGCCAAGGCGCTGGCCGCGGGCACCGTGGCCTCCAAGACCGGCGATCTGCGGCTTGCCATCGCGGCGGATTTCAGCCGCGCGGCGGCGCTCTGGAACTGGGTGCGCGTGATCGGCGTGATCGGTGGCGTGCTGGCCGCCGCGTTCCTGACGCACCGCGCCGTGACGCCCGAGCGCCGGGCGCGCAACCGGACCGAGCGGATCGTGCGCGTTCTGCTTGCCGCGATGGCCACGATCGCGATCCTGACGACGATCGGCATCGTGCTGTCGCTGATCTTCGAGACGCTGAATTTCTTCGGCAAGATCGACTGGCAGATCTGGAAATTCCTGTTCGGCACCACGTGGTCGCCGCTGTCCGGCGTGCAGTCTGGCCAGCTTGACGCCGACAAGGTCGGCGCGATCCCGCTCTTTGCCGGCACGCTGATGATCACGCTGATCGCGATGCTGGTCGCGGTGCCGATCGGGCTGTTCGCCGCGATCTACCTCAGCGACTTCGCCTCGAAGCGCGTGCGCTCGGTGGTCAAGCCGATGCTCGAGATCCTCGCCGGCATCCCGACCGTGGTCTACGGCTTCTTCGCCGCGATCACCGTGGCGCCGTTCCTGCGCGGCTCGGGCGAGGCGATCGGGCTGTCGGTGGCGTCCGAATCGGCGCTGGTCGCCGGGATCGTCATGGGGATCATGATCATCCCGTTCATCTCGTCGCTTTCGGACGACGTGATCAACGCGGTGCCGCAAAGCTTGCGCGACGGCTCCTATGGCCTGGGCGCCACCCGGGCCGAGACCATCCGCCAGGTGATCCTGCCCGCCGCGCTGCCCGGGATCGTCTCGGCCTCGCTTCTGGGCTTTTCCCGCGCGGTGGGCGAGACGATGATCGTGGTGATGGCCGCGGGGCAGGGCGCGAACCTGACCGCGAACCCGTTCGAGGCCGTCACCACCGTCACCGTGCAGATCGTCATGCTGATCACCGGCGACACCGAGGCCGAAACCGCCGCCGGGCCGGCCTTTACCCTGGGTTTCACGCTGTTCTGCGTGACGCTTCTGATGAACGTCATCGCGCAGCGCATCGTGCGCCGCTACCGCGAAATGTACGACTAGGGGCCCAAGCGATGACCGAGATCACATCCACCGGCCACTACGGATCGCTTCTGGGCGACAAGGCCACCGCGCTGGGGCTCAGAAGGCGCCGCAACGCCGAGCGCCGGCTCAAGGCCTATGGCATCACCGCGATCCTGCTTGCGGGGCTGGCGCTGTTCGCGCTGCTGGGGTCGGTGATCTGGCAGGCGGCAGGCGCCGTGACCGAGGCCTATGTGACGCTTCCGGTCGAGTTGAAGGCCGACGACATCGACCCCGACGCCACGGGCGATCCGAAGATCATCCTGCGCGGCGATTTCAACGGCCTGACCAAGGACGCGCTGAAGGCCGCGTTCCCGCAGGTCACGGGCCGCAGCGCGCGGCGCGAGCTTTACGACGTCGTCTCGTCCGGCGCCGCGTTCGAACTGGCCGATCACGTCGCGGAGAACCCGTCGCTGGTGGGCCAGACGATCAATTTCCGGTTTCTCGCCTCGGACATCACCGATCTTTACCTGAAGGGCAGTTTCGGCGCGTTGCGCCCGCTGCCGACCGCGGGCAGGCTGACGGTCGCGCTCGACGGCGACGAGGCCACGCTGAACTCGACCGAGGCGGACTTTGCCGGGGTGCTCGCCGTGCTCAAGGACCAGCTTGTCGACGACGCCAAGCGGCTGCGCGTCCGCGCGGCCCGGCAGAACAACGCGGTGTCCGTCTACGAGACGCGCATCGCCGAGGCGGCCGACGACGACGCGCGGGCCAAGTCCCTTGCCGCGCTGGAGCGCGCCCGCACCGAGCGCGACGCGCTTCTGGCCGAGGCCGAACGGCTCGAGGCGCGCGCCGCTGATACCGGCGCCGAGGACCTCGACGACGAGGTGCGCTCGGTCTTCGTTCGGGCCGGGGGCGGCTGGCTGAAGCTGACCCGCCTCGATGCCTCGGGCGCCGCGGCCGAGGTGCTTGCGCCGCCCGCGGGCGCGCTGGCCGATCTGGCGGAATGGCAGCTTCTGACCACCGACCTGCCCGCGGCCGCGCGCAAAGTGTCGGACACCCAGATCATGGTGATCGAGGAACTCCGGTCGGGCAGCGCCGTCGACAGCGTGTTCAACTGGCGCTTCTTCACCGCCGGCGACAGCCGCGAGCCGGAACTCGCCGGCATCTGGGGCGCCACGGTGGGCAGCTTCTGGACCATGCTGGTGACGTTCCTTCTGGCCTTTCCGGTCGGCGTCGCGGCGGCGATCTATCTCGAGGAATTCGCGCCCAGGAACCGCTTTACCGACTTCATCGAGATCAACATCAACAACCTCGCGGCGGTGCCCTCGATCATCTTCGGGCTGCTGGGGCTGGCCGTCGTGATCGGGTTCTTCGGCGTGCCGCGCTCGGCGCCGCTCGCCGGCGGCATGGTGATGGCACTGATGACGCTGCCGACGATCATCATCGCCGCGCGCGCGACGATCGCCGCGGTGCCGCCCTCGATCCGCGAGGCGGCGCTGGGGGTGGGGGCCAGCCAGGTTCAGACCACCTTCCACCACGTGCTGCCGCTGGCGATGCCGGGGATCCTGACCGGCACGATCATCGGCATGGCCCGCGCCCTGGGCGAGACCGCGCCCCTGATCATGATCGGCATGGTGGCGTTCATCGTCGACATCCCGACCGGCATCACCGACAGCGCCACCGTCCTGCCGGTGCAGGTCTACCGCTGGTCGGACTTTCCCGAACGCGCATTCGAGGCCCGCACCGGCGCCGCGATCTGCGTGCTGATGATATTCCTGGTGCTGATGAACGCGGTGGCCATCGTCTTGCGCCGCCGCTTCGAGCGCCGTTGGTAACAGGGCTTCGGACGATGTATGACGCACCGGAAACCAGCAGGGACGCGGTAATGACCGAGATCAAGTTCTCCGCCAGGGACGTCAACGTCCATTACGGCGACAACCACGCCCTGAAGGACGTGAACGTCGAGATCGAGGACAAGACCGTCACCGCGTTCATCGGCCCGTCGGGCTGCGGCAAGTCGACCTTCCTGCGCTGCCTGAACCGGATGAACGACACCATCGACATCTGCCGGGTCACGGGCGAGATCACGCTGGACGGCGAGGACATCTATCACCGCGAGGTCGACCCGGTGCAGTTGCGCGCCAAGGTCGGCATGGTGTTCCAGAAACCGAACCCGTTCCCGAAATCGGTCTACGACAACGTCGCCTACGGCCCGCGCATCCACGGGCTGGCCAGGACCCGTGCCGATCTGGACGTCATCGTCGAGAAATCCCTGCGCCGCGGGGCGATATGGGACGAGGTCAAGGACAGGCTGCACGAGCCCGGCACCGGGCTTTCGGGCGGCCAGCAGCAGCGGCTCTGCATCGCCCGCGCGATCGCGACCGAGCCCGAGGTGCTGCTGATGGACGAGCCCTGCTCGGCGCTCGACCCGATCGCGACCAGCCAGATCGAGGATCTGATCGACGAGTTGCGCAAGAATTACTCGGTGGTGATCGTGACACACTCGATGCAGCAGGCGGCGCGGGTCAGCCAGCGAACCGCGTTCTTCCACCTCGGCCACCTTGTCGAGTTCGGCGAGACCGACCAGATTTTCAGCACCCCGCACGACCCGCGGACGGAAAGCTATATTTCAGGCAGGATCGGCTGATGGACTTCATGCAGGAAAAACACATCTCGTCGGCGTTCGACCGCGACCTCGAAGCGCTGCAGGCGCTGATCATGAAGATGGGCGGAATGGTCGAAATCTCGATCCACGACGCCGCCGAGGCGCTTCTGGAGCGCGACGAGGAACTGGCGCAGAAGGTGCGCGAGGCCGACAAGGCGGTCGACGTGCTGGAGGAAGAGATCAACCACGAGGCCGCGCGGATCATCGCGCTGCGCGCGCCGGTGGCCAGCGACCTGCGCACGGTGCTGACCGCGATGAAGATCTCGGCCAACCTGGAACGCTGCGGCGACTACACCAAGAACCTCGCCAAGCGGACCACGGTGCTGGCGCAGATGCCGCCGATCGAGGGCGCCGCACGCTCGATCCGGCGGATGGCGCGCGATGTCGAACTGATGCTGAAGGACGCGCTCGACGCATATATCCAGCGCGACGCGGACCTGGCCGAGCAGGTGCGCCAGCGCGACGACGACATCGATCAGCTGTACAACACCCTGTTCCGCGAGTTCCTGACCCACATGATGGAGGACCCGCGCAACATAACCGCCTGCATGCACCTGCACTTCATCGCCAAGAACATGGAGCGGATGGGCGACCACGCCACCTCGATCGCCGAGCAGGTGATCTATCTGGTCACCGGCGAGATGCCCACCGACCAGCGCCCGAAGAGCGACCGCACGCCTTATGACACGGCAGAGGACGGCTGATGCCGGCCACGCGCCCGCGGGTCCTCGTGGTCGAGGACGAGGCCGCGCAGCGCGAGGTCCTGGCCTATAACCTCGAGGCCGAGGGCTTCGACGTCACCCGCGCCGAGACCGGCGACGACGCGCTGCTGCTCGCCGCAGAGGACGCGCCGGACCTGATCCTGCTGGACTGGATGCTGCCGGGGGTGTCGGGCATCGAGGTCTGCCGCCGGCTGAAAAGCCGGCCGGACACCCGCGCGGTGCCGGTGATCATGCTGTCGGCCCGCTCGGAAGAGGTCGACCGCGTGCGCGGGCTCGAAACCGGCGCCGACGACTATGTCGTCAAGCCGTTCTCGGTGGTCGAGCTGATGGCAAGGGTGCGCGCGCAGCTGCGGCGCACGCGCCCCGCCGCAGTGGGGCAGCGGCTGGAATACCAAGACATCGTGCTGGACGGAGAGACCCACAAGGTCACGCGCGGCGGCAAGCCGCTGAGGCTCGGGCCGACCGAGTTCCGGCTGCTGGCGACGTTCATGGAAAAGCCCGGCCGCGTCTGGTCGCGCGAGCAGCTGCTCGACCGGGTCTGGGGCCGCGACATCTATGTCGACACGCGCACCGTGGACGTCCATATCGGGCGGCTGCGCAAGGCGCTCTGCCGGCACGGCGGCGACGACCCGGTGCGCACCGTGCGCGGCACAGGCTATGCGCTGGGGTAGGCCGGAAGAGAAGGCAATCAATAACACGTTGAGTGACAGTGGATGGCAGTGTATTATTGCCGCCATTCCTGTTGCTTTGATTTCAGCTGATCGCATGGGTGAAGAGTCGACGAAGACTTGGGCAGATGTCACCTCGCAGGCACTTGCGGCTCTTGGAAGCCAAGCTCCGTGGGTGATCCTGACCGCCCTCGCGGCATTCGCGATATGGCAGTTCCAAAAATCAAACGACGAACATTTCACGGGGCTGCAACGAATTGCGAACGAGTCGCGTGAGCAGGCCCGCAAGGATTTCAACGCCGCAAATACGGCGCTCAAGGAAACCTACACCCATGTCGCGGAACTTATCGACAAGCACATCGCCGCACTCAGTTCCTCGGTTGAGGCGAACGACAAATTGAATGAGCGCATCCGGACGCAACTGGAAGCATTGACCACCGCCCGGATCGAGACGGGGGAAATTCTGGCAGAGTCCAAGATCAGTCTGCGTGATGCCAAGGAGGCATTGGAGAACCGGACGCAGGAACTTGCGGCGATCGAAGCAAGCATGGCCATGCTGGTCGACGAGGCGTCGACGCTCGAATCCGAAATCACTCAATTGCGCGAGGAACGAAAGAACATCAATATCGCGTTGGACATCGTTCTGCAAAACTCACAGGAAATCAATAACCTGCTAGCGGACCTTAGTGCGACGGCAAGTGAAGAACAGCAGCAAGTGCTCGCCAGACTCGGGACTTTGCTCAATTCATCGAGCGACAAGATCGCCAAGGTCGCCAGCTATGGGCCGATCGCAAGAGCGTTTGTCGTCGACCCGGCCGACCTGCGCTACGGGTTGCCGATCCGGACCACGCCGCGTCCCGTCCAGGGCGCCGTGCTTGAAATCGACCGCCTGTCCGGGATCGACGAGTATCCGTTGACGTTTTCGGGAGCGGACGGCCCGCCACGCGATCTCAAAGAGCTTTTCGCCGAACTTGGAATCGATCTCGAAATTCGCTGGAGTACGATCCCGGACGATGCGGCAGGACCCGACGGTCAATTCGACGACACTGAACTTATGAGCGCCATGGCCACGCATCGCGAGCCGGTGAATGACGGACGCTGGCATTTCTACGTGGTTCTGGGCGAAGTTCACGCAGACGGCCCGGCATTGTCGTCCGTAATGTTCGATGACGAGGCGCGGCGTGGTGCTGCCGTCTTTGTCGATAGTTCATTTGTTCAGTCGGTACCGGAAATTGACCGAGGGAAGGCAATCACTTTCCTGGTCGCCCATGAAATCGGCCATCTCCTGAACCTGCCACATCCCTGGCAGGCGTACGGCGACACGAAGTCAGTCATGTCGTATCCTTCCAGGTGGCCGGAAGGTGAGCGCGACATCGTCGATTTCTTCGGATTCGACAGTTTCCAGAAGCAGCACGTTGCCTGGGCGCCCGAGACGTTCGTCAAGCCCGATGAAAGCCGGTTCTTTTACTACGGGGGAGTGACTCCGTGGGCAGTTGTCCGCGAGCAGGTCACACGTTGAGATTGTTGCAACCATCCAGAAATGTCACCCGGTCTGCAAAGCAGAAACGTCACCGCAAGCGTTGACGGGAGCGCAGCCTGACAGGGCGGAGACCTCATGTATCGCAGCCCTGGCTGGCTGCGCGGGCCTCTTTGGCGCGGCGGGCGAGCTTTGAATTCCAGCCGTCGTTGCGGCGACCGTTCGGCGTGTAGCGGGTGCGCTGTTTGCCGGCGCGGCGGGGTTTCGGGGCCGCCTTGTCTTGTTCCTCCTTGATGAATTGCAGCACCGCGCCGAGGCGCTTGTTCTCCGTGATCGCCGCGTGGGTCACGCGCTGGTCACGGTCGTAGGCCCTATAGGGCAGGGCGACCCCCTTCCACCGCAACTCCAGCCGGCCGTCGGCGTTTTCGAAGGTATCGACGTATTTGCCGGCGAGCCCGCGGCTGAGCTCGTTGTCCTCGAGCGTGATCCGCATCCGATCGTAGCGCAGCGTCAGGTTGCGATCGACGTAGCGTTCGTCCCTGAAGCACAGGATGTCGCGCAGGCGATCCGGTTCGACATTCAGCGCCCGGTGCAGGTTGTCCGGGCGACGCGGCGGCTTGGCGAACTTCGCATTGTAGCGTTCCATGAAGCCCGGCAAGAAGGCGTTCGCCGCATCCATGTCCGAGATGTCCTCAAGCCGCAGTTCCTTCACCAGCCGATCCTGCAGCGTGCGGTTGGCGCGTTCGACGCGGCCCTTGGCCTGGCTCGTGTCGGCGCAGATGATCTCGATGTTCAACTCGTTCAAAGCTCTGCCAAACTGCGTCATCCCATGACCTGACTTGGCGGCCTGGTTCGGAACGCGGAACACGGTGTGTTTGTCGGAGTAGAAGGCCACCGGGCGGCCATAGGTCTCCAGATACCGCTCGAGCGCGCAGAAATAGCTGAAGGTGCTCTCAGAGGTGACGAACTCCAGATGCATCAAGGTGCTCGTCGCATCGTCGATGAAGACCAGCAGGGTGCAGGGCGGTCCACGATCTTCGAACCAGTGATGGTCAGACCCGTCGACCTGAATGAGTTCGCCGTAGCATTCCCGGCGCAGGCGCGGCTGGTGGAACGTCCGGCGTTCCTTGCGCGACAGCCAAAGCCCATCCGCCATCATCCACTTGCGCAACGTCTCGCGCGAGACCGTCACCCCGTGATGCTCGGCCAACATCTCGGCGGCAAGGGTAGGGCCGAAATCCGCGTAGCTTTCCCTGATAACGTCGAGCGCGTAGCGGCGCTTGGCATCGTGCAGCCGGTTGTTCGGAGGCTTGCCGCGTGCCTGGTGCCGGATGCCCGACGGGTCATCCTCACGAAACCGCTTCAACAACCGGAACACCTGGCGCCGGCTCATGGCCAAAAGGTTGGCGCCGTTCGCGACCGACAACCCGCCGTCCTCGATCTGAACCAGAACCTCGATCCGATTGAGCTCACGCTCGCTCATCATCACCCATCCCATGTCTGCTCTCGCTGCCTGTTCTCGTTGGCGGGGAGAGTGACACTTCTGCTTTGCTCACGGGTGACAGTTTAGCTTTGCAGCTACAGAGCTTAGTCCCATAATCGGTATTATGTAATCTAATCGCGCTGCGGACCCGGGCAATCCGGCATCCGCCCTAGCGGTCAAGACCCGCCGTGGAAAGCGCGGCGTCGCATCCGCGCCCCGAGCGCGCCATGTCCGCGCATCCGGTTTCCGCGGCCGCCGTTGCGCCTGTCCGGCGATCCGCGACGCATCCTGACGCCCTGGGGCCATGCACTTTGTTGATCTTCGCCGCGCGCACCGCCCCCCGGCACCGCCAACGATTCACGGTTATTCGCGTATTTGTCACCTGAACAGGACGGCGCCAATGGCTGCGGTTGAAACGGCGCCGCAAGGGCCGATCCTCATGGGTCACATGAGCATGGCGGCATAACGTTATGTAAAGAGGACAAATTCCCAACTCAATGCCGCACAAGTGAAATTTATTTCACATCGCAACTGTTTAACCTGTGCTAGACAGCGTTAAATATCCGTCAATAGCAGCGCAGATATCTCGTGGCCGCCGGAATCCGTGATAGGTTCTAAGTGGTTAGTCAATTTGGTGTCGGGGGAACGCAGATGCTCGTGTCCGGAATCGAGGTGCCCTCTGAAATGCGTTTGACGATGGAACAGACCCCGGCGGACGTGTCCTCGGCGCTGCTCGACTATGTCGAGCGCGTCACCGGGGCCAATACTATGGAAGAGCTCTGGTCGCTGCATTGCGACGCGATGGCGAAATTCGGCTTTACCCGGCTGCTCTACGGCTTCACCCGGTTCCGCACCGCCAACTCGCTCGGCAATGCCGAGGATTTCCTGATCCTGACCAATCACGACCCCGCCTTCATCGGGCCGTTCATCGACGACGGGCTCTACATGCACGCCCCGACCGTCCGCTGGGCGCTGGAAAACAGCGGCGCCTGCAGCTGGAGCTGGATCGGCGACAACCCAGACTTCCTGACCGAGGCGGAGCGCCGGGTCGTGGAGTTCAACAAGAGGCACGGCATCCAGGCCGGCTATACGATCAGCTTCAAGGATGTCTCGGCACGCTCGAAGGGCGCGATCGGCCTGATCGCCGGCCCGGACGTCAACCAGTGCCAGGTCGATGCCATGTGGCAGCGCTGCGGCCGGCTGATCACCGCGATGAACAACGTCGCGCATCTCAAGATCATCTCGCTGCCCTACACCGCCAGCCGCCGGTCGCTGACCAAGCGCCAGCGCGAGGCGCTGGAATGGGTCGGCGAAGGCAAGACCACGCAGGACATCGCGACGATCATGGGGCTTACGCCGGCCACGGTTGAAAAGCACCTGCGTCTGGCGCGCGAGGCGCTCGATGTCGAGACCACGGCGCAGGCGGTCCTGAAGGCGTCATTCCAGAATCAGATCTTCGTCCTCGAGGCCTGAGGCGGTGATCCGTCCGGCACCGCGATCGGCGCGAAAAGCGGCGTTCCCGTGGACAAAACCCCTGAAAATGAGCCTTTTTGTCACCAATTCACGATTTGACCGTTCGGTCAGGTATGGAATCCCGTACTTTCTTTACCTAGGGTTAAGATGCAGTATCGGGGCGTTCCGTGAGTGGTGGCAATTAGCCAAGGAACGGCGGGTTCGAGCAAGCCGAGATTTCGGCAGGCGAAGGGCCTGCATCCGGGAGACCGGACGCCGGGCTGGGGCGTATAGTCCGCTTCCAGTCCGGCACCCAAATTGGCGACCCCGTCCTCATCCCCAACCGTCAGGGTGGCCATGAAAGAACGGTGCGGTCCCGCGGGACCGCACCGTTTTTTTTCTTGCAGCAGTTCGAGGCGGTCTTAGCCCTGGGCCGCCTTCGCGACCTCGGCGGCGAAATCCTCTTCGACCTTCTCGATGCCCTCGCCGACCTCGAGCCGGACGAAGCCGGTGATCTGAACGCCGGCCGCCTCGGCCGCGGCGCCGACGGTGGTCTTGCCGTCCTCGCTCTTGACGTAGGGCTGGTTCAGAAGCGTGACCTCGGCCAGCCACTTCTGCATCCGCCCGCCGATCATCTTTTCGATCACCGCCTCGGGCTTGCCGCTTTCGCGGGCGATGTCCATCTGGATCGCCTTTTCCTTTTCGACGATGGCCGGATCGAGGTCGTCGGCCGACAGCGACGCCGGGTTGATCGCGGCGATGTGCATGCCGACCCCGCGCGCGAATTCCGCGTCGCCGCCGCGGAACGCCACCAGGACGCCGATCTTGCCCATGCCGGGCGCGGCGGCGTTGTGGACATAGCTGATCACGCTGTCGCCCTCGATGGCGGCCATCCGACGCACGCCCATGTTCTCGCCGATCTTGGCGATCTTGTCGGTCAGCACCTCGGCCACGGCCTTGCCGCCCAGGTCGGCCGCCTTCAGCGCCTCGACGTCGCCCGCACCCATCGCGGCCTCGGCGATGCCGGCCACCATTTCCTGGAATTCTGCGTTCTTCGCGACGAAATCGGTTTCCGAATTCACCTCGACCGCGACGCCCTTGCCGCCCTCGACCTTGACGGCGACCAGGCCCTCGGCGGCGGTGCGGCCGGATTTCTTCGCGGCCTTCGCCAGGCCCTTGGTGCGCAGCCAGTCGACCGCAGCCTCCATGTCGCCGGCCGATTCCGTCAGCGCCTTCTTGGCGTCCATCATGCCCGCGCCGGTCTTGTCGCGCAGTTCCTTCACCATGCTCGCGGTGATTGCCATCTTCGGCTCTCCTTCGATGCTCGTCGTCGCCCGGGCGGCGGCCTGCCCGCGCCCGGTCTCGCTTTCATGCCGCTGGGCGGTTCAGGCCCCGGCGGTCTCTTCCTTGGCGGTCTCTTCCGCGGCGGGCGCGCTTTCGGCCAGCGCCTCTTCGACCGGGGTCTCTTCCAGTTCGCCCACGTCGATGCCGGCGGCGTCGAGCTGCGCGCTCATCCCGTCGAGCGCCGAACGCGCGACCAGGTCGCAGTACAGCGCGATGGCGCGGGCGGCGTCGTCGTTGCCGGGGATGATATAGTCGATGCCCTCGGGCGAGCAGTTGGTGTCGACCACGGCCACGACCGGGATGCCCAGCTTGTTGGCCTCGGCGATCGCCAGGTCTTCCTTGCCCACGTCGATCACGAACAGCATGTCCGGCAGCCCGCCCATCTCGCGGATGCCGCCGAGGCTGGCCTGCAGCTTCGCCCGGTCACGCTCGATCGACAGACGCTCGCGCTTGGTCAGGCCCTCGGCGCCGTCGGCCATCTGCTCGTCGATGGCATTCAGCCGCCCGATCGACTGGCTGACGGTCTTCCAGTTGGTCAGCGTGCCGCCCAGCCAGCGGTGGTTCATGTAGTATTGCGCGCATTTCTCGGCCGCCTCGGCGATCGGGCGCTGCGCCTGACGCTTGGTGCCGACGAACAGGATGCGGCCGCCCTTGGCGACGGTTTCGCGCACCGCATTCAGCGCAGCGTCCAGCATCGGGACGGTCTGAGTCAGGTCGACGATGTGAATGCCGTTGCGGTCGCCGTAGATGAATTCGCCCATCCGCGGGTTCCAGCGCTGGGTCTGGTGGCCAAAGTGAACGCCGGCTTCCAAGAGCTGGCGCAAAGAGAACTCAGGCAGAGCCATCTTGCATGTCCTTTCCGGTTTCGAACCTCGGCGGAACCGTCTCAGGGCATCTGCCCCAACCGGCGGACCCGAACGGGATGTCTCCCCGCTGGGCCCAGGCCCCGCCTGTGAAGTGCGCGCGGGATTACGGCATCGCGCCGGGGAACGCAAGGGCCGCGTTCAATGCGGCGGCTTGACCATCAACAGCCACTCGGTGCCCGGGTTGTCCCAGTCCTCCTTGACCATCGGCCGCGCGGCGGCCTGCCGATAGCCGTGCCGTTCGTAAAGCCGGCGCGCGCCCGCGTTGGCGTCCGAGACGATCAGGCTCATGCCCCGGGGTCCGCGATAGCGCGCCTCGGCGAACTCCAGGAACCGGCTGCCCACCCCCTGCCCCTGCATCGCCGGCACGGTCGACAGCACATAGACATACCCCGTGCCGGGCGCCTCGTTCTCGAGCGCCTGCAGCGGGTGGAACACCGCCGGCAGGTCCTGGGGGATCGGCCCGGGCACGGCGGGCTGGCGATGGGCGATCAGGCAGCCGGCCAGGGCGCCGTGGACATCGGCCACCCAGGCGTTGCGGTAGGAAATGCCCGCGTCCTCGCCGGCAATGCGTGCGCGGCCGATCTGCCACGGGTCCTGCGCCGGCCCGCCAAGCTGGCCCCAGATGTACAGCGGCAGCCCCTCGCCTGCCTGATTGATCAGCTCCGCCAGCGCCGCCGCGTCGTGCCGCGCGGCGGGTCGGATGTTCATGTCGAGCCCGCGCATGTCCGGCCCTCCCCCTGGCGCCCAGCCCCTGCCGGACAGCCTATCACCGGCGCCGCGGCGCGCCAATTCGCGCATCCGGGGCTTGCGTCCGGCGGCGCGCGGGGCGATTGATCCGGCATGGCGGCGGTTCCCGACATCCTTTGCATCGGCTCGGTTCTCTGGGACGTGATCGGCCGCAGCCCGAGCCACATGCGCGCGGGATCGGACGCGCCGGGCCGGATCTCGCGCCATCCGGGCGGCGTGGCGTTGAACATCGCGATGACGCTGCGCCGATTCGGCTTGACCCCGGCGCTGCTGACCGCGATCGGCCGCGACGACGAGGGCCGCGAACTGGTGTCGCAATGCGAGCGGATGGGCCTGGTGACATCGCATGTCTATCTCTCCGACGACCTGCCCACCGACTGCTACATGGCGGTCGAGGGCGCCAACGGCCTGATCGCCGCGATCGCCGACGCGCATTCGCTGGAGGCCGCCGGCGCCAAGATCCTGCGCCCGCTGGGCGACGGCACGCTGGGCAGCGCGGCCGCGCCGTATCCGGGCCTGATCGCGCTGGACGGCAACCTGACCGAGGTCCTGCTGGCCGAGATCGCCGCCTCGCCGCTGTTTTCGGCGGCCGATCTGCGCGTCGCCCCGGCGAGCCCCGGCAAGGCCGAGCGCCTGCTGCCGCTGCTGTCGCATCCGCGGGCGACGCTTTACGTCAACCTCGAAGAGGCCGGGCTGATCTGCCAGCGCCGCTTCGCCACCGCGCCCGAGGCCGCCGCCGCGCTCTGCGCCCGCGGATCGGCGCGCGCGCTGGTCACCGACGGCGGGCG
>JBFKQC010000070.1:0-19795 GCA_041627895.1 Rhodobacter sp.
AGGAGATCAAGAACCAGACAATCCGGCAACGCCGCTTGCAGCATCAGACCGCTGCCGCCTAAACTCGAACAGAAACCGAACCAGAGCCTCCGTTACAAAACGGCCCCAGAAGTCCGAAAAACCCTGACGACGGACACGATGCGGCTGGAGGCCGCGGCACAGCGGGTCCGAAGTGCAGGCCTGCGGTTTGGCTGGCACAATCACCACTGGGAGTTCATGGCCCTGCCGGGCGGCGAGATCCCGATGGAGCTGATCCTGACCCATGCCCCTTCGATCGAGTGGGAGATCGACGTGGCCTGGGTCGTGCGCGGCGGCGCCGATCCGCTGGACTGGATCGGCAGGTACGGCGACCGGATCACCACCGCGCATGTCAAGGACATCGCGCCCGAAGGCGAGAACGCCGACGAGGACGGCTGGGCCGATGTCGGCCACGGCACGCTGGACTGGCCCGGCCTGACCGCGGCGCTGCGCGGTGCGGGCGTCGATCTCTTCGTGATGGAACACGACAAGCCGGCGGATGCGCGCCGCTTTGCCGAGCGCTCGATCGCGGCCTTCCGGGAGTTCTGAGCGATGGCCGGCAATCTGGGGATCGGCGTCATCGGCTGCGGCAACATTTCGGCAGCCTACATGCGGCTGGCGCCGCTGTTCCGCGGCATCGAGATGCGCGCCTGCGCCGACCTGGCGCCGGGGGCGGCAAAGGCGCGGGCGAAGGAATTCGGCCTGCGTGCGGATACCGTGGACGGGCTGCTTGCGGCCGAGGATATCGACATCGTCGTCAACCTCACCGTGCCGAACGCGCATTTCGAGGTGTCGAAGTCGGTGCTGGAGGCCGGCAAGCACGTCTATTCGGAAAAGCCCTTCGTGCTGAGCGCAGACGAGGGCGCCACGCTGGGCCGGCTGGCCCGGGCGCAAGGCCTGCGGGTCGGATCGGCGCCCGATACATTCCTTGGCGGATCGCACCAGCTTGCGCGGCATCTGGTCGATTCCGGCGCCGTCGGGCGGATCGCCTCGGGCACCTGTTTCGTGATGAGCCCGGGCATGTAGATGTGGCACCCGAACCCGGATTTCTTCTTCAAGCCGGGCGGCGGGCCGATCCTCGATCTGGGGCCTTACTACGCTTCGAACCTGGTGCAGTTTCTCGGGCCGGTGCGGCGCGTCGTGTCGCTGGCCTCGAAGGCGCGCGACGAGCGGACGATCACCTCGGAGCCGCGCCACGGCGAAAGGATCGCGGTCGAGACCCCGACCACGATCCACGCGCTTCTGGAGTTCCACTCGGGCGCGCAGATCGCCTATTGCGCCAGCTGGGACGTCTGGCAGCACGGGCATTCCAACATGGAGCTTTACGGTCTGGACGGCACCCTGCACGTGCCCGATCCGAACTTCTTCGGCGGCGAGGTGCGGATGACCGCGCGCGACGCCTTCGTCAACGGCACGCCTGCCTGGGATCACCCGTTCTCGGCCGCCAACGACCGCGGCCGCGCGAATTACCGCGCCGCGGGACTGGCGGACATGGCGTTGGCCATCACAGAGGGCCGGGCGCATCGCTGCAACAACGACTTCGCCAGCCACGTCGTCGAGGTGCTGACCGCGGTGCTGGCTTCGGGCGAGACCGGCGCCGTCGTCGAGATCGCCTCGACCTGCGAGCGGCCCGCGCCGCTGGGACCCGACGAGGCGCGGGCGCTGCTGGCCTGAGCGCGATGATCCGCAACCCGGGCCTGCCCGGCCGAGTTCACCCGGTTCGACTATCTGCCGGCCGGCACATAACGGCCGCGCCGCGGTATCGGCTCAGGCACTGCCTGTCCGACCGGCCGCAGGCCGCCGGACCCAGCCGTACATCGCCGCCGCCAGCACCAGACCGGCGGCGTTGGTCCACAGCCCCCCCGGCACCGCGTCGTGCGGCACGATCACAAGTAGCCCGGCCAGCGCCGCGCCGAGCCGCTCGGCCGGCGCCAGCGGGCGGCGGAAAAAGCCGGTGATCGCGACCGAGATCAGCGCGACGCCGATGCCCGCGGTGATGACCGAAATCACCATGACGTCCGCAGGCCCGCGCAGGATCAGGCTCGGCGACAAGGCGAACAGGAACGGCACCACATAGGCCGGCCAGCCAAAGCGCATCGCCTCGAGCCCGGTTTTCATCGGCCGCGCGCCCGCGATGCCGGCCGCGGCGAAGGCAGCGATGGCCACCGGCGGCGTGATCATCGACATCATGCCGAAGTACAGCACGTAGAGATGCGCCGCGATCCGGTCGACGCCAAGCTCGACCAGTGCCGGCGCCACCAGCGTCGCCAACAGCACGTAGACCCCGAGCGTCGGCAGGCCCATCCCGAGGATGATGCAGACCAGCGCCGACATCAGCAAAAGCGCGATCTTGCTGCCGCCGCCCAGCTGCACCAGCGCATAGGTCAGGTTGAAGCTGAGCCCGGTCATGTTCAGCACGCCGATCACCATGCCGGCGGCGGCGCAGATCAGGACCAGGTCGATCGACGCCTGCCCGGCCCGCGCGAATGTGCCCCAAAGCCGGCGCGGCCCCGCGCGCTGGCCCTGGTAGCCGAAGATCGTTGCCGTCACCACGACCATTCCGGCAGCGGCCAGCGCCGATTTCGCCGGCTGCCAGTTCAGCACGAACAGCGTGAGGATCAGCACCGCGAAGGCCAGAAGGAAGTGCCATCCGCCGATCACGTCGCGCCCGCGAGGCCGCTCGTCGCGCGGCACTGCGGCGATGTTGTGGCGCACGGCTTCCAGGTCGGCCTGGATGAACAGCGCGCCGTAATACAGAATCCCGGGCACCAGCGCCGCCAGCGCGACGGTGGAATAGGGGGTGTAGAGGAATTCGGCCATCAGGAAGGCCGCCGCGCCCATCACCGGCGGCAGAAGCTGGCCGCCGGTCGAGGCCACGGCCTCGATCGCGGCGGCGCGGTGCGGCGGATAGCCGGTGCGCTTGATCATCGGGATGGTGACGACGCCGGTGGACATGACGTTCGCCACCGCGCTGCCCGAAATCGAGCCGAAGACCGCAGAGCCGATGACCGCGATCTTCATCGCGCCGCCCCTCAGCCCGCCCATCAGCAGCATCGCCCCGTCGGTGAAGAACCTGGCCCCGCCCGCGCGGTTCAGCAGCATCCCGAACAGCACGAAAGCGATCACCACGGTGCTGGCGATCTGCAACGGCACGCCGAGGATGCCGTTGACGTCGAACGTCAGGTAACTCGCAACCTTGTCCCAGGCCTGTGCCCGGCCCTGAAGCCGCCCGGGCACCCAGTTGCCGAAGAAGGCGTACAGGACGAAGACCCCGACGACGATCACCAGCGTCGCGCCCGAGGTCCGGCGCAGCGCCTCGAGCACCAGCGGCAGCACGATCACCCCGATGGTCACCGCCTCGGGCGGGCGCAGCAGCACCAGGTCGACCAGCGCCGGATAGCGCACCGCCATCGCCAGGCAGGCACCGAGCGCCAGCACCGCGGCCAGCACGTCCCACCAAGGCGGCGCGCCCTCGCGCGCGATGCCGCGATGGGTCCGTGTCAGGAAGGCCAGCGCGACCGAAAGCCCGAGGATCAGCGACAGGAACTGCGCCGGATAGAACGCCATGCCCATCTGGCGCGGGATGTTCAGCGACCATCCCGCCGCCAGCGCCACGATCAGCACGGACAGCGCCTGCACCGCGGCGCGCAGCAGGCCGCCGGGCCGGGCGCCCGCTGCTGCGGTCCCCGTCTGTGGCTCAGGCGTGCCGGTCACGCGGGATCAGCCGATCATTCCTTCCAGATGCCGACCTCCTTGTAGAACCGGATCGCCCCCGGGTGATAGGGCACGCCACCATTCGGGCCGACCATGTCTTCCGGCTTGAACAGCCTGAAGGGCGGCAGCAGATCGGCCAGCGCGGGCTGGTTTTCGTACATCGCCTTGGCCACCGCATAGGCGGCGTCGTCCGACAATTTCTCGCTGGCCGCGATCGCCTGCGGATAGGTCATCATCCACATCGGCTCGCTGACGCCGGGGCCGGCGGCGGGGCCGGGCTCGACCAGGGTCAGGTAGCCCACCGGCCAGTGTTCCTGCATTGCCGCCTCTGTGCCGTCGCCCTTCTCGATCTTCAGCGCGCGGATGCCGCCGACGGCGGCGTCGGCCTCGCGCACCTTGCCCGCGCCCAGCGCGAACATGAACGCGTCCGAAGCGCCCGACATGAAGGCATCGGCGCCGCCCACCACGCTTGGCACCGGGACCGGCACGATATCCGCCTCGGTCATGCCGGCGGTGGCGTACATCGCCGCATTCTGCGGGTTGATCGTCTTTTGCGCGGTGTAACCGGCGGTCATCCGCTTGCCCTTGAGGTCAGAGACCATGTGCATGTCGCTGTCGGCGCGCACGAACATCGCCACGCGCAGCGGATAATGCAGCGCCAGAAGCCTGAGCCCCGGGTTCGGGCGGCCTTCGAACCAGGCCTCGCCCTTGTAGGCATAGCTCAGTTCCTGCAGGTTCACCGGTCCCATGTCGAACTCGCCGGTGCCGATCAGCGGCAGATACTGGTTCGGGCTGGTCGCAGGCTGAACGGTGGCGTTCAGGCCCTGTTCGTTGATCACCTTGGCGATGGCCGTGCCGATCGAGTGATAGATCGCACCGGGGTTCGAGGTCGCGATCGCGATCTGCTGCGCGGCGGCGGCGGTTGCCGAAAGCGCGAGCAGCCCGCCGGCGAGAAGCGGTTTCAATAGGCCCATGGTGTCCTCCCTGACATCCGGTCTGTCCGGAAACTATTCTACAGCATCCCCGGCCGATCAATCGTCCCGTGGCCCGCGGCCCGCTATGCGGGCAATCACCGCTTCGGGGTCCGCCGGGTCGGCGTCGCCACGCCAGGCGACGTGCTGGTCCGGCCGGACGATGAACAGCGCGCGGTCATGCGCCTCGCTCTCGGGGATGTCGAGCACGGTCAGCGGCACGCCTGCCGCACGCGCGGCACCGCTCAGCGCCTCGCCTCCGGCGGCGCGGGTGCGGACCAGCGTATAGCCGGGCCCGAGCCGGTCGTAGAGCGACGCCCTGTCCGGCAGCAGCACATGCGGCATCCGGAACCCCGGTACGGTCGACGGCGTGTAATCGCCCATCGAATAGCCCGGTGCCGCGGCGCCATCGTGGCAGATGATCGGCGAGGCGTCGTAGAAATAGCCGAAGTTCAGCCCGGCGCAGCAATATTGCGGCGTGTTGATCCTTGCCGTGTGGCGCCCGAACCGGTCGCGCGCGGCGCGGCCCTCGGGCGTTTGGTCCTCGATCTCGGCCGGGATCGCCGCGCGGTTGCGGATCATCGTCTCGGCCGTTTCCATTGCGAACCGCGAGACCTGGCCGGTGATCGGCAGCCGTTCCGCGGCATAGGCCGCCAGCATCCCCGGCCCGCCCCAGCCCCGCAGCACCGCCGCAAGCAGCCATGTCAGCCCGGTGGCGTCGGCGATCCCGGCGTTCATGCCGTAGCCGCCCATCGGCACCCAGACATGCGCCGCGTCGCCGGCCAGGAAGACGCGGCCCCGGGCGATCCGGTCGGTGACGAGCCGCCGGCCGACCCAGTCCTCGACCTTCAGCACCTCGCAGGCGAAACCGGCATCCACCCCGAGGATCGTGCGCAGGCAGGCGTCGCGGTCGAGCGTGTCGAACTCCTCGCCCGGCAAAAGGTAGTTGTGCACCAGGAACCGGTCGTCGTGGTCGATGGTGTAGATCGTGCCCGACCGGCGCGGGTTCAGGCACAAAAGCCCCCAGGCCTCGCCGCCCTGCATGCGTGCGGTCAGGCCCGGCGCGCGGACGTAGCTCGACTGCACGCGCTGGATCTCCGGGTCGCCCAGAAGCTGCGCGCCGATCGACTTGCGGACCAGCGACGCGGCGCCGTCGCAGCCGATCAGGTATTTGCAGCGGACGCGCCAGGTTGCCCCGTCGCTGGCGCGGACTTCGGCGGTCACCGCGTCGTCGCGGGGCTCGATCCGCGTCACTTCGCGGTCGAATTTCAGGCGCAGCCCCTCGCTGCGCTCGGCATGGGCCTGCAGCACCGGCTCCAGGAAGATCTGGTTCATCCGGTGCGGCGGTTCGGCCGTGGGCCACCAGGTATCCGGCCCCGTCTCGCCGTTCCGCCGCCCGGCGCGGCCGGGGATGCGGATGCGCGCCATCTCGGGGCCCGTCGCCGTGGTGCGGATCGAGACGTCGTGTGGAAAACCGTCGCGGAAGCCCGCCGCACGCACCGCTTCCGCCAGACCGAGGCGGCGGAAGATCTCCATGCTGCGCGACGAGATGTGATTGCAGCGCACGGTGAGCGGGTCGAACGATGTGCGCCGGTCCAGCACCATCACGTCGACGCCGCGCTGGGCCAGGTCGATCCCCGCGACCAAGCCAACCGGGCCCGCGCCAACCACCAGAACCTCGCAGGAAATCTCGCTTGTCACGCTGCCCTTTCTCGCCCGGCTGTTCCGCCCAGAAGGCTAGCACGCCGACCGGCGCGGTCCACGCCATTCCCGATCCGTTCGCCGAGCCCGGGCGGCGGGGCGGCCGGATGTCCGGATATCTGGACAGCCGGGTAATTGGGTATCCGGTTAGCCGGATAACCGGTTAGCCGGATAGTCGGATAGTCAGATAGTCGGATAGTCGGATATCCGGATAACTGGATAACTGGATAGCTGGAAAAGCTTCAACCCATTGAAAAAAAACGATTTTGTTGCCCAGCCGCGTTAACGTTCTGTTCATTGCTTAATGAATCGTGAATTCTAAGACGTACTCTGGCCGCCGGGCGCGGCGGCGGCGGCAGGGGGGAAATCGTGACGGACAGCGACGTGATCATCGTGGGCGGCGGGCCGGTGGGGCTGGGGCTGGCGCTGGAACTGGGCCTGCGTGGCGTGCGGGTTCTGGTGCTGGAACGCAGCACCGATCTGCACCGTATCCCCAAGGGCCAGAACCTGACCCAGCGCACCGGCGAGCATTTTCGCGCCTGGGGAATATCCGAGGCGGTGCGCGCCGCCAGTCCAATCCCGCCCGGTTTCGGCAACGCGGGCATGGTCGCTTATGGACAGCTTCTGAGCGACTACACCTACGACTGGTTCAAGCGCGCCGCCGTGCGGCCATATTACTTCGCCGACAACGAGCGCCTGCCGCAATACGCGCTGGAGGCGGTGATGCGCGCCCGCCACGCCGAGGTGCCTGCAATCACCTTCGCGACCGGCGCCAACGCCACGGCGGTGCGGCAGGATGCGGACGGTGTCGAGGTAGAGTACTCGGCGGGCGCGAAGCGACGCACGGCGCGCGCGCGCTTCGCCGTGGGCTGCGACGGCGCACGGTCGATGCTGCGCCAGGCGGCGGGGATCGGGCAGCAGGTCGACGAGCACGGGCGCCGCATGGTGCTGTTGGTGATCCGCTCGCGCGAGTTGCACGAGATTCTCGAGGTTTACCCGGGCAAGTCGATCTTCAACGTGATGAACCCCGATCTCGACGGCTACTGGCAGTTCCTCGGCCGCGTCGACCTGGACGGCGGCTGGTTCTATCACGCGCCGGTGCCCGAGGGCACGACGGCCGAGAATTTCGACTTCCGCGCCTACCTGCACCAGGCGGTGGGCCGCGAGTTCGCGCTGGAATTCGAGCATATCGGGTTCTGGGATCTGCGCATCTCGCTGGCCAGGACCTACCGTGCGGGCAGGCTGTTCATCGCCGGCGACGCGGCGCATTCGCATCCGCCCTACGGCGGCTACGGCGTCAATACCGGGCTCGAGGACGCCCGCAACCTCGGCTGGAAGCTTGCGGCCGAGTTGCAGGGCTGGGCCGGGCCTGGGCTGCTCGACAGCTACTCGGCCGAGCGGCACCCGGTCTTCGCCTCGACGTCCGAGGATTTCATCGCAAGGATGATCCGGGATGACCGCGCCTTCACCCGGACCCAATCGCCCGAAAAGGACCGCGCCGCCTTCGAGGCCGCCTGGGCCGAGCGCGCGGCGGGCGGCAACGCCGATGTCACCGAGTTCCTGCCGCATTACGCGGGCTCGCCGCTGGTGTTCGGCGAACCCGGGGCCCGGTCGGGTGCGAAGGGCCGGCACGAATTCACCGCCCGGCCGGGCTATCACCTGGCGCCGCAGCCGCTGCCGGACGGGGGCGAGATGTGGGATGCGCTGGGGCCGGGGTTCACGCTGCTGGATCTCAACGCCGCCGCGGACACGGCCGCCTGGCGCGCCGCCGCAGGGCCGGTGCCGCTGACGGTCGTGCAGGCCGACAGCCCCGCGGCCCGCGCCGCCTATGGCGCGTCGCTGATCCTGGTGCGCCCGGATCTCTTCGTCGCCTGGGCGGGGGACGCGGCGGATTTGCCCTCGGCGATCATCGCGCGGGCGACCGGGAATGCGCGCCCCGCGGGCCGGAGTCCCGGCTGAACACGGCTGCGCCGACGGCCTGCCATCTACCGCGGCCGGCCGCGCGTCAGACTTGCCAGCCGTGTCGCCGGACGGTCTCGAGGATCCGCGCCTCGGCGTCTTCGGCTGCGCCGGAAATCGTCGTCATCCTGAGGAACCAGAACAGGTAGCGTTCGTAGTCCGGCGCCATTTCCGGCGCGGCGGCGATCGCCTTGGCCGCGCCGGTCGCGGCCACGTCTGCGGCGATGTGGTGAAAGTCGATCTTCGCGAACAGCACGCAAGGTTTCTTCGCGAAGAAGCCATAAAGCGCGACCGACGAGTTTTCGGTGACGATGTAGTCGCATCCTGCAACCAGCGCCGTCGTCGGCGCCGAGGACAGCCGCAGGCGCGGATGCCTGTCGATCAGCGCCTTCAGCGCGTCGATCTCTTCCGGCAGATAGGTCTCGCCCGGATGCAGCCCGATCACCGCGTCGCGCCGGGGCTCATGCCGCACCACCGCCTCGATCATGTCGAGCGGGCGGGCCGCCTGAAAGCTTCGCTGCTCCAGCAAGCGTCCCTGCAGCGGGATGTAGACATGCCCCGCCGGATCGCCGTCAAGCGCGCCCCTGGGGAACAGCTCGTACCGCCAGTTGCGGCAGAATCTTTCGGCCGCGACGGGGTCGACGATGGCGGGGTCGAAGCCGGCCCTCGCGACCTCGTAGTCCCAGCGCTCGGCGGTCGGCTCGATGCGCCAGAACGGGTAGAAATACGCCTTGCGCATGGTCAGCGCGCGGTCGTGGAACGGATCGTCCATGTGAAACAGCGAATAGCCTTGCCGGGTCGCGGATTTCAGACGCTCGGCCTCGGCGTTCCGGCACAGCTCGACGCGGAAGCCCTGCGACTCGAAGGCGTTGCGGATCCGGTTGACGAAGTTGAAATTCCCCTTGGCGGCACGCTCGCGGGGGATGTCGTCGAGATAGATGCGAAGGATCCTGCCCCGGGCCATGGCCGGCAGGCTAGGCGGGCGGACTGGCCAAGTCAAAGCGGCTTGTTCCCGCGGCTGGGCGCCGCCATATAGGCCCGAAGACGAAGGAGCATGCGATGGCGGATGACGGCTTTCCCGGCTGGCACGGCACGACGATTGTCGGCGTCAAGAAGGGCGGCGAGGTGGTGATCGCGGGCGACGGGCAGGTCAGCCTGGGCCAGACGGTGATCAAGGGCACCGCGCGCAAGGTGCGCCGGCTCAGCCCGGGCGGGCATGACGTGGTGGCGGGTTTTGCCGGGTCCACGGCGGATGCCTTCACGCTATTGGAGCGGCTGGAGGCCAAGCTGGAGGCGACGCCCGGCCAGTTGCAGCGCGCGGCGGTCGAGCTGGCGAAGGACTGGCGCACCGACAAGTACCTGCAAAAGCTCGAGGCGATGCTGATCGTCTCGGACGGCGCCTCGATCTACGTCATTACCGGCGCCGGCGACGTGCTGGAGCCCGAACATGACGTGACCGCGATCGGCTCGGGCGGCAATTATGCGCTGGCCGCGGGCCGGGCGCTGATGGACGGGGATCTGTCGGCCGAGGATATCGCGCGCCGCGCCATGGCGATCGCGGCGGATATCTGCGTCTACACCAACGGCAACCTGACGGTGGAGAAGATCAGCCAATGACCGACCTGACCCCCCGCGAGATCGTCAGCGAACTCGACCGCTTCATCATCGGCCAGAAGGACGCCAAGCGGGCGGTGGCGGTCGCGCTTCGCAACCGCTGGCGGCGCAAGCAGCTTGGCGACGATCTGCGCGAGGAAGTCTATCCCAAGAACATCCTGATGATCGGCCCCACCGGCGTCGGCAAGACCGAGATCAGCCGAAGGCTGGCGCGGCTGGCCCGGGCGCCGTTCATCAAGGTCGAGGCCACCAAGTTCACCGAGGTCGGCTATGTCGGCCGCGACGTGGAACAAATCGTGCGCGACCTGGTGGACGCGGCGATCATCCAGACCCGCGAGGACATGCGCGACGCGGTCAAGGCCAATGCCCATCAGGCGGCCGAGGACCGCGTGATCGAGGCGCTGGCCGGCGAGGGCGCACGCGAGGGCACGCGCGAGATGTTCCGCGGCAAGCTGAAGCGGGGCGAGCTGGATGACAAGGTGATCGAGCTGGACCTCGCCGATCATTCGAACCCGATGCAGGGTTTCGAGATTCCCGGCCAGCCCGGGCAGATGGGCGGGATGATGAATCTCGGCGACATTTTCGGCAAGGCGTTCGGCCAGCGCACCGTGCGGCGCAAGATGACGGTGGCGGAAAGCTACGAGGTGCTGATCGGGGAAGAGGCCGACAAGCTGCTGGACGACGAGACGGTGAAGACCGCGGCGCTGAAGGCGGTCGAGGAAAACGGCATCGTGTTCCTCGACGAAATCGACAAGGTCTGCGCCCGGGCGGAGGCGCGCGGCGCCGACGTCAGCCGCGAGGGCGTGCAGCGCGACCTTCTGCCGCTGATCGAGGGCACGACGGTCTCGACCAAGCACGGCCCGGTCAAGACCGACCATATCCTGTTCATCGCCTCGGGCGCGTTCCACATCGCCAAGCCCTCGGACCTGCTGCCCGAATTGCAGGGCCGGCTGCCGATCCGGGTCGAGCTGCGCGCGCTGACCGAGCAGGATTTCGTCCGCATCCTGACAGAGACCGACAACGCCCTGACCCGGCAGTATTCCGCGCTTATGGCGACCGAGGAGGTCGCGGTGAGCTTTACCGACGACGGCATCGCGGCGCTGGCGAAGATCGCGGCCGACGTCAACCAGAGCGTCGAGAACATCGGCGCGCGGCGGCTGTATACCGTGATGGAAAGGGTTTTCGAGGAACTCAGCTTTACCGCGCCCGACCGGGGCGGCGAGGCGGTGACGGTCGACGCCGCCTTTGTCGACGCGAATCTGGGCGAGTTGACGAAATCCGTCGATGTCAGCCGCTACGTCCTCTAGCGGCCGGGGTTCGGGCATCCTATCTTCACATCGAATTTGCTTGGGCTCGGTCCGGTCATGGTGCGGCTGCTCGCTTTCTTTCTGGTCGTCCTGACCGCTGCCTGTGCGCCAAGGGCGGCGCTTGTTCCGGTGCCCGGCGTGGTGCCCGACCTGCCGACCCGGTCGGTGTTCGTCGGCACGACGCGCGCCGAGGGAAAGGGGCTTTTCGGCAGCAAGCGCGCCGGCGCGATCCGGTATCTGCGTTTCGACATCACCGTCCCTCCGGGGCGCGAGGAGGGTCAGATCGACTGGCCCAAGGACACGTATGATCCCCAGACGCACTTTGCCGTCGCCGGTCTGACCCGCCACGCCGAGGCCACGGTTTTCCGCCGCGACCTGGCCCGCGCGATGAGCCGCCGCCCCAGGCAGGAGCGCGAGGCGGTGATCTACGTGCACGGCTTCAACAACACTTTTGCCGAGGGCGTGCTGCGGATCACGCAATTGTCGCAGGATTTCCAGCTGGAAGGCGTGGCGGTGCATTATTCCTGGCCCAGCGCCGGCAATCCGCTGGGCTATGCCTATGACCGCGACAGCCTGCTGATCGCCCGCGACGGACTGGACGCGCTGATCGACGACGTGCGCGCGGCTGGGGCGACCAGCGTCGTCCTGGTCGCGCATTCCGTGGGCTCGATGCTGGTGATGGAGACGCTTAGACAGCGCGCCATAGCCCGGCCCGGATCGGTGGCGCGCGACATCGACGCGGTGATCCTGATCTCGCCGGATATCGACGTCGAGCTGTTCCGCACCCAGGCGCGCCGGATCGGCGACCTGCCGCAGCCCTTCGGCATCTTCGCCTCGCGCCGCGACCGGGTGCTGACGCTGTCGGCACGGCTGACCGGGCAGCGCAACCGGCTGGGCAACGTGCAGGACCTGAGCACGCTGGGCGATCTGGGCGTGACGCTGGTGGATGTCACGGAGTTTTCGACCGGCGCCGGGCATTTCACCGCCGGATCGTCGGCGGCGGTGATCCGCATCTTCGCCCGCGCGCCGGATCTGGACGCGGCGTTCAAGGGCGACAGCGCCGGGCGCGCCGGGCTGCTGCCCGGCACGGTGCTGACGGTGCAGAACGCCACCGCGATCATTCTGTCGCCGGTCACCTCGATCACGCCGTGACGCTTTCCATTCCGCCCGTTCTCTGAGACAGAGCGGCATGGGCCTGCTGCAATTCCTTCGCGAAAACGCGCCGTTCCTGGCGGCGGGGGCGTTGCTGGCGTTCTGTTCGAGCTTCGGCCAGACCTTCCTGATTTCGGTCTTCGCGGGCGTCATCCGCGAGGAGTTTGCGCTTTCGGACGGGCAGTGGGGCGGCATCTACACCATCGGCACCTTCGCAAGCGCGGTGGTGATGGTCTGGGCCGGTGTGCTGACCGATCATTTCCGCGCGCGCGTCCTCGGCGCGGTCGTGCTGGTTCTGCTGGCGGCGGCGTGCGTCCTGATGGCGCTGGCGCCGGCGGCCTGGGCGCTGCATTTCGTGATCTTCGCGCTGCGCTTCGCGGGGCAGGGGATGACCACGCATATCGCAGTGGTGGCAATGGCGCGCTGGTTCGTGGCCTCGCGCGGCAAGGCGCTGTCGATCGCCTCGCTCGGCATCGCGGCGGGCGAGGCGTTCCTGCCGCTTGCGGTGGTGTCCATGCTGGACATCGCGCCGTGGCGCGGGCTGTGGATCGGGTTCGCGCTGTTCCTCGTGCTGATGGTGCCGGTGCTGGCGCGGCTTCTCCGGCTCGAGCGGACGCCGCAATCGGTCGCCCGCGAAAGCCAGGCGGTGGGCATGGACGACCGGCACTGGAGCAGGCCCGAGGCGCTGCGCCACTGGCTGTTCTGGCTGATGGTGCCGTCGATCCTGGCGCCTTCTGCCTGGTCGACGGCGTTCTTTTTCCAGCAGGTGCACCTGGCGGAAACCAAGGGCTGGACACATGTCCAGCTGGTCGCGTTGTTCCCGCTTTACACCAGCGTCTCGGTGCTGGCGATGCTGGCCTCGGGATGGGTGATCGACCGGGTCGGCACCGCACGGCTGATGCCGGTCTACCAGTTGCCGATGGCGGCTGGGTTCGTGGTGATCGGCACCACAGAGGGGTTGGGGCTGGCCGCGGCGGGGATGGTGCTGATGGCGCTGAGCCAGGGCGCGAATTCGACGCTTCCGAACGCGTTCTGGGCCGAGTTCTACGGCACGCGGAACCTCGGCGGGATCAAGGCGCTGGCAACGGCGGTGATGGTGCTCGGCTCGGCGCTGGGGCCGGGGATCACCGGTGCGCTGATAGATTTCGGCATCGTGTTTGCCGACCAGATGGTCGGGATCGCCGCGTATTTCCTGTTCGCCGCGGTGCTGGTCGCGCTGGGTGTCGGGCGGGCGCGGCGACTGTTACCGCTGGCGGCGTAGATAGACATATAACGCGCCCTTGCCGCCGTGGCGGACATGCGCCGGGCCGTGGTGCAGCACGATGCCGGACAGCGGCGGCGTTTCCAGCCAGTGCGGCACCTGGTGGCGCAGTATGCCGCGGCGCACCGGGATCGGGCCGGGATCGTCGCGGTCCTTGCCCTTGCCGGTGATCACCAGCACCAGGCGCTTGCCGCCGGCCTGCGCCGCAAAGAGGAACCCCGTCAGCGCAGGATGCGCCTCGGCCATCGTCATGCCGTGCAGATCGATCCGCGCCTCGGGCTGCATCTTGCCGCGCTTCAGGCGGGCATGTTCCCTGGCGTCCATCCGCACGGGCGGTGATGGATTGGCTTGCGCAGGCAGGGCGGTATCCGTGTGCTTCTCGCCGATCCGGAACGGCGCGAGCGGCGCCGGGGCCGGTGCTGCGGGTCTGGGCCTGGCGATCTGCTGCGCAACCGACTCGGCCGGCGCCGGGCGGGGCGGGTGCATCGGCGTCGCCCGCCGCGTCACGCGTTCCCAAAGCTGCCGATCCTCTTCGCTGAGACGGCCGCGGCCCTTGCGGCTCATCCGGTTCCGTCCGACGCCAGCGCATAGGCGCGCTGGATCGGCATCAGCACCACCATGCGGCCCGGGTCACGCACCCGGCCGGCGGCGCGGCCCGCCCCGTCGCCGGTGCCATAGAAGATGTCGGCGCGCTGTGCGCCCTTGATTGCCGAACCCGTGTCCTGCGCGATCATCAGCCGGCGCATCGGATCGGTTCCGCCCTTCTCGATCCAGACCGGGGCGCCGAGCGGCGTATAGCGCGGATCGACGGCGATCGAGCGCATCGCGGTGATCGAGCGGTTCATCGCGCCGAGCGGCCCCTTTTCTGCCGGTACGCGGCTGACCTCGCGGAAGAACACGTAGGATGGATTGTGGCGCAGCAGCTCGAGCCCCTCGCCCGGGTTGCGGCGTACCCAGTTCCGGATCACCTGCGCCGAGACCTGGTGCGCCTGGTAGATGCCGCGGCGCACCAGTTCCTGACCGACCGAGCGGTAATCGTGCCCGTTCTTGCCGCCGTAACCGACGCGGATCAGCGAGCCGTCGTCCAGCCGCACCCGGCCCGAACCCTGAATCTGCAGGAAGAACACGTCGACCGGATCGTCGATCCAGGCGATTTCCAGTCCCCGGCCGTCCAGCACGCCATTCTCCTCGATCTCGGCGCGGCTGTGCCAGGTGCTGCCGTCCTGCACCTCGGGAGGCTTGCGGTAGATCGGATAGGGATAGGCCTCGGACCGGTGGCGCGAGCCGCGCAGCTCGGGCTCGAAATAGCCGGTGAACAGCATCGGCTCGCCGTCTTCGATCAGGACCGGGCGGAAGAACAGCTCGAAGAAGGTGCGCGCGTTCTTCTGGTTCGTCGCCAGCGCGCAGAGCGATTGCCAGTCGGGATCGTTCATGTCGGCGCAGGTATCGAGAAACACGCGCAGCGCGGCGTCGTGGTCGTCTCTTTCCCAGCCCTTGAGATCGGCGAAGGTCAGGATCTCGTAATCGACATCCGCCGCCGACGCACCGGTCACGGCAAGTCCCGCCGCCAGCGTGGCCGCGCGCGCAAGTCCGATCATTCCCCGGTGGCGACCAGTTTCCAGTTGGGGTCGTCGCTGCCCATCGCGCGGGCGAAGGTCCAACTGTCTCTCTGGCGCTTGATCTCGTTGGGGTTGCCCTCGATGATCTCGCCGGCGGCGTTGCGCACGGTCGAGGTCAGTTCGCCCACGAAACGCACGGTGATCTCGGCGTCCTGGGTGTCGCGGTCGAAGGTGGCCTCGGTCAAGGTCACTTCACGCACGCCGACGAAATTCGCGTCGATGCTCAGGCCCTGATCCTCGCGCGCGCCGATCACGTCGACGAAGGTCTGGTGCACCTCGTCGCCGAGAAACGGCGCGACATCGGCGATCTCGCCACGTTCGAAGGCCATCAGGATCATCTCGTATGCCCCGCGCGCGCCTTGCAGGAATTCACCGACCGAGAACGACGGCTCGATCAGCTTCATCGCCGCCAGCGCCTGCGCGGCGTCCGACCCTTCGGGGACATGGTCGATGATGTCGCGGTCCGGCCCGCCCTCGATCACTTCGAGGTCCGGACGCGACCGCCGCTGGAGGTCCGTCGGCTGCGCCGGCGGCTTCTCGAATCCTTCGCGTGTGCCCAGCACGTTGCGCAGCCGCAGGATCAGGAATACGGCGATTCCTGCTAGCACCAGCAACTGGATGACGGCGGAACTCATGCGGACCTCATTCCCGGGAAGCGTGTGGCATTCATGTCGTGCGGGTCATATGTAAGCATTGCGCGGGGGCAAGTCCACTGCGCGTACCCGTCCCTGATGAGGTTGTCATGTGGTTGCTTGCGCTTTTCATCGCCGTGCCCCTGATCGAGATCGCGCTGTTCATCCAGATCGGCGGTGCGATCGGGCTTTGGCCGACGCTCGGCGTCGTCGTGGTGACGGCGATTCTCGGCACCTGGCTGGTGCGCGCTCAGGGGCTGCAGACGCTGGCGAAGCTGCGCGGATCGCTGAACGAACTTAGCGACCCGACCGAGCCGCTGGTGCATGGCGCGATGATCCTGTTTGCCGGTGCGCTGCTGCTGACGCCGGGGTTTTTCACCGACGCGGTCGGGTTCGCCTTGCTGGTCCCCGCGGTGCGCTCGGCGGTGTTCACGTGGCTTCGGGCGCGGGTGCGGGTGCAGTCCTTTACCATCGGCGGCGCGACGCAGGATCGGCCGCCGCCGCGCCCGTCGCGCCAGGGCCCTGTGATCGACGGCGAGTTCGAGGACGTGACCCCGCAGAATCCCCCGAAACCGGGCACATCCGGCTGGACCCGGCATTGAGGCCCCCCAAGTGACCTGCTAGACGGTCGCCGAACCCGAGACTGGAACCGAGGAGACGCCCGATGGCGGAGAATGGCGAAACGAAAGCGGGCGACGCGACGGCGGGCGCAGCCGCGGCTGCGGCGCAACCCCAGATGCCGAAGATGGCGGTCCTCGGGCAATTCATCCGCGACTTCTCGTTCGAGAACATCATGGTGCAGAAGGGCGTCGGCGGAGAGGTCGCGCCCGAGATCCAGGTTCAGGTCAGCATGGACGCCAAGAAGCGCCAGCCGGAAGGCCAGTACGAGGTGATCTCGAAATACTCGATCACGTCGAAGAACAAGGAAGGCGGCGAGACGCTGTTCGTTCTGGAAATCGAGTATGGCGGCATCTTCAAGATCGAGAACGTGGCCGAGGAGCAACTGCACCCCTACCTGCTGATCGAATGCCCGCGGATGATGTTCCCCTACGTGCGGCGGATCGTCGCCGACATCACCCGCGAAGGCGGCTTTCCCGCGCTGAATCTCGAGACGGTGGACTTCGTGGCGCTGTACCGGCAGATGATCCAGGCGCGGATGGACGAGGCGAAAAAGACCGCGTCCTGACGCCAAGAGCGCATTCCGCGTTCTTCGGTTCACTGAATCCGCCCGATCCTGATTGCCGGGCGCAATTCCGCGACGCTTCGCCGGATCGACTTTGCTGGAAACCGCTTTAGCCGAGCTTCTTCCAAAGCGCGGTTTCGCCGATGGTGTCGACGAGGGCCGCATGCGCGGCCTTTTCCGCGTCGGTGATCCGGGGCGGCAGAGGTTGCGGCCGGGGACGCGGGCGCCAGGCGGCATCCGACGCGGCGCCGCCGCGGGTCTGCGGACCGGAGGCAAGCACAAGGTCGGGCTGGCGTCCGCCGATCAGCTCCAGATAAACGTCGGCCAGGATTTCGCTGTCCAGAAGCGCGCCGTGCAGGGTGCGCGCGGAATTGTCGATCCCGAAGCGCCGGCACAGCGCGTCCAGCGAGGCGGGCGACCCCGGGAACTTCTTGCGCGCGATGGCAAGGGTGTCGATGGCCTGATCCATCGGCAACGACTTGCGCCCCATCCAGCCGAGTTCGGCATTCAAGAACTTCATGTCGAAGGCGGCGTTGTGGATCACCAGTTTGGCGTCGCCGATGAAGTCGAGAAACGCATCGCCGACCCTGGCAAAGACCGGCTTGTCGGCGAGGAACTCGTCGGCAAGGCCGTGCACCTCGAAGGCTTCCTGCGGCATCGCCCGTTCCGGGTTGATGTACTGGTGATAGGTGCGGCCCGTGGGCACGTGGTTTTTCAGTTCGACCGCGCCGATTTCGACGATCCGGTCCCCGGCCTCGGGCTCAAAGCCCGTCGTCTCGGTGTCGAGAACGACCTCGCGCATTGCTCTGCCTGCCTCTGATGTCCCGAAGACAGGATTGCACGGCCTCGCGCGCGGCTTCAAGGGTCAGGGTCTCGATCACGTAATCCGCGCGGGCGCGTTTCTCGGCGTCGGGCGTCTGTTTGGCCAGAATCGTGTCGAATTGCGCCTCGGTCATGGTACCGCGTTCCAGCACCCGGGCGCGCTGAACCTCTGCCGGCGCCGTGACGACGACGACCGCGTCGAGCCACCGGTCGGCGCCGGTCTCGAACAGAAGCGGGATGTCGAGCAGGACGATATCCGCCTGGCTGCCGTCGATGAACGCCTGCCGGTCGGCGGCGACGAGGGGATGCACGATGGCCTCGATCCGTTCCAGGGCGCGCGGGTCGGCGGCGATCCACGCCTTCAGCGCGTCGCGGCTGACGGCCCCGTCGACCACTGCGGCGGGGTGAATTGCCGCAATCGCCTGAACCGCGGCGCCACCCGGGGCGTAAAGCCGATGCACCGCGGCGTCCGCATCCCAGACCGGCACGCCCTCGTCCGCGAACATCTGCGCGGTGGTGGATTTTCCCATGCCGATCGACCCGGTCAGGCCGATCACGACAGGGCGCCGTGTCCCGTTCACCGCAACATCACCTGGCGCAATTCCTCGTCGACCTCGGGCCGCTTGCCGAACCAGCGCTCGAAGGCCGGGGCCGCCTGGTGCAGGAGCATTCCCAGCCCGTCGACCACCGTACATCCGATATCCGCGGCCCGGCGAAGGAAATCGGTGTGCAGCGGCGTATAGACCAGGTCGTTGACGACGGCATTGGGTGACAGCCCGTCGAGAGGCACCCGGAACGCCGGTTTGCCGGTCATGCCCAGCGACGTGGTGTTCACCACAGTCGCAGCGCCTTCCAGCATGTTGCCGGCCTGCACCCATTCGTAGACCGTGACCTTGGCGCCGAATTCGGTGCGCAGCGCATCGGCGCGGGTGCGCGTGCGGTTGCTGAGGCGAACCTCGGGCACACCGACCTCGATCAGTGAGGCTACCACGGCGCGCGCCGCCCCGCCGCCGCCGATCACCGCCGCGGGACCGGACCGCGGCTGCCAGCCCGGCGCATTCTGGCGCAGGTTCTCGACAAAGCCGTAGCCGTCGGTGTTGTCGGCGTGGATCTTGCCGTCGGACCTGAAGATCAGCGTATTGGCCGCGCCGATCAGCGCAGCGCGGTCGGTGACCAGATCGGCGAGACCCAGCACGGTTTCCTTGTGCGGTATCGTGACGTTGATGCCGACGAAGCCCAGCTTGGGCAGCATCCGGATCGCCTGTTCCAGATCGCTTTGCGCGATCTCCATGGGGATGTAGTACCCGGGCAGGCCGTACTTGGTCAGCCAATAGCCGTGCAGCCGCGGCGATTTGCTGTGCGCGATCGGGGCGCCGATCACGCCGGCCAGGGGGATTTTCGGAAGTGCGTTCATCCCGGGATCAGTCCTCTGGTCGTCAGATAAGACAAAAGCGGCAAGAGCGGCAGGCCGAGGACGGTGAAATAGTCTCCGTCGATGCGCTGGAACAACCTGACGCCTTCTTCCTCGAGCTTGTAGGCCCCGACCGAATCGCGGATTCCGTCCCAGTTCCGCGCCACGTAGTCGTCGAGGTAGGCGTCGGAGAATTCGCGCATGTGCAGGGTCACGACACCGACATGGCGCCAGGCCGGTTCGGCGTTTTCGTAGATCACCATGGCCGACAGCAACTGGTGCCGGCGCCCGCGCAGCCGGCCGAGCTGGTCGCGGGCCTGGTCGGGTGTTTCCGGTTTGCCCAGAACCTCGCGATCGAACGCGAGGACCTGGTCGCAACCAAGGATCAGCTCGCCCGGGTCCTGCGCGGCGGCACGCCGCGCCGTCATCTC
>JBFKQC010000071.1:0-19738 GCA_041627895.1 Rhodobacter sp.
CCGGTCGGCTTGCGCCGATCCTTGACCCGGACCCGACTCACGCAGGCGCGACGATCAGCCGGTCGAGGCCGTGGAAGTGGTAGAGGTCGGCATAGCGCGGCGGCTCGGCGAGCCGCAGGCGCGGCAGGCGGGCAAAGAGCGCGGCGAGGGCGATTCTCAGTTCCAGCCGGGCAAGCGGCGCGCCGACGCAGAAATGGATGCCTGCGCCGAAGGCGAGGTTCGGCTTCGGCCGGCGGGCGGGGTCGAAGCGGTGCGGGCGTTCATGCGCGGCCGGGTCGCGCCCGGCGGCGGCCAGCAGGCAGGCGACCCGGTCGCCGCGCCGCACACGGTGGCCGAGAATCTCCATGTCCTCATAGGCATAACGTGTGAACATGTGCAGCGGCGGGTCGAAGCGCAGGATCTCCTCGACGGTGGATTCGATCGCCGTATCGGCGAGCCAGGCCGGGTTTGCGCCGTGCCCGAGCAGCGCCTTCACCCCGTTGCCGAGCGTGTGGACGGTGGCCTCGTGGCCCGCATTCAGCAGCAGGATCGCGGTCGCGATCAGCTCGTCGGTCGACAGCCGCGTGCCGTCGTCCTCGGCGGCGATCAGGTGGGTGATCAGGTCGTCCGCGGGGCGGTGCCGGCGCTCTTCCACGTATCCCGCGAGGAAGCCGGCGAACTCTGCCGCGGCCCGCGCCGCGGCGTCCTCGGTCGCGCGGGTCCGGCGCGCCTGGTACATGGCGACCATGGCATTCGACCAGGCCAGAAGCTCTGGCGCCATCGCCTCGGGCACGCCGAGAAGCCGGGCGATCACGATCACCGGGACCTCGCGGGCATAGGCCGGCAGAAGGTCGAACGGTTCGGCGGGAAACCGGTCGATCAGGGCGTGGCAAAGCGCGCCGATCTCGGGCGCCAGCGCCGCGATCCGGCGCGAGGTGAAGGCGCGCAGCACCAGCGCACGCAGCCGGGTGTGGCGCGGCGGCTCGGCCTCGAGCATCGAATGCGCCTCGATCGCGTAGAACGGCGCCAGGTGCGGTAGGATGTCCGGCGCGGCCCCGGCCGGCGCCTCGCGCCCGAACCGCCTGTCGCGCAGGATCGCGCCCGCGGCGCCGTGCGTCGTGGCGCAGGGCAGCGCGTAGTCCTGCCACCAGACCAGGGGCCCCGCCGCGCGGGCGCGGTCGTAGAACCGGTAGGGGTCCTGCACGAAATCCGGGTCGGTCGGCGATTGCGAAAGGCGGGGCAGGTCCATGGCGCGAAGTCTCGGGCAAATGATCTGGCCTTTGCAAGCGCGGCTTTCTAGACTCGCGGTCGATGAAGCAGGTCCTGACCCGCCGCATCCCGGTTCTGCTGGGCTGCCTTCTTGCCGTCGCGGGGTTTTGCGCGGGGGTCTGGTGGTTTGCCTTCACCGCCGCGCTTGATCAGCTGGAAGAGCGCGGGCGCGCCGACCTGGCGCTGGCGGCGGACCGCCTGACCAACCAGTTGCAGCGGTTCCGCGAGCTTGCGGTGTTCATGGCCGATCACCCGCTGCTTACGGACCGGCTGGACGGCCGCGCGGGCCGCGGCGCGGCGGATGCGCTGCTGCAGGAGATGGCGGACAAGACCGGGTCCTACGCGCTGGTACTCGCCGACGATGCCGGCAGGGTTGTGGCCGCGGCCGGCCCGGGGCCCGCGACGCTGGATGACGCGCCGGAATTCCGCCGGGCGATGAGCGGCGCGCTGGGGCTCGGGCGGCAGGTGGACGCCGTGACCGGCCGGCGGGTGTTTTCCTATGCCGCACCTGTCTTTGCGCCATCGGGCGCGGTGGCGGGCGCGGTGATCGTGGGTGTCGACCTCGGCGGGCTGGAGGCGAACTGGCCGTCCAGCGCGGCGGCGGTGTTCTTCAGCGACGCCGCGGGCGTGGTCTACGTCGCCACCCGGTCCGAACTGGTGCTGACGGCGCGGGTCCCGGGCGCGCCGGCCGCTGCGGCCCGCGGACGCTTTCCGGACTTCGCCGTGCGCCGGATCGACGGACACGACCTGTGGCGGCTCGACGGCGGGCGCTATCTGCCGGCGCGCGCGCTGCACCTGACGCAACCGCTGCCGGTGATCGGCATGACCGGGGAAATCCTGATTGGGCTCTGGCCCGCGGCGAAACTGGCGCTGTTGCAGGCCGCGGTGGTGGCGGCGCTGTGCCTGGCGTTCGGCGCCATCCTGTTCCGCGCGGCCGAGCGGCTGCAGATCGAGGCGGCGGCCAACGCGGCGCTCGAGGCGCGGGTGGCCGAGCGCACCGGCGAGCTGTCGCAGGCCAACCGCGACCTGATCCGCGAGATCGGCGAGCGCAAGGAGGCCGAGGCCGCGCTGAAACGCGCCCAGGCCGATCTGGTGCAGGCCGGCAAGCTGAGCGCGCTGGGCAAGATCTCGGCCGGGATCAGCCACGAGTTGAACCAGCCGCTTATGGCGATCCGGTCGCTGGCCGAGAACGGCACGGTGCTGCTGGACCGCGGCAAGGCCGGAGCGGCGGGCGAGAATTTCGGCCGGATCGGCGAGATGGCGCGCCGGATGGGGCGGATCATCAAGAACCTGCGCGCGTTCTCGCGCCAGGAAACCGCCGACCTGCGCGACGTCGACCTCGGCGCCGTTGTCGAGGCGGCGCTGGAGATCGCGGCCCCGCGGCTCGACCGCGACGGGATCGCCCTCGACTGGAGGCCGCCCGCGGCCCCGGTGGTCGTTCGCGGCGGCGAGGTGCGGCTGCAGCAGGTGGTGCTGAACCTGGTCACGAACGCCGCCGACGCCATGGCGGCGAGCGCCACGAAGCGCCTCGAAATCGCCATCGCGCCGGGCAATCCCGTGGCGCTGAGCGTGCGCGATACCGGGCCGGGGCTGGCCGAGCCGGAACGCATCTTCGAGCCGTTCTATTCCACCAAAGAGGTCGGGCAGGCCGAGGGCATGGGGCTGGGCCTGTCGATCAGCTATGGCCTGGTGCAAAGCTTCGGCGGGGCGATCAGGGGGCGCAACCATCCCGGGGGCGGCGCCGTGTTCACGGTGGAACTGGCCCCGGCTGGGCTGGAACGGGCGGCATGACCCGGCGCGTGCTGCTGGTCGACGACGACAAGCCGGTGCGCGAGGCGCTGGGCCAGACGCTGGAACTGGCCGATCTGACGCCGATCCTGGCCGGGTCCTACATCGAGGCGAAGGACCATGTATCGCCCGCCTTCGACGGCGTGGTGCTGAGCGACATCAGGATGCCGGGAAAGGACGGGTTCGCGCTGCTCGATCACGTCAGGTCGGTCGATCCCGACCTGCCGGTGATCCTGCTTACCGGCGAGGGCGACATACCGATGGCGGTCCGCGGGATCACCGCCGGTGCCTTCGATTTCCTGGAAAAACCCTGCGCACCCAAAGAGTTGCTGGCCGTCGTCGACAAGGCGCTCAGGACCCGCGCGCTGGTGCTGGAAAACCGGCGGCTGAAGCAGCAGCTTGCCGCAGGGGATGCCGCGGTGCGGATGCTTTTCGGTCAGTCCGAAGCGGCCGAGCGGCTGCGCGAGCGGGTGCGCGCGGTGGCGCGGACCGCCGCCGAGGTGCTGATCACCGGCGCGCCGGGGTCGGGCACGGCGAAGGTGGCCGAGGTGATCCACCTTCTGTCCGGCGCCGCGAACCGGGCGTTCCACAAGACCGGCGCCGCCGGCGCCACGCCGGCGACGCTGGAGGCGGCGTTCGAGGCGGCCGAGGGCGGGACCCTGTTCATCGACGAGGTTGCAAGCCTGTCGCCCGCAGCGCAGTTCGCGCTGCTCGACCGGCTCGAGGCCAGCCCCGGCGCGCGGGTGCTGGCCGGCACCTACCGCGACCTCGAGGCCGAGATGCGCGCGGGCGGCTTCAACCCGGATCTCTATTACAAGCTCGACGTGATGCGGGTGCGGATCCCCTCGCTGAAGGAGCGGCCCGAGGACATCCCCGTGTTGTTCCGCCACTACGTCCAGATCGCCTGCGAACAGGCCGCGCTGCCGGTCCCCGAGATCGGGGCGGAGGTGCTGGCGCGGCTGATGGCGCAGGACTGGCCCGGCAATGCGCGGGCGCTGATGAACGCGGCGATGCGTTTCGCGATGGGACTGGGCGAGGGCGAGCCTGCCGAGGCGCTGGGCCTCGCCGAGCAGATGGCGCAGGTCGAGCGTTCGCTTCTGGCCGACGCGCTGCAGCGCCACGGCGGCAACGCGACCGAGGCCGCGCGGGCGCTGAAACTGCCGCGCAAGACCTTCTACGACAAGCTCGCGCGCCACGGGCTGAGGGCCGAGGATTTCCGGGCGGACTGAGCGTCGCGGCGGGGGCCGCCGCTGGCCACCCGACCGCGCCGGCCTGGTGCGGCCATTGTGGCCTCAGGCCGTCTCCAAGGCCGCGATGATGGCAGAGAAATCCGCGGCCTTCAGCGACGCGCCGCCCACCAGCGCGCCGTCGACGTTCGGGACCGCGAATATCTCGGCGGCGTTCGAGGGCTTGACCGAACCGCCGTAAAGCAGCCGCATCGCCCGGGCCCCGGCGCCGAAGCGCGCGACGAGCACGGTGCGCATGAAGTCGTGCACCTCGCCGATCTGTTCGAGCGTCGGCACCTTGCCGGTGCCGATCGCCCAGACGGGTTCGTAGGCGATCACCAGCCGCGCCGGGTCAATCTCGTCGGGCAGCGACCCGGCAAGCTGGGTGCCGACGACCTCGATCGTGCGCCCGTCCTCGCGCTCGGCCAGGGTCTCGCCGACGCAGACGATCGGCACCAGGCCCGCGGCCAGCGCCGCCTCGGTCTTGACGCGCACGCCTGCGTCGGTCTCGCCGTGATCGGTGCGGCGTTCGGAATGGCCGAGGATCACGTGGCTGGCCCCGGCATCGGCCAGCATCAGCGCGCCGATGTCGCCGGTATGCGCGCCGTGCGTCGCCGGGTGGCAATCCTGCCCGCCGACCAGGACGGCGGTTCCCTTCGCGCGCGCCGCCATCGGCGCGATCAGCGTCGCCGGCGGGCAGATCAGGATCTCACAGCCCGCTGCGGGATGCGCCGCCGCCAGCGCGTCGATCTCGGTCAGGTCGGCGGCCAGCCCGTTCATCTTCCAGTTCCCGGCGGCAAGCTTTCTGCGGTCTGCCATGGCGTCCTCCTCGGTCCCCGCCCCCTCGATAGGCGGAAACCTGGCAAAGGGAAACCCGGCTCAGGCGGCGTCGGGCTGTGCCGGCGGCGCGGCGCGGGCGAAGGGCTCGAGCGCGTCGAGCGCGTCGAAGATCCGGGAAACGGTCGGGTAGGGCGAAATGTCGATCCGGAACCGGCGGTTGTTCCAGACCTGGGCATATAGGCACAGATCGGCCAGGCCCGGCATCTCGCCGTGGCAATAGGTGCCGGTCGCGGGGCTGTGCGCCAGCGTCGTCTCGAGCGCCGCGAACGTCATGTGCACCCAGTGCGCGAACCACTTGGCCTTGCCCTGGTCGTCCTGCCCGAATTCGTCGGCAAGGTACTGAAAGACGCGCAGGTTGTTCACCGGGTGCACCTCGCAGGCGATCATGCAGGCGAGGCTGCGCACGCGGGCGCGGCCCAGCGGATCGGGGGGCAGAAGCGGCGGCTCGGGATGCACCTCGTCGAGATATTCGATGATCGCCAGCGACTGGGTCAGTACGGTGCCGTCATCCAGCTCCAGCGCCGGCACCAGCCCGGCGGGGTTCTTCGCCAGATAGTCCGGTGCGCGCTGCTCGCCCTTCAGCAGGGCATAGGACCGGTAATCGTATTCGAGCCCCTTGAGGTTGAGCGCCGCGCGCAGCCGGGTCGAGGTCGAGGAACGGAAGTAGTTGTGCAGGATCATCGGCGCCCCCGGGAATTTCGCCGCAGTCTTGGGTGTCCGCGCGGTGAATGCAAGCGCTCACCCTCTTGCAGGAGGCCCGCGGCGCTGGCACGATTCGCGGTGCCAAACCCGAAGGGGGGAAGGGGGCCCGACCGATGCTTCGCTCGACCGTCAACGACGTCCTCGCCGAAAGCGAGGCCTTCATCCGCAGCCACGGCTACATCCTGCCGCCATTCGCCTACTGGTCCCCGGACGAGCTGAAACGGCGCACCGCGACCGACAGCCCGATGATCCGCGATCACATGCTGGGCTGGGACATCACCGATTACGGCCAGGGCCGGTTCGAAGACCTCGGGCTGTTCCTGTTCACCGTGCGCAACGGCTCGAACGCCAATGTGCAGCGCGGCATGGGCATGCTTTACGCCGAGAAGATCATGATCTCGGGCGAGAACCAGATCAGCCCGATGCACCGCCACAACCTGAAGACCGAGGACATCATCAACAAGGGCGGCGGCACGCTGGTGCTGGAGCTTTTCAAGGCCGATGCCGAGGGCGCCATCGACGAGGCCGCCGAGGTCGCCGTGCGCACCGACGGCTCGATGCGGCGGATGGCCGGAGGCAGCCACCTGAAACTGGCGCCGGGCGAAAGCGTCACGCTCGAGCCCGATACCTGGCACGCCTTCTGGGGCGAGGGCGGCAAGGTGCTGATCGGCGAGGTCAGCAATGTCAACGACGACCGCACCGACAACATCTTCCGCGAAAGGATCGGGCGGTTCTCGACCATCGACGAGGATGCCGCGCCCAAGCACCTCCTGGTGTCGGATTACGAGACGTGGCTTGCCTGACCGGGACCGTGCCCGGGCGCACCGGGTTTCGCAAGGGATGCTTCCGCCGGGGGCATGACGTTGCGGGCGCGCTGGCGGCGATCTGGATCGCCGCCGGGGCGGCCCTGGCCCAGCCGGCGCTGCCGCCACCGGTGACGGATGCCGATTATGTCGCCGTGGACGAGGCCGAGGCCCGGCTTGGGCGGCTTCTGTTCTACGACCCGGTGCTCTCGGGCAACCGCAACATCGCCTGCGCCACCTGCCACCACCCGCGCTTCGGCACCTCCGACGGCCTGTCGCTGGGCCTGGGCGAGGGCGGCGTGGGGCTGGGCCCCGGGCGCCGCGCCGATCCCGCGAACCTGCCGGAAGAGCGCATTCCACGGAACGCGACGGGGCTGTGGAACCTCGGCGCGCACGAGTTCACGGTGCTGTTCCACGACGGCCGGATCGAGGCGGATGCCACCAGGCCCGGGGGCATCCGCACGCCGATGGACGACGAAATGGTGCAGGGCTTTTCCGGGGTGCTCGCGGCGCAGACCATGTTCCCGGTGCTCAGCCAGGACGAGATGGCCGGGCATTACTCGGAAAACGACGTGGCCCAGGCGGTGCGGCGCGGGGTGATCACCGGCACGGGCGGGGCGTGGGACCTGATCGCGCGCCGCGTGGCGGCGATCCCCCGATATCGCGCCGCGTTCGAGGCGCTCGATCCCGAGATCGCCGCGGGGCGGCCGCTGGCCTTCACCGACATATCCAACGCCATCGCCGGCTTCATGGCCTTCGAGTGGCGCTCGGACGACAGCCCGTTCGATGCCTGGCTGCGCGGCGAGGCGGAGCTGCCGGCGCCGGCCGCGGCCGGGCTGGCGCTGTTCTACGGTGCGGCGGGCTGTTCGGCCTGCCATGCCGGCAAGTTCCAGACCGATCATGCGTTTCACGCCATGGCGGTGCCGCAGATCGGCCCCGGCAAGGCGGCGCGGTTCGAGACCCATGCGCGCGACCTCGGGCGGATGCGCGTGACCGGGCGCGCGGCGGATGCCTATCGGTTCCGCACGCCGTCCCTGCGGAACGTCGCGCTGACCGCGCCCTACGGGCATTCCGGCGCCTATCGCGACCTGCGCGCCTTTCTTGCGGCCCACGCGGCGCCCGGACCCTATGACCGGGCGCAGGCGGTGCTGCCGGACCTGCCGGGGGCCGAGGACTGGCGCGTGCTCGACGACCCGGACGAGGCCGCCGCGGTTGCTGCGGCCTACGAGGGCGGGATACCGGCGCTTTCCGGGGCCGATCTGGATGCGCTGGTCGCCTTCCTCGACGCGCTGACCGGGCGGACGGCGGATGTCGGGCGGCTGGGCGTGCCCGAGGCGGTGCCGAGCGGGCTGCCGGTCGAGCGCTGAGGGGCAACCGGGGCGCCACGCGATATCGATATCGCGTGGCAAGCCCCGTCGACGGGGCTTGCGCGCCGCTCAGCGCACGGCGCGCGTCACCGTGGTGACGCCGTTGATGCGCGCCGGCATCCATCCCGAGGCGGCGCCGTCGGGCCAGATCACCCGCAACTCTGCCGTCTCTGCCGCGCCCAGCCCGAAATGCAGGGGCAGGGCGCTGCCGCCGGCGTGGCCGCCGCCCACGGTGCGCTCCTGCGTCCAGATGCGCCCGCCCGCGCGCAGTTCGACCCAGGCGCCGACCGCGCGGTTGTTCGGCCCCGGCTGGCGCAGTTCCACCGCCGCCCAGTTGCCGGCCACGGTGACGTTCTGCCACAGCTCCATCGGCGCGCGCCGGTTGACCACCACCAGATCGAGCCGGCCGTCGGCGTTCAGATCGGCCAGCGCCGCACCACGGGCGCGCTCGGTCGTGGCGACCCCGGCCTCGGCGGCGCGTTCGGCGAACCGTCCGCCCGGCAGGCCGATCAGCAGGTTGTTCGGGTCGCGCATCGCGTTGCCGGGCATCTGGTCGACATTGCCCTTGGCGATGAAGATGTCGGCCAGCCCGTCATTGTCGACATCGCCGAATTCGGCGTGCCAGCCGGTCGAGGGCCGGCCGTCGTCGCCCACATGCGGCCGGTGCGCCGTGGCGCCCACGGCGAAGGGCGCAGTTTCGAAACTGCGCCGGCGCTGGTACTGCAACAGCTGGTCGCCCATCGAGGTCAGCATCACGTCGGGTAGCAGGTCGCCGTCGACGTCGCGGCTGGCAATGCCCATGCCCCAGATCGAGACCCGCGCCCAGCCATCGCGCTCGGTCAGGAAGCGGCCCGTGTCGGGGCGCCACATCTGCTCGGCCCCGCCGCGGACGTAATAGTGCCGGTCGTTCGAGATGCGCAGATCGGCGCGGCCGCGGCGGAACACGTCGGAGAACAGCATCGACAGCGCGCAATAGCCCGGCGCCAGCCGCTCGGGCAGGGCGAAGCCCGCAGCGCCGGGGCGGTAGATCAGGTTGACGTCGCAAGCCTCGAACGGGCCGTCGGGGTTCTCGCGGTCGACGTAGTTGCCAAAGGCCAGCGTGGGCCAGTCGCGTCCCGGCTCCCAGGTCGCCGAGAAGGCGGTGGTCCAGCGCTCGGCGGTCTCGAACCCCCACTGCGCGCCGGCATCCTCGAACCGGCAATCCGGGCCGCCCCTGAGCAGCATGTTCGCACCGACGCGCAGCACGGCCAGGTCGAGATGCCCGTCGCCGTCGATATCGAGCGGGTAGGCGCCGGCGGCGCCGGTGATCGCGGGGAACGCGCCAAGCGCGAAGCGCAGCGCGCCGCCGGGGGCCGAGCGGTTCAGGAACAGCTGCGCCGGGGTCTCGCCGCCGGCGGCGAAAATCTCGGGCAGCGCGTCGCCGTTGCAGTCGAACACCGCGACGCCGCCGCCGACGAAATGCTCCCACCCGCCGGCATAGACATGCTCGACCGGCAGCCCGGGCGCGCGGTCCTGAAACGCCGGCCCGGCCAGCGCCATGCCCGGGATCATCAGGGGCAGGAGCCAGCGGATCATGCCAGCGCGGTCTCGGTCGCCGCGTCGAGCGCCAGCGCGGCGGCGCCCTGCGCCCAGATCAGGTCGCCCCAGGCGTGGATTTCCACCTTGGGCAGCGGACGGCCGGTCTGCAGCGTCAGCGCGCGCATTTCCGCAAGCACCTCTTCGGCATAGAGGTAGTCGTAGCGCATCCTTTCACCCGACAGCAAAATCAGGTTCGGGTCGAAGATGTTGACGATATTGGCCAGCCCCAGCGCCAGATAGCGCCCGGCGCGGCTGAAGATCGCGCGCGCCGCCTGGTTGCCCGCCTTGGCATGGTCGTAGAGCGATTCCAGCAGGATCTGCGGCGACTTGACGCCGCGGTTGCCGAGGTTCAGCGCGGTGCGCGCCTCGCGGATCAGCGCGTAGTCGGCGACGTAGGCCTCGAGGCATCCGCGCTGGCCGCACCGGCAAAGCGCGCCGTCGAGCTGCACCTTGGTGTGGCCGATCTCCATCCCCAGCCCCTTGGCGCCGCGATACAGCCGGTGGTTCAGCACCAGCCCCATGCCGACGCCGTGCTCGATGGTCACGACCGCGAAATCGCCAAGTGCGCGGCCCGCGCCGAACCAGAGTTCGGCGAGCGTGACGAGGTTGGCGTCGTTGTCGACATGGTCCGGCAGCCCGAGGCGAAGCCCCAGCGCGTCGCCCAGGGCGACGTCGCGGTCGCGCATCAGCGGCGACCACAGCACCTGGCCGGCCTCGTGGTCGACCACGCCGGGCACGCCCAGCCCGACCGCGGCGATATCGCCATGCGCCAGCCCGGCTTCGGCCAGCACGGCGTTCAGAACCGCCTCGGCATCGTCGACCAGTCCGGCAAAGTCGAACCGGTTCGGTGTGCGCGGCAGGCTGGCATCGGCGACCAAGCGGCCGGCGAAATCGACGATGACGGCGGAATTCACCTGGTCGCTCAGCTTGACCCCGGCGACCCGGCGCGCGCCCGCATCGACGCCCAGCGCCACCGGCGGGCGCCCGCGGGCGATGTCGCCGTCGCGGCGCGGCGTCGCGACCTCGCGCAGAAAGCCCGCCTCGATCAGTTCCGAGACCATCGCGCTGACCGAGGCCGGGCTGACGCCCAGCCCCTTGGCCACGTCGACCCGCGGCACCAGCCCGGCGGCGCGCACCGCCTCGAACACCTGCTGGCGCAGGCTGCGCGTGCCGTCGGAGGCGACCCAGAGCGGGCCGCAGCCGGGAGGCGCGGGCTGTTGTGCCGTGGCTGAGTCCGTCTCGGATAGCATTTGTTCAGTCGCCGAATTTAATAACGACAGGAATACCGCGTTTCTGCTATTTCTTCAAAGGAATTCTGTAAAACCTGTGCGGCCGACGATGGTTTTGCCGAGACGCAGTGAAAAAATTATTTTGACAACTGAAATAAATCTGGCATCGTAGCGGCGCCCGGCCCCGGCTGGGGCCATTGTCTATGGGAGGACACCCGATGCGCAAAGCGCTAGTACTCGCCGCGGCCCTGGCCGCGGGCGTCTCCACTTCCGTTTATGCCCAGACCGTGGGCGTAAGCTGGTCGAACTTCCAGGAAGAGCGCTGGAAGACCGACGAGGCGGCGATGAAGGCCGCACTCGAAGCCGGCGGCGCGACCTATATCTCCACCGACGCACAGTCGTCGTCGTCGAAGCAGCTTGCCGACATCGAGGCGCTGATGGCGCAGGGCGTCGACGCGCTGATCGTGCTGGCGCAGGATGCCGAAGCGATCATTCCCGCGGTCGCTGCGGCGGCCGACGAGGGCATTCCGATCATCGCCTATGACCGGCTGATCGAGGACCCGCGCGCCTTCTATCTGACCTTCGACAACGTCGAGGTCGGCCGGATGCAGGCCCGCGCCGTGCTGGCCGCGCAGCCGACCGGCAACTACGTGATGATCAAGGGCTCGTCGGCCGACCCGAACGCCGACTTCCTGCGCGGCGGCCAGCAGGAGGTTCTGCAGGCCGCGCTGGACAGCGGCGCGATCACCATCGTGGGCGAGGCCTATACCGACGGCTGGCTGCCCGCCAACGCGCAGCGCAACATGGAGCAGATCCTGACCGCCAACGACAACAACGTCGACGCGGTGGTGGCCTCGAACGACGGCACCGCCGGCGGCGTCGTGGCGGCGCTGACCGCGCAGGGCATGGACGGCATCCCGGTCTCCGGCCAGGACGGCGACCATGCGGCGCTGAACCGCGTGGCGCTCGGCACCCAGACGGTGAGCGTCTGGAAGGATGCGCGCGAGCTTGGCAGGGCCGCGGGCGAGATCGCCGTGGCGCTGGCGGGCGGCACGATGATGGATGCGGTCGACGGAGCGATCATGTTCACCACGCCGGGCGGCAACGAGATGAACGCCGTGCTGCTGGCCCCGGTGCCGATCACCCGCGACAACCTGTCGGTGGTCGTGGATGCCGGCTGGATTCCGCAGGACGTGCTGTGCCAGGGCGTGTCGGGCGGTCCGGCCCCCTGCAACTGATCGCTTCCCGCTGATCAACGACACGTGCCTTCGCCCCGCGGGGCGAAGGCGCCAGAACAAACGCGCACCCGAAAGTCCGACATGACCGACGAAACCACCGAAGGCCCGACGATCGTCAAGCCGAAGGGTCTGTTCGCCGCGCTCGAGATCGACACCCGCCTGCTGGGCATGATCGGCGCCTTCCTGGTGATCTGCCTGGTGTTCCAGGTCTGGACCGGCGTGAACACGCAGATCCTGCGCGATGCGTTTTCCTGGGACCCCTTCGCCTGGCTGACCGACGGGCGGTTCCTGACCCCGCGCAACATCTTCAACCTGACGATCCAGACCGTGAGCGTGGCGATCATGGCCACGGGCATGGTCTTCGTGATCGTCACCCGCAACATCGATTTGTCCGTCGGCTCGCTGCTGGCCACATGCTCGGCGATGATGGCGATGACCCAGACCCTGGTGGCGCCCGGATGGCTGGGCCTGGGGCTGGAACACCCGCTGATCGCGCCGCTCGCCATCGTCGTCGGCCTGATCACGGGGCTGGTGATCGGCGCCTTCCACGGCTGGCTGATCGGCTACCTGACGATCCCGGCCTTCATCGTGACGCTCGGCGGGCTGTTCGTCTGGCGCAACGTCGCCTGGCACCTCTCGGGCGGTCAGACCATCGGGCCGCTCGACGGCAATTTCCAGCTTTTCGGCGGGATCAACGGCACCCTGGGCGAAACCTGGTCGTGGGTTTTCGGGCTGATCGCGGTGGCGGCGGCGCTTTACGGGCTGATGAGCGCGCGGCGCACCAAGATCGCCCACGAGTTCCCGGTCAAGCCGGTCTGGGCCGAGGTCACCGTCGCCGGCGTGATCGCCGTGGCGATCCTGGGCTTCGTCGCGATCCTGAACGCCTACGAGGTGCCGGTGCTCCGGCTGCGGCGCGCCTTCGAGGCCCGCGGCGAGGTGATGCCGCAGGGCTATACCGAGGGCTACGGGCTGCCGATCTCGGTCTTCGTGCTGATCCTGGTGGCGGTGGCGATGACCGTCATCGCGCAACGCACCCGGCTCGGCCGCTACATCTTCGCGCTCGGCGGCAACCCCGAGGCGGCGCAGCTTGCCGGTATCCGGACCCGCGCGCTGATCGTGAAGATCTTCATGATCGTCGGCGTGCTCTGCGCGATCTCGGCCGTGGTCGCCAGCGCGCGGCAGACCTTCCATTCCAACGACATCGGGACGCTGGACGAGCTGCGCGTGATCGCCGCGGCCGTGATCGGCGGCACCGCGTTGTCGGGCGGGATCGGCACGATCTATGGCGCGATCCTCGGCGCGCTGATCATGCAGTCGCTGCAATCGGGCATGGCGATGGTCGGCGTCGACGCGCCGTATCAGAACATCGTCGTCGGCGTCGTGCTGGTCTTCGCCGTCTATGTCGACATCGTCTATCGCAAGCGGACCGGGAGCTAGGCCATGGCCCAGAACAATATCGACCGCTCCGGCACGCCGCTTGTCGAGATGCGCAAGATGCAGAAGGCCTTCGGCGGCATCCGCGCGGTCGACGGCGTGACCGTCGACCTCTACCCCGGCGAGGTGGTGGGGGTCCTGGGCCACAACGGCGCGGGCAAGTCGGTGCTGATGAAGATGCTGTCCGGCGCGCTGGTGCGCGACGGGGGCGAGATCTACGTCAACGGCCAGCGCGCCGAAATCAACAACCCGCGCGACGCGAGGCGCTACCAGATCGAGACGATCTATCAGTACCTGGCGCTGGCCGACAACCTGGATGCGGCGTCGAACCTGTTCCTCGGCCGCGAGCTGGTGACGCCGCTCGGCTTCGTCGACGACGCGCGGATGGAGGCCGAGACGCGCAAGATCATGGGCCGGCTGACGCCGAACTTCCGGCGCTTCTCGACGCCGGTGGCGGGGCTGTCGGGCGGCCAGCGGCAATCGGTGGCGATCAGCCGGGCGGTCTATTTCAATGCCAAGATACTGATCATGGACGAACCCACCGCGGCGCTGGGCGTGGAAGAGACGCGGATGGTGGCGGAACTGATCGACGAGCTGAAAAAGCAGGGCATCGGCATCTTCCTGATCGACCACGACATCCACCAGGTCAAGGAGCTGTGCGACCGGGCGAGCGTGATGAAAAACGGCAAGCTGGTGGGCACGGTCGACGTGCATGTCGCCACCGAAGACGATCTTCTGGGCATGATCATCCTGGGCAAGATGCCCGAACACCTCGCCGCGTGAGGGCGCAGCCATGTTCATCGGCCTCGACCTCGGAACCTCGGGCCTGAAGGGGCTGTTGATCGACGCCGACCAGGCGATCCTGACCGAGGTCTCGGCGCCGCTGTCGGTGTCGCGGCCGCAGGACGGCTGGTCCGAACAGGCGCCCGCCGACTGGATCGCCGCCGCCGAGACGGTGTTCGACGGACTCGCCGCGGCGCAGGACCTGTCCGGCGTCGCGGGCATCGGCCTGTCGGGCCAGATGCACGGCGCGACGCTTCTGGACGGCTCGGACCAGGTGCTGCGCCCCTCGATCCTCTGGAACGACACCCGCGCCCACGCCGAGGCGGCCGAGATGGACGCCGACCCGGTCTGGCGCGAGATCACGGGCAACATCGTCTTTCCCGGCTTCACCGCGCCGAAACTGGTCTGGGTCTCGCGGAACGAGCCCGAGATTTTCGCCCGGGTCGACAAGGTGCTGCTGCCCAAGGACTACCTCAGGCTCTGGCTGACCGGCGATCACGTGGCCGAGATGTCGGATGCGGCGGGCACGAGCTGGCTGGACACCGGCGCGCGGGACTGGTCGGACGATCTGCTGGCCAGGACCGGCCTCGGCCGCGATCAGATGCCGCGGCTGGTCGAGGGGTCCGAGGTCTCGGGCACCCTGCGCGCGGCGCTTGCCGGGCGCTGGGGGCTGGGCGATCGCGTCGTCGTGGCCGGCGGCGGCGGCGACAACGCGGCCAGCGCGATCGGCGTCGGCGTGGTGCATGCGGGCCAGGCCTTCGTGTCGCTCGGCACGTCGGGGGTGCTGTTCGCGGCGAACGACGGCTACCGGCCCAACCCGGCGACGGCGGTGCACACCTTCTGCCACGCGCTGCCCGGAACGTGGCACCAGATGGGGGTGATCCTGGCCGCAACCGATGCGCTGAACTGGTACGCGCGGCTGGTGGGCGAGGACGCAGCGGCGCTGACCGGCGCGCTCGGGCCGCTCCGGGCGCCCGGCAAGGCGCGCTTCCTGCCCTATCTGGGCGGCGAGCGCACGCCGCTGAACGACGCGCGGGTGCGCGGCGCCTTCATCGGGCTCGACCACGCCACCGACCGCGCCGCCGCGACGCGCGCGGTGCTGGAAGGGGTGGCGTTCGCGATCCGCGACTGCCGCGACGCGCTGGCCGCGACCGGGACCGCGATCGCCTCGCTGCTGGCAGTGGGCGGCGGGTCGCGGTCGGATTACTGGCTGCAGGCCATCGCCACCGCGCTGAATACCCATGTCGACCTGCCGGTCGCCGGTGATTTCGGCGGTGCCTTCGGCGCGGCGCGGCTGGCGCAGATGGCCGCGACCGGCGGCGGGGCGGACCTGGCGCCGCCGCCCAGGATCGCGCGCCGGATCGAGCCCGACCCGGCGCTGGTCGCCGCCTTCGACGAGGGGCATGCCCGTTACAGAGACGCGCAAACCGCCATCAGGGGACTGACATGACCGACTTTTTCGCCGGCATCCCGAAGATCGCCTACGAGGGCCCCGAGACCGGGAACGAGTTCGCCTTTCGCCATTACGACCCCGACGAGGTCGTGATGGGCAAGCGGCTGGAGGATCACCTGCGCTTCGCGGTCGCCTATTGGCATTCCTTCGCCTGGCAGGGCCAGGATCCGTTCGGCGGGCAGACCTTCGACCGGCCCTGGTTCGGCGACACGATGGAGGCGGCCAGGCTGAAGGCCGACGTCGCCTTCGAGATGTTCGCGATCCTCGGGCAGCCGTTCTTCTGCTTTCACGACCTGGACGTGCGCCCCGAGGGTGCGAGCTTTGCGGAAAGCCGGGCGCGGCTGGAAGAGATGGTCGACTACTTTGCGGAAAAGATGGAGGTCACGGGCACAAGGCTGCTCTGGGGGACCGCGAACCTGTTCACCCACCGCCGCTTCATGGCCGGTGCCGCGACCAACCCGGACCCCGAGGTCTTTGCCTATACCGGCGCCACGCTGAAGGCCTGCATCGATGCCACCCACAAGCTCGGCGGCGAGAATTACGTGATGTGGGGCGGGCGCGAGGGCTACGAGACGCTTCTGAACACCGATCTGACCCGCGAGGCCGAGCAGGCGGCGCGGATGTTCCACAACGTCATCGACTACAAGCACAAGATCGGCTTCAAGGGCACGATCCTGATCGAGCCTAAGCCGCAGGAGCCCTCGAAGCACCAGTACGACTATGACGTCGCCACGGTCTATGGCTTCCTGAAACGCTTCGGGCTGGAGGACGAGATCAGGGTGAACATCGAGCAGGGCCACGCGATCCTGGCGGGGCATTCGTTCGAGCACGAACTGGCGCTGGCGGCGTCGCTGGGTATCCTCGGCTCGATCGACATCAACCGGAACGACTATCAGTCGGGCTGGGACACGGATCAGTTTCCGAACAACGTGCCCGAGATGGCGCTGGCCTATTACGAAATCCTGAAGGCCGGCGGCTTCACCACCGGCGGCACCAATTTCGACGCCAAGCTGCGCCGGCAGTCGCTGGACCCGGCGGACCTGATCCTGGCGCATGTCGGCGGCATGGATGCCTGCGCGCGGGGGCTGAAGGCGGCGGCGAAGATGCTTCAGGACGGCACGCTGGAGCGGCTGCGCGACGAACGCTATGCCGGCTGGGAAGGGTCGGACGGGCAGGCGATGCTGTCCGGTGCGATGGGGCTCGACGAGCTGTCCGAGCATGTGGTCGCCCGCGGGCTGGACCCCGCGCCGCGGTCGGGCCGGCAGGAGCGCCTGGAAAACCTGGTCAGCCGCTTCGTCTGAGCGCGCGGCGCGCGAATTCCCGGCGAAATCCCGGCGGCGGCGGCGTGGCAGGGCGCGCGCCGCGGCCATGTTGCGCGGCCGGGCGAATCTGCATATGTCCTGCGCGGATCGCAACTGTACACAGCGGTATACCAATTCGGAGAGCGGGGACATGAGGGATCGCGTCGAGCGCCTGGGGCTGGCCGTCGACTGGCGGCTGGCGGAATTTCTGGAGAACGAGGCGCTGCCGGGGACCGGGATCGCGGCCGGCGATTTCTGGCAGGCGTTCAGTACGCTCGTGCGCCGGTTCGGCCCGAGGAACCGCGCGCTGGTCGGGAAGCGCGAGACGCTGCAGCGCCGGATCGACGCCTGGCACGTCGAGCGGCGCGGCACGCCGCACGACCCGGCCGCCTACCGCGGCTTTCTGGAAGAGATCGGCTATCTCGTGCCCGAGGGGCCGGATTTCCGCATCGAGACCGCCGATACCGATCCCGAGTTCGCCAGCATCGCCGGGCCGCAGCTGGTCGTGCCGATCATGAACGCGCGTTTCGCGCTGAACGCGGCGAATGCGCGCTGGGGATCGCTGTACGACGCGCTTTACGGCACCGACGCGCTGGGCGACCTGCCGAAGGGCGGCGGCTATGACCCCGCGCGCGGGGCGCGGGCGATCGCCTGGGGCCGCCGGCATCTGGACAAGGTGGCGCCGCTGGCCCGGGGGTCCTGGGCCGATATCGACCGGCTGGCGGTCGAGGACGGCCGCCTTGTGCCGGCGCTGGCCGACCCGTCGCAATTCGTGGGCTGGAGCGCCGAGGCCGCCGACCTGCAGGTGCTCTTGCGCGCGAACGGCCTGCTGATCGAGATTCTCGTGGACCCGGCCGCTGCCACCGGCCGGCAGGACCGCGCCGGCATCTCGGACATCCGGCTGGAAAGCGCGCTGACGGTGATCATGGATTGCGAGGACAGCGTCGCCGCGGTCGACGGCGAGGACAAGGTGCTGGCCTACCGCAACTGGCTTGGGCTGATGAAGGGCGACCTGACCGAGAAGATCGCCAAGGGTGGCAAAAGCTTCGTCCGCCGCCTCAACCCCGACATCGCCTATACCGCGCCGGATGGCGGCACATTCTCGGTCAAGGGCCGCGCGCTGATGCTGGTGCGCAACGTGGGCATGCTGATGACCAGCCCCGCGGTGCTGGACGATGCCGGCCGCGAGGCGCCGGAAGAGCTGATCGACGCGATCTGCACCGTCCTGATCGCGCTGCACGACCTGACCAAGACCGAGGCGCCGCGGAACTCGGACCGCGGCTCGATCTACGTGGTCAAGCCCAAGATGCACGGACCCGAGGAAGTGGCCCTTGCCGACGAGGTGTTCGGCTTCGTCGAGGACGCGCTCAGGCTGAAGCGCAACACCGTCAAGCTGGGCATCATGGACGAAGAGCGGCGGACCAGCGTGAATCTGAAAGAGTGCATCCGCGCCGCGATGGGGCGGGTGGCCTTCATCAACACCGGCTTTCTGGACCGCACCGGCGACGAGATCCACACTGCGATGGAGGCCGGGCCGATGGTTCGCAAGGGCGAGATGAAGGCGTCGGCCTGGATCGCCGCCTACGAGGACCGCAACGTCGATGTCGGGCTGGCCTGCGGGCTGCAGGGCACCGCGCAGATCGGCAAGGGCATGTGGGCGATGCCGGACAACATGGCCGACATGCTGCGCGAGAAGATCGCGCATCCCGAGGCCGGCGCGAACACCGCCTGGGTGCCGTCGCCCACCGCCGCGACGCTGCACGCGACGCATTACCACCTGGTCGACGTGCATGCCCGGCAGGCCGCGATCCGCGCCGGCGGCCCGCGCGGAACGCTCGCGGACCTGCTGACGATCCCGCTGCTGGCGGGCGGCCTGACCGGCGAGGACATCCGCGCCGAGGTCGAGAACAACTGCCAGGGCATTCTCGGCTACGTGGTGCGCTGGGTCGACCAGGGCGTCGGCTGTTCGAAAGTGCCGGATATCGACGACGTGGCGCTGATGGAGGACCGCGCGACCTGCCGGATCAGTTCCCAGGCGCTGGCGAACTGGCTGCATCACGGCGTCGTCGGCGCCGACGAGGTGATGGCGGCGATGCAGCGGATGGCCGCGGTGGTCGACCGGCAGAACGCCGGCGACCCGGCCTACCGGCCGATGGCGCCGGACTTCGACGGCCACGCTTTCCAGGCGGCCTGCGACCTCGTTTTCCGGGGACGCGAGCAGCCTTCGGGGTATACTGAACCGGTGCTGCATGCCCGCCGGCTGCAGCTGAAAGCCGTCCAAGGAGCGTGACATGACCCAGGTGACCCTCGACCAGGCCCGCATCATCATCCGCGAAACGCTGGCCAGGGGGGTGGCCGAGGGGTTCAAGCCGCTCTCGGTGGTGGTGCTGGATGCGGGCGGGCACGTCGTGGCCTTCGAGCGGTCCGACGGCGCCTCGCCCGGGCGGTTCGGGATCGCGCAGGGCAAGGCCTATGGCTCGGTGATGCTGGGGATCGCGGGCACCGCGCAGATGGCGCGCGCCGAGCAGCAGGCCTATTTCCTGGCCGCGGTGAACGGGGTCTGGGGCGGCAAGGTGGTGCCGGTGCCCGGCGGAATCCTGCTGCGCGCGGAAGCCGGCGGGCGGGTGATCGGCGCGGTGGGCGTGACCGGCGACACCAGCGACAACGACGTGATCGCCGGGCTCGCCGGGATCGAGGCGGCGGGACTGGCGGGCGAGGCCTGAGCCGCGCCTCCGGGCCGCGCGCCCG
>JBFKQC010000072.1:0-19670 GCA_041627895.1 Rhodobacter sp.
CCTTGGGCAGGCCGAGCACCGCCTCCATCCAGTTGCCGATCTGGCTGTAGAAGAAGAACATGCCCGTGGCCGAGATGATCAGCGGCACGATCATCGGCGAGATCAGGATCGCCATGATCGCGCGCTTGAACGGCACGTGGCTCTGGCTGAGCCCGATCGCGGCGAGCGTGCCCAGCGAGACCGACAGGATCGTCGCGATCGGCGCGATGATCAGCGAGTTCTTGAAGCTGCGCTGCCACTCGTTGTTGGTGAAGAAGTCGCGGTAGTGCTTCAGCGAATAGCCTTCCGGGTCCAGCCGCAGCATTTCGGGCGTGAAGGTGAAGAAGTCCTCGGCGTTGAACGACAGCGGCATCACCACCAAGATCGGCGTGATCAGGAACACGAAGATCGCGCCGCAGATCACCCGGAACGAGTAGAACCAAAGCACCTGGCCCGAGGTCAGGTAGGGCGGCAGCTTTTCCCGGTATCGGCCCGTGGCGAGGAAGAAGATCAGCCAGCCGAAGAACCAGCCGAAGGCCAGGCCCAGGACCGCCCCGGGTATGCCGCCGATCACCAGCATCAGCACCCCGAACAGCGCCACCGTCGCCCAGCGCGCGGTGCGCTCGACGGTGAAATGGTTCAGGAAGACATAGGCCAGCGCGCCGACCAGCGCCGCGCCCGCCACGATGCCCAGCAGTCCCGATCCCTGCGAGGTGCCCACGAACAGCCCGCCGAATGCCCCGAAGCCCGCGCTCGTGGCGATCACGAAGGTCTGGCTCGGCCTGAAATCTGTCAGCGCAACGCTCATCGCCCTACCCCAGCTTCACGTTGTCGATGCCGACGATCCTGTCGTAGCACCAATAGAGCAGCAGAACGACTGCCAGAAGGATCGTGCCCAGCGCGGCCGCCAGGCCCCAGTTCAGCGACGACGAGATGTGATAGGCGATCCGGTTCGAGATGAAGACACCCTTGGTGCCGCCGACGATTTCCGGGGTGATGTAGTAGCCGATCGACAGGATGAAGACCAGGATGCTGCCCGCGCCGATCCCCGGCACCGACTGCGGGAAATAGACCCGCCAGAACGCCGTCCAGTTGTTCGCGCCCAGCGACTTCGCGGCGCGCAGATAGCTGGGCGGGATCGTCTGCATCACCGAGTACATCGGCAGGATCATGAACGGCAGCAGGATATGTGTCATCGCGACGATGGTGCCGAACTGGTTGTTGATCATCACCAGCCGGCTGGCGTCGTCCACCAGCCCGATCCACACCAGGGTGTCGTTGATCACCCCTTGCTGCTGCAGCATCACCTTCCAGGCCGAGGTGCGCACCAGAAGCGATGTCCAGAACGGCAGCAGCACCAGGATCAGCAGCACGTTGGCCTGCCGCATCGGCAGGTTCGCCAGAAGCCACGCCACCGGATAGCCGAGCAGGATGCAGGTGAACGTGATCGCCATCGACATCCAGATCGTGCGCCCGAACAGCTTCAGAAGGATCTGCTTTTCCTCGGGCTGCCAGGCCGCACCCTCGGGCGTCAGCCGCATGTCGACGGCGTTCAGGAAATATCCCGAGGTGTATTTCGGGCTGTAGGTCTGGATCGTCGCCCACAGCTCGCGGCTCGCCCAGTCCTCGTCGGCATCGGCGAACATCTCGGCAAGGCTGACTCCCTCGAAGCCGCCCGCCGCCGCGGCAGCGTCGTCGACCAGCGGGCTGCCGGTGCTGCCGGGCTTGTTCTGGGTCAGGTCCCACCAGAGCGCGGTATAGAGGAAGTCCTCGAGCTTTTCCTCGGCCGGATCGTCGCCTTCGCTCACGACGAAGGCGGCCCAGCGGTCCCAGGTGCGCGCGGTGAAGGGCAGCGCGTCGCGCACCGCGCCGTCCTCCATCATCGAGGCCCAGGTCGCGGGTTCCTTCCAGGCGCCGTCGAGATCGACGAACTGGTCGGTCAGCGTGTCGGTGTCGAACCGCGCCACCCGCCGGCCGGACTGGCGGAACAGCGACGACGTGCCGGTCAGCTCGTAGTTCAGCCGGGTGCCGAGCCGGGTATGGGTCTTCTGCTCCTGCGCCAGGAACATGTCGATATAGAGCGCGACGAAGACGTCCTCGGCGGGCAGATCGGTCTCGGCCGGGTCCCATGCGCCGAGCCGGTCGATGGTTTCGGGCAGCGTCTCTTCGACGATCTGGTTTTCAACCGAGCGGAACAGCATCTGCCCGATCGGGAAAATGAAGGAAATCAGCACGAATAGCAGAAGCGGCGCGATCAGCATCAGCGCCCGCGTCTTCTGCAGGCGCAGTGCGCGGGCGAGGCTTTTCTTCAGCGGCGTGCCGTCGGCCGCCAGCATCGGTCCGGTGGTTTGCGCGACGTCGGTCATTCGTGGCCTTCCACAAGGATGATGGTGCTGTCCGCCGTGCGGCGGCGAATCTCGGCGACCTCTTGATAATCGCGGTCGTAATAGGCCGCGCGGGCCTGTTCGTAGGTCGGGAACTCGATGATCACGTGGCGGTTCTGGGTCGCGCCCTCGGGCGTCTCGGACTGGCCGCCGCGGACGATGAAGCGCCCGCCCAGGGCCTGCAGGATCGGCGTGTCCTTCTCGACGTACTCCTTGTACGCCTCCGGGTCTTTCACCGTGATGTGGCCGATGATGTAGCCCTTGGGCATTGGCCCCTCCCCGCGTGGGTAGGGCGGGGTGAACCCCGCCCTACGCTTGGTCTTATTGCGCCAGCCAGGCCTGGAATTTCGCGTCGATGTCGTCGCGGTAGTCGGCCCAGAACTCGTAGTTGTAGAGGAACGTGTTCTTGGCGTTCGCCGGATCGGTCGGCATGTGCGGCGCCATGTCGATGCCGAGGTCGGCGTGCTGGCCGACCAGCGGCGCCGACGAGGCACGGGCCGGGCCGTAGCTGATGTATTTGGCCTGATCCGCCAGGCGCTGGGTGTCGGTGGCGAACATGACGAAGTCCTTCACCCGGGCCAGCCGCTCGTCGGACAGACCGGCCGGAATGATCCAGCCGTCCAGGTCGAAGACCTGCGCATCCCAGAGCATCGCTACCGGCTGCTTCTGCTCTTCGATCACCGAGAACAGGCGGCCGTTATAGGTCGAGCCCATCACGACCTCGCCGTCGGCCAGAAGCTGCGGCGTGTCGGCGCCGGCCGACCACCAGATCACGTCGTCCTTGATCGTGTCCAGCTTGGCAAGCGCGCGTTCCTGGCCCTCGTCCGTGGCGAGCATGTCGTAGACGTCGGCCTTTTCCACGCCGTCGCAGATCAGCGCCCATTCCATGTTGTTGATCGGGCGCTTTTCCAGGCTGCGCTTGCCGGGATAGGTGTCGGTGTCGAAGATCGCGCAGACACTCGTCGGCGGCGTGCCGCCCACCAGGTCGGTGCGGTAGCCGAAGGTCGTCGAATAGACGATCTGCGGGATGAAGCAGTCCGACACCAGAAGCTCGCCGAAATCATCCTCGGCCGAGGTGCCGTCCGGCGCCGCCGCGAGGTCTTCGTCGAAGTCGATTTCCAGCGCCAGGCCCTCGTCGCAGAGCCGGATCGCGTCGGACGCCACCACGTCGACCAGATCCCAGGTGATGTTGCCGGCCTCGTTCATCGCGCGCAGCTTCGCCACCGCCTCGTTCGAGCTTTCGTCCCAGTTGATGGTGACGCCGGAATTCATTTCCATGTAGGGCTCGGCATAGGCGCGCTGCTGCGACTTCTGGTAGGCGCCGCCCCAGCTGACCAGGACCATCTCGTCCGCCATGTGGCTGCCGGCAAAGGCCGGCGCGGCGGCCATCGCGGCGCCGGTCAGCATCATCAGTGCTTTGGTCTTCATCAGGTTGCTCTCCTTGTTCACGACCATTTCTTCGGTTCTCCCGTATCGTCTCCCCCCCTGCCCCGGGCAGGCCTCCCATCGGGGGGAATTCCGTTCAGGCGTCGAGCGCCCGGCAATCCTGCGGGCGCCAGCCGATTTCCAGCATCTCGCCCGGCGTCAGCCGGCGCTGGTCGGGGGCGTTGCGGGTCTTGACGATGAACTCGTCGTTGCCCGCCACCTTCAGCCGGGTCCGGTAGATGTCGCCCATGTAGATGAACTCCATCACCTCGGCCTTGACCGTGTGGGCGCCGGGCTGAAGCCGGTCCTTGTTCATCTCCACCCGTTCGGGCCGAATCGAGACCAGCGTGCGCTCGCCCTCCTTCGAGACGTTGACCGGCACGGTGTCGATCACCTCGCCGTCGTCCAGCGTCACCTCGGCGGTCTCGCCCTTCATCTTGGTGACGGTGCCCGTCAGCGTGTTGTTCTCGCCGATGAACTGCGCGACGAAGCTGTTCTTGGGCTCTTCGTACAGCACGTCCGGCGGGTCGAGCTGCTGGATGCGGCCGTCCTCGAAGACCGCCACGCGGTCCGACATGGTCAGCGCCTCGGTCTGGTCGTGGGTGACGTAGACCACGGTGATTCCCAGATTGTCGGCGATCCGCTTGATCTCGAACTGCATGTGCTCGCGCAGCTGCTTGTCGAGCGCGCCCAGCGGCTCGTCCATCAGCACCAGCTCGGCCTCGAACACCAGCGCGCGGGCCAGCGCGATGCGCTGCTGCTGGCCGCCCGAAAGCTGCGCCGGACGGCGCCCGCCGAACTGGCCCATCTGCACCATGTCGAGCGCGCGCTTGACCTTCGCCTCGCGGTCGGCCTTGCCCATCTTGCGCACTTCCAGCGGAAACGACAGGTTTTCCGCCACCGTCATGTGCGGGAACAGCGCGTAGTTCTGGAACACCATGCCGATTCCGCGCTTGTGCGGCGGGATGTTGTTGATCTCGTTCCCGCCGAGGCGAATCTCGCCATGCGTCGCGGTCTCGAACCCCGCAAGCATCATCAGACAGGTCGTCTTGCCCGACCCCGACGGCCCGAGCATCGTCAGAAACTCGCCCCTTCCGATCGAAAGGTTCAGGTCTTTGACGACCAGCGTCTCGCCGTCATAGCTTTTCTGGACGCGGTCGAATTCGACGAACGCGTCATTGGTGTTGGTCGATGCCAAACCGGTCTCCCTGACTTCGGACGGGCGTTTCTTCGCCCTTATCCCCGCGAGCGATCCAATCAAAAGTTGCCCCGCGACGCAACCGAATGATTGCGTTGCGGCCATCGGGGCGCGCATTTCCCGGGCCGGCTCTGCGAAAAACGACCGATCAGGCGCCCCGAGCGGCGGGCGGTCACAGGTCGGTGCCGGGGCTGGCGTCGAGAATGAACCGTTCGCTCAGGAACGGGTGGTATTTCAGCGCCTCGCGCACCGCGATCTGGGCAAGCGGAACCCTGCCCTGGCGGAACAGGATCACCGCCTTGCCGCTCAGCGCGCCGAAATGGCGCGGCTCGCGCGCAAGCACCTCCTCGACATCGGCGAGCGACGCCTCGAAATCGCCGACCATGAAATACATCGTCGCGCGCTGGTTCCAGCCCTCGGCATAGTCCGGATAGGTCTCGACCAGCCGGTCCAGGTGCCGGATCGCGCCCATGAAATCGTGGTTGCGCCTGCGCAGAAGCGCCTCGTCGAGCACCGCCTGCGCCGCCTCGTCCGGCGCCGTCAGCCAAAGCTCCCAGATCTTGCCCGACAGCGTATCGGCCTCAGCCCTGGACTGCGCCGCGGCGAGCGCGGTCATCAGGTCCTCATAGCTTTCCTGCGCCGTGGCGGCGACGGCGGCGGCGAGGTGCAGCGCAAGGGCGGCGGCGATGAGGCGCAGCATGGGCATGGTGGCCGTCATGGTCCGCCCGCGGGGCCGGTCCCGTCAAGCCACCGGCGTTCACGTTTTCGCTTTCCGCCCCGCCCCGCCGCGCCGGGGTGACGCTCAGAGCGCCACGCGCAGCACCAGCCCGCGATGGTCCGAGCCCAGCATCGGGCGCGGCAGGACGGTGCCGCCCCGGGGCGCCAGGACGTGGTCGATCGCCAGCGGAACCGCCCGGAAATGCGGAAACGTGTCATGCGCCGGTCCGGCGCGGCGCGTCGCCGTGGCCCGTTCGATCCGGCGCAGCGCATGGCCCCACGGCACCATGTTGAAGTCGCCGCCCAGAACGACCGGGCCATCCAGGCTTTGAAGCACCGGCACCAGGTCGGCGATCTGGTCCGGCTGGCGGTAGGGCCAGGGCCAGTGCAGGTGGATCGAGACCAGCCAGACCGGCCCTTCCGGCGTCTCGACCTGCACCGCGGCCAGCCCGCGCCCGCCGGCGCAGGTCGCACTGCCCGCCACCGCCGGAAACCGCGAGGCAACGGCGACGCCGCCGACCCGCGCGAAGGGGCAGACGTGCTGCGTCGGCAGCGTGTCGGCCAATACGGTCAGCACCGCGAGATTGCGCTCGGTCACTTCCTGCAGCGTCACCATGTCGGGACCGACCGCGCGGATGTCTTCGACGACCGCGGCCGGGTCGGCCATGCGGAAGCTCAGGTTCTTCTGGTAGAGCGTCAGGCCGCCGCCCGGGGCCTCTTCGGCGGCGTAGCCCGCCCAGACGCCGGGCGCCACCGCGCCGGATACCAGCGCCGCCAGCACCAGCCCGGCGCGCGCACCCGCCAGCCGCAGAAGCAGTGCCAGCAGCACCGCCGCCGCACCGAACTGCAGCCGCAGAACGGCAAAGGCGTCGCCCGCGGGATGCAGCGCGCCAAGGAATCCCGCGGCCAGCCCGAGCGCCGCGAAACCGAAGAGAATCCAGAGAATTGCGCGCATCGCCGGTGCCTCCTGTGTCGCGTTTCCGCCCCGCGGGCGGCGGGGACACGGCCCCGTCGCGATCCCTCACCTTGCCGTGACCGCCGCGTCGCGGGGCTTGTCCGGGCCTGCACGGCGCCTCAGTTTGAACCGGTACCCGACCCGAGCCGAGGACCAGACCCGATGCCGACCGAACGCGTGACCTTCACCGGCCATGACGGCAGCCAGCTTGCCGCGCGTGTGGACCTGCCCGACGGCCCGCACCTGGGCACCGCGCTACTCGCGCATTGTTTCACTTGCGGCAAGGACATTCCAGCGGCCCGCCGGATCGCCGGGCGGCTTTCCGCCATGGGCCTTGCCGTGATGCGGTTCGACTTCACCGGGCTCGGCCACAGCGAGGGCGAGTTCGAGAACACCTCGTTCACCTCGAACGTGGCCGATCTGACCGCGGCGGCGGCCTATCTCGAGAGCCGCGGTATGGCGCCGGGGCTTCTGATCGGGCATTCGCTGGGCGGCGCGGCGGTCTTGCGCGCCGCCGGGACGATGCCCAGCGTCAAGGCAGTGGTGACCATCGGCGCGCCGTTCGACCCCGGGCACGTGACGCACAACTTCGCCGATGCCCTGCCCGAGATCACTGAGAAGGGCGCCGCCGAAGTGAACCTGGGCGGGCGGCCGTTCCGGATCGGGCGGGGCTTTTTCGAGGATGTCCGCGCCGAGATGCTGGCACCGGCCATCGGCAAGCTGAAACGCGCGCTGCTGGTCATGCACGCGCCGCGGGACCAGATCGTCAGCGTCGAGAATGCAACGCAGATCTTCCTCGCCGCGAAGCATCCGAAAAGCTTCGTGACGCTCGACGACGCCGACCACCTGATCAGCCGCCCTGAGGATGCCGAGTACGCCGCCGAGGTCATCGCCGCCTGGGCGACGCGCTATCTGGAAATCCGCGCCCCGGCGCCGCCGCCGGGCGTACCCGAGGGCATCGTGCGCGTCGCCGAGGCCGATCCCGCGGGCTTTCTGCAGGACATCGTCCACGGGCCGGCGCATCACGCCGTCGCCGACGAGCCGCTGGCCTATGGCGGCACCAACCGCGGCATGTCGCCCTACGGGTTCCTGTCGGCCGGACTGGGGGCCTGCACCTCGATGACGATAAGGATGTATGCCCGCCGCAAGGGCTGGCCGCTGGATCACGTCAGCGTCGACGTGACCCATGACAAGGTGCACGCCCAGGACGCCGAGACCAATGGCGGCGGGCAGAAGATCGACAGCTTCCACCGCGCGATCACGCTCGAGGGCGCGCTCGATGCCGAGCAGCGCAGCCGGCTTCTGGAGATCGCCGACAAATGCCCGGTGCACCGCACGCTGGAGGCCCGCTCGAAGATCACGACGGCGCTTGCCGGGTAGCGCCAGAGGCCGCGATTTGGCGCGTCGTTCTCGGGTCGGCTCCGCGGCCCAGCGGCGCGCTCAGCGGAAAGTCACCAGCCAGACGCCCGCGACCACCATCGCCGCGCCTACGACCTTGCCGAGCGAGAGCGGCGTCTCGGGCGTGCCGAACAGGCCGAACTGGCCGAACACGATCGCCGCCAGAACCTGCCCCGCGACCAGAAGCACGAAGAAGGCGCCGATCCCGATCCGCGGCACCAGATAGGACGAGCCGATGATCATGCCCGCGCTCAGCACACCGGCCACCAGCAGATGCGCCGGCAGCGTCGCGATCCGGGCGAAGTCGGCGCCGCGGCTGCCGGTCGCCAGCGCGATCGCGACCGAGCTCGCGAAGGCGATGGCGAAGAACGGCACGTTCGCCATCGGCGCCGAATTCAGCAGCCGGGCGGTCTGGGTGATCATCGGCAGATAGATCGAAATGATGGCGCCCACGGCCATCGCCATCAGGATCATGGTCGGCGTCATGGGTTCAGTCCCTGCGTTTCACCGCCAGGAATTGCGGGCGGAACCTGGCGCCCTGTCAATTCCGGTGTCCCGGATAACCGGATAGCCGGATAGCCGGATAGCCGGATAGCCGGATAGCCGGATAGCCGGATAGCCGGATAAAAGGACAGCGATAACACTCTGATGTCAAATGGTTTTGGAAAGAATCGCTGCATCTTCCCGCCGTCTTCCCGATCACGTCCCGGCGCAGGGCCACGGCACATGGGTGCCGCTTTTGCGCCCCCGGCGGCAGGTGCCTGGCCGCCGCCTCCGGCCATCCCGCGCCGCGCCGCCCCTGCCCGAAACGGCCGGTCAGGTACGCCGGTACCGCGTGCTCAGCACCTGGTCCTTGCGCGGCCCGGCAACGGTCCATTGGGTCGACCAAACCGGCCAGCCGCCGAAGTCGTACCGCACGAGGTAGAGGTCCGGCGCGCAGTCATGGCGCGCCTCGGCCACGGTGCCGGAGGGGTCGAAGCGGTGAAACGGGCGCCCGTCGGCGAAGAACACCGCAACCAGCGCACCCTCGTCCCGCCACACGTGGCTTTGCGCCGCGGTCAGCGGCGGCTGGCCCGGCAGCCGCAGCACCCCCTCTTCGCGATAGACCAGCGCGCCGCCCTCGGGCCGGAACGCGGCCCGGCCGTCAAGCCGGCCGACGCGCCCCGCCAGCCGGTCGTCGATGACCCGCGACAGCCGCCACTCGCCTTCGAAGTCCGAAAGTCTCACTCGGCGTAGCGCCCCTCGGTCGCCTCGCCGCTCTCTCCGACGAAGCGCAGCGCGCCGGTCCCGTCCTCGCGCTCCATCGCATAGGAGGCCCGGTCCTCGGCCGGCGGCCATTGCGAGCAATAGGCATCGCCGCGGACCTCCCAGCGGCCCCAGCTTGGCCGGCCGGCGTCGTACAGCGTGCCGCCCGAGGCGAGGAATTCCTGTCGGGCCGCCTGATGGACCAGCACGCGCCCGGTCAATGCCGCGGCGTTCTCGGCGCCGGTCATCGCCGTCCAGTCGGCCAGCGCCGGACCGGCCGCCAGAACCGCAGGTATCGCGACCCATCTTCGCATCGTCCCGGGCCTCCCTTGCTGCCTGTCGGGGCGCAGTCTAAGACCCGCCCGGACGTCCCCGCAATTCGAAAAGGCCGAGCGCATGATCCCCCGCTACTCCCGCCCCGAGATGGTCGCCATCTGGTCGCCCGAGACCAAGTTCCGCATCTGGTACGAGATCGAGGCCCATGCCTGCGACGCGATGGCGGACCTGGGCGTGATCCCGAAGGCGAACGCACAGGCGGTCTGGAAAGCCAGGGACGTCGAGTTCGACGTCGCGCGGATCGACGAGATCGAGGCGGTGACCAGGCACGACGTGATCGCGTTCCTCACGCACCTGGCCGAGATCGTCGGCAGCGAAGAGGCCCGCTTCGTGCACCAGGGCATGACGTCGTCGGACGTACTGGACACCTGCTTCAACATCCAGCTCACCCGCGCCGCTGACATCCTGATCGCCGATCTCGAGGCGCTACTGGCGGCGCTGAAGCGGCGCGCGTACCAGCACAAGGACGACGTGAGGATCGGCCGCAGCCACGGCATCCACGCCGAACCCACCACGATGGGGCTGACCCTGGCGCGGTTCTACGCCGAGATGGACCGCAACCTGAGCCGCATGAGGATCGCTCGGCAAGAGATTGCAACCGGGGCGATTTCCGGCGCCGTGGGGACCTTTGCCAACATCGACCCGCGGGTCGAGGCGCATGTCTGCGAGCGGCTCGGGCTGTTGCCCGAGCCGATCAGCACGCAGGTGATCCCGCGCGACCGGCACGCGGCGTTCTTCGCCGCGCTCGGGGTGGTGGCGTCGTCGGTCGAGAACATCGCCGTCGAGATTCGCCACATGCAGCGGACCGAAGTGCTGGAGGCCGAGGAATTCTTCTCGAAGGGCCAGAAGGGCTCGAGCGCGATGCCGCACAAGCGCAACCCGGTGCTGACCGAGAACCTCACCGGGCTGGCGCGGCTGGTGCGCGGCATGGTGGTGCCGGCGCTGGAGAACGTGGCGCTTTGGCACGAACGCGATATCAGCCATTCCAGCGTCGAGCGCAACATCGGCCCCGATGCCACCGTGACGCTGGATTTCGCCCTGGCCCGCCTGACCGAGGTGATCGACAAGCTGGTCGTGTATCCCGAAAACATGCTGAACAATCTCAACAGGTTCCGCGGCCTCGTTCATTCGCAGCGCGTGCTGCTGGCGCTGACGCAGAAGGGCCTGAGCCGCGAGGATGCCTATCGGCTGGTGCAACGCAACGCGATGAAGGTCTGGGAGCAGGGCGCCGATTTCATGGCCGAGCTCAAGGCCGACGCCGAGGTGACCGCGGCGCTGAGCGATGCCGAGATCGAGGAGAAATTCGACCTCGGCTATCACACCAAGCATGTCGACACGATCTTCGCCCGGGTGTTCGGCGACGGCTGAGCCGCGCGCGGGTTCCGTTTTGACCTCGGGCAGAACCGTGCTAGGCTTTCGTCCAGTCGCAACGGGAGGACCGAGATGAAGATCAGAACCGCGCTTGTCGCCGCGATCCTCGCCGCCGCCCCGACCCTGGCGCTGGCCGGTGGAGGCTGCAATTGGGGCAGCCATTCGGAACAGGCGATGAGCTGCGCCGACGGGCTGACCTGGGACGAGAAGACCGGCACCTGCGTCGAGATCGTCTCGGGCTGAGACACCACTCTGGAAACGGGCCGTTTCCGGAATCAGGGCTGCCGTCCCGCAACGGGCGGCGGCCTTGCGTTTGCCGGGTGCCGCCGCGATACACGCATTTTTGATGGCCGCTTGCGGGGGCGCGCCATGTTATCATGTGTCGAACGAACGGGAGACGACCTATGCGCCGCTTGCTTCTGAGCGCCGTCCTGTGCCTGCCCACCGCCGCCCTTGCCGTCGGCAGCGGCGACAGCAGCCCGCCCACGCCGACCAGCACCACCGAGACCTGCAAGAACGGCATGGTCTGGTCCGAATCGCTGGAACGCTGCGTCTTGCCGCAATCCGGCAGCCTGACCGACGACGAGCTTTACCGTGCCGCGCGCGAGTTCGCCTATGCCGGGCAATACGGGAACACGCTGGCGGTGCTGGCGGCGATGTCCGACCCGGACGACGACCGGGTGCTGACGTATATGGGTTTCGTGCACCGCCGGACCGGCGACGTGGCGCTGGGCAACGCCTTTTACCGCCAGGCCATCGCGAAGAACCCCGGCAACCTGTTGGCGCGGTCCTACATGGGCCAGGGCTTCGTCGAGGCCGGCGATCTGGCCGCGGCGCGGGCCGAGCTGACCGAGATCCGGATGCGCGGCGGGCGCGGCACCTGGGCCGAGACCGCGCTGGCCACCGCGATCGCGACCGGGCGCGCCAGTGTCTCCTGACCCGACCCGCCGGGCGGACCGGAACCGCCCGGCCCCCGCGGCCGGGCTTTTTCATGCCCGCCGCCGGCGGGATAGGCGATCGTTAACCCCTTTCTGCAAGGTTGCGACGGAGCGATTCAGCGAACGAGGCCGCGCCCGGTGCCAAACGATCTGTCCGCCATGCCCCTTGCCGCCGGCACCGCCGCGCCGCCGCTGCCCGCACGCCTGAGCCGGCGGCAGAAGGCCGCCATCGTCGTGCGGCTCCTGCGCGCCGAGGGGATCGACATCTCGCTTGCCGACCTGCCCGACGACCTGCAGATCGCGCTGACCGAGGCGATGAACGCGATGCGCTATATCGACCGCGCCACGCTGCACGCGGTGGTGACCGAGTTCGTCGACGAACTCGATTCGGTGGGCCTCGCCTTTCCGCCCGACATGTCGCGCACGCTTGGCGTGCTGGACGGCACGATCAGCCACTCCGCGGCGGCGCGGCTGCGCAGCGAGGCGGGGCTCGGGCAAAGCTCGGACCCGTGGGAGCGGATCACCGAGATGGAGGCCGAGCGCCTGTTGCCGATCCTCGAGCAGGAGAGCACCGAGATCGCCGCCGTGATGCTGTCGAAGCTGAAGGTCTCGAAATCGGCGGAATTGCTGGGGATGCTGCCCGGCGAACGCGCCCGGCGGATCACCTATGCCGTGTCGCAGACGGGTGCGATCGCGCCGGCCACCGTGATCAAGATCGGCGAGGCGCTGGCCGCGCAGCTCGAGGCGGCGGTGCCCAAGGCCTTCGACGAGGGGCCGGTGCAGCGGGTGGGCGCGATCCTGAACTTCTCGGCCGCGGCGACCCGCGACGAGGTGCTGGGCGGGCTCGACGAGGCCGACAAGGCCTTTGCCGAGGAGGTGCGCAAGGCGATCTTCACCTTCGCGAACATCCCCACCCGGATCGACCCGCGCGACGTGCCGAAGATCACCCGCGACGTGGACGCGGCCGTGCTGATCACCGCGCTCGCCGCCGCGGGGACGGCGGCGGCCACCGGCGATGCCGCGGAATTCGTCCTCGCCAACATGTCGCAGCGCATGGCGGCGCAACTGCGCGACGAGATCGAGGCGCTCGGCAAGGTCAAGGACAAGGACGGCGAGGCGGCGATGAGCGCGGTGGTGGCCACGATACGCGACCTGGAGGCCGCGGGCGAAATCATGCTGATCGCCGAAGAGGAATAGGTGGCGCGGCGCGGGCGGCCCGTCGACGGGCCGCGCACGCCGCCGCCGGCCGCGGCGCCGGGCAAGGCCTTGCGAAAGGCCTTGCAGACGCCCTTCGAAGGGCGTGCTTGCGGCGGGCGGGAGGGCGGCGGCATCGCGGGACCTGCCCGGCATGGCGACCGGCGCGGTCTGGACGCCGCCAATGCCCGGGCGTAACCTCGCGCACATGACCACCGACGGACAGAGATGGCACGACATGGGCGGCCGGCCCGCGGGCCCGGTCGACCGGGCCGAGCATGACTATTCGCTCTGGGAAAAGCGCGTCGACGCGCTTTTGGTGCTGGCGCAGACCGAGGGGCTGTTCACGGTCGACGGGCTGCGCCGGGCGCTCGAGGACATGGGCGAGGACGCCTTCGAGACCATGAGCTATTACGAGCGCTGGATCGCCGCGATCAACCAGAACCTTGTCGAGGCCGGGGTCTACACGCTGGCCGAACTCGGCGAGCGGATGCAGGCCGTCAGCGCCCGCGGCGCCACCTATGGCGAGGCCGCCGATGGCTGATGCGCCGCTGATCCTGCGGGCCGCCGAGATCGCCGGGCGGGCCTTCGAATTCCGCCACCCGCTGGACCATAACGCCGAACTCACGCTCTGCCCGCTGAGCCATGCCACCGGGCTGACCAACACTTCGGTCAGCCTGTCGCACCTCGCCCCGGGGCGCTGTTCCTACCCCAAGCACCGGCACCTCGCCGCCGACGAGTGGGTCTACATCCTTTCGGGCACGGCGACGCTGGCGCTGGACGACCAGACCCACGACATCGGCCCCGGCGATTTCGCCGCCTTCCCGGCCGGCGGGCCGGCGCACAAGCTGACCAATTCCGGCGCCGAGACGCTGGTCTACCTGATGGGCGGCGCGAGGGCGGCGCTGGAGGTCGCGGATTTCCCCGAACAGGGCAAGCGCATCACCTTCCGCGGCGACGGCCCCGGGCTGACCGCCGAAATCGGCCCGCTCGACGCGCAGGCGCCGTTCGATTTCTTCGCCAGGACCCGCGAAGATGGCTGAGCGGGTCCGGGTCCGCGCGATGATGCCGCCCGGCCACGTGCGCACGCCGGCCTACCTGCGCGGCAGGACCGGCGTGATCGAGCGCGCGCTCGGGCGTTTCGGCAACCCCGAGGAACTGGCCTATGGCCGCCGGGGCGACAGGCGCGAGCTTTTCCGCGTGCGCTTTACGATGGCCGAGATCTGGGGCGACGCGGCGGAAAACCCGTCCGACACGCTGGAGGCGGAGATTTATGGCCACTGGCTGGAACGGGCCGAGGACTAAGCGCATGCCGCACGACCATCACGACCACCTGTCACCCTCGGGCCATCCCTTCCGCCCCGACGACGACGTACCCCTGAGCTATTGGCAGACGATGGAAATCGCGATCCGCGAGCTTCTGATCGAGAAGGGTGTGAGCACCGCCCAGGCGATCGCCCGCCAGATCGACGCGATGGATGCACGCTCGCCCGCGAACGGCGCCGCGGTGGTGGCCCGCGCCTGGACCGATCCGGCCTTCAGGGCGCGGCTTCTGGACGACGCGGGCGCGGCGGCGCGCGAGATGGGCTTTGACATCGGGCCGATGCACCTGATCGCGGTCGAGAACACCGCCGAAGTGCACAACATGATCGTCTGCACGCTGTGTTCCTGCTATCCGCGCAACCTTCTGGGCCTGCCGCCCGACTGGTACAAGAGCCGCGCCTACCGCTCGCGCGCCGTGCAAGAGCCGCGCAGCGTCCTGCGCGAGTTCGGCGTCGATCTGCCCGGTCACGTGACGGTGCGGGTCCACGATTCGACCGCCGACATGCGCTATATCGTGCTGCCCGCCCGGCCCGCCGGCACCGAGCGGCTCGACGAGGCGGCGCTGGCCGCGCTGGTCACGCGGGACTCGATGATCGGCACCGGACTGCCCCGATCCCCCGCCGCGCCGCCGGAATGAACCGCTTTGCCCGGCTCGGGGCGAACGCGCAGGGCATCCTCCTGATGATCGCCGCGGTGTTCTTCTTCTCCGCCATGGACGTGATCGCCAAGGCGATCGCGCACCGCACCGACACCGTGATGGCGATCTGGGCGCGCTATGCCGGGCAGACCGCGGTGGTGTTCGTCCTGGTGCTGCCGCGGGTCCGGCGCGTGCTGCGCACCCGGTATCCCTGGCTGCAGCTGATGCGTTCGGTGTTCCTTCTGGGGGCGACGACGTGCTTCTTCTTCGGCTTCGTCGCCATCGGGCTGGCGAACGCGGCGGCGATCATGTCGGTGAACCCGGTGCTGATCACGCTCGGCGCCGCGCTGTTCCTGGGCGAGCGCTTCGGGCTCAGGCGCGCCGTGGGCGTGGGCGCCGCGCTGGCCGGCGCGCTGATCGTGATCCGGCCGGGCGGCCAGGTGTTCTCGGCCGCGGCGCTGCTGCCGTTCGGCGCGGCGGTGCTTTACTCGGGATACGCGCTGACCACCCGCTTCGTCGGCCGCGACGAGGATGCCTGGACCTCGCTGCTTTACACCGCGGCCTTCGGCGCGGTGGCGGTCAGCCCGGTGGTGCCGTTCTTCTGGGTGCCGCCCGACGCGCCGACGGTCGCCATGATGCTCGGCATCGGCGCGATCGGTGCGCTCGGGCATTTCTGCCTGATCCGCGCGCTGATGGCGGCCGAGGCCGGCACGATCGCGCCGTTTTCCTATGTCGGGCTTCTGTTCGCGACGTTCTGGGGGATGGCGGTCTTTGCCGAGTTTCCGGGCCGCACGACCTATCTGGGCGCGCTTGTGATCGTCGGGGCCGGGCTCTATGTCTGGCACCGCGAAACCCGGGCGGCGCGCGTGGCCGCCGCCGAATAGGCGCAGCATGGCTAGGACAAGACGCGGCCCGGCGGAATACCTGCAGAACCTGGCGATCCGTGCGGTGATCGGGCTGGCGCTGGCGCTGCCCTACCGCTGGCGGGTGCCGTTCGCGGGCTGGGTCGTGGCGCGGCTGGCCGCACCGATTGCCGGCTGGGACCGGCGGGTGCGCGACAATCTTGCGCTGATCTGGCCGGACATGCCGCGCGCCGAGGTGCGCCGGCTGATGCGCGCTGTGCCGGACAATTTCGGCCGCTCGCTGATCGAGAGCTTTTCCGGCCCGGATTTCACCGCCCGCGTGGCCGCGGTGCGGCTCCGGGGCGAGGGCGTCGCCGCGCTGGAAGGCGCCCGCGACGCGGGCCGCCCGGCGATCCTGGTGACCGGGCATTTCGGCAATCACCAGGCGCCCCGCGCCGCGCTGATCGCGCAGGGCTACCGGGTGGGTGGGCTCTACATGCCGATGACCAACGCCTATTTCAACGACCGCTACGTGGCCGAGATGGCGCGGCTGGGCGAGCCGCTGTTCGAGCGCTCGCCCAGGGGCCTGGCGCAGATGGTGCGGTTCCTGCGATCCGGCGGCATGGTCGGCATGGTGGCCGATCACTACATGGCGCACGGCGAGCCGATCGACTTCATGGGCCACCCGGCCTGGACCGCGCTGTCGGCGGCCGAGATGGCGGTGAAATACGATGCGCTGGTGGTGCCGATCTACGGGCTGCGGCGCGACGACGGGATCGGCTTCGACATCATCGTCGACGCCCCGGTGCCGCACGGCCCGCCGGTCGAGATGACCCGGACGCTGAACGAAAGCCTGGAACGGCTGGTGCATGCCCATCCCGAGCAATGGTTCTGGATCCACCGCCGCTGGAAGACGCCGCCGGACAGGTAGCGCCGCTGCGCGCGGCCCGATACCGGGGCGATCACCCGCCGCCTGCCCCGCCCGCCAGAGCCCGCAGGGCGGCGGCGGGGAAGACATGCGCCGCCGCAGGCGGCCCAATCGGAAAGCGGCTCAGCGCAGGTGGGCGGCGGCGACGATGGGCCCGTGGCCGGGTTTCTGCAGGATCACCGCGACCGGGCCGTCGCCCTCGATCTCGGCCTGCATCTCCAGCGGCGCCGCGCCGTCCCAGGTGCCGAGCACGCGCCACTCGGTGACGATGTTGGCATAGGTCAGCGTCTTGCCGGCATTCTCGCCATGGCGGATATCGACCGTGTCGCGCGGCAGGTAGCGCACCAGTTGCACGACCACGTCGCGCGCGCCTCCGGCGGCGGGGCGGGCGCGGATATCCACCGTGGTGCCGTTGCGGACCGCCGAGACCTCGACGGCGGCGGGCCGCTCGGCATGATCCTCGATCAGCTTGGCCAGCCGCATCGGCTTGTAGCCGACGACGTGGTCGATGCCGCCGACGATCATCTGCGGCGTATAGATCGTGCGCTGGCCCGCGGCGCGGGCATAGGCCTTCTGCCGCTTGGTGAAGGCCGGGTTCGCGTGGCTGTCCTTCCAGCCGATGTAATCCCAGTAGTCGACATGCAGCGCCAGCGGGATCACGTCGTCGCGCTCGGTCAGTTCCACCAGCAGCGCATCTGCCGGCGGGCAGGACGAGCAGCCCTGGCTGGTGTAAAGCTCGATCACCACGGGGTCGGCCCTTGTCCCGGGGGCCACGGCCAACAGCGCCAGGGCCGTCCCGAAAGCTGCCAAGATGCCGCGCATGACCGATCCCCTTTCGCCTCGCCCCCCCAGATACCTACTGAAACCGGCCCCTAACCGCCAATCAAGGTTTAGCGAGCGAACGGTAACGCGCGATGAAGGCGGAGAGAGCAATTGCGCCTCGGTGCACAATGGTATACAGAGTTTCCAGCCCCGGTTCCGCCGCCGTCCGCGCGGCCCCCGCGACCGGGATTTCCGGATTCCCGCCCCTGCCTGGAGGAGACGCCAATGACCGTGACCGTAGGACAAGACAGCGCCAAGACCCGCAAGACCCTTTCCGCCGGCGGCGCGTCCGTCGCCTATTACTCGATCCCCGCGGCCGAGGCCGCGGGCCTCGGCGATTTCTCGCGCCTGCCCGCCGCGCTGAAGGTGGTGCTGGAAAACATGCTGCGTTTCGAGGACGGCGGGCGCACCGTCTCGACCGACGACATCATGGCATTCGCCGACTGGGCCGCGGCCGGCGGGCAGAACCCGCGCGAAATCGCCTATCGCCCGGCGCGGGTCCTGATGCAGGACTTCACCGGGGTCCCGGCGGTGGTCGACCTGGCCGCGATGCGCGACGGGATCGTCGCGCTCGGCGGCGACGCCGAGAAGATCAACCCGCTCAATCCGGTCGATCTGGTGATCGACCACAGCGTGATGATCGACGAGTTCGGCAACCCGCGCGCCTTCCAGATGAACGTCGACCGGGAATACGAGCGCAACCTCGAACGCTACACCTTCCTGAAATGGGGCCAGTCCGCGTTCGACAATTTCCGCGTGGTGCCGCCGGGCACCGGCATCTGCCACCAGGTGAACCTGGAATACCTGTCGCAATGCGTCTGGACCGACCGGGACCAGACCGGCGAAGAGGTGGCCTATCCCGACACGCTGGTCGGCACCGACAGCCACACCACGATGGTCAACGGCATGGCGGTGCTCGGCTGGGGCGTCGGCGGGATCGAGGCCGAGGCGGCGATGCTGGGCCAGCCGATCTCGATGCTGATCCCCGAAGTCGTGGGCTTCAAGCTGACCGGCCAGATGGTCGAGGGCACCACGGCGACCGACCTGGTGCTGAAGGTCGTGGCCATGCTGCGCAAGAAGGGCGTGGTCGGCAAGTTCGTCGAATTCTACGGCCCCGGGCTGGACCACCTGCCGCTGGCCGACCGTGCCACGATCGGCAACATGGCGCCGGAATACGGCGCGACCTGCGGTTTCTTCCCGATCGACGACGAGACCCTGCGTTACATGCGCATCTCGGGCCGCGACGAGGCGCGGATCGCGCTGGTCGAGGCCTATGCCAGGGAACAGGGCATGTGGCGCGGGCCGGACTATGACCCGGTCTATACCGACACGCTGGAACTGGACATGGGCACCGTGGTGCCGGCGATCTCGGGTCCGAAGCGGCCGCAGGACCACACACCGCTGGACCGGGCCGCCGGCAACTTCCTCGATGTCGTCAACGAATACCGCGGCACCGATTCGACCGCTGCGGCCGAGGACATGGCCGCCGAGGGGCCGGCACCGACCGAGGCCCCCGACCCGCGCAAGACCGCCGCCGTCGCGGGCGAGGAATACGAGCTGCGCGACGGATCGGTGGTGATCGCCTCGATCACGTCCTGCACCAACACCTCGAACCCTTACGTGATGATCGGCGCCGGCCTGGTGGCGCGCAAGGCGCGCGCGCTGGGGCTGAACCGCAAGCCCTGGGTCAAGACCTCGCTGGCGCCGGGCAGCCAGGTCGTCAGCGAATACCTCGAGGCCGCCGGGCTGCAGGAGGATCTCGACGCCATCGGCTTCAACCTGGTGGGCTATGGCTGCACCACCTGCATCGGCAATTCCGGGCCGCTGCAGCCCGAGATCTCGAAGGCGATCAACGACAACGACCTGATCGCGACCAGCGTTCTGTCGGGCAACCGCAATTTCGAGGGCCGCATCTCGCCCGACGTGCGCGCCAACTACCTCGCCTCGCCGCCGCTCGTCGTGGCCTATGCGATCGCCG
>JBFKQC010000073.1:0-19518 GCA_041627895.1 Rhodobacter sp.
ATGGCGCGGGCTCCATTGCTTCAACTGACCGGGATTTCGCTGAACTTCGGCGGCGCGCCGCTGTTCGATGCGCTCGATCTGGTGATCCAGCCGGGCGACCGGGTGGCGCTGGTGGGCCGCAACGGGTCGGGCAAGTCGACCCTGATGAAGCTGATGGCGGGGCTGGTCGAGCCCGACCGCGGCACGCGCGCGATGCCGCCCGGCATGTCGGTGGGCTATATGGAGCAGGACCCCGAAATGGGCCGGTTCGCGACGCTCGGCGACTTCGCGGCGGGCGGGCTGGCACCGGGCGAGGCATGGCGGGTCGAGGCGGCGGCCGAAGGGCTGGGATTCGCGGCGGATCTGCCGGTTGCGGCGGCATCCGGCGGCGAGCGGCGCCGCGCGGCGCTGGCGCGGCTGATGGCAACGATGCACGATCTGATGCTGCTGGACGAACCGACCAACCACCTGGACATCTCCGCGATCCGCTGGCTCGAGGACCAGCTTGCCGAGACCCGCGCCGCCTTTGTGCTGATCAGCCACGACCGCGCCGTCCTGCGCCGGCTGACGCGCGCGACGCTGTGGATCGACCGCGGCCGGGTGCGCCGCCGCGAACAGGGATTCGAGGGCTTCGAGGCCTGGCGCGACGAGGTCTGGGCCGCCGAGGACGAGGCGCGCCACAAGCTCGACCGCAGGATCAGGGCCGAGGCGCGCTGGGCGGTCGAGGGGATCAGCGCGCGGCGGCGCCGGAACCAGGGCCGGCTGCGGGCGCTGCGCGCGCTGCGGCAGGAGCGGGCCGCGATGATCCGGCGCCAGGGCGCCGCGGCGATGGCGCTGGACGAGGGCGGCAAGTCGGGCAAGCGGGTTATCGAAGCGCGCAAGATTTCAAAGACTTACGAAAACAAGTTGATCCTGCGTCCGTTCGATCTGCGCATCCTGCGCGGCGACCGCGTGGCCTTTGTCGGGCCGAACGGCGCGGGCAAGACGACGCTTTTGAAGATGCTGACGGGCGGCCTGACGCCGGATGCCGGCTCGGTGGTGCTGGGCTCCAACCTGGAGGTCGCGGTCTTCGACCAGGACCGTGCCGAGCTGGACCCGGATGCGACGCTTTGGGACAGCCTTGCGGGCGATCCCGAGATCGGGGTCAGCGGCAAGGCCGATCAGGTGATGGTGCGCGGTGCCCCGAAGCATGTCGTGGGCTATCTCAAGGAATTCCTCTTCGCCGAGGCGCAGGCCCGCGCCCCGGTGCGCTCGCTGTCCGGGGGTGAGAAGGCGCGGCTTCTGCTGGCCAGGCTGATGGCCAAGCCCTCGAACTTGCTGGTGCTGGACGAGCCGACGAACGATCTGGACATCGAGACGCTGGATCTGTTGCAGGAGCTGCTCGACGACTATCCCGGCACCGTGCTGCTGGTCAGCCACGACCGCGATTTCATCGACCGGGTGGCGACGGCGACCGTGGCGCTGGAGGGCGACGGGCGGGCGACGGTCTATGCCGGGGGCTGGAGCGATTACATCGCGCAGCGCGGCGAGGCGCCCGCCGCGAAATCAACCGCGACCAAGCCGCTGCCCAGGCCCGACGCGAAACCGGCGCCCGGGCCTGCGCCGAAACCGGTGCGCGGGGGGCTGAGCTTTACCGAGAAACACCGGCTCGAGGCGCTGCCGGGCGAGATCGAGCGGCTGGAGGCGGAGATCGCCAGGCTCGGCGAGTTCCTGTCGGACCCGGACCTGTTCAGGGCCGCGCCCGAGAAGTTCCAGAAGGCCAGCGCCGCGCTGGTCGAGCGCCAGGCCGTGCTGGCGGCGGCCGAGGAGGAATGGCTCGCGCTGGAAGAGCGGGCGGCCGGTTAGGGCCCATTCCGCGATCTTCGAATCACGGAATGCGCTCCATCCCTTTCGCCGCGCGTGATTTCGCGGCACTTTGCCGGAACGGCTTCGCTGGAAATCGCTTCTGCGCGGGATCAGGCCCCGCGGGAACGGGCCGTCCAACGGCGCGCTCCCGGCGATCGCTGGCGGGCGGCGTTCGCCCCCGGTCCGCCGTGCGGTTCAGGCGAGCCGCGCCAGCGCGGCGCGCAGGTTGCCCCCGGTCGCCGCAAGCAGCGACCGCGCCTTCGGCAACGTCAGTCCCGCCGCCGCGACGAGCACGGCGGATTTCACCTCGCCGTTCGCCACATCCAGGGCGCGTCTCGCCTCGGCCTCGCCGACGGCCGCGATCCGCCCGACGATGCCGGCCGCCCGCGCGCGAAGCTTGGTGTTGTCGGCCCGCAGGTTGATCATCATGCCGTCGTGGACATAGCCCAGTTCGATCGCCATCAGTGTCGACAGCATGTTCAGCGCGATCTTCTGCGCCGTGCCGGCGCCCATGCGCGTCGAGCCCGAGGCCAGTTCGGGCGGGGTGTCGAGCTGGATCGGGTGATCGGCCGCCCGCAGCAGCGGCGCGCCCGCGTTGTTGGCGATCCCGATGAGCGTCGCGCCGCGCGCCCTGGCGATCCCGGCGGCGGCAAGGGTGTAGGGCGTCGTGCCGCTGGCCGAGACGGCGATGACGGTGTCGCGGCCGGAAAGCCCCTCCAGCGCCGGCTCTAGCCCCGCGGTGTCGTCTTCGGAGCCGCCCGGCATCTCGACACCGGTCGGCAGGCCGCCGGCCATGTGAATGCGGATCTGCGCGGCGGGAATCGAATAGGTGCCGCCCAGCTCCTGGGCGTCGGCGGCGGCCATCAGCCCCGAGAATCCGGCGGCCGCGTAGTGAAGCGTGCCGCCGCCGCGGCTCGTCCGCGCCATCGCGACGGCGGCGGGGACGATCGCGTCGAGCGCGCCGCGCAGCGCGGCCGCCGCGGCGATCTGGCCCTCTGCCAGCAGCGCCGCCGCCTCGCCGAGCGGGCGTCGATCCCGTTGGCATCGGGATGCAGCTGTTCCGTGGTTCGGCCGGTCACGCGATTCCCCCTGGTCTGCAAGTACAATACCTTTGACATACCTATTGTTCAGCCACATTGCCCGGGGCCATATGGCGGGGTGGCAGCGCCGGGTGTCTGACTGTTTCCGGCATTTTGGTCTGAGTTTGATCTGTTATTCTGAAATTAGGTATCATAAAGGTAGTATCATGAACGAGTCGCAGACAGTGCCGATCCCGGCCGCCGGTGGCGGCGTCACGCGCCGCCGGGTGCAGGCAGGGCGCGACGATCGGCCTGACCTGAGCGCTCGGGTCCGCGCATGATTTCCCCCGGGAGATCGCCCATGAGCGCGGCCGCGTTCCTTCGCCCCGAGGGCTGGCTCGACCAGGGCGCCGGGCCGCGCTACGTGCGGCTTCGCCGGCGGCTCGAAGAGGGGATCGCGACCGGCGTGCTGCCGCCCGATTCGTCGCTTCCGCCCGAGCGCGAGATCGCCGAGATCACCGATCTGTCGCGCGTCACCGTCCGCAAGGCGATCCGGGAACTGGTGCGCAAGGGCGTGATCGAACAGCGCCAAGGCTCCGGCTCGTTCATCCGCGCGCCGGTGTTGCGGGTCGAGCAATCGCTGTCGCGGCTGACGTCCTTTACCGAGGACATGCGGCGGCGCGGCATGGAAACCAGGTCGACATGGCTCGAACGCGGGGTTTTCATGGCATCGCCCGAAGAGGTCTCGGCGCTCGGCCTCGAGGATGGCGGCCAGGTCGCGCGCATCTGTCGCCTGCGCGAAGCCGGCGGGCGCCCGATGGCGCTGGAGCGGGCGGCGCTGCCGCTCGACATCCTGCCGAACCCGACCGAGGTGACGACGTCGCTTTACGACGTGCTGGATCGGCAGGGCAACCGCCCGGTCCGCGCGGTACAGAAAATCTCGGCGATCAACCTGAACGCGCGCGACGCCGGGCTGCTGGGGGTCGCCGAGGGCGATGCCGGGCTGAGCATCGAGCGCATGTCCTATCTCGCAAGCGGGCGGGTCGCGGAACTCACCCGCTCGATCTATCGCGGCGACGCCTACGATTTCGTGGCCGAGTTGCGTTTCTGACACCGAAAGGCCGACCGACATGCCCACCGAAGACACGCGGATGCGCCAGGAAGTCCTTGAAATCCCCGCCGCCGTCGACCGCCTTCTGACCCGGGGCGCGGACGCGGTCAGAGCCGCGGCGCAGCTTGCGCGCGAGGCCGATCCGCGGTTTCTGCTGTCCGTGGCGCGCGGGTCCTCGGACCACGCCTGCACCTTTCTGAAATATGCAAGCGAGTTGATCCTGCGCAAGCCGATGGCGTCGGTCGGGCCATCTGTGACGTCGATCTACGGCGTCGAGCTTCTGGCCGAGGGCACGCTTTGCATCGCGGTCTCGCAGTCGGGGCAAAGCCCGGACATCGTGCGGATGACGCAATCGCTGCGCGCTTCCGGCGCGCTGACCGTGGCGATCACCAACGATCCCGCCTCGCCGCTCGCCGGCGTGGCGCAGACCACGCTGCCGATCCATGCGGGGCCCGAACTGAGCGTCGCGGCGACCAAGACCTTCGTCACATCCCTGCTGGCCGGGCTGTGGCTGCTGGCCGAGATCAAGGGCGATGCCGGGCTGCTTGCGGCGATCTGCGCGCTTCCGGCGCAGCTCGACGCCGCGACGCAGTGCGACTGGTCCGCCGCCGCCGATGCGATCGAGGCGCGGTCGCTGTTCACGCTGGGGCGCGGGCCGTCCTGGGCGGTGTCCAACGAGGCCGCGCTGAAATTCAAGGAAACCTGCCTGATCCATGCCGAAAGCTACTCCTCCGCCGAGGTCCTGCACGGGCCGGTTTCCATCGTCGAGCAGGGCTTTCCGGTGATCGCCTTCGCCGCCGCCGATGCCGCCGAGGACAGCCTGGCCGCCACCGCCGACGCGCTGGCGGAAAAGGGCGCCCGGGTCTTTGCCGTGACCGACCGCGCGACCCGCGCGACCCGGCTGCCGCATGTGCGGACCGACCACTGGCTGACCGACCCGGTCGCGGCGATCGTGTCGTTCTACGGCATGGTCGAGCAGGTCGCGCGGCGCCGGGGGATCGACCCCGACACGCCGCGTCACCTGCGCAAGGTGACAGAGACGGTATGACCCCCGGCGTCCTGACATTCCGCAACGGCAGGGTTTTCGACGGAAACCGCCTGCGGACCGGCCATGCCGTCCGGTTCGAGGCCGGCCGGGCCGCCGCGTTCGGTCCCGAGGCCGGGATCGGCCTGCAGGGCGAGGTGGTGGACCTCGGCGGCGACATCCTGAGCCCCGGCTATGTCGATTTGCAGGTCAATGGCGGCGGCGGGGCGATGTTCAACGACGATCCCTCGGTCGCGACGCTCCGCCGGATCGCAGAGGCGCACCGCCGGCTGGGCGTCGTTGCGCTGTTGCCGACGCTGATCACCGATACCGCCGACAAGACCCGCGCCGCGATCGCGGCGGCCCGCGATGCGGTTCGCGCGGGCGTGCCGGGCGTCGCCGGGCTGCATCTGGAGGGGCCGCACCTGTCGGTCGCGCGGAAGGGTGCCCATGACGCGGCGCTGATCCGTCCGATGGAGGAGCGCGATCTGCAGGCGCTGCTCGCCGCGGCTGCGGATTTGCCGGTGCTCAAGGTCACGGTCGCCCCCGAAAGCGTCACCGAAGACCAGGTGGCGGCGCTGGCCCGCGCGGGCGTGCTGGTCTCGCTCGGTCACAGCGACGCCGGTTTCGACGCCTGCATGCGCTACATCGCGGCCGGGGCGCGCTGTGTGACGCATCTGTTCAACGCGATGAGCCAGCTCGGCAGCCGCGAACCCGGGCTGGTGGGCGCGGCGTTTGCCTCGGGGGACGTGTCGGCCGGGCTGATCGCCGATGCCGTCCACGTTCACCCCGCATCGATGTGCGCGGCCTGGGCCGCGAAACGCGGGCCCGGGAAGATATTCCTGGTAAGCGACGCGATGGCCGTCGCCGGCACCGCGATGACCGAGTTCCGCCTCGGGGGGCGCGTGACCCGGCGCGAGGGCGGCCGGCTTCGTTTGGCGGACGGCACTTTGGCGGGCGCTGACCTGGACCTGACCACGGCGATCCGGGTTCTCGTCGACCGGGTCGGGCTCGACCCGGGCGAGGCTCTGGCGGCGGCGACCAGCGTCCCTGCCGCGATGATCCGGCGCCGGCCCGTGGCCGCGGATCTGGTCGGGTTGCCGCTTGCCGGTGCGATCCGGATTTCCGGCGATCTCGGCGCCGTGGCGCCGGCGGGCGGCGGCGAAGCGTGAGCGCCCGGGCGATCGCCGGCCGCCTTCCGCGTCCTCCGGTCCCGGCAGGCGCCGCTCAGCCCTGCCGGCGGGTCCGGACCGTGGCGACCAGCTCTGGCACGATCACCAGCGGCGCGGCGAGGGCGGCGATCAACAGCCACTGCCCGCCAGTCAGCGGCACGGTGTGCAGCAGCGCCTGCAGCGGCGGCGCATAGACCGCGGCGACCTGCACGCCCAGCGTGACCGCCAGCGCGATCAGCAGGAACGGATTGGAAAACCAGCCGATCCGCCAGCAGGGCGAACTGAGCGAGCGGAAGGCGAAGACGCTCATCTTCTCGAACACCACCATCGCGGTAAAGGCGGTGGTGCGCGCCACGTCCACGCCCAGCGGCATCAGGTGATAGAAGATCGCCAGGCTCGCGGCCCCGGTATAGGTGCCGAAGGCCAGGATCATCATCAGCCCCGAGCGCCCCAGAACCGGCGCGTCGGGCGGGCGCGGCGGGCGGCGCATCTGGCCGCTTTCCGCCTTTTCCAGCCCTAGCGCCACCGCCGTCACCCCGTCGGTGACCAGGTTCATCCAGAGGATCTGGGTCGCCAGGAACACCAGCGGCCCGCCGATCAGGATGTTGGTCAGGATCGCCAGCACCTCGCCGGCGTTGGAACTCAGAAGATAGCGCACGAACTTGCGCACGTTGTCGGTCTGGCGCCGGCCCTCGCCGATGGCGCGGACGATGGTGGCGAAATTGTCGTCCAGCAGCACCAGGTCGCTGGCGTCCTTTGCCACGGTGGTGCCGCGCACCCCCATCGAGACGCCGATATCGGCCTGTTTCAGCGCGGGCGCGTCGTTCACCCCGTCGCCGGTCATCGCGACGATCTGGCCCTGCGCCTGCAGGAGCTTGACGATCCGCATCTTGTCGCCGGGCTCGGTGCGGGCAAAGACCGCGTCGCCGGCAAGCGCCTCGGTCAGCGCGGCGTCGTCCATCGACGCCAGGTCCGTGCCGCTCAGCACGGTCGCCGCGCCGATCCCGACCTGCGCGGCGATGGCGCGTGCGGTCACCGGGCTGTCGCCGGTGATCATCATCACCCGGATGCCGGCGGCCTGCGCACCGGCCACCGCCGCAGCCACTTCCGGGCGCGGCGGGTCGATGATGCCGACCAGGCCAAGAAACGTCATGCGGTCCTCGGCGATCTCGGCCGCCTCGGCGCGGCGCCGGGCCAGCGCGATCACGCGCAGCCCCCGGCCCGCCATGGCGTCGTAGGCCGCGCGCACCTCGGCGCGGCGCGCCTCGTCCATCGGCTGCGGCCCCGCCCCGGTCCAAAGCTCGGCCGCGGCCTCCAACATCACCTCGGGCGCGCCCTTGCCGTGCAGATCGCAGTGATCGCCCGCGCGCGCCAGCACGGTCATCCGCTTGCGCTCGGAGCTGAACGGCAGTTCGGCCAGCAGGGTCGCCGGGTCGGGCAGGGCGGCCCAGCCCTTCATCGCCAGCGTCATCAGCGCGCCCTCGGTGGGCTCGCCGATCATCTCCCAGCCGCCCGGGCCGCGATGCACCCGCGCGTGGTTGCAGATCACCGCGGTTTCGAGGATCAGCGCCAGGCCCGGGTCCTCGTCGACGCCGAGCCGCTGCCCCTGATACGAGATGTGGCCGCGCGGGTCATAACCGGTGCCGCTGACCTCGAAGGCGCGGTCGGCCATCCAGATTTCGGTGGCGGTCATCGTGTTCTCGGTCAGCGTGCCGGTCTTGTCGGTGCAGATCACCGTCGCCGCGCCCAGCGTCTCGACCGCCTGCAACCGCCGCGCCAGCGCCTTCTGCCGCGCCATGGCGCGGGCGCCGAGCGCCAGCGTGATCGTCACCACCGCGGGCAGCCCCTCGGGCACCACCGCGACCGCGAGCGACAGCCCGGTCATCACCATTTCCAGCGTGTCGCGCCCCGCCGCCAGCCCCAGCGCCAGGATCGCAAGCGCGACGGTCAGCGCCGCCATCCCAAGCTGCCGCGCCAGCCGGCCCAGCTTGCGCTGGATGTTGGTCTCCTTCTCGCCGACCGATCCGGTCAGTTCCGCGATCCGGCCGAACGCGGTGCCGGCCCCGGTCGCGCGCACCCGGCCCTCGGCGCGGCCGGCGACCACCGCCGTGCCGGTATAGACCTCGTTCTTCTCGCCCTTGGCATCGCGACGGACCGGCACCGATTCGCCGGTCAGCACGCTTTCGTCGATCTGCAACTGCACCGAATGGGTCAGCGTCAGGTCCGCCGGCACCCGGTCGCCGGCCTCCAGCAACACCAGGTCCCCCGGCACCAGTTCCCGCGCGGCGACCTCCTGTTCGCGGCCGTCGCGGACCACGGTCGCTGCGTGCGAAAGCATGGACTTCAGCGCATCCAGCGCGGTCTCGGCGCGCCATTCCTGCACGAAGCCGAGAATCCCGTTCAGAAGGATCACCAGCGCGATGGCGAGGGTGTCCACGACCTCGCCCACGACCAGGGCGACACCGGCGGCGACGGCGAGGATCAGGATCAGCATGCCGCGGAACTGGCGCGCGAAGACGGCAAGGGGCGAAACGCGGCGGCCCTCGGGCAGCTCGTTCCAGCCATGGGTCACGCGCAGAAGCGCCACCGCCTCGGTGCTAAGCCCGTTGCGGTCGGCCGGGGCGGCGGTGTCTTCGGCGATCCTGTTCACGGCGCCGAGCTTACGCCGAAGCGCCGGGCCCCGTGTTGAGCGAGGTCAAGCGCCCCGCGGTCAGCTTCCGTGCACGGCGAAGGCCGCCAGGTCGGCGTCGCGCGGCCTGATCACCCGGAATTTCTCGCGGATGCCAAGGTCTTCAAGGCTGCGCTCGACCACGAACAGCGTGTTCGGCGGGTGATCCTCGCACATGTCCTGCATCTGCCGGATCTCGCCCTCGGCGACGGGCCGCGCGGCATCGAGCGAGGGCGCGCCGTAGTTTTCGACGAAATGCCGGGCCAGGCTGTCGGTCAGGGCCGCCAGTTCCGCCGCGGTGATCGGCGCCACCGCAACGAAGGTCGACCGCCCGAAGCTTTCCAGCCCCAGCCAGCCGTTGGCGAAGGCCTGGCGGCGCTTGCCGGTAAGCTCCGCCTCGGTGCAGTCGGAGAACGCGAAGGCGCCGGATATCGCCCATTCGCCGATCTCGGCCGCGGGCTCGAAGACATTCAGGTCGCTGTCGTCCAGCCGGATCACGCGGGCAAGCTGCGGTGAGGGATCGCTCATGTCTCCTCCAGCATCGTGGTCAGCGGGATCAGCCGGGTCTCGGCGCCGCGGCGCAACAGCTTGCCGCCGTGCTCGTCGAGGCCGAGGAACAGGCCCTGGTCGGTTTCCTGCCCGATGTCCTCGCACTTGCCGCGCCAGGCCTCGTGCAGCGGCGCGAAACCCTCGCTCAGATAGCGGTGAATCCAGGACATCATGTGCCGCGACCAGCTTTCGATCAGCGCGGGCGTGGTGATCTCGACGCAGCCCTCGGCATGAAGCGTGGTGCGGTCCGGCTGCGCGCCGCCGTCGCCCTCGTCGGCAATCGGCACGTCGACGGCGGCGATCAGCCAGTCGGGCTCGGCCGCCGCGTCGGTCGTCGAGGCGCGGGCGCGAACCCCGCCGCAGGCCGCGCCGTTCACCCGCAGGCCGCCGGGCCAGACGAAATGCACCGCCACCTCGGGCGGGGCGAGCGCGCCGAGCGCGTCCGACAGGCCGAGTTCCACCGCGAAGATCACGCCGACCGCACGGCCGAGCGGTTCCTCGGGCGCCAGCGTGATCGCGGCGCGCATCGCGTCGTCGCGCTCGGCATAGTGGATCAGACCGGGCTCGACCTCGCCGGTCAGCGCGTCGGCCAGGGCCTTGGCCATCGGGTCGACCTGAGGCGCCACCGGCTTGCCCTTCAGAAGCGGCGGGAAGTCGGGGCGCGCGAGGCCGGGTGCGGTCATGCCGGCGCCTTCGCCGCGATCAGCGCGTCGGCCACCGCCCAAAACCCGGCGGCCTGCGGGCCGTCGGGCTTCAGCGCGACGATCGGCGCGCCGCCGTCGCCCGCGACGCGGATATCCAGATCCAGCGGTATCTCGCCCAGGAACGGTACGCCCAGGCGCTCGGCTTCGGCCCTCGCGCCGCCATGGCCGAAGGGGTAATGCCGCTTGCCGCATTCGTCGCAGACGAAACCGGCCATGTTCTCGACGATGCCGAGGATCGGCGTGTCCATCCGGCGGAACATGTCGATCCCCTTGCGCGCATCGATCAGCGCGATGTCCTGCGGGGTCGAGACGATCACCGCGCCAGCAACCTGCGTTTTCTGGCAAAGCGTCATCTGCACATCGCCGGTGCCGGGCGGCAGGTCGACCAGCAGCACGTCGAGCCGGCCCCATTGCACCTGGCTCAGCATCTGCTGCAGCGCGCCCATCAGCATCGGCCCGCGCCAGATCAGCGCCTCGTCCTCTTCCACCATCAGGCCCAGCGACATCACGGTGACGCCGTGATTCCTGAGCGGCAGGATGATGCTGCCGTCGGGGCTGGAGGGGCGGCCCGAGACGCCAAGCATGCGCGGCTGGCTGGGGCCGTAGACATCGGCATCGAGAAGCCCGACCTTCAGGCCGCGCGCGGCCAGCGCGACGGCGAGGTTCGCCGCCACCGTCGACTTGCCGACGCCGCCCTTGCCGCTGGCCACCGCGATCACCCGGTCGATCCCGGGCAGCTTTGCCGGGCCCTGCTGCGCAGGCTTCGGCGCCGCGCCGCCGACGCGCAAATCGGGCACCGGCCCGCGCGGCGCCCCGCGCACCGCCTGGCCCGGCGCGCCATGGGCGGTCAGCACCGCGGAGACCTTCGTGACGCCGTCCAGCGCCCTGACCGCGGCCTCGGCGGCCTGGCGCAGGGGCTCCATCGCGCCGCCGCGCGCCGGGTCGACCTCGAGCACGAAGGACACCTCGCCGCCCGCCACGCGCAGCGCCTTGACCAGGCCGGCGCTGACGATGTCGGTGCCGCGCGCCGGATCGACGATGCGCGCCAGCGCGGCGCGGATTTCGGCCTCGCCCGCCAAAGCTAGTCCCGGTCCGCGGCGATCCGGCCGGTGACCTCGTGGCGCAGTCCCAGCGCCTCGATGGTGATCACCGCCTTCGCCGTCACCGGGCCCGCCAGCGTGCCGGCCTCGCGCGCCGTCCTGACGGCGGCCTCGATTTCCTGCTGCGAGGTCACGCCCACGGTCTTCAGGAATTTCCTGAGCGACATGTTGAACCCGTCATCCGCCATTGCCTTATCCTCCCCTCGGCGCGGTGCGGCGCCGACAATCCTCTGGTCTCACCGACCGGCAATCGGTTAGCATCCCCCGCAGAGGAACGCCATGACCCCTTTGAGACGCGCGCTTTACGCCCTGTGGCTCTGGCTGCTCGTGGGCGCCGCCGCCGCGGCGGCCGACGAGTTGCGCCTGTCGGTTCCGGCCGAGTTGGCCGAGAACGGTTTTCTGAAGCACATCCTGCCGCGGTTCAAGCTGAAGCATCGTGTCACCGTGGTGCCGGTGGCGCCGGGCGAGTTCGCCGAGATGAGCCTGAGCGCCGCGGGCGAGGGCACCCGGGTCTTCGCCGACGGGCAGGGGGCCGCCTACCGGCTGGCGATCGCGGTCGAAAGCGACGGCACCGCCCGGTTCCGCGACTGGCTGACCAGCACGCCGGGAAAGAGCGCGGTGGAAAGCTTTCCGCGCGGCGGCCCGCCGCTTTACACCACCGACCTGCCCGAAGCGGCGGTGGAAGAGACGGTGACGCTGTCCGGCGACGCGGCGCTGGGATCGCGGCTGGCGCTGGCGCACTGCGGGCGCTGCCACGTCGTCGATCACCGCAACCGGATGGGCGGCATCGGCTCGACGCCGTCCTTCGCGGCGATGCGGGGCCGGCGGCACTGGGTGGACCTGTTCCGCAAGTACTGGTCGGAGAACCCGCATCCCTCGTTCACCGAGGTGGTGGGCGTCACCGAGCCCTTCGGCAAGACCAACGTCACCCATATCGCCCCGGTGCAGATCACGCTGGACGAGATCGACGCCATCGTCGCCTTCGTCGGGACGCTGACGCCGAAGGATCTCGGCCGGCCGGTTCCGACGAACTGACGCGATCCGGCGGGGCCGCTTGCGCGGCGCATGTTCTCCCCGCCGCCGCCCTGCGGGCTCTGGCGGGCGTGGCCGGCGGCGGGTGATCTTCCGGACCGGCGGGCGCGGCGCGCGTTGCGGCGTCAGTTCGGCTTCTTGCGCTCGTCCAGGTAGTCCTCGGTCGTGCGCACCCGCGGGCGCTCGCCCATGCGGAAGGGCGAGTTGGCGTCGTGGTACTGCGCCTTGACGCGGCAGTCGTCGCACATCTGGATCAGCCGGGTGTTGTCGCTGTTGGTGTACATCCAGTGCTGGCCCTCGAGCTTGGCGGCGATCCGCTCGATGGTGGACCTGACGCCAAAGGGCTTGCCGCATTCGATGCATTCGAAAGGCTCTTCCTCGTGCAGCACGCGGTGGCTCAGCGCCGCCTTCCCGAGATGCAGGCGCGGCGCCAGGGTGATCGCGTCCTCGGGGCAGGCCGAGGCGCAGATGCCGCATTGCAGGCAGGCGGCTTCCTGGAACCGGACCTGCGGCTTGTCGGGGTTGTCGCCGAGCGCGCCGACCGGGCAGAGCGAGACGCAGGCCAGGCAGAGCGTGCAGGCGTCGGTGTCGATCACCACGGCGCCGTAGGGCGCGCCCTCGGGCAGGTCGATCGGCGCCTCGGCGCCGGTCAGCGCGGTGGCGGCCAGGCGCGTGACCTCGCGCCGCCCGCCCAGCGGCAGGATCGGCTCGGAGACCGGCTCGGGACCCTCGGCGCCGTATAGCGCGGCCTCCAGCGCGTCGGGATCGGCGGGGTCGACCAGGGCGAGCGCCGCCTCGCCGGCGATGGCGCGCGCCAGCGCCGTCTCGCGCTCGGGCACGGTGCGGTCGGTGCGCGGCGTCAGCAGCACCGCGGCGCGGGCAAAGCCGACGCCGAGCGCGGCGAGCAGTTCGGCATGGCCCACGCCCTCGACATTCGCGACCTCCACCGGGATCACATCCGCCGGAAGGCCGCGGCCGAACCGGGCCGAAAGCCGGATCATATCGGCGCCGTGCCCGGCATCGTGAAACAGCGCCCGCGGCGCGCTGCCGCCGGCCTTGCGATAGGCTTGAACGAGTGTCCGCAAACGATTGAAAAGAAAACCGACATCCGGATCGTCGTAACTCGCCGCGCCGGACGGGCAGACCGCCGCGCAGGCGCCGCATCCGGCGCAGATCATCGGGTCGATCGCGACGCCGTCGCCATCGGGCAGGATCGCGCCGGTCGGGCAGACGTCGAGGCACCGCGTGCAGCCCGCCTGCCGCGCCCGGGAATGCGCGCAGATCGCAGCGTCGTAGCGGACATAGAGCGGCTTTTCGAAGACGCCCTGCAACTCGGCGGCCGCGGCGATGGCGCGTTCGACCGCGGCGGGGTCGCGCGGGTCGGCGCGGACATAGCCCTCGCGCTTGTCGGGCGCGGGAAAGAGCGGCGCGGCGCCGCGAAGATCGAGGATGATGTCGCAGGCCGATTTCGCGCCGTCCTTCGGCGCGGCAAACCGCCCGGCACCGCGCCCGCCGGGGCGCAGCGGGGCATAGCCGTCGATCACCACTTCGAACCCGCCGAGCGCCCCGGCGGCCGCGCGCAGCCGGCCCAGCGCCAGGTCGTAGCGGTCGGTGGGCGCCACGTCGTCGGCGGCGGCGACGATGGCGGTGACCGCCAGCCTCTCGGCCAGCCGGTCCGCCGCGCCGAGCGCCGCCTCGCCCCCGAGGATCAGCACTGTGCCTTCGGACACCACGTCGCGCACCGGCGTCGCCGGGCGCTCCAGCGCCGCCTCGGCCAGCAGCGCGGCCTGCTTGGCATGCGCCGCGCCGTCGGCGGTCCAGCCCGCGCGGTCGCGGATATCGGTGCAGACCAGCCGCCCGGGCGCTTCAACGTCGTCGAACAAGTCCTCGAAAAGACGCACCATCTGCCCGCAGGCCACCATGGTCGTGCCGTCCCCGGCAAAGGCCTTCGCGGCCGTGCCGATCTGGTCCGTGCACAGCGCGCGCACCGTCTGAACGCTGGCCGCGCCCATCGCCGCCCCGGCGCGTTCGGCGTCCAGCGACATGCTGTCCTCGCAGGTGCAAAGCAGCAAACGGTCGATCCTGGCCATGGCAACCCCTCCCAGAGCGGTGCCATTCTGATCGGAAGTTTTGACAGGTGCAATCCGTTGGCCGTAGGCTGCACGTCGGCGGCAGGACATGACCACGATGCAGACCAAGGACGCGAAGACCCGGACGATGCCGCTCGGCGTGGTGCTCGAGCGCCGGCCGGGCGTGACGCGCTGGGTGAAACAGGTCTGGCGGCCGGTCGCCGTGCTGCCCGGCGCCGCGCCGGCCGACTGGCGGCTGCTGCACGAGGCGGACGGCGTGGCGGAATACCACGCCGCGACGCTGCCGCTGGAACTGCACCGCGCCGAGGTCGAGGCCTACAAGGTCTCGCTGTCGATGACGCCGCCGGCGGTCTTCGTGGTGCTGCGCGCCGCGGACGACCCGGGCGCGCCGCAGGACGTCTTCGTGCAGACGGTGACGGCCAGCGCCTACGAGGCGCAGGACTACATGGACAGCGGCGAGGAAATCGTCGAGGCGGTGGCGATGCCCGAGGGTCTGGTGGCCTGGGTGCGCGACTTCTGCGAGGCGCATTTCCACGAGGAACGCTTCGTCAAGCGCAGGCGCGACAAGGCGCGCGTGGACCTCAGCGAGGACGGGATCGGCGATGCGCGCATCCGGCAGACGGCGGATGTCTACCGCGCGCCGGGCGCCACCAAGGGGCGGGTGCAATGAGCCGCGCCGACGAAGACGGCGTTCTCGGCCGCTGGTCGCGCCGCAAGCTGGCGGCCAGGGCGCCCGGGCCCGCGGCGGACCCGCCCGCGCCCGCCGAAGCGGACCCGCAGCCGGACGATGCGGCGCTGCCCGAGGCGGAGCTGCTGGCAAAGCTGGGTCTGCCGGATCCGGACACGCTGAGCGAGGGCGACGATTTCGCCGCCTTCCTGAAGGCCGGGGTGCCGGATGCCCTGCGGCGCCGGGCGCTGCGGCGGCTCTGGCTGTCGAACCCGGCGCTGGCCAATATCGACGGGCTGGTCGACTATGGCGAGGACTTCACCGACGCCGCCATGGTGCCCGAGGTGCTGGCCACCGCCTACAAGGTCGGCAAGGGGCTGCTCAGGGACCTCGCCGAAACGCCGGACGCGGCGCCAGAGACCGACGGAATCAATCAGGAATCGCCGGCCGTCGCGAACGCCCTGGACGCCTCGGAGGAGGTCGAGGCGGACGACCGCGGCGACAACATCGCGATCGCCTCGCAACCGGCTGAAACCGAAGAAGAAATCCAGCTTCGCCCACGCCGGATGGCGTTCCGGTACGACGCGGCCGGCGGGAATTAGGCAGAAATTGTGATGGCCGGAACGCAGGAAATCATTGCCTGAAAAATTCCAGCGTCTTAGCCTGTATCATGAGAGGTGCGGAGACAATTGTGAGCCAAGAGGTCCACGCAGCGATTACCGGAACCGGCGCGCTGCCTGAAGAGGAACGCCTGCGAGCGGACATGTACGCGCTTCTGGCGCGGCTTCTGGCCGGGCCGCCGCGGCAGGACGATCTCGACGCGCTGGCGGGGCTCGGCGGCGACGGTTCGGACCTCGGCAAGGGCATCACCGCGCTGGCAAAGGTCGCCCGGATCACCAAACCAGAGGCGGCGGAACGCGAGTACAACGCGCTGTTCATCGGCCTCGGGCGGGGCGAGCTGTTGCCCTATGCCAGCTATTACCTGACCGGATTCCTGAACGAGAAGCCGCTTGCGCTGTTGCGCCGGCACATGGCAAAGCTGGGGATCGAGCGCTCCGGGGAGGTCAAGGAACCCGAGGATCACATCGCCACGCTGTGCGAGATGATGGCCGGCCTGATCACCGGCGCCTTCGGCAGCGCGCTGCCGGTCGCCGATCAGGAGGCGTTCTTCAACACCCATGTCGCGACCTGGGCGGGGCATTTCTTTGCCGATCTCGAAGGCGCCGAGGGATCGCTGTTCTATGCCCCGGTGGGCAAGATCGGACGCGCATTCATGGAGATCGAGATCGAGGCGTTCCGCATGGAAAGCGAGGCCGCCACCAGACATTGACGATATCGAAAACGACAAATGAACCAAGCAAGGGAGGAGCAATTGGACAAGAAGGAAGCCGGACAGAGCCGGCGCGATTTTCTCAAGCTCGCGGGCACCGCCGCGCCGGCCGCCGTGGCGGCCGCGGTCGTGGCGCCAAACGCGGCAGAGGCGTCCGAGACGCCGACGAGCCTGGGTCTGCAAAAGACCGAACACGTCAAGAAATACATGGAAACCGCTCGTTTCTAATCAAGATTCGCCGTTCGCGGAAACCAGCGGGTGACGGTTGCGTGAGGCCCCGATCCTGTCCGCGGAAGGCACGGAATGCCTGACTGGGGTCAATTCTGGCCCGAACGGGAGAGAATACGATGCTGAGAAAGAAGTCGACCAGGACGGGCCGCGCGCGCGCCTCGATCCTGACGCAAGCCGCCGAGGCGAAGATCGACCGCCGGACCTTCCTGCGCGGATCGGGGCTCGCGGTCGGCGGGCTCGCCGCGATCGCGGCGACGACCGGCCGCGTGGGCCGGGCCGAGGCCCAGGCCGCCAGCCGCGGCAACGTGGAAATTCGCAAATCCGTCTGCACCCACTGCTCGGTCGGCTGCACCGTGCTGGCCGAGGTGCAGAACGGCGTCTGGATCGGGCAGGAGCCCGGCTGGGACAGCCCGTTCAACCTGGGCGCCCACTGCGCCAAGGGCGCCAGCGTGCGCGAGCACGCCCATGGCGAGCGCCGGCTGAAATACCCGATGAAGCTGGAAGGCGGCGAGTGGAAGCGCGTCAGCTGGGAGGACGCGATCAACGAGATCGGCGACAGGATGCTGGAGATCCGCGAGTCCAGCGGACCCGATTCGGTCTACTGGCTCGGCTCGGCGAAACATTCGAACGAGCAGGCATATCTGTTCCGCAAGCTGGCCGCCTACTGGGGCACGAACAACGTCGACCACCAGGCGCGGATCTGTCACTCGACCACGGTCGCAGGTGTCGCGAACACCTGGGGCTACGGCGCGATGACCAACAGCTACAACGACATCCACAATTCCCGCGCGATCTTCATCATCGGCGGCAACCCGGCCGAGGCGCACCCCGTCTCGCTGCTGCACGTGCTGCGCGCGAAAGAGCAGAACAACGCGCCGCTCATCGTCTGTGACCCGCGGTTCACCCGCACGGCGGCGCATGCCGACGAATACGTGCGCTTCCGTCCGGGCACCGACGTGGCGCTGATCTGGGGCATCCTGTGGCACATCTTCGAGAACCAGTGGGAGGATAAGGAATTCATCCGCACCCGGGTCTGGGGGATGGACCAGATCCGCGAAGAGGTCGCGAAATGGACGCCCGAAGAGGTCGAGCGTGTCACCGGCACGCCGGGCTCGCAGCTGCGCCGCGTGGCCTTCACGCTGGCGAACAACCGCCCCGGCACCGTGATCTGGTGCATGGGCGGCACGCAGCATACCAACGGCAACAACAACACGCGGGCCTACTGCGTGCTGCAGCTGGCGCTTGGCAACATGGGCGTCTCGGGCGGCGGCACCAACATCTTCCGCGGCCATGACAACGTGCAGGGCGCCACCGATCTGGGCGTGCTGTCGCACACGCTGCCGGGCTATTACGGCCTGGCCGCCGGGTCCTGGGCACACTGGGCCCGGGTCTGGGGCGAGGATCTCGACTGGCTGAAGGGCCAGTTCGCGACCGTCGGCGACAAGAACCTGATGAACTCCACCGGCATTCCGGTCTCGCGCTGGATCGACGGCGTCCTGGAGGACAAGGAGAACATCGACCAGCCCGACAACGTGCGTGCCATGGTGTTCTGGGGCCACGCCCCGAACTCGCAGACCCGCATGGTCGAGATGAAGGACGCGATGGAGAAACTCGATCTCCTGGTGGTGATCGACCCCTATCCGACTGTCTCGGCGGTGCTGCACGACCGCACCGACGGCGCGTATCTGCTGCCGGCCTCGACCCAGTTCGAGACCTACGGCTCGGTCACCGCGTCGAACCGGTCGCTGCAATGGCGCGAAAAGGTCGTCGATCCGATCTTCGAATCGAAGCCCGATCAGGAGATCATCGGTCTCTTCGCGCAGAAATTCGGCTGGGCCGACCGGTTCTTCCGCAATATCGCGCTGGAGGCCGACGGCGTGACGCCGAATGTCGAGGACACGCTGCTCGAGATCAACGCGGGCATGTGGACGATCGGCTATACCGGCCAGTCGCCGGACCGGCTGAAAAGCCACATGGCGAACCAGCACATGTTCGACAGGACGACGTTGCAGGCGATCGGCGGCCCGAATGACGGCGAGTACTACGGCCTGCCGTGGCCCTGCTGGGGCACGGCCGGTCTGGGCCATCCCGGCACGCCGAACCTCTACGACATGTCGAAGCCGGTCAGCCAGGGCGGCCTGACCTTCCGCGCGCGTTTCGGCGTCGAGCGGAACGGCCAGAACCTTCTGGCCGAGGGCGTCTACAGCGCAGGCTCCGAACTGCAGGACGGCTATCCGGAATTCACCATGCAGATGCTGATGGATCTCGGGTGGGACACCGACCTGACCGACGAGGAGCGCGCCGCCATCGACGCGGTGGCGGGGCCGAACACCAACTGGAAGACCGACCTTTCGGGCGGCATCCAGCGGGTGGCGATCGCGCATGAATGCGCGCCGTTCGGCAACGCCAAGGCGCGGGCGGTCGTCTGGACCTTCCCGGACCCGGTGCCGTTGCACCGCGAGCCGCTCTATACCCCGCGGCGCGACCTCGTGGCCGACTACCCGACCTACGAGGACCGGAAGTTCTATCGCCTGCCGACGCTTTACGCCTCGATCCAGAAACAGGACTTCTCCAGGGACTACCCGATGATCCTGACTTCGGGGCGGCTCGTCGAGTACGAGGGCGGCGGCGACGAAAGCCGGTCGAACCCGTGGCTGGCCGAACTCCAGCAGGACATGTTCGTCGAGATCAACCCGCGGGACGCCAACAACCTCGGCCTCCGCGACGGCGAGCAGGTCTGGGTCGAGGGTCCCGAAGGCGGCAAGGTCAAGGTCATGGCCATGCTGACCAACCGGGTCGGCCAGGGCGTGGCGTTCATGCCGTTCCACTTCGGCGGCCACTTCCAGGGCGAGGATCGAAGGCACAAGTATCCGGCGGGGGCGGATCCATACGTCCTCGGGGAATCCAGCAACACCGCGCAGACCTACGGTTACGACTCGGTCACCCAGATGCAGGAGACCAAGACCACGCTCTGCAAGATCTACGCGGCTTGATCAG
>JBFKQC010000074.1:0-18778 GCA_041627895.1 Rhodobacter sp.
GCCGCCTGCGGCGTCGCGGTGGGCGAGGGGGCGCTGCCCCCTCGCGCTCCCCCGGAGTATTTCCGGCCAGATGAAGGCGGCTTCAGCCTTCGATCCGCGTGAGGTCGGCGACCTTCAGGCAGGTTTCGCGGATCCGGTGCAGCAGGTTCAGCCGGTTGCGGCGGATCACCTGGTTGTCGGTGTTGATCTGCACGGTGTCGAAGAACGCGTCGATGGGCGCGCGCAAGGACGCCATGGCGTGCATCGCCGCCTCGAAGTCCTCGGCCTGCATCGCCGGGGCGATGGCGCCTTCGGCGGCGTCCAGCGCGGCGAAGATCGCGTGTTCGGTGGGGTCGTCGGCAAGCTTGGGGTCGGGGCCGAAGGAGTATTCGACGCCGTCGCGTTCCTCGGCCTGCGCCAGGAGCGCATGGGCGCGCTTGAAACCCAGGAGCAGGTTCTCGCCGTCGTCAGACTTGAGGAAATGGCTGAGCGCCTCGGCGCGTTTCACGAGCAGCGTCAGGTCGTCGCTCTGCGGCATCGCGAGGCAGGCGTCGATGACGTCGTGGCGGATGCCCTCGTCGCGCAGATACACCTTGAGGCGGTCGTGGAAGAAGGCGAGGAGGTTCGCCGCCTTGGCAGTATTCTCCGCAAGACCAAATCCTTCCTGAGCGCGCCAACGTTCGATTTCCAAGGTAAAACGGCCTTCGATTCGCCAGCGCACTGAATTGTTCAGAAGCAACCGAATAACCCCCAACGCCGCCCGGCGCAGCGCATAGGGGTCCTTCGAGCCCGTGGGCTTTTCGTCGATCGCCCAGAACCCGCACAACGTGTCGATCTTGTCGGCCAGCGCGACGGCGACCGAGACGGGATGCGTCGGCACGGCGTCGGACGGTCCCAGCGGCGAATAGTGCTCTTCGCAGGCTTCGGGCACGCCGTCGTCGTGGCCGGCGGCGCGGGCGTAGTACTTGCCCATGGTGCCCTGCAACTCGGGGAACTCGTAGACCATTTCCGAGGCCAGGTCGGCCTTGGCGATCTTCGCGGCTTCCTCCGCGAGGTCGGGCTTGGCGCCCACCAGCGGCGCGATCTCGCGGGCCAGCGCGGCGATGCGCTCCACCCGCTCGGCCTGGGTGCCGAGCTTCGCGTGAAACGTGACGGTCTCCAACGCCTTGGCCAGCCCGGTCATGCCGACACGGCCCACGGTGCGCAGATCGTTCTCCCAGAAGAACTTGGCGTCGCTGAGCCGCGCCGCCAGCACCTTGGCGTTGCCGGTCAGGATCGTCGCGCCCTGATCCGCCGTCTCGATATTGGCGACGGTCAGGAATTTCTCGATCCGCCCGGTCGCCGGGTTGCGCACGGAAAAGAACTTCTGGTGCTCGCGCATCGAGGTCTGCAGCACCTCCGCCGGCAGGTCCAGGAACTCTGCCCCGATCCCGCCCATCAGCACCACGGGCCATTCCACCAGCCCCGCGACCTCGGCCAGAAGGCCCTTGTCCTCGACCACCTCCAGCCCCTGCGCGAAGGCGAGGTTGTGGGCGTCGGTCCAGATGTGGTCGGCGCGTTCCTGCGTCCGCAGGATCACCTGCGCGCGCTTCAGCCGCCGCTCGTAATCGTCGAACGAGGTGACGGCGAAACGCCCCGGCGCCATGAAGCGGTGGCCGCAGGTCGTGTCGCCGGCGGCGATGCCCTCGATGTCCAGCGGCACGACCCTCGCCCCGGCCTCGTCGCTCAGGATGCAGAGGATCGAATGCAACGGCCGCACCCAGCGCAACGGCCCTGCCCCCCAGCGCATCGACTTCGGCCAGGGAAAGGCGCGGATCACCCGGTCCAGCACCTCGGCGACGATCTCGTCGGCGGGGCGGCCGGGGCGCTCGATGGTGGCAAACCAGACCTGGCCCTTCCCCGCGTCGCGGGCTTCCAGCTGGTCCCTGGTCAGCCCGGTCGAGCGCAGGAACCCCTCCAGCGCACTCGCCGGCGCGTCGACGCGGGGGCCCTTGCGTTCCTCGCGCACATCCGGGCTTTGCGCCAGCAGGCCCTCGACCGTCAGCGCCAGCCGGCGCGGCGTGGCAAAGGCGCCGGCATGGGCGTAGGTCAGGCCGGCCTCGACCAGCCCGTCGGTCATCAGGCGCCGGAAATCCTCGGCTGCGCGGGTCTGCATCCGCGCGGGGATTTCCTCGGAAAACAGCTCGATCAGCAGGTCGGGCATCAGTCCTGGTACTTTCCGTTCAGTTGGTGCCAGGCGAAACCCCGCCCGTCGTCGAATATCGCGACCACGCGGTCGACGCCGTCGCGCACTCCGGCCTCGGCCAGATAGGCGATGGCGCGCTCGGCCTCAAGCGTTCGTCCGATCAGGGCGGCGTCGTAGCAGTCGAACCAGCCGGGCGCGGTCAGCGGCACCGGGTCGTCATAGACGACGAAGGACTCGGTCAGCATCGCGTGGCTGTGGCTGGTGGTGAAACAGGCGCGGAAGCGCAGCGGCGACGACGAGGCGTCGATGGCGCGCACGTCCTCGGCGAGGATCATCTCGGTCTCGCCGGTGGCCACCGAAGTCAGGCGCACCTCGTAGCCGCCGGGGGGCAGCTCGTCATAGAAGGCGTAGAGCTGCAGGATGTACATCGCGATGCCGGCCAGAAGTGCGGTGCCCACGATCCCTGTCCCTATGATCTTGCCGTTCATGCCCCGGGCCGGATGCCGAAGGTGATCTTGCGCCCCCGGGTCGAATGCGTGACGTGAAAGCCATGGCCCGCAAGGATGCGCTCGCAGTCAGCGCCGGTTTCGGCGCCCTCGCGCTCCGGCCCGGTATCGAGTGCGATCTGCCGGGTGCGCTTCAGCACCTCGGCGGCGCCGTCCAGCACCTCGGGTTCCGCGCCCTCGGCGTCGCACTTGATCAGGTCGATCCGGTCGAGATCGCCGGCCAGCGCATCCAGCGGCCGGGCGTGCTGGGTGATCGCCCGGACGTCCTGTGCCTTCGAGGGCCGGAAGATCGAGCTGTCGGCCTTGGCGGGTGCGCTGTAGAAGGTCAGGTCCTCCTCGGCCTTCCAGACCAGGCCGTGCAGCGCCGTGACCAGCGGTTCGTCTGCCACGTTCAGGGACAGGCATTCGAAGACCGTCGGATCGCCCTCGATCGCCAACACCTCGGCCCCGCGCGCGGCGGCGCCGAGCGTGAACTCGCCCACGTTGGCACCGATGTCGATCACCCGGTCGCCGGACTTCAGCGCGACCCGGCCGCCCACGTCGAAATGCCGGAACAGCCGCGCGACCCGCGCCTGCCAGCCCCAGCGGTAATGCAGCCAGCGCTGGGCCGAGGCGACGTGAACCGGGCGCTCGTCGGTCTCGATCACGAAATGCCCGGCCTCGGGGCGAACCGCCACCGGGCGCCAGCCGGCCAGGCCGGCCCGCGCACCGGCATTGTGCAGTGCCATGTGGGCCGGCCCGTGCCATGGCAGATCGAGCGCCGCCATCAGCGCGCCGCCCCGGTTCGCGCCGCGCCACTCATGCGCCGATTTCCTGGCCGAAGCACAAGAGGTTGCCGTCGGGGTCGCGCACCGTGATCTCGCGCATGCCGTAGACCGCGTCGCGCGGCCCCTCGATCGCCGCCCCGCGGCCGCGCAGTTCCTCGGCCAGGGCGTCGACGTCCTCGGTGTGGAAATAGGCCCGCCAGGCCGCGGAGAACCCGGTATCCGCGCCGTGCCAGGCATCGACGAAGACGGTCGCCCGGCCGCGGTGGAAGATGCCGAAACGCGGCGGCTCGCCACCCTCCTCGCCTAGCGTGAAGCCCATGGTCAGCGTCCAGAAGCTGCGCGCGGTCGGATAATCGCCCGAGCGCAGGACGGGGATCGAGGATGCCAGCGTCACGCGCGCCATCCCCCCGCCTCGGTCGTCACGAAGGCGTCGGCGCACATCTTGGCCAGCGCCCGGACCCGACCGATATAGGCCTGCCGCTCGGTCACGCTGATCACGCCGCGGGCGTCCAGCAGGTTGAAGATGTGGCTCGCCTTGATGCACTGGTCGTAGGCCGGATGCGCCATCACGATGCGCTTGCCGGTCTTGGGGTCCTCGGCGGGCTCGGCCAGGATGCGTGCCGCTTCGGCCTCGGCCTCCTCGAACTGCTTCAGCAGGATCTCGGTGTTGGCGACATCGAAGTTGAAGCGGCTGTATTCCTCTTCGGTCTGCCGGAACACGTCGCCATAGCTCAGGGGGATGGGCGCCTGCGGGTCGTTGAACGGCATCTCCATCACGTGGTCGATGCCGAGGACATACATCGCCAGCCGTTCCAGCCCATAGGTCAGCTCGCCGCTGACCGGATGACAGTCATGCCCGCCGACCTGCTGGAAATAGGTGAACTGGCTCACCTCCATCCCGTCGCACCAGACCTCCCAGCCCAGCCCCCAGGCGCCCAGCGTCGGACTTTCCCAGTCGTCCTCGACGAACCGGATGTCGTGCAGGGCCATGTCGATGCCGATGGCTTCGAGCGATCCCAGATAGAGCGCCTGAAAATCCGGCGGCGACGGTTTGGTCAGCACCTGGTACTGGTAGTAGTGCTGCAGCCGGTTCGGGTTCTCGCCATAGCGCCCGTCGGTGGGCCGGCGCGAGGGCTGGACATAGGCCGCCGACCAGGGCTGGGTCCCCAGCGATCGCAGCGTCGTGGCGGGATGGAACGTGCCCGCGCCGACCTCCATGTCGTAAGGTTGCAGGACGGCACAGCCCTGTCCGGCCCAATAGGTCTGAAGCCGCAGGATGATCTCCTGGAACGAGCGTGGGGCGCCTGACATCACCGATCCTGCCGCAAAATCGCGTTCTCAATAGGCAACAGCACCGGCAGGGTCAATCACGTCTGCCGCAAGCCATATTGACCTTGCAGGCGTTCGCCGCTTTGTAAGGCTGGACGCGTCGGGTTTGAGGATCGAGAGTGTTCATGCAACAGCTTTTCCGCGCGGGTCTGGCCGCGGTCATTTCCGTTTGGGCGGGGCTCGCCTGGGCTCAGGCGACCTTCGTACAGATCGAGGCGCATCCCAACCTCACCGTCGCCCAGGATCGCGCGCGGGCCTACGCCGCCAACCTGCCGGACGTGAACGGCTTCCGGCTGGGCTCTGGCTGGTACGCGATATCGCTCGGGCCCTACAACGAGTCCCGGGCGATCGACCAGATCCAGTCGCTGAAGGCGACGCGCCGGATCCCGGCGGATTCGTTCCTTGTCGACCGGACCGCCTATGTCCAGCAATTCTTCCCGCTGGGCTCGGATTCGCTGACCGCCGCGCCGCAGGATCAGCCGGGGACCGAAACCGCATCGCTGGACCAGCCCGCCGCGGCAGCCCCCGCGATCCCCGAAGAGACCCGCCGCGAGGCGCTGCGCAGCGAAAACGAACTGACCCGGCAGCAGAAATTCGACCTGCAGATCGCGCTGCAATGGTTCGGCTTCTACGACGGCGCCATCGACGCCGCCTTCGGGCCGGGCACGCGCAACTCGATGGCGGCCTGGCAGGTCTCGAAGGGCTACGAGGCGACCGGCGTCCTGACCACGCGGCAGCGCGCCGAACTGACCGGCGAATACCGCGCGGTGTTCGATTCGCTCGGGCTGGCGACGGTGCGCGACGCGCGCGCCGGGATCGCGCTGGAACTGCCGCAGGCGATGGTCGAGTTCGACCGCTACGACCCGCCGTTCGCGCATTTCGGACCGAAGGGCGACAGCGGCGTCAAGGTGCTGCTGATCAGCCAGATGGGCGACGAGAACACGCTATTGGGCCTCTACGACATCATGCAGACGCTGGAAATCGTGCCACTCGAGGGCGAGCGCACCCGGTCCAGCAACCGCTTCACGCTGACCGGCGAGAACGGTCGGATTAGGTCCTACACCCATGCCGAACTGACAGGCGGCGCGGTCAAGGGCTTTACCCTGATCTGGCCCGCCGGCGAGGACCGCCGCTTCGACGTGGCGCTGAAGGCGATGCGCGACAGCTTCACCGCGCTCGAGGGCGCGGTGCTGCCCGACACGGTGGGCGAGGGCGCGCTGGAACAGTCCATCGACCTGCTCAGCGGGCTGAAGATCCGCCGCCCGCAGCAATCGCGCTCGGGCTTCTACATCGACGCGCGCGGCATGGTACTGACCACGGCGGATGCGGTGGCGTCCTGCACCCGGATCACGCTGGACGAGGTGCACGAGGCCGAGGTCGTGGCCGAGGACCGTGCGCTCGGCCTGGCGCTGCTGCGTCCGGCCGAGGTGCTGGCGCCGCTCGACTATGCGCGGTTCCAGCCCGGCGTTCCGCGGCTGCAATCCGAGGTCGCGGTTTCGGGCTACAGCTTCGAGGGCATGCTGGGCGCGCCGACGCTGACCTTCGGCACGCTCGCCGACCTGCGCGGCCTCGGCGGCGAGGCGACGCTCAAGCGCCTGGCGCTGGCCGCCAGCCCGGGCGATGCGGGCGGGCCGGTCTTCGACACGTCGGGATCGGTGCTGGGCATGCTGCTGCCGACCCGCGAGGCGGCCGGCAAGCGGCTGCCCGACGACGTCAGCTTTGCCGCCGACGCGCTGGCCATCGCCGAGTTCCTGTCGAACAGCGGCTACGCGCCCGCGGCCTCGGACCGGACGGGCGCGATGTCGGCCGAGGACCTCACCGACATGGCGCTGAAGCTGACCGTGCTGGTCAGCTGCTGGGACGAATAGCGCACCGGAAGTCGGCGACGATTACGCGGCGCTCAACCGCCCAGGTCAGGCGTCATGTGCACGAGCGTGGGTCCCGCGGCACCAAGCGCGGCCTCGACCGCACGCGCCAGCGCCTTCAAGCCGTCCGGCCGCGAATAGCCGATGCCGTAGGCCGCCGCGAGGGTTCCGAAATCGGGATTGCGCGCCTGCACGGCGACCGGCGCGATCTGTGCCGCCCGCATGCAATCCTCGATTTCCTTGAGCTTGCCGTTGTCCCAAAGAAAGACCGGCAGCGGCTGGCCCAGTTCGGCCGCGGTCCCGAGCTCCTGCATCGTGTACTGCAACCCGTAATCGCCCGCGATCGCCGCCACCGGCCCGCCGCCGCGCCCGATCTTGCCGCCGATGGCCGCCGGCAAGGCATAGCCCAGCGCGCCGAATCCGGTCGGGTGGTGCCAGAGACCCGGCCCGGCCATGTCCCAGACCTCCTTGGCGGCATAGGCGAACTGGGTCATGTCGGAATAGATCATCGTGTCGGGCGGCAGCGCGGCGCGCAGCGCATCGGCCACCGGCACGATCCCCGGCCGCTCGGCCGCGATCCCGGCACGCCACCGGGCGCGCTGGCCGGCCACGTCGGTATCGTCCCAGCCCGTCGCCGGCACCGCCCTGGCCAGCCCGAACGACAGATCGGACAGGAAGTCCGCCGCGTCCTGCGGCACCAGATGGTCCGCCCCGTGCAGCGCGGCGATCTCGTCCGGTTCAGGATTGACCGCCACCAGCGGCGCGGCATGGCCCAGCTTGGTCCGCCACAGGTCGGTCTCGTCCACCGAGGTGCCGACCGCAATCACCAGATCGGCCCGCGCGATGACCGCCGCACTGTCGGGCCGCGCCAGCATCGCACCGAAGCTCTGCGGATGGCCCGGCGGCAGGATGCCGCGCCCGGCATAGGTGGTGAAGGCCAGCGCGCCGCTGCGCTCGATCACCCGCGCCGCATCGCGCGCCGCATGGCGCGCGCCCCCGCCGAAGATGAAGAGCGGCCGCTCGGCCCGTTCCAGCATGGCGGTCACGTCCACGGCCGCGCCCGCCGGCGGGTGCACCAGCACCGGCGCCGGCGGCGGCGCGCCCGCCGGCGCGCGCAGAACCTGGATCGGCACCTGGACATGCCGCGGCCGCGGCCGCAGCGTCGCGAATTCGCTCAGCGCCCGGTCGATCAGCGCATAGGCGGCCCCGGCCGTGCGCGCCTCTTCCGACCATGCGCAGACCGTCGCCGCGGCGCCGCGCTGGTCGCGCATCTGGTGCAGCTGCCCGCGCGTCGCCGCGGTCTCGTCGAGACAGCTTGAAATCACCAGCATCGGCACGCTGTCGGCATAGGCCTGCCCCATCGGCGTCATGATGTTGGTCAGTCCGGGCCCCGAGATCACCAGGGCCACGCCCGGCCGCCCCGTCGCGCGGGCATAGCCGTCGGCCATGAACCCCGCGCCCTGCTCGTGCCGGGCCAGGACATGGCGCAGCCCCGCTGCCTCGATCCCGCGATAAAGCTCGATATTGTGCACGCCCGGAATGCCGAACACCGTGTCGATCCCGCGCGCCTTCAGCATGTGCGCGATCTGCACGCCCAGCGGCCGGTCCATCACACCCTCCAGAAATCCGCCGTCAGGATCACGAACACCGCCATCAGTTCCAGCCGCCCGATCAGCATGGCAAAGGCCAGAAGCCATTTCGCCGTATCCGAGAGCCCGGCAAAGTTCCCCGACGGCCCGATCTCGGCACCAAGCCCGGGGCCGATATTGGCCAGCGCCGCCGCCGCGCCGGACACGCTGGTGATCGTGTCCAGCCCGGTGGCGCTGAGCAGGACGGCGAGGATGCCGAGCGTGACGATGAAGGCCACGAAGAACACCATGACCGAATTCAGCACGTCCTCGCCCACCGGCCGCCCGTCGTAGCGCGGGGTGAAGATGCCGTGCGGCGAGTGCAGCTTGCGCACCTGCGCCCGGATCGAGGCGAAGAGAAGCTGGTAGCGGAAGATCTTGACCGAACAGCAGGTCGACCCGGCGCAGCCTCCGATCAGGCCGAGGAAGAAGAACAGCACCACCGCGAAGGCTCCCCAAAGCTGATAGTCGGTGCTGGCATATCCGGTGCCGGTGAGGATCGAGGTGACGTTGAACAGCGTCTCGCGCAGCGCCGCTTCCGGCGCCGCGCCGCCGACGATGCGGTAAAGGATCATCACCGCGTAAAGCACGACGATGGTGATCAGGAACCCGCGCACCTGCGCGTCGCGGAACAGCGGCCCGGCATTGCCCGCCATCAGCTGCACGTAGCGCACGAAGGGCAGGCTCGCCAGCGCCATGAACAGCGTGGCGACGTATTCCGGCGCGCCGCGGAACGCGCCGAACGAGGCGTCGTAGGTCGAGAACCCGCCCGTCGCGACGGTCGTCAGCGCGTGGTTGAGCGCGTGAAAGCTGGGCATGCCGACGGCGAAATACGCGACATAGCAGGCCACGGTCAGGATGAAGTAGGCCCCCGATATCCGCGCCGCGATCTGCGCCGCGCGCGGCAGCACCTTGCCGTCGGTGTCGAAACTTTCCGAGCGGAAGATCTGCATGCCGCCGACGCGCAGCTCGGGCAGGAACACCATGGCGACGACAATGATCCCCACGCCGCCGAACCATTGCAGCATCGAGCGCCAGACCAGCACGCCCTGCGGCAGGCCCTCGAGCCCGGCGAACACCGTGGCCCCGGTGGTGGTCAGCCCCGACATCGATTCGAAGAAGGCGTCAACCACCCGCGCCTCGGGCTCGCCCAGCCAGAACGGGATCGCGCCGAAGACCGGCAGCATCAGCCAGACGCCGGTGGTCAGAAGAAAGACCTGCTGGATCGTCAGCCGCTGCCGGACGCCGTTGGCGCAGGCGATCGCGGTCAGCACGCCGATCATGCCGGTCAGGATGGCGGATTCGAGGAACATCACCCAGTGGCCGTTCCGATAGTAGAGGTCCACCGCCATGGGCAACAGCATCGCCGCGCCGAGGGCGGCGACCAGAAGGCCGGTGACATATCCCACGGGGCGCAGGTCGAACATGGGCCGCAGGCTTGGCCGCGGGACCGGGCGGTGTCAAGCGGCGGCGGCGGCGCCGGGAGGGGGGAACGCCGCCACGGCCGCCGGCGTCAGGCGGCCATGGCCGCCATCCGCCCGGCAAGAACGCCGCCGCGCCCGGCGATGAAGGCGCGCAGCGCCTGCGGATAGTCGTGCGCCACGGCCCGCGCGACCGAGGGCCGCGCCGCCAGGGCCCGGCGCCAGGCCGCGACCCGCGGCAGTCCGTCGAAAATGCCGAGCGGTGCCGCGGCCTCGATCACGTCGAAATACCGGAACACCGGCCCCCAGGCCGCGTCGACCAGCGAGAACCGCGCGCCGGCAAAATAGGGCCCGCCCCGCAACTCTGTCTCGACGCGGGCGAAGCGCTCGGCCAGGCCGTTGCGGGCGGCCTCGAACGCGGCCGGATCCTGCGCGCCGTAAAGCGCCGCGATCTGCGCCAGCGTGGCCGAGGCCAGCTCGATCCATCCCCGGTGCCGCGCCCGGCGCACCGGATCGGCGGGATGCAATGGATGGGGCGTGGTGTCTTCGAGGTACTCGACGATCACCGCGCTTTCAAAGATCGCCTGGTCGCCGATCTGCAAAACCGGGGTCTTGCCGAGCGGCGAGAGCTTCAGAAACCAGTCGGGCTTGTTCGCAAGGTCGATATCGGTGCGGCGGAACGGCACCGCCTTTTCCGTCAGCGCGATCACCGCGCGCTGCACGTAGGGGCAGAGGTCGTGGCTGATCATGTGCAGGTCCATTTCGGGGCTCCATTTAGATGCATTTGCATGTAATAGGCGCATTCGAATCTTGATGCAATTGCATGTATCTGCCATAACGCGCTTGTGACCGAACCCGCCCCCGATATCGTCGCCGCATGGGTCGCTCTGGCGACGCGCTCGCGCCGCGCGCTGGACCATGCCGAGGCCGCGCTCAAGGCCGCCGGCCTGCCGGGGCTCGCCTGGTACGATGCCCTGCTGGAACTGGAGAAGGCCGGCGAGGCCGGGCTGCGCCCGTTCGAGCTGCAGGACAGGCTGCTTTTGCCGCAATACGGCACGTCGCGCCTGCTCGACCGGCTGGCCAGGGCCGGGCTGGTGACCTGCGCGCCCTGCCCCGAGGACGCGCGCGGCCAAGTGATGCGGATCACGGGCGAGGGCCGCGCCCTGCGGCAGCGGATGTGGCCGGTCTATGCGGCGGCGATCACGTCTGTATTCGAGCGGCTCGGACGCGACGAGGCCGGTACTCTGGCCCGCCTGCTCGGCAGGATCGGTCCGTAGCGCCCGGCGCGCAGGTCCGCCGCGGCCGGTCCCGATTCAGGCGACATGCACCAGCGTCTCGAAAAGATGCGGGTCCAGGCTGTCGGCGGCGAATGTCCGGCCCTCGGTCAGCACGCTGACGGCATCGTGGCTGTGCAGGCTTTCCTGGTGGCTCGCCACGACCCGGAAATCGCCGACCCGCGGGTCGTGCAGCAACTGCTCGCAAAACAGCCGCGCCGCATCCTCGACGAAGATCGGATGCGCCGCGTTCAGTTCGGCAAATGCCTGCTCGTCCTCGCGCTTGACCATCACCTGGGTCTCGGTCGGAACCGCCTCGCGGCACATCTCGATGATGTCCTCGAACCACAGGCAGGTCTTGCCGGGGACCATCACCATCGACAGCCGCGCCACCGAACGCTGCGAATGCGGCGTGGCCAGCTGCCCGCGCGTCCGGCGCGCGTGCTCGCTGAGCTCCAGCGAGCACGGGCAGGTCGAGGAATAGACGTAATCGGCGTGGATGATCTTGTTGCGCACGCCGTCCTTCTCGACGAGTTCCAGCGCGAAGTCGTAATACTGGTATCCCGCAAGCCCCGAGCGCAGCGACCGCATCTTCATCGGGAAGGAAAACCGCATCTGGATCCGCGCGTCGAACGATTCCAGGTCGGTCTTGTAGGCATCCAGCGCGCGCTCGATCACTTCGAAGCTGAACGTCTCTTCGGCGTGGTCGTAGAACGTGCGCATGATGCGCGACATGTTGATGCCCTTCTTCTCGGCCTCCAGGCTGACCGTGCCGGTCACCGAGGTCTCGAGCGTCAGGTCGCCGTTGTCGCGGGTGTGGAACTTGATCGGCAGGCGGAAATTCGAGATGCCCACGTGCTGGATCTGCGTCCGCGACCCCTTGATCAGGCTTTCGGGCCCGTTCTGCAGGTCGGGCAGCGTGGCGCGATAGCCCTCGTCGGCGCTGAAACCGTCGGGGTAGTCGCGCGACAGGGCGGGATAGCCGGCACCCTCCTGCGGCCCGAGCAGCGCGCGCAGCGACAGGTCTAGGCCCGCGACCTCCTCGGCCGGGGCGCGCCGGGCCCAGTCTTTCAGGACGCGCAGCGCCTCGGCGGCGTCTTCGCGGTCGGGCTCGGCGTGAACCAGCGGCGTATGGATGTTCATTCGGGGCTCTCCCGTCCTGCGCGGAGGGCAAAGATAAGCCCAATCGCCGCGCGTTTCTACTCTCGGTCGAGATTTTCTACTGTCCATCCTGTTCGCCGGATCACTTAAAATTCGGTTAACGCGCGCCGCAACGTTCACCTTTCAGTAATATCTGGCCGGCGTCATGCAACCGATTCCGCGTGGCGCGGGCCTGCACGCCCTTGCGCCGGCACCCCCCGGCAGCCGCCACCCGATTCAATGCGAATCGCACCGCCGGCTGCGACGGATGGCGGGCGAAACGGGCGTGCCGGCCCGGCGAGGCTCAGGCCGCCTCGAGCGCCCGGGACAGATCGGCCAACAGGTCCCGCGTATCCTCGATGCCCACGCTGATCCGGATCATCCCGTCGGTGATTCCAAGCGCCGCGCGCTGGTCGTCGCTCAGCCGCTGGTGCGTCGTGGTCGCTGGATGTGTCACGATGCTCTTCGCGTCGCCCAGGTTGTTCGAGATCGTGAAGACCTCGAGCGCGTTCAGAACCCGAAACGCCGCGGCCTTGCCGCCCTTCACGTCGATCGACAGCATCGTGCCGCCCTCTGCCATGGTGTCGCGCGCCAGCGCGTATTGCGGGTGCGACGGCAGATGCGGGTAGATCACGTTCGCGAGTTTCGCGTGCCCGTCGAGCGCCCCGGCCAGATGCGCCGCGCTGGCCGACATCGCCCGCACCCGCAAATCCAGCGTCTCGATCCCCTTCAGCATCACCCAGGCGTTGAACGGCGACATCGCGCCCCCGGTGTGCTTGATGTAGGGCTCCAGCGTCTTGCGGATGTAGTCGCGGCGTCCCAGCACCACGCCGCCCAGACAGCGCCCCTGCCCGTCGATATGCTTGGTCGTGGAGTAGACCACCACGTCGGCGCCCAGTTCGAACGCGCGCGAATAGATCGGCGTGGCAAAGACGTTGTCGACGATCACGGTGGCGCCGACAGCGTGGCCCAGCTCGGAAACCGCCCTGATGTCAATGAGTTCCAGCGTCGGGTTCGACAGCGCTTCGAGGAACACCGCCTTCGTGTCCGGCCGTATCGCCGCGCGCCACTGGTCCAGATCGGTGCCGTCGACGAACGTGACCCCGACGCCGAACCGCATCAGCACCTCTTCGAGGATATAAAGGCAAGATCCGAAAAGCGCCCGCGCGCTGACCACGTGGTCGCCCGCCTTCAGATGCGACATCAGCGAGGCGTTCACCGCCGCCATGCCGCTTGCCGTGGCAAAGCCGTCCTCGGCGCCCTCCAGCGCGACGATGCGCTCCTCGAACATCCGCACCGTGGGGTTGCCGTAGCGGGCATAGATGAATTCGTCCGCGCCGGCCTCGATGAACCGCGCCTCGGCCTGCTCGGCGCTGTCATAGACGAAGCCCTGGGTCAGCCAGATCGCCTCGGCCACCTCGCCGTACTGGCTGCGCCGGATGCCGGCATGCACGAGCTTTGTCCTTGTGTTCAGATCCTGTCCCATCCCGCGCCTCCGTCCGCGCAAAAAAATACCCCCACCGCTGTTGAGCGTCGGGGGTTATCAGCGCCTCGACCTCTTTAGCGGCATGTTTTACGTGGCCCGCAATCCGGTGAACAAATCGCCACGCAATCTGGATAGTGGCATCCGCCGCAGGGGTCAACACCGTCACGGTGCCGTAACCGGTCCTTTACGTCTTTGCCGTATGCCTGTGCCAAGGGACGGCCACAAGATGTTGTGGGGGCACTGGGGCGAATGCCGCTTCTTCAGATCAATGCCTTTGGCGACCGGCCCGGCCTGCACGGCCCGGGCGAGCTGGACGCGGCGCTTGCCGCGGCGCTGGCGCGCCTGCCGGCTGCCGCGCCGGTGATCGTCATCGTCCACGGCTACCGGTTCTCGCCCTTCGCAGCCGCGGCCGATCCGCACCGCCACATCCTGTCGCTCGCCCCGCACAGGGGCTGCCGCAGGGCGCTTTCCTGGCCGCGGCACCTGGGCTTCGGACGCGCCGATCCGGCCGAGGGCCTTTGCATCGCCTTCGGCTGGGAGGCGCGCGGAACGATCTGGGGCGCCTGGTCGCGCGCCGGGGCGGCGGGCCGCGCGCTCGCCGACGCGATCGGCCGGATTGGGCGGCACCGCAGGGGCCCGGTCTGCGTCGTCGGCCACAGCCTCGGCGCGCGCGTCGCACTCGCGGCGATGGCGGCGCTGGAGGCTCCCGCGATCGGCCGGACCGTCCTGCTGGCGGCGGCCGAGTACCAGAGCACCGCGCGCAGGGCGCTCGCCTCGCCCGCGGGCCGGCTGGCCGAAATCGTCAATGTCACCACGCGCGAGAACGACCTGTTCGACGTGCTGGTCGAATGGCTGGTGCGCCGGCCCCGCCCGGGCGACCGCGCGCTCGGCGCCGGGCTGGGACAGGCAGCGAACTGGCTCGATTTGCAGATCGACTGCCCCGCGACGCGCGACGCGCTGGGCCGCATCGGGCACCGGATCGCGGCGCCAAGCCGCCGGGTCTGCCACTGGTCGCCCTACCTGCGCCCGGGGCTCTTCCCGCTCTACCGCGAGTTCCTGCGCCGCCCCGACAGGCTGCCGCTCGACGCCCTCCGCGCGCTCGTTCCGGCAGACCCGGCACCGCGCTGGTCGCGGATTTGTCCCCGCCTGCCCCGGTTGCCGGGCAGCGCGCCGGCCCGGCGCCGCCCGGCCGGGGCATCGCACGGTCGCGTCACGACCGGTTAACCTCGGCGGTCTATACCCCTTGCCCGAAGCTTCGGCGCGGGGTGACGCCCGCGCGACCAGACGATCCGGTTCCCTGCCGCCTTCGCGGCGGGGACGGTCCGACAAGATCGCTTTCGGCCTGGGGGTAGCGCCCGGGGCCAGGACCGCGGGGTGCAAGCCCCCGGAAAGTCCATCGGCGGCGCCGCCAATCTGGTGCAAAGACCGGCCACGAATTCCACGAGACTGCCAGACCCTGGCGCCGCGCTCTGCCGAGCGGACGGCGACCCGGCGGTGCGCCTGCGCGCGCAACGCGTCACCGCGACGCCGAAGGCGGCGCCAGACCTTCCCGGCTCAGGCCTCGTCGCGTTCCGTCCCGTGGGTCTGGAACAGCCGCGACTGCGCCATGAAGAACACAAACACCAGCACCGTCAGCCCGAACGTCTTGAAGTTCACCCAGGCATCGGTCGACATCGTGCGCCAGATCACCTCGTTCAGCACGGCGAGCCCGGCAAAGAACCCGGTGACGCGGCGGGTCAGGATCATCCAGCCGGCCCGCGTCATCGGCAGCACCTCGTCCATCACAAGCTGCAGATAGCTCTGCCCGCGCAGCAGGCCGAAGCCGAGAATGCCCGCGAAAAGCCCGTAGATCATCGTCGGCTTCATCTTGAAGAACCGCTCGTCGTTCAGCCACACCGTGAGCCCGCCGAAGATCACCACCAGCACCAGCGTCATCGCCTGCATCTTCGACAGCTTCCCCGTCAGCCGCCAGAGCAGCCAGGTGGTAAACGCCAGCAGCGGAATGAACAGCGCCGTGACCACGATGAAACCGGAATATTCCGTCCCCGCGATCTGAAACGTGCGTTCCCTGAGCAGCACGTAGCCCGCGAAGAACGCCAGGATCGGCCCGAGATCGAGCGCCAGCTTCAGCCCCTGGGATATCTGCTTTTCGGCCATTCCGACTCGCTTTCTATCTGCCAAACTCAACTATGACCGCGCCGAGCGCAATCAAGCCCATCAGCGTCAGCCGCCGCGGCCCCACGGTTTCCTTCAGGAACACCCAGCCGATCAGCGCGGCGAAGACCGTCGAGGTCTCGCGCAGCACCGCCGCCTCGCCCACCTTGTCGATCCGGGTGGCCAGCATGATCGCGCCGAAGCTGAACAGCGCCACCACCGAACCGATCAGCCCGCGCGCCATCAGCGGCCCCGGCAGGGGCGGGTCGGCCATCCGCCGCCAGCGGACGAGCGCCACCGCCGGCATCGCCAGCCCGTCGATGAAGAAGAACCAGGCGAGGAAGGTGAAGGGATCGGCGGTGGCGCGGATGCCGTAGGCGTCGTAGGTGGTGTAGGCGGCGACGAACAGCCCGGTCAGGAACGCGAGCGCCAGCGCGGCGGGCAGCGTCTCGCGCGCGGCGGTCAGGAAGACCAGGTTGTAGACCGCCAGCCCGAAAATCCCCGCTAGCAGCACGCCGACGCCCGCCCATTGCGTGGCCGTGAAATGCTCGCCGAACACCAGCCCAGCGGCGATCACGGTCACCAGCGGCCCGGTGCCGCGCACCACCGGGTAGACCACGGTATAGGCGCCATTGGAATAGGCGAAGGCCTGGGCGATCTTGTACCCGGTGTGGATCGCGAAGGCGCCGGCGAGGATCGGCCACAGATGCGGCTCGGGCCAGGGCACCGCGAACAGCGCGAAGGGCAGCGCGATGGCGGCATAGCAGATGTCGATCGCGCCGCGGGTCAGCCAGGGGTCAAACCGCCCCTTCTGCAGCGCGCCGAAGACCGCGTGCAGGAACGCCGCCAGAAGCGCCAGCGCCAGCGCCAGGTCATGCCCGGCCGGCGTGCCCTCGAGAGATGTCAGCCAGGCGCTCACCCTGGCGGCGGCCTTCTGCACCCGTATCGGCCCGGTCCGCACGGCACGTCGCCGGCCGTGCTCACGAAATCTTCACCGAATCGCCTGGATGATAGGGGTGGGAGGTCGGGGGAAATAGCTTTGAAAAGGTTAACGGAGCGTTCGCACGAAATGGGCGTGTCCGTACAACGCCGACACCCCGGATATCGCATCACTCACGCGCGCCCCAGGGCTCGTAGCCGATGGTGACCGTCGTCCCCGCCATCGCGGCGGCCAGCGCCTGGGGCGAGAACGGATCGGCGGCCAACTCCGCGTCGAGGAAGCGGTTCAGCGACAGCCCCTCGCCGGCCTCCAACGACAACGTCAGCCGCCCCCAGGGCGCCGGCCCGTCGGCGACCAGCCGCAAAAGCGCGTCGCGGGTGGGGCCGGGGAACACCGCGTCGGGCAGGGCCCGGACGAGACCCTGAATCTCGGCCTTCAGCGCCGCTTCGACCGCCTTGGGGTCGTCGCCGCGGCGGCGCAGCCGTTCGGTCAGAATGCCCAGGTACATGCCATCCAGATAGCCCTCGTTCTCGACCTGCAATTCGAAGCGGCGCAACCGCATCGCGTCGAACCCGCCCGACGTCATGCCAAAGCCCAGCCCGCCCTCGGCCCGCGTGGCCAGCGACACCCCGTTGCGGCCCGGAAAATCGACGCTGAACTCCTCGATCTCGATCACTTCGGCCGCCACGTCCATCCGTGCGCGCAGCCGTCCGCCGATCAGGTTGCGGCGGTTCTGCACCTCCATCATCCAGGCGAACCAGTCGTCCGGCGGCTGCGGAAAGAACCGCGCATCCGTGACGGCGATGTCGGCCGCCAGCACGGCCGATCCGTCCCCGGCCCGCAGCGCCGCCAGCCCGTCGACCGCCCAGTCGACCCGCCCGACCCGGAAATGCAGATAGGTCCCGTCGTTGAACGCCACGCCGGTCAGCCGGCAGCCGGTATCGGTCTCGGTCAGCGCGCCCGCCTCACTCAACGCCATCCCCGCGCCCTCGATCAGCGCCAGCGCCATGTCGCGTTCCTCGGCACAGCTTTGCGCCAATGCCGGTGCCGCGGTCATTGCCGCCAGAATGCCCGGCAAAATCCTCATGCCGCCTCGCTTCCGGTCAGCGCCTTGGCGAAATCCTCGGGGTCGAAGGGCGCCAGATCGTCGATCTGCTCGCCCACCCCGATCGCGTGGATCGGCAGCCCGAAGCGGTCGGCCAGCGCCACCAGCACGCCGCCCTTGGCGGTGCCGTCGAGCTTGGTCATCACCAGCCCCGAGACATCCGCGATCTTCCGGAAGATCTCCACCTGGTTCAGCGCGTTCTGCCCGGTGGTGGCATCCAGCACCAGCAGCGTGTTGTGCGGCGCGGTCTCGTCGCGCTTGCGGATCACCCGGACGATCTTGGCAAGCTCCTGCATCAGGTCCTGCCGGTTCTGCAGCCGGCCGGCGGTGTCGATCATCAGCAGATCGGCGCCCTCGGCCTCGGCCCTGGCCATCGCGTCGAAGGCCAGCGAGGCCGGGTCGGACCCTTCCGGCGCGGTCAGCACCGGCACCCCGGCGCGCTGGCCCCAGATCTGCAGCTGCTCGACCGCGGCGGCGCGGAACGTGTCGCCCGCGGCGATGATCACCGACTTGCCCGCGGCGCGGAACTGGCTGGCGAGCTTGCCGATCGTCGTGGTCTTGCCGGACCCGTTGACGCCCACGACCAGAACCACCTGCGGTTTCTTCGGAAAGATCGGCAGCGGTTTCGCCACGGGCTCCATGATCCGGGCGATCTCGGCGGCCAGAAGCGCCTTGATCTCGTCCGCCGACAGCTTCTTGCCGAACCGCCCCTCGGCCATGTTCGCGGTGACGCGCAGCGCGGTGTCGACGCCCATGTCGGCCGTGATCAGCAGGTCCTCGAGGCTTTCCAGCATGGCGTCGTCGAGCACCCTGCGCACCACCGTCTTCGGCTGGCCCCGCCGCAGCAAGCGCCCGAGAAAGCCCGGCATGTCACCGGGCATATCCGTGGGCAGATCGGCGGGCAGCTCCGCCGGGGGCGCCTCGGGCACCTCGGCAGGCGCGGCCGGCACTTCGGGCGCGGGCGCGGGCCGTTCCGCCGGCGGCGCAGGAACTTCCGGC